>NZ_RHLQ01000067.1 GCF_003711845.1 Lysinibacillus halotolerans
TTAATTTTATCAGAAGTGGTCCTTATTTTTTATTTAAAATAATCAAAGCCGGTGAAATTTTACTTATCGTAAAATTTCACCGGCTTTTCATTTCAGAGGTGGGTTTTGTCCCATCCTCTTTTTTTATGAAAAAATAGGAAACTAGTAGATATGCGTGGATGATTGACGAATCACAGCATATTCTGTATGATGAAGAGGCTTGAAAAAATAATTAATTTTCAATTTACTTTTCAAGCGAGCGCAAAAGGAGGATTGGAAAAGCGCTTTATAAGTAATAAGGAAAACAATAATAGCGCCTGAACTAAGGAAATCGAACGGACTGCAATCCTTAGTTGACGAGGTGGAGGATTATCGAATTTTCGGCGGATACCTCCCGATCGCATGCCCGGTTGTTAATTTCGTTTCTAAAACAAAAAAGAAATTTTTTGGACAGCGAAACGAAAAGGCAAATAATCTAGGCAATATCGTTTTTTTATTTTTATTGCTTTTTAGTATGTTAAGGAATTAGACAGAATTCCTTTATTACTTCAAAAGCACTTGTATTTTTCATTGTCATTTTTAGTTAAATGGTATTGCTTAATCGGAGGAAAAAGAAAATGTGTGGAATCGTAGGATATAATGGTCAATTAGACGCAAAGGAAATTTTATTAAAAGGATTAGAAAAGTTAGAATACCGCGGTTATGACTCTGCAGGTATTGCGGTTCGTAACGAAGAAGGTATTACAGTTTTCAAAGAAAAAGGACGTATTGCTGATTTACGTACAGCAGTAGACGATGATGTAGATGCAACAATCGGTATTGGTCATACACGTTGGGCAACTCACGGTGTACCGAACCAATTAAATGCACATCCTCACCAAAGTGTTTCAGGTCGATATACATTAGTACACAATGGTGTCATTGAAAATTATCATTTATTGCAAAAAGCATATTTAAAAGGTATTACAATGAAATCCGATACAGATACAGAAGTCATCGTTCAACTTGTTGATTTATTTGCAAGTGAAGGTCTTTCAACTGTAGAGGCATTCCGTAAAACATTATCATTATTACATGGTTCATATGCTTTAGCATTATTGGATCAAGAAGACGAAGATACAATTTATGTAGCGAAAAATAAATCACCATTATTAGTTGGTGTTGGTGATGGCTTTAACGTCGTTGCATCTGATGCAATGGCGATGCTACAAGTAACAGATCAATTCATCGAACTTCGCGACAAAGAAGTTGTATTAGTTCACCATGATAAAGTAGAAATTTCAACATTAGAAGGTCGTCCAGTGGAACGTAAACCGTTCAAAGCAGAGCTAGATGCTAGCGACATTGAAAAAGGTACGTACCCTCACTACATGTTAAAAGAAATGGATGAGCAACCAAGTGTTGTTCGTAAAATCATTCAAGCATATAGCAATGCTGATGGTGAATTAACAATCGATGATAATATTTTAGAAGCTTTAAAACAAGCAGATCGTTTATATATTATTGCAGCTGGAACTAGTTACCATGCTGGTTTAATCGGGAAACAATATTTCGAAAAAATTGCTGGTATTCCAGTAGAAGTTCATATTTCAAGTGAATTTGGCTACAACATGCCACTTTTATCTGAAAAACCATTATTTATCTTCATTTCTCAATCTGGAGAAACTGCGGATAGTCGTCAAGTACTTGTAAGAGTGAAAGAAGAACTTGGTTACCCAGCATTAACAATTACAAACGTACCTGGTTCTACGCTTTCTCGTGAAGCGGACTATACGTTATTATTACATGCAGGTCCTGAGATTGCCGTTGCTTCCACAAAAGCATACGTTGCACAAGTTGCAGTATTAGCTGTTGCAGCCTATGTTGCTGGTAAAGTAGCTGGTAGAGAACTAGATATGGACTTAAAACAAGAGCTTGCGATTGCAGCTAACGCTATTCAAACAATTGTTGACTCTAAAAATGAGTTAGAACAAATTGCAGAAGATTATTTAAAAATCGCACGCAATGCGTTCTTTATCGGACGTAACCTTGATTACTATGTAAGTATGGAAGGTGCGTTAAAACTGAAAGAAATCTCTTATATTCAAGCAGAAGGTTTTGCTGGTGGGGAATTAAAACACGGTACAATCGCATTAATCGAAGATGGTACACCAGTATTTGCGGTTGTTTCGCAAGAACAAGTAGCATTAAACATTCGTGGTAACGTAAAAGAAGTTGTTGCGCGCGGTGCCAATGCATGTATCATTGCAATGGAAGGATTAGAGGAAGAAGGCGATCGCCTAGTTATTCCAAAAGTTCATTCCTTATTAACTCCACTTGTAACAGTTGTACCATTACAATTAATCAGCTACTACGCGGCATTACACCGTCGTTGTGACGTAGATAAACCTCGTAACCTAGCAAAATCTGTAACGGTTGAATAAGATAGTAGACTTTCCTTAAAATTATTATCTCCCTGTCTTATTCTTCTTCCCCATGCTAAAAAGTCGGTACCTACTGCTAAATTATTGGTATCCAAACGGCAAAGGAAGCGGGAGAGCAGCGGGCGTAACGATATGTATGTAACATTTTTTCTACTGTAAAATCAATCAAAATTCGAGGCTGGGTCCATTAGTGATCCAGTCTATTTGTTTTGTCCAATATCTCCTCAATCCCTTGACCTATAAGGGTTCAATCATCCTTTCTTAATTTCTCTTGTGTCTATTCTGTTGTTTTCCTCACTGTATAAACCCGTAGGGTTTCAGTTCTTTTTCGTGTATTTCTCAACGTGTTTTTTCAATTTTTTCTCTTGATTCTTCCCTCCATTATGGAAGAACTTTTTAACATTGTCCGAATATTCGATACAACCCAGAACGGAAAAAAGAGGTCGAAAATGGGGGTTTTGGGGAAGAACAATAAAGCAGAAGGAAGAGTTGAGGAGAGAAGAGGAAAGAGGGGTGGGGCTTAGAACCGCAAGGATTTGAGGGGAGTGAGAGAGGGGGGAAGGCGGGGAAGGACTTTTTGGCAGGGGAATAATTATAGATTTTTAAATTAAAATTACATTCCGAAGGTTTCTGGTACTTTTCTGGCAGACCTTCGGATTTTTTATATTCAAAATCGGTAGTATTGAAAAGTAATTAGGAATAAAATTGTAAAGCTATACTATTGCACAGTTATCCCTAGTAGATTACCATTATTAATGGAATGTTTTTAATAGCAAATGTGAAATAGACGAAGGAAGGTTGTTTCATAGATAAAGAATTAAAACAAACATGCAATAATTATTTAACTGAATGTTCTGTTTTCGTTAGGAAGAGGGGGAGCTTGCTTAATGATTCCATTAGTGTATGACCAAATTAATAGATGGGGCAAAGACGACGAATTCTTTTTAGCTCTGTTAAAAAAGATAAATGCGAAAAAATTAGCTGATTTAGGTTGTGGAACTGGAAGATTGACAACTCATTTTGCGAAAGCAGGCTATCATATTACAGCCATTGACCCGAATGAAGAAGCGATTGAATATGCGAAAAGAAAAGAGAATTCAGACAAAGTGACTTGGATTGTTGGGGATAGTACGAATTTAGAAACCAATGCATATGATGTCGTTATTATGACAGCGAATGTTGCACAAGTGTTTCTTACAGAGGAAAGTTGGCAGAACGTCATTTCAGATGTGCATCGTGCTTTAAAATCGGGAGGACACTTTATTTTTGACACTCGTAATCCATTAGCAAAAGCGTGGGAAGAGTGGGAAAAAGATGAAACACCTGATGTTGCAACGGATCAGGTGAGCGGTGAATTACTTGAAATTTGGACAGAATATGAAGGGTTCATAGACGATGTTTTTACATTTTATGAAACGGTAAAAATTGCACGTACAGGTGAAATAGTTGTTCATGAAAAAATGCAATTAAAATTTCGAACACAAGAAAACATCCATGAATCATTACAACAAGTAGGTTTTTCACGAATTCAAGCCTATGGAGATTGGGAGTTTCAGCAAGCATCTGCAGAAACGAAATCGTTTATTTTTCACAGCGTAAAATAAATAATGAGTTTTTATAAAATTTATTAAGAGAGGAATCCATCTTGATTTCAAAAGGATTCTTTTTTATTTGCTTTAAAATGGTCAATGATGAAACTTTGATATTTCTAATTCGTATATAAAGTAACAGGGTTTTAATCCAGGTTCGGAAAAAATATAACTTAAGGAGGAAACAAATATGTCTACAAATGTTATTACCATAGTAGCTATCGTTTCTATTGTTTTATGGATTGCCGTGTCCCGGGAGCTTACAAAATCTTCAAAAGAAAAGAACGGAAGAAGAATAATAACTTTAATGTCTGCAGGTTCCTTATCGACACTAATACTAACCATCTCACTTTTTCAAAATATTTAATTCTAGAATTTCGTATAAATGAAAAGTGTAGACAAGCATAACCCCGTTCTAATTTTAGGACGGGGTTAAAGTAACAGTAAAGTCGTTTGCATCATTCTTAATTTTGTTAGATTTTTGTTAACATACTACGTTTTGTTTTCAGAAAAATTTCTAGGTGTTCTTTTAAAAATGCAACATAACGATCGACCTCTTCGATGGTTGTATATGGAGAAATCGCAAAAAATTTGTGCGCATATATGGATATCGGATTGTTTGAGTTTTTTGCTTTCACAAGGCGCTGCTTCCTTGTATTCCCAAAGAATATAGTATCTCGGTCGGTACCAATTATCTCTGCAAACTCATCATTAAATTGATTAATTTCCATCATTTCTTCTACGGTTAAAAGTCCGTTCAATTCGTCATTCCATTTTTTCTCCTCAGGATAAAAACGAAATGTTGTAATCGGAGAAATCTCATTCGTGACCACCACATTGGAAATTTCTTTTGTTAATGTCTCTCTAAATGCAATATTAACACGAATATAGTTGGCTAAAAGTTCTTGATAGCCTTCGATTCCAAATGCTAATAACGAAGCATAAATGGACAAAGCACTTCCCATTCGCGAGCATTCGAGCGTATAGCCAGTATGATAACTACCATAACCTCGATTTCCAACATACGGCGTTTCCTCTGCATCTAAATCAACATATTTTAGATTTTCTCTATTTTTAATTAAAAATAGACTCGTTGTATATGGTGTTTGCCCTAATTTATGGAAATCAAAGACCATACTATCTGCAAGTTTAATCTGTTTAAATTTCTGTTGATAGGATGTTAAAACCTCATTCACTTTATCTTCCAATTGTAAGGGATTGCTTTCAAAATCGTACTGATTAAAGAACGTATACATCCCCCCCATAGCAGAGTCTGCATGGATATAAATTGGATCGATGTTATATGTACGTTCCATTTCTTCCGCTATATACTTAATGCCTTCAATGTCATCAATCCCAAATGTATCCGTCGTTCCCATTGTGGCAAGGATATAAAGTGGAACGCCGCCTTTTGCAATAACCTGCTCGATTTTTTCTTTTAAATCTTCTAGATTCATAGAATGATCCGCATTGGCTGTCACTCGAATCATGTTTTCTACACCAATCCCTGTTGCCTCTACAGATTTATAGAGACTGTAATGGGATAGTTCAGAACAGAAGCAATAAAGATTTTGCGGTATACCTTTTTGATTAGAAGATGGTGCGTAACGGGCAATGGCAAGACGTAAAGAGTTAAAGACAGCCCCTTGTCCTCCCCAAGTTGTATATCCTGCACTCATGTTTTCATCGTAGCCAACCAGTTTAGATAACATAGCAGTTACTTCGACTTCTGCTGTAGCCGCTGCTGGCCCCTCCACATCCCATAGATTATTCCCATTAACGAGTACCATTACTAAATTTCCAATGATACTCGCAATGGTCGGAAGTGGCGCTGCATTGGCTACATAGTTCCGATTGACGAACCGATGTCCTTCCACCAATTTTAGAAGCTCTTGTACGACATTATCCATCGACACACCGGATTTCGGAATTGCCGCTTTTTGAATGACGCGATTATAGTAATCTTCCGTGTACTCAGGCATTTCACCTAACGTTAGTTTGTTCGGATCTTTTAATTCATCAATTTTCGTTAAAACGGTGTTAAAGTAGGATAATAATTCTTCTCTTTGAAAGTCGTTCCCATCCATACTAGGGAACAATTTTTGTATTTCCTTCATGTAGTTACCTCCTTGCTGTTTATACTAGAAGTTGTTGTTATATTTCATGGAACATAGAATCCAATCGATTAACTCCTTGCGTTGGAAAGGTAGTTTGTTTTAGTTTTTGCCTTGCATAAAAATAAAGCTTCCCACAAGTTGCATTAACCTATGAGAAGCACTTTTATTTATATAAGTCAGCAAGGTGATTCTCTTGATATTGCTATATTGAGTTTATATATTAACTCACTTTAGCTTCTACAGTTTCACCAACATGATCCGAGGCAAATAGTAATTTGTTTACATTATTTTTTAACTCGATAAGATTTTGAGCTTCCTGAACAAGTTGTTTCATCGTATGCAATTCATCATCATTAATTTCGATTAGTTCCTCAAACATTTCAACAGATTCTCGAGAGATAGACGCTATTTCAACAATTGTTGCCATGATTTGTTGAGTAGCAGAAGATAATTCTTCTGTACTTGCAGAGGAATTTTCATTATTCTCAGCAATAATTTTTGTAGTAGATAGAATTTTTTCAAACATGGTTCCAACTTCTACAATCGTCATATTTGTCTCTTTAAACTCTTCCGTTCCCTGTTTCATTGACTTAACGACTACTTCAGTTTCTTCCTGTATATTTTTTACAATATTTGATACTTCAGAAGAAGACTGACGTGTTTGTTCTGCTAGTTTTCGAACCTCATCGGCAACAACTGCAAATCCTTTACCATGTTCACCTGCACGGGCAGCTTCTATTGCCGCATTTAATGCCAATAAATTAATTTGTTCTGAAATTTCCGTAATCACTTTGACAATAAGGCCGATTTCGCGAGATTTTTCTCCAAGTTTATTAATGGCATCAAATGTTGTATTTACAGTTTGATTAAACTGTTCCATTTTTACTAAGGAATCCTTTAGCTTCTCGTTTCCTTCTTGAGTTAACTCCAATGTAGCGTTCGATTGTTCCGAAATTTGATTTGATCGCACGGATAGATCATCAATCGCTTGTGAAATTTCTTCCATAGATGCGGCGCTTTCTTCCGTAGCAATTAATTGTTTTTCTAATCCTCTACCTACCTCATCAATTGCTGCTCGAACAATATCCGCTTTCTCAGATGCATATTCACCGATTTCTGCGAGATTTTCTCCTCTATCCTGTACATCCTTTGAAAAGGAAATGAATTTTTCCCTTACATTACTGAAAAACTCCGTTAGTTGATTAATTACAGGATGATTAGAACTTTTGTCATCAATGTTGATGACATTACCTGCTGAGACTTCTTTCATTGCATTGATAATTTCTTTATTAACATGGGGTGTGTGTTTAAGCGAATAATATTTGTAAGCAAAATACACCGATACCCCCAATAAGATTACAATTATACCGAGCAAAATAGCTTCCATAATAAACAAATCTCCTAACTCCTATTATTGTTGAATTAGCAATTATATTTTATAGTTCTCGAATAATGATATATGTTCCATCTGCTATATTTGCAGGAATACCATTTAATTTGCTATTGTCTTCATATTTATGAACAATATAATTTCCTTGTAAATCTTTATATTTTTTCATATTATGATATTTTTCCATTACGCGTAACGACTTCATGTTTGTCGCTTCACCTAAAACACCCTTTAACCCTTGTGCTGTTGCCTTTGCAATCAATCTATTTCCTAATTGCTGGATAATTTCATGACGGTCGTGTTCAGCGATTACTCCTAACATAAATAGGTGTAATAGCTCTCCATCTTCAAGATCTTTTCCGTTCCGTTTTTTATAATCTTCCATGAAACGCTTATCCACATCTTCAAGAACACGAAGAATGACATTCATATCATAAAAAGAACCTTCAAAAATATCTTCACCGATAATTTCTGGTGCATTTGTATCTCCAGCTAGAACACCTACAACGTTATGATGAATATCTTGAGCAACTGCGCAATATCCTTGCTCAACTGTGGAGTCTAAATATTCCTTTGTAAAATTATAAAAATCGTCATATGCTATATTTAATTGACCTACCATTGGTTCTTGAACCCATTTTCCTGAAACATCTACCCCGATGAAAGTACGAGCTAGACACTCAGCCGCTTTTTGAATTAAGTCTGGTTGTTCCTTCGTTAAAATTTCATATGTATATAACTCTTGTGTTGTTTGCATTGAGGATCTTCCTTTCAAATTGAAAATTTAAAAAATTTCTTTCAATCGGAACGTATTATTGCACTTTATCGATAAACGTACCTGTGAAATCGATTCTTTCAAGGGCATTTCGGATTTGTACTTGAGCAATTTTAGATTTAGGTTTTACTACAAGGACATTTTTAAATCCTAGGCTAGAATAAAATTGCATTGTTTGTTCTAATTGCGGAACAACCTTTGAAGGGACAGGTGTTTGGTGAGTTCCATCGACAACAAACGTATATTCATGTCTTGGTACTTTATTAATGGTATCTTGTAAATCGACCATATAACCTTCTGCATCTTCTTCTCTCATTAATCCGATTACCTGCACATGAACTTCCTTCGCCACTTCATTAATGGCCATTTTATATTTCTTTTTATCAACCACTATCATCTTACAAACTCCTTTTTTGTTATAATCTACTACTTAACTTTTGCACATTTTCTTTCGTAAAAGTGCAATAAAAAACTATCCTAAATATAGATAAGGATAGCCAAATAAGTATTAATTAAGATTGGCAACCCGACTATCTTTACCCAATAGGATTTTAGACTCGTAGCTTTGCGTCCCTACCTTTCGATAAGTTTGCCTTTTTCAGTTTTTAAGAAATAGCACTAATATCACACTCCATTGTATTACTATTACATTATAAATTAATTGAAAATTTTTGTCGAACTGGTATTATTGTCTTTTTGTAAATTTTCATAATACTGCGTCCTTTATACTATTAATTCGTAAATTTCGTAAGAAAAGATAAATGTTATTTTTTCTACTAATAGAAGAACGACAGAAAAACAACAAGAGATTTTACTGTATGATGTGCAAGGCTATACAAATTTGTAAGGTGCAAATGGTTAAAATAAGGTAAATATCCTGAAGTTTAAGTGAGAAATGTAAAAACGGATTATTTAATAGGGAAGGAATGAAGAGGTTAATCAAACTAAAAGGTAAAATGGGCCATCTACTTATCTAGATGGCAAATAACTCTCAATTGCGTTTGCTTAAAACTAAAAGGAGATCCTATCGCACTACATCGGTGGAGCTTCCATACCATATTTTGTCCATTCCTCTTTTGACGGACCATAAATGCCTGGAACAACTAATCCTGCTTGTCTCATTAGAACGGTCATTTGTCCTCGATGGTGGCTTTGGTGTTGGATTAAAAACATTAACAGTGAACCGATGGGAATTTGTTGACCTAAAAAATTAATCACTTCATTCATTGTATGGTCAGTCCAATGACTTTTTAATGCCTGTAAGAATGCACTATTAGCTTGTTTATAACTATCTGCTATAAATTTAGCTGAAATAGGAACCGGATAGTCATTATTAGGGGCTTCGAACGTTAAGTTTGTATTTGAAGTAATAATACGAATAGCAGTAACCGTATGCCAAGCAATTCGGCCTAATGTCCAATTTTGTGATGTTATTTCCTGTTTAAGAGATTCATCCGTTAAATGATTAAGTATTCTTTGTGTAGCATCAGCTTCAAACTCCCAAGATCTCAAAAAATGGTCTAATGTTTGGAACATAACCTTCCTCCTAAAATAGTAGTTTTCACTTCTATGCATCTATAATTTCATTATATTCTCCTTAAAATGGAAAAAGACTTATGCTTAATCTATTGGATTAACCAATCAAATTTCAAACAAATAACTTTGTAGTATAATACGATAAAGTCTTTATATGGGGTGGGGAAAAAGATGATATTAGTTAGTTCGTGTTTAGCTGGAAACCCAGTAAGGTACAATGGTACGTCATGTTCGGATAGTACAATTCAAAAATTAATCGATGATCAGAAGGCCATCCCTATTTGTCCAGAGCTATTAGGAGGTTTTGAAACACCTAGGGAACCAGCTGAGATTATTAACGGTGAGGTTTTGATGTTTTGGCAGGAAAAGCAAAAGTGATGGAACGCTCTGGGAATGACGTCACCGAATTATATTTGAAGGGTGCTAGAAAAACCCTTGAGATAGCAAAAGAAATGAAAGCTACATATGTAGTGTTGAAAGTATTTAGTCCATCATGTGGTAGTCAAAAAATAAATAACGGAAAGTTTATTGGAGAACAAATAAACGGAGCGGGTGTAACAACAGCGTTATTAAAAACGAATGGTATCAGTGTTATATCTGAACTAGAGTTAGAAAAATTAAAAGATGAAATTTAATAGCAATATTCTAGCAATCGTTACTAGTATTAGCATTTTAAAATTTCTTCGCTATTACTCCTTTGGATATATCCCTATCTGGAGGGGTGTTTTTTATTAAATTAAAAGGAGAATCATTCTATGAATAAATTATATTTAATCGATGGTTATGGAGGTTCGCCAGAAATAAATTGGCTATCTAACATTGGACAAAAATTTAAGGATGATTTTGATATTCACATTATTCCATACACAGATCCTACCGAAGCTAATGTAACGCAATGGGATTTTGATTTGGAAAGGGGAATTACAACCCCTGAAGATGCTTATTTTATATGTCATAGTTTAGGGTGTGTTACGTTCTTAAGATACTTACAACGACATCATGTAAAAGTGAAAGGAGCCATTTTAGTTTCTGGTTTCGTAGAGGAGGTTGAAAATTTCCCACAATTTCAACCTTATTTCAAAAACCTAGATGAAGGTTGTTGGAAAGATTTGATTGGGGATGCTTATGTCATTTCTTCTAAAACGGATCAAATTATTCATTGGAAACTAACATATGAACTATCTAATTTGTTGGAATGTCCATTTATTTTATTACCAATTGGTGGACACTTTACATCCGGAGAAGGAATCGTTAATATGCCTGTTGTTGAGAAGTTAGTGAAGGCTAACTGGTTAGGTTAATACTAAGGAAAAAACGCCTCTTTAGAATGTAACTTTCTAAAGAGGTTTCATTATGTAAATAGTCATTTTAATAGTTTATACCGCTTATCTAACTTATCACGATGGGACTGGAAAACATCTTCTAAAGAAATATCGTATTTGTTAGCAATTACAATAAGATTGCCTAATACATCTCCGAGTTCTTCGGTTAATTCTTGTTTTTGCCGTTCTAAAGTTCCATTACTTTCATCAGGTCGATCTCTTCCAATTTCAAGTGTTCGAATTGCCCGTGCAACTTCGCCCGTCTCCTCAGCTAAAAAACCGATTCGAATAAATATATCTAACTCTGACCATCCTCTTTTTTCATAATAGACTTTAACCCATTCTTGAAATTCATTCACATTCATAACTAAATACCCCCTTCAATAACCACAATATTTTCAGCATATCAGAAAACATGAATAATGGGAAAAGGCTGTTAGTGCCAAGTATTTAAACGCCTGCAACATTATCCATACGCTATATGGAGAAGGTACTCATTTTCAAAACAATAGTTTGAATATTTTAATCCTTTTGTTTTTTAGGTATAATATATAGTAATTACATAACGTGTAAGAATAGGTGCTTATGAGAATAAGCTTAAAAGGGAAGCTTGGTGAAAATCCAACACTGTCCCGCAACTGTGAATTCGGAGCAAATCAATAGATGCCACTGTGTAAATGGGAAGGCGTTGATTTGTGTTGATGAGAAGTCAGGAGACCTGCCTAATTCTAGTACACACCAAATACCTACGTGGAAATAGGTGGTGTTCTGTGCGAAATTGAACGTAAAAAAAATCGGTTTTTTTACGCTTTTTAAGTATGCATAGATAAGTCCAAAGCTATTTCTGAACTCAGGAGTAGCTTTTTTATTTGGGTTATGTAAAAAAGGAGGCTTATCAGATGGATGTTATTAGTACGGTAGTAGGTTACCAGTATATTTGTGGAACTCACAGGAAAGAAAGTTTTATGGTATGAAAGGGAGTGGGAGAAATGCCATCACATTCAATAGCTTTTTATGAAGAGCAATTTAAAGTATATATTATGGAGAATATGCTCGGCGAGAAAACAGAGACGTTAAAGGATTTTCTCCTCCAATTAATCGATGATCATCAAAATGATTATAAAGAAATTAATTATGCTTATTTAAAGGTAAAGAAGGAGTTATTGGGCACCAAAGATAATATTGAAAATGGTAAATTATGATAAAGGGACTATATTTAGTAATAAATAATGATAGTTTTCCTCTATATACATTCAAAGTAATGATAGATTATATTAATTTATGAATAATATAAATATTCAGACTTTTGAATGTGGAGGGGTTAAGATGAAAAAGAAATTGTTTGCACTATCGTTAACGGGAATGATGACATTAGGAGCTGTTGCACCATCTGCGTTGCCTGTTTATGCTGTCGGTGAAGGACCAAACTATAATGGAAACGAATCGATTCAAACTTCTAATCTATATACTTACGAAGAAATGGTAAAATACTTGAAAACCCAAGATGCAAAACAAGAAGCAATGGAGCTTGAAGTTATTGGTCAAACAGTGAAAAATAGAGATATTTATTTAGCAAAATATATGACTGACCCAAGCAATCCAACTGTACTATTTTTAACTCAACAGCACGGAAATGAACAATTAACAACTGAAGGTGCTTTAGAGTTTATTAAGCATCTTGGTACAAATAAAACAAAGGGTGTTCTTGAAAATGTAAATGTTCTTATTGTACCGATGTTAAATGCGGATGGTGCAATGGGTGATGTAAACTTTTCCCTTGAAGATTACGTGGCAGATGGCGGACGTCATTTAACACGTTATAATGCAGTGGGGACTGACTTGAATCGAGATCATGTTGATAAATTACAACCTGAAACACAAGCACTACACGAAAATGTGCTACAGAAGTATGATATTGATTATATGATCGACCTTCATCATCAAGGTACTGAATATGAACGAGATGGAGAATTAGTATCTGGTTCAATGCTCTATCCGACAAACGCGAATGTAAAACCAGAAGTGTTAGAGAAATCCAAAAAACTAGGTGCAGTCGTATTCAACGCTGTTGATTCAACGGGTTGGGGTCATATTGGCAAATATAATGGTGGTAGCGGCGAAAATATTGGCCGTAACGGTGCAGCGGTCCAATATGATATAGCGACGCTGTTATTTGAAATGCGCGGAATGTCTGATCATGAGGATCCTTCACGAGTAATCGGTCAAAAAAGTAATGGTTATTTAATTAAACAAACGGTCACGACGTTGGATGCCACTGTTAGAGCGGTCGCAGACGGTTCAATTGAAAATGCAGATATTAGTTTCTGGGATACATTAGATACACAAACTCAACGACCTTCTGAAGAGTAATTGTGAGTTGAATAAGCGAGGATGGGACAAAACCCACCTCTGAAATGAAAAGCCGGTGAAATTTTACGATAAGTAAAATTTCACCGGCTTTGATTATTTTAAATAAAAAATAAGGACCACTTCTGATAAAATTAAGTC
>NZ_RHLQ01000068.1 GCF_003711845.1 Lysinibacillus halotolerans
TGAGTACTATAATTACAAACGAATGAAGGCAAAATTAAAAGACCTAAGCCCGGTAGAATACCGAACAAAGGTCTTGGAAGCCGCCTAACAAAATATGTCTAACTTTTTTGGGTCAGTTCAACAATGGAAAGGCGGTTTTAATTTTGATTTACCATTTTTAATGTTCAGTTTCAATTGCTTCTGCTTTTGTGGTATGCACAGTACCGAATGGATGATTAGGTGGAGCATATATTGTATAAAGTTTCAGTGGGGTATTACCTATATTTGTTAAGTTATGCCAAGTTCTTGCAGGTACCATTATAGCTGAATCTTCGTATACATTTCTTTTAAATGATAAATTATCTTTACTCTTGCCCATTTGGACAATTCCTTGCCCCTGTTCAATACGTAAAAATTGGTCAACATCGGGATGTATTTCTAGTCCAATATCTTCTCCTGGATTCAAGCTCATTAATGCAACCTGTAAATGGTCCCCCGTCCATAAAACAGTACGATAATTATTATTTTGCTCTGATGCTTCATTAATATTAATAACAAAAGGATTTGCACCATAGTCTTTTAAAGCTATTCTATTACTAAAAAGGTGATTATAATTTAAACGATTTCTTCCCATTATGTCATTGTTATAGGGATAGTAATGCATTTCTCCACCAAAATTATCTATTCTAGGATTACCGTAGTACATGTTATGGTATGGATAACCATACGGATAATAATACATCTATTCAGCCCTTTCCTAAATACTTCGTAATATCATATGCTTATATCTGAGAAATGTGTCCTTAATAGACTATTAGGTGATAGAAAACAAAAAAGACCAGGCTCACAATTAAATGAATACCTGGTCTTTGTTTTTTATTTTTCTAACTGAATATCGTAATTAAATCCTTTTTTCAATAGCCATTGTTCTAATTCATACTTACCTTTTGAATCTTGTGGGTACCAATAGGATTCAAGCATATACTTTCCATTTGTACACGTGACTTTGTAGTCTAATTTCTTGCCATCTAAATACTTTTTCAAAGCTACCAATCCTGAATTCGTTTCGGATGGGAACCAGTAAACACGGACGTTATGACGTTTGCGATTTACAGTCGCTTTTGCAACTTGCACCTTTTCTTCTACATACTTCACTTTAAACGCTTCACATATTCCTTTAGCAATTTCAATTGCACATTCTTTTCTAAATGAATCTGTACGCAATAATTCTGCTTCAACTTTATTATCCATAAACGCACATTCTGTTAAGATAGCTGGCGCATCAGTTTTACGTATTACATACAAATGTGTCCCGTCTTTAACACCACGATCCGTTTGTTTTGTACCTTGTAACAAAAACTTATGGACAGCTTTACCTAACTTTTTCGCTAGTTCACTTTTACCAACAAAAACTTCTACCCCATTCGCTTCATTCCAGGAACCTGTAAATGCATTAGCGTGAACAGAAACAAAAGCATCCACTTTATTCTTGTTAGCTATAGATACGCGTGTCGCAAGTGGAATATCTTCATCTGTTGGAGCTGTTAGAAGTGTGATAAATCCACACCGTTTTAATTCAGTATTTAAGTAATTCACGACAGCCCTGTTAAATTCATTCTCATGCATAAAAGTCCCATCATTAAATTTAGGTGTACGTTTGCCCGCTGTCTCCATTCCGTGCCCATCATCTAATGCGATTTTAAAAGGCATTTTATTTCAACCCCTCTTCTTTTAGCGCTTTTTCTTGTTCTTTCGCTTTCTTAGTAACGATGTAAGTGTTTTTGTACACACCATAAATCACTAGAACAAATGGAACGGCATTCAATAAAACTTCAACAAATGCATTGATTGTGTCATCAGTAAACCAACTAAAATTGATACCCAGTGATTGCAAAAATAAAAGGATTGCTGAAAGCAACCCTCCGAATAAAGCGATATATTGTTTTAATTTGTCTGACGTCATTTTACTTTCCTCCTAATTTAATTTGATAACTAAGCCAATTAAAGCTAGTATTACAGCACCGATAATGGTAGTGGAAACCCACCAAATAACTTTGTCAATCTTATTAAGTCGATGATGTGCACTTTTTGTACTTTCTAATGCTTTATCTGCAGTATCTTGTGCGTTATCTGCTTTTTCTTCCGCTCGATGTGCTGTGTCTCGGACTTGATTAATGCTATCTAATTTTGCATCAATACCACCAAGTCGTTCATAAATGTTCAACATTAAATTTTGGTTTTCTTCCATTGTCCACCTACCAAATTCATAATAAAAACCCTCCACAATCTGTGGAAGGCTTGTTAAATACTTTCTGTATAAGGTTCCTTTACGATTTGTTCATACTGTTCAGCAGTAATAACACCAGCTGTTACTGCATCACCAACTTGTTCTTTCGTCCATAGCTTAGCAATATAAAAATATCTAATCTTATTAAAATCAAGCATTCTTAACACTTCCCGTCATAATGGCATACCACATATCTGCTATTTCCCGTTCCGGTTTTGGCTTGTTTTTTAACAATTCTTCGGCTTCAATTTGTTGTTGTCGATATACTTCATCTAAAATTATTTCTCCATCGACAAAAACATAATTTAAAGGATGATCTAATACATCATGACCATCCTCAACTTCAATTTCAACATTGTTTTGAATGAATGGGCTAGTAGTACTGCAACCTAGTACTCTATTATCTTGGGAATTTACAAGCAAATATAGTTTCATATCTCCACCACCTAATACATTAATACTTGTCTTAATACTGCTTGTTGTGCATTAATTCCACTTTGGTTATTTGCTACACCAGTAATTGTGTTATGTGTAATACTTAATGCTTTAATCGTAAATGCATTACTATCTGCTTCATCAACCGGAACTGTACATAATGTATGATTTCCTAATCTACGCTTTGGAATATAGGTATAAACGTAATTCCAGTTGTTTGCTGCACCTGATGAATAAGCGCTCCACACTAATATCCAACCGTTCGGACATTTTTGTAATGGTACATCGGGTGTGATGACCGTTGAAGCATTCATAAAGGCCACCCCATTCCACAACACCCTTTGTTTATTGAGAACATCGTATTGACCATTCGCTACTTTCCACACGTTGGCTTCTTCGTCGTATAGACCTGGTTTATCGTTTTCGATTAATTGAACTCCATCTATCTGCGCCCAGTTTGCATTTGCTCCACTAAGTACAATTTCAATTCCTTCTGTATTATCAGCAAACACTGGAGTTGTAAATGTAAGAGCATATCGTTCCACCGAATAATCACTTGCAACAGCAGTGAACGTTTTACTAGCAACTAACGATAATCTTGTACCTGCTGCATCTACATGATAAATATCCACTTTCGGTATAGCCCCGGCAGATACATTCCATTGCCTTTTTGCGTAAAAAGATAGCGCATATACTGTAGAAGGAGATAGGGTGTGTATTTGTTGTGCCATGGCATCCGTAGAGCGTACACAAACCCCTTTAGAGCCGAAAATCGGCATAGATCCTTTCCCACTCGGTCCAAAACTAACAGCCAATTTAGGAGTACCTCTTGTAATGTACCAAGGTGTATTTGGATAAAAGCCGAAATACATATCGTCCCAGCTGTACTTTAAATCATCACTATTGGGAAGTGCATCATGTTGTTCCACTAACTCAAAGGAATGATCTTGAACATGGTTAGTTTTAGAAGCGATGGAATAACCTAAATTACTATTATTATCTTGAAGAATAAAGTCACCATCTTTTACACTAACCTCTCCGAAAGTACCTGTTACCCCTCGGACTTCTCCTTCTGCTACCATATTAAAAGCATATAACTTGCCGTTTGTATCTGCGTAAAACATGTCTACCCATGGTGAAGAAGTAGTTGCTCTTCTTTGAATCTTAAAACCGCCTGTTGCGTTTGCAATGGTTCTTACCAAACCATTGGAAAGCATTATTTCCATACCTTCTTCTTTTGTTACTTTAAAACCGTTATATAAGTTACCTAGTCCAACAGAAGCATCTTTTGCGTTTTGTTCAGCTTGTGCTATGTTTCTTCCTACATCTTTAGGGGAAATATCCCATGGAGTCTCTATGTTTCCTTCTTCCATTTGAAGTTGAGTAACATACATGTAAGGAACGGTTGTATCCGTACCATATGCAGTGTTAGAACGCCCACCAATTAGGAAACGAACTGCGGTACCGTCTCTATTCGGCTTGAAATGGTGCGTTACTTTATAGTAATCATAACCATCCATTTTTACTATCGGGCAATCTGCAAACTGTACGTCGGGCAATTTTTGGTTACCTTGACCATCGTTATAAATTAAATAGCAATAATTCATACTAGCAAAGCCGCTACAACGAATATAATAACTCGCTGTATAATCTTGACCACCTTTAACGTTAAACCCGTAAAGTGTTGGATTCGATTGATAAAACCCTACGGCGTCCCCTTGATTGATAGCGAAGTCCTTAGTTGATAATAATAAAGCGTTAGGAAAACCATTTATAACTGATGTAGAAATAGTACCCCGATTAGACCACGGCGCCCAACCCGTACCATCTTTAAAGTCCGTTCTGACAAGCATATTTTTACCGCCAACCTGTACGTTATCGTACAAAGGTGACCAATTATAATCAGCCGGGTTCGTGCTTTCAGTTGCTGTAGTCTTGTTATAGGCTAGTCCTAAATATCTTTTTCCGTCCGGTGAATCGGACATGCCACTACCTTTATTATCATCGGCATATTTTAACCATGTGTAAGTCGGGGTACCATCCTCTCCTGGTGGTCCTGGTACACCTTGGTCGCCAACGATTTTAGCCCAAGTGTAATCGCTATAAATATTCGATTCTGTAGGCGTTGGCTTGTTATAAGCAAAACCGATATATTTTTTACCATCGGGATATTGTGATATTCCAGTTGTTGGTGTATCAGCGTATCTTACCCATGTATAAAGCGTTTGACCGTCTTCCCCTTTTGGACCTGGTATTCCTTGTGGACCCGGGTCCCCCTTTTCTCCTTGTGGTCCAGGATCTCCTTGCTCACCCTGTTCCCCTTTAATTAAAGTCCAAGTATAGTCTTCAGGATTTACTGGTGCTACATTAGTCTTTGTAACGGCAACGCCCATATAAAGCGCATTTATAGGGTCCTCTGACATGTTACTGCCATCAGGGTATTGGGAATATCGTATCCAAATGTAAGTTAATTTCTTGTTAATTTCGGATTGTAACGATTTCACTATCGCCTTAACATCTTCTTCTGTAAATTCGATGTAGTCTCCTAACGTGACCTTCTTTTGAGATTTGTCACTTAGAGAACGATTCATAGTATGAACACGTGCTTCAAGATATAGAGGAGGGTTAAATTTTGTATCTTTAATTTTTATTGTGTCACCAAAACGAATCTTTTTATTTTCAAGACCAGGTATATGTTCGAGATCAGCAACTTCACCACTGTACTCTACAATTGTATTAATTCGTTTATTTAACTCTGTACGAGTGTATTGAGTTAATTCCTCTAATGTCATATCACTGTTTGAAGAAGTTGGTTCATAAGGTTCAATGAGATGCATAAGTTTGCCTGTATCAGGGTCAGGTCTTCCCCATCTTTGAAGTGCTTCATCATCTGTGACAAGTACCGTTAGCCTTGTACCATCTTCTTTTTCCGGTCCAATACCTAACAGAGCAGTAACAATATTTGAATTATCTTCTTTACGATCAATACCTATTAAATCTTTCCCGAACTCTACTTCCCGTCCTCTCCATTCACCTTCACGTTTTAACAAATCCACATATCTGGCTACCACTTTATTGTTATTAACAACAATACGAAATCTTTTTTCTAAGCTGAATTCATTGGCTATTGTATTTATAAATGCATAAGGATTGGTATAGTCCTCCACAACAAATGTTTTAGTACCAACGCCCTCTAAAATACCCGCCTGGAATTCAGTACCCGCTAAAGTATGAGCCATTATAGTAGAAACTGTTTGATCTTTAAATGTTTGCGGTTCTATTACCTTTGCCTTTTTTAATTGAAGGTAGGAAGCTGTAGTATAAACTTGTGTATATAGAGCATTATTCGAACGATATTCACGCGAGTTTTCTATAATTAATTCAATGAAATTGTTATCTTCATCTGGAATAACAATTCGATTTCGATCTGTTAAAAATTCAGAGTATTTCTTATCGGCAAATGTTGTAAAATCATAGGTTTCTTGATTATCTTTTAAGGATTTTGAGTGTATATCATTCCAAAAATCTCCCAAAGGAATAAAAGAGAGAATTTTGCCTGTTTCTCCATCTGTTATGTGAATCATTTATATCTCCCCTTATATCTAACCTTTGTTCTTAATGACATATCAGGTAATACATATAATTCATTTATGCCCTTCTTCAATTTAAAGAAATTGGCGCCAAAATCTTTTAAATCCATGCGACTTTCCCCATTAATTAAAATGTCACAAGTAGTATGATCGAATGTAATAACATCCCCCGTATAGGCAATAAACGGTATTTGTTCGGTTGTTTGTTCAGTAAGAGCGTAGGCTTTTATATAATCAATACGATTCGTATGCGGTGAAGCCGTAGTTCCATATTTGTCTATGAAAATACCGACATATTTTAATTTCCCTCTGAATTTATCCTCTGTTACAGTCCAGCTAGCAGTTAATGGATCCATATGTTTCCCATCACCTTGGACACGGGCTACATAAAATGTGTATTTGTCTCCGATACGTTGTAAACGCATATAAGCCGGAAAGTTATCCCATTCTTTTTGATAATTACGGGAACTAATTAGGTAGTTTTTGAAATCGCCAATAAACGGTCCAATTCGACCTTCAGCCAGTTTCCTCTCAACATAAATCGAATTATCAACTGCAGTCATTATTGCAATTTCTCTCATTTCATCATCAAATAAATAAAAACCAAACCTTCCAGTTTGGTTTACATTATCCGTATATAATTGACCACGTAATTCAATTTCGAAATCACCGGTTAAAGGCACCTCTTTGTAGACAGATGGGCCATGAAACCCTGTACCTGTTCCATATGATGGAGCAGTTATACCCGCACCATCATAGCCAATTGTACCTTGGGAGCCACCTTCCATATCACTTGTAGCGGTAGTCCACTCGTTAATAGTTGTTCCAGTTTCTTCGATTAACAGGGTTTTTGTGTCTACTATTTGAGTATTCACATCAGCAGGTTTGCCAACTAACATATATTCATTATCCTGATTTTGAACCATAGCAAATGTTACTGGTCGTAAAACTTCTAATTCAAATATTGGATCAGCTTCTGCTGTACCTTCACTTCTAAACGAAACGCTATCGGATGGAAAGTTAATTATTCTTTCATCGCTATATTTATAAGGGTCCGGACAGATAAAAGAAATAGTACCTTCTCCTATTTCAAGAAATTCCGAAATATCAAAACTACCATCCACAAGGGCATAATAAACACGATCTGGCTCATCATCAAATATCAATTCTTGAGGTTCTTCTGTAATTAACCATTCGGCCAATTCCTCTTCAAGTTTACGTAAATCCTCACGTGATTCACCATCGTAGAAAATTTTTTGTCTAATTGGTCTCACATTCGTGGTGGTACTTTGCAGATAAGCTCCGGGTTTACCTGGAATAGTTAGTAAATTTCTTGAAATGGGAGCCCATGCTGAACGTTCAGTACTATCGTCCTCTAGATAAATCCAATCTTTTTTAATTCCGCCGAAACTAAAAGAATATAAACCTTGCAATTTTTTCACCTACTTTCTAAATGAGAGAGCCCTATTTTCTTTGAACGATTGGATTTCTGTAACATCATCAGCAATCCATTCTGCCAGTACACGGCTATCGGCAGTTACTAACTGAATAACTTGTGGACCCATATTCATTGTTGAGGCAATGCCTTTTCCTATAGCTCCTAAAACTTTTTCGGTTAGTGGTAATGCTGCTTCTGGTCCAGCTTCTCCAAAACCTTGTAAGACTCCATTGTTAATACCTGCGATAGTAGGCTTTGTAAAGACAGCACCTAGGGCATTCCATTTAATGTCGAACCCAGTCGGATAAGTTATTTTCTTACCCATAATTGTTTTTGATGAAGTTTCTAAAGTAAATTTAGGTAGACTAGGTAAATCAATATCAGGAATTTTCAATTTTAGTCCATCAAAAAATCCCTTAATGTCGTCTACAATACCCGATACCGTATCTTTTGCTTTCTCTATCGGATCAGTAATAAACTTCTTGACTTCATTAAATTTATCTCGTGCTTTATTCACTATATCTGTTGCCTTATTTACAAATCCATCCTTCAATTCAACAACTTTATTCAACGCTTTTTCCTTTGCTTCCGTTATATAAGTTGTAATAGCATTTTTTATTGAAATAAATTTATCTCGTGTGGATGTGTAAAATTCTGTAAATTTTAACATTCCCGCTATTATTAGTTCTTTAATTTTATTTGTAACTGTAGTCTTTATTTGTTCCCATTTTTCTAGAAGCCAATCTTTTAATTGACCCGCCTTTTCTACGATGGTATCCCAATTTTGGTAAAGCAAAACACCAATCGCTATTAAGGCTGTTATGACGCCAATTACAATAAGTACAGGAGCTGCCACTGTACCGATAGTTACACCGAGTGCAGCGGCAACCCCACTTAAAGTAACAAATATAGGGGCTAATGCCATACATACCGCTACGAGTGTAGTTATCACACCTGCAACAATTGTTATAGTAGTTACTAGTTCTGGATTTTCATTCGCCCATTCTACAATTTTTGTTATAATTTCAGTTACTTTTGTTACTAACGGTGTAAGCGTTTCGGATAATTTATTCAGTTCATCTGTAAAAGCAATCTGAGCTGCTGATGCTTCAGCTATTGCCCGATTGTTATCTGAGTATTTTTCATAACTTGCAGTTAATCCTTGATCTGCTAACAATTGAGAAATATAATTTGCTCGTTCCTCAGTAGTTGAAAAAGATTGCATTTTTTTATTAAAATCGTCTACAGGTTCACCGCTTTTCTCGAGTAAATCGGTTAGTTGTCCAGTAGCCTCCCCGAGTTGAGTAGTTGTTGTAATACTTTCTGCCAATCCCTCAGCCGTAAAAGTATCCCCGTAGCTTACAATTGCTCCTGAAATTGCCTTAGATATTCCGGTTATTTGCTCTTCTGTTTTATATCCCGCTTGTATTAGGTTCCCCATTGCTTCAGTTACTTGATCAGTTTCTTGACCTACAGAATCAAAGGCAACACGGGCTCCAGAAATATCATCTAGGACTAGTCCAACCTTACCTATTTGAACTTCCAACATAGATAAGTCCTTATTAGTATCAGCCATTCCCGTTGTAAGTCCAGCAACACCTGCAGTTATAGCTGCACTTCCTGCTGCTAAACCTGAACCTAATTCTTTTGCAGCATCTTTTGAAGCATCCTTTAGTTGTCTTAAACTTCGCTTTAATCCATCAAGTTTTGAAGCAGTTTTATCTGCATCTCCTCTTTGTTCGGCGAGCTTCTGATTTGTTTTTGCAATTTCGTTGGCAAGTTTTTGTTCATCAACTCTAACACTCGCTAACTTTTGAGCAAGATCTTGAGCAACTTTTGAATTTTCTCCAAATGATTCGCTAGCTTGGCGATAAGCTGATTCCGTTTGTTCAATCGAACGTTTCATTAAATCTTGCTTTTGGGTTAGATACTGTATGCTAGATTCTAATTGTTCCGTTTCGGAAGCAGTTAGTTTCATTTGTTCTTGTTGTAATTGAAAGGCTGAATCCAACTTAGAAACTTCAGTTTTTAAATCAAGAGTACTAAGTTTTTGTTTTTCTAAACTTTGATTTGTTTGGGTGATTTGATTAACAAGTTTTTGCTCTTCTATTTGGGCATTCGTTAGATTTTTGGCCATTTGTTGAGCTGCATCGGAATTTTCCCCAAATAGTTGTTTCGCTTGTTCGTATGCAGTTTCAGCTTGCTCCACTGAACGCCTTGCAATATCTTGCTTTTGGGTTAGATACTGCAACTTTGCCTCTAGTTTTTCACTTTCAGAAGAAGTTAGTTTCATTTGTTCTTGCTGTAATTTAAAATCACGGTTTAACTTAGATGTTTCAGCTTGTAGCTCTTTAGAACTTTTTTTGAAGTCATCGTTAAACATTTTGACAGTTATTTTAGCTTCTGGGCTTTTTGCCATTATTCTCACCGCCTTTATATCGTTTTAGGGTGATTCATCCATCCTTTAACTGCGATTGTATTTTCAATAATTCGATTTAAATTTGGGAATGGTGCTTTCCAAAATACTTCTTCTTTAATTTCAAGCGCAACTGTGCACCAAACAAAAAAATCCTCCAAACACTCAAATGTGAGTTTTGGAGAAACTACTTTTTTCCCTTTTGTTTTTCAGTTGCTTGTTCAAGTGCCTTTTTGAAATTGTTATTAGTATCCTTGGAAAAGTTGTACATTAATAAATTTAAATAAGTATCTAGAACTTCTTCAAAATCAGCATTGTATTTATTCTTAAAAGTTTCTAGATCGTAATAATCATTTCTTGGGCCAACATAACCTAAGTAAATAATATTTTTCATGTGCTCTTTATCTAATTTATCTTTGACTAAAACTACTTCAGTTGCAGAAAGTTCACCTTTGGTTGCTGCTTCTATTCCCATTGCGGAAATCATTTCTAACAACTCACTTTCAAGCGCTTTTTCAAGGATTCCATACTCTCGACCTACTTTTAATGAGTGGTTGTTAAAAAATAGAGGAAATCGTTCTTTATTTGTTTTCTCCTCGAAAAATTCACCGTTTTCTTCCTTAACTTCAACATCGAATAATTCCACAACAGGTAATTTTCGTTTTCCAATCATATAGACATCTCCCTTTTCCTTCTAATTAAAAAAGCCCACTAAAAGTGAGCTTTTAATTTTTAAACTGTTTCTACTAATTCGACTAGTTCACGACTAAAGTTTGTATGCCACTGTTCTACTAATGTTGGGTCCGTTGTATCTGCTACGATAGCTTCATAGTAAAATTGATCTGCTGAATCTGGAAGTGAATCAAATGTTAATTCCAACATGGCCACTTCTTCTACCGCCGCTTCTAAAGGGGTGATTTTAAAACCTCCGCTATTTGAACAATTTGGAAATGCCATTAATTTCTTGTTTCCTTCAAAATCATCAACAGCAGTTACCGTAAATATAAAATCCTTGCCAAGAGTATTTATACCCGCTGAATAGACTCCCGCTTTTAATTTTTCATTAGTCATTCCAAAATAATCACGTGCTACTTGAACAGGAATATGTCCAGATACAGTAACCGCGATTTTAGTTGTTTTTGATTTTTGCTTAATAATTCTTGCTCCTTGCATTTTTTGAACTGATTGAACTTCTCCCTCTCCTTCCATAGTTCCAACCAATCCAAAATCTGTTCCTTCTCCATATGTTCCGCCGGATTGTTTGAAACGAATGCCGGCATGTGAAATGTCCGTTGTATCAAAAACTGTAACAGGCATTAAAGTACCTCCTCCAACTTATCTATTAATTTATTTTGAGTAATGTCTGTTAATTTAGGTAACCCCTTATTAACACCACGTTCAAAGAATTTTTGAGCAACATGGTTACTTGGGCCACGTCCTTCATCCGGGAAGACTAAATAGCCAAATGAACCAGGTTTATTTGCTGCTCCCCCTTTTGCTTTTATAGTAATTTCTAGATTTCCAAACTCAGCCTTATACCATTTTGTTCGATTAGCATGTACACCTTTTTCCTTATCTGATGTCTTTATTAATTGTGTAATTTCAGGTGCGAGTATTTCTTCACCATCTTTCTTTAAAATGGTGTTAATTTCTCTTTCCATACTGCGCCCGAAATTTTTCATTTTCTCAGCTATTTCTTTAAACTCTCGATAATCAAATTCATATTTGATACTCAAGTTTAACCACCCTATTCAACTCGATATTTGCTATGTCTACAAAGCGATTTGTATCAGCATGTCTTGCTCTAGCTTTAGTACAATCACTAAATGTAATGCTTTTGACATTTACTGCAACACCAAGTATATCGATAATTGTTTCGTCAAAGTCGTCTCTGTTTTCTGAGTAATAAATGATTGTGATGGATTGAGTTAACGAATTACTAGTGTTTTCACCTTTTGTAAAATCACCCATCGAATACACTAATAAATGATAAGGGTTGTGATCATATTTTTGAGTCTCATCATCAGGTACTTCATCTTCGTATATCGGTAGATTAGGGAACGTTTTTTCCAAAGCTTCTACCAGCTCTTTTTTTACTTTCATCATATACGCTTTGGTTTTATCATTCATTTACTACACCAACTCTCTGTAAATACCAATATAAGTAGGGATTATTTGGATCTCTATCAATTTTTACTGTGTTGTATTCAACATTATCGATACGGACTGTATAATCATTTGATAATTTACCTTTTAAAACAGGTGGGTACATTGTTTTAAGTTTTAAATCTAACGTTCTACTCATGGCATCTACAAAAGAATAATCTTGTTCACGTGCCGACAATTCAGAAAAAGCTAATGTTCCTTCTTGTGTAAATTCCTTTCCGATTTGCTTTTTCGTATTAGATAGCTTTGTTTTGTTCTGACCATATATAAGTATTCCATCGTTAAAAGTTTCGCGTAATGCCTTATTAACCAGTTGAATCACCTGTTCCGATGGCAGCCTCATGTTGTTCAACAGCTACATTTAAAATTAAACTTCGTAAACGCTTAGCATAATTAATCTCAAATTCATCAAGAGCATTATTCCATACGTATCTGCAGCGTTCTAACATTAATTCACGTACCGTAGAACCTTCATCAAAGGAAAACTCAGTTTCGCAAAGTTCATTAAAATAGGTTCTACTACTTTTAATATAACGAGAAAGAGTATTATCGGTGTTTACATCGTTCCAAGTTATTTGTAAATTATCTTTTAGCTCTTGTAGTAATTGTTCATCAAGAGTTACTGTCATGATTATTCACCGCTTTTCAACGCTTTTTCGGCTGCTAGAGCTTCTTCTTTACCTTGAATTTTCTCTCCATTGGATAGTAGGTACCAACCACCGCCAGTTGATTGAGGAAACTCCCCTTCATTGTCGACATCTGATTTTAAATCCTTCTTAGATTGATCTTCTTCTACAAACAAATAAACCTTCTTGGTTTCTGGGTGTGGCTTAGATAAAAACTCGATACGTTCAGATGAAGCTTCAAATCCCTTTGCTGGGTATTCATCTCCTACACGATAAACATGATCTGTTTCTTTATCATTAAATGGTGTTACAACCTTTATTGACATTTATTTTCCTCCTTAAATTGAAAATAGAGAGGCATA
>NZ_RHLQ01000069.1 GCF_003711845.1 Lysinibacillus halotolerans
AAACGAGATTAAAGAACAAATACGGTTGACGGTCAATTAAAAAAGCCCCTTTAGGGGCAGTTAGTAAGGAGCCCTTATAGGGCGTTACTAAAACCGCCTGTTTTACAGGCGGATATTTATTCATGAAAAGGGACAATTGCGGAATAACACCTTTTATTGAAAAGCGTGGAAGACTTGAAACTTTATTCAAAAATTAATGTCCAAATTATTAAAGGAGGGGGTATTTTGAAAAAGCTATTTATATTCTTTGCGATTATTAGTTTTGCATTATTCGGCTGTTCTCAAGAGCCAGAAACTAAAACAAGTGAATCCGTAACTGAAAAGAATGTAGAAGAGGAAGCGTACGTTAACACTAAAACGATTCATTTAGAATTAAAAGAATCGGAAGAAATAGCTATATTTGAAAAGGCAGTAAGCAATTCAACAAAAGAGTCTGGTATTGTCAATATGGCAACAGAACCACAGTATCAATTTAACAGTGGCAAAGAATCTTATTTTCTTTGGATTACAGAAGAATCTGGAACGATAATGAATAGAAAAGACACGCACACTATTTACATACTATCTAGTAATTCTATTAAAGAAGTTTACAAGTTTGTGAATAGCGGTTAACGAATTAGCGATCGCTTTAGTTGAATAACAATTCTCCACTATCTGGCGCAATTCTTTAAAAAGAATCGCGTCTTTTTTTCTTTAAAGGGCTATTTAATGAAATACCGTTCTTAGTATCAATTTGAAACAGAACGAGCTTAATTAAAATTTAATAGTGCACACATTAAATAATCTACTGTAATAAAGTTAATATTGGAATATACTATTATTAAATAGGATAACAATGTTAATCTATGTAAAATTCCAAGACTTTTAGAATGAACAGTATGAAACTATTATAGGAGAGTCCTAAAATGAAAAAGAAAATGAACTATTTAATCTTACTCTTAACGACCATTTATATGGTTGGTTGTACCAACGTAGATGATAAATCCGTTACAGATGTAGAAACAGATTCACAAGCAGTTGAAACAAATAATAATAGCGAAAAAGAAGAAGTTGTCACTACTGTTGATGATGAGCCAGTAGTAGAGGAAACACCAGCCCAATTTTCAGGATACAAACTGATTGAAGTTGATGGTGGTGATTTGTCTGGATATCGTGAACCTAATGTCGTCGTTGACATTGGTTATGGGGACCGTGAATATTGGGCATTTACGAATGAATATGGGCAATTAGTACGTGTTATTGCTGACGAAATTATTTTACAAGATGACCGTAACGAACCTGTATTATCATCTGGTAGATATTACGCTGATGAAGCAAAGGTTCCTGGCGTAGAAAGTGACGTTTTAGATGAAGGACATATCATTGCGGATTCTCTCGGAGGGGTATCGAATGCATATAATATTACTCCACAAGATAGTACGCTCAACCGACATGGTGATCAAGCTTATTTGGAAGACGCAATCCGGAGCGCAGGCGGAGCTACGAATTTTGAAGCAATTATCACATACCCGAATACGGAAACACAAATTCCTTCAAATTATCAGTTCACTTATACCTTAATGGGTAACGAGATCGTTGATACATTTGACAATGTAAACCCTGACGAAGTAAACGCGTCACTCGGTCTAACAGGTAGCAAGCCTTCTGATTCAACTAGTTCAAACAAAAACGGTGATATATCGAGTATTGATACAAACGGTAATGGACAGGTGACGATTAAAGAAGCAAAAGCAGCAGGTTTTAGTATGCCAATAACGAGTGATCATTGGCTATACCCATATATGCAGGATAATGATAAGGACGGTATGGTAGGTGAGTAAGCACCTAATTTAAGTGAAGATAAACGAAAGAACATTTCCTCGTTAGACGATTTATCACAATTTGCAAACGGGTGACTGTAAAGAATATAGTCATGTCATCTATATAATTTGTACGGTGAAAATATTAGTTCAATAATGTTCTTCTCTCTCAGGCGCAATTCTTAAATAAGGATTGCGCCTTTATTTTAAGGGCCATTTATTTGAAATAAAAACCAATATGAAATTGGATAATTATGTTAAAGTTGAACAAAGGTTGTAAAGAAATATTTTTAAATTAACGGTGCAGATTAGTGAAAGAAGAACTAAAAAAATTGTTTCGATATGGATGCAAAGCAACGGGGGAAGTAGTATGTTTATAGTTAAATCAATTATTTTATGGATTATTATATCAACTATCATTAATGCCTATTTAATGACATTACCCATGCCTGTTTTACGAAAAAGAGATTATCCTGCTAATTATCTTATCCAACAAAACAATCGAATAGATTTTCAAAAAAATACCGAATGTGCAGCATTTTCAACAGCTTATCTGCTGAGGTATTTTGGTATGGAGGCTAGCGGTGAAGCGTTATATACGTATTTTCCTAGTAAAACTAGGGCGGGTACAGTATATCCAAAGGGAATTCGTACGGTGTTAAGAAAAAAGGGCTTTAAAACAAACTATTATAAAGGAAATATAAATACATTAAAGTATGAAGTTAGTAAAGGAGTTCCCGTAATTGTTTTTATTAAAGTACAGAAAGACCGTAATAGTTTGCATTTTGTACCTGTTGTAGGTTATGACAAGGAGTATTTTTACCTTTCAGAATCATTAAGTAATCTGGTGAATTGTGATGATGAACACAAGAACTATAATCGAAAAGTTCCGATTAATGAATTTAAGAAACTATGGAATGTAAAGAGATTTCATATGCTTCTTTATAGCAATTCTTACATAGCCGTAGACATCACACAGAGCAAATATTAATGACGTAAATTTTATCTGTATACACGGAGAGTTTCCCTAACATTGTAATTCCGCATTCTCCTAAACTTCCTAAACTACATCAAGTTGTACGTAAAAAATCGCTTAAAAAATTGCAAAATACATTCTGAAGCAACCCGTCCTAGGTTAGAACGGGTTAGCTTTTCTGAGATTTTAAAAATAAATAGCTATATTGTCATTTATATTACTTCATCTGTTGGCTAGGTTGTGTCTTTCTCCAACCATAAAACTGCATGACGTTTTTTGTTCATATAAATCATTTCAATTCCCACCTTCCTGTTTCTTAATTAACAAAATTAATATTTACGAATATAACTTTCTATTTTTCTTCGGTTCTCTTCAAAGATTTTTTTCGCACTTTCATTATGAAGTGCTTTCTCAAGAGAAATCTCACGTTTAGTAATAGTTATCGTGAGAGAAAAAATGTTTAATGTCATTTATTATCACCTCCTTAAATTACCCTGAAAAAAGAAAAAACCGTAGAGAGACTCTCCCTACGGTGAAAAAGGCACAAAAATACCGCAGGGGCACACTTCTCCCTGCGGTATGGGTAGACTTAATTACAAAAAACTTAAGCGATCCATTCCGATCTGGCCGAATGTGTGATTTTCATTTTTGCTGAAGTTGTAACTACCAGTGACATCAATTTAACGATAACGATCATTTCATTCGACCTCCTTAAGAATTTTTTATTTATTTTGAAATTATATCCATATTTAAGTTGTTTGTAAACATTTTTTACAATTTTTTCATAATTACTCTAATGACTAGAAAAACTCTTTGCTGTTTTACATTGTTACTTACTTGATTTTTTTCGGAGGAGCAAATAGAAGATATAGAAGACTTAAAGCAAAAAACATAATTATTATGAAGGCAGGATTTAAGGACAATTTATGTTAATTTGGAGGGTTGAATGGAAAAAACAAGTTTATATGCATACATTCGTTTTACTGGTAAAGATGACATTGACGATTTTCCAGTAGAAGTAGTAACAGAGATGTTAGGTGTACAGCCAACAACAATTTTGCGAATATGTGATAGGATAAACGATAAAGTTACGCGTTTCTTTACATCGTGGAAATACGAATCTGAAACAGTAGAAACACTTGATACAGATGATGTTTTACTCCCCATTTTAAATGTTTTCCAGTCCAAAACAAATACAATTAACCGAATAAAGGATGAATTGAATTTAAATGTACAAATTGGAATAGTAATAACAATGATAAATGGCTATACACCTGGTTTAGTCATCTCCCCTGAATTCAGTAGTTTTGCTTCTGCTATCAAGGCATTCATTGATATTGATATGTATGTATATCCTTTTAGTGAACCTGAAGAATAACAAGTGATACTTTTTATGAATAGGATATTAATTTCAAATCTAAAAACGTAAATGAAAGTTAGGTAATATACCCAAAAGGTACGAATGTTGTTAAATCAATGTCCGTGAATAAAATCTGTGTAGAGACAATTATAAAGGCTGTACTGTAAACCTTCATTTTTTATTGTTCCTTTACTTCATTAACAGGTGATTTAGTTGAAAAAACGATCTTCAACAATCGGGGCAATTCTTGAAGATGAATTGTGCCTTTTTCGATAATAGGACCATTTTCTTGAAAAGCATTCAATGAATAAATTGGGAATATGTGTTGGGTGTGGTTGTGAAGATATGTTTTAATCGATTCAAATAAATATGTTGAAGAAAGTGTTACCTGGAAGTTTGATTTTTTCTAGTCGTATAGAAAATAAAGAACGGAGTTGTAATTATAATGAAAGGTAAAGGGATGTTAAAGTTTGTTATAAGTAGTTTTACAGTTTTAATACTCCTATCAGGGTGTTCAAGTAAATCTTCTGTAGATTTAGTCAGCTCAACTGTAGACCTCAAAAATGATGAAGGAAGATTGGGCGGCATTGGTATTACTTCAGGAGAAAAGGAGGGTGAAATAATAATACCTATTACACTTAGCTATGATTTTGTTTTAAAGAATACTGGGGAAAAGACTCTTGGGGGAACCAAAAAGTTAAATGAACAGACATATGAATATGAAGACGGGATAAAAGTTTATATTGAACCAAATGAAAAGTTAAAAGAAGTATCTGAAGAAATAATGGGTGTAAATATTTTTAGTTTTGATGAAGAAGGAGAACAGATAGCAAAGTTAGGTACAGGGAAAACGGGTGTGCCAATTATTGAACCAAATAAAGAAGGAGAATATACCTTTGATTTTATTTTAGGCGCGTTAGAAGAAAATCCTGAAATAAGACTTTCGCCACCAACTGAGCAATTAGAGAAGTTGAAGGAACATGCGATGGATGCAACTTTAATTGTTTCAGTTGAAGGTGAAGAAATCGCACGTTTTGATCTTAGTAATTCAGAATTACCTTAAACACTTTTTACATTTTTTTCTTAAACAATAGGTACTTTCCTTGAATAAGGAAAGTGCTTTTTTCATTAAAGGGTAAGAAGGTTTAGTAAAGTAAGCATTTGAAAATGAAATTCTGGAGGATAAAAAATGGGGAGAACGAAATAACTTAGATGCAGAAGAAAATATGAGCAAGATACTACAGTTATACAGGGAAAAGAGGTGGTTAGTAATACATATACAACACACTTCCGATAATCCTAATTCAGTATTTCACCCGTTGAATGAGGGCTTTGCGATTAAAGAAATAGTGCAACCTATTGATGGTGAAGTAATTATCAGAAAGAAAGTAAATAGTAGCTTTATTGGTACTAATTTAGAAGAGTATTTAAAAGAAAATGAAATATCAACAGTTGTCATCACAGGTTTGACTACACCTCATTGTGTATCAACAACTACAAGAATGAGTGGTAATTTAAGTTTCAATACATACCTAATTTCAGATGCGACAGCAGCCTTTGGTTTGAAGGACCAAAATGATAGATATTATGATGCAGAAACGATACATAATATATCTCTAGCTACATTGCATGATGAATTTGCTACGGTAGTTACAACTGAACAACTTATGAACAAATTTCTAAAATAAGCTTATTCAATTATGGATGCTTTTCTTCAATATGATTCACTATTTTTCACTAATCCTTAAATCTATTAAAACGCCAAAAATCCCTACTTTATATTGAAAGCAGGGATTTTTATTTGTACTCAATTATGAGATTTTATATTAAAGCACTAGTAGGAACGCTTTAATCTGTTTCTAAAAATTTATAGAAACGTAGCAGGAGATAAAATCTTAAAACTCCATCTATTTAGATACAGTCTTAATTTTTTCTAAACAGTGTATCTCCAAGAGGGATTCCAATCACAACAACTAGAATCGTTAGAACTACCATCGCTTCCAAAATAAAATACGCAACTTGATCGAACATCGTATCGCTCCTTCTTATCTTTATAATTTTTACCTTATATTCTGTAATTATCCTACTTCCTATTAAAAAGTCAAACTAATAATGCACAAAATCATTTGTGCTTATATAAAATAGTTTACTTCATTCGAAGCGTACGTATGCAACCGACATTTTTCTCTGCAGTATCGTCAGCACAGCTTTAAGAAGGCGCAATTTCTTTAAAAATATAGTGTTTTGAAGGTTCACACCAAACTTTGATTAGATAAGTTAAATAAGCACATATTTTTTTGAGGATATAAACAGACTAACCAATAAAAGTTAGGTGGAACTCAAAAGTGAAATATAAATTAATTGTTATTTTAACTCTCATAGTAACGTTCGGCTTGACCGAACAAAATCAAGCTTTTTCAGAAACGAGTATTTCAGAAATTGCAGGAAATCATACCGATTTTTATGATGCCTTTTTAGCATTATTAGATCCCTATGCAGAAGAAGCAATTAGAAAAAAATATCCTGAACGTAGTTATGCACTTTGGGATGCAGAAATTTTGGAGGTAACACGAAAAACAGCTGGATATTCTCAATATGATTTTAACGTAAAAGTTAAATATGATACTTATACAGGCCCATTTAACCCTCCAGAGGGATTTGTTATCTTAACATTTGATGTAAATATAGATGGGGTTAAGGTAATTGAATTTAAGGAGTGATTTTAAAATTTGATGTAAAAAAACAGCTCTAATTAAGGGAGCTGTTATTTTAATATTGTTTTATCTAGCAGAGGATTCTTTTTAACATAAGATAATTCAACAAATTGATTAAATCTCTTTATTCCTTTCAGAGAAAGATCTAATTGGTAATTTCCTTCTTTAAATAATGGGATTCCGTTACCAATTATAGTTGGTGCTAAAGTTATAATGAATTCATCGACTAAATTCTCTTGAATAAAAGAATGTAGCAGTTCTCCTCCACCAACAACCCAAATGTTATTCCCATCTTTGTTTTTTAGTTTGTTCACAAAACTTTTTATGTCCTCATGAATGAACTTCACATTTTCGGTATCCTCATAAGAAGATCTTGAAAATACATAACATTCCTTATTTTTGTAAGGAAACTCTTCCATCTCTTGTATTATCCAATCGTAAGTTCGTTTTCCCATTAAAATGGTATCAACTGTTTCATAAAACTCTGTATAGCCGTTATCTCCTTCACCCTCCACCTTGAATAACCACTCAAGCGAATCTTCTTTTGTTGCAATATAACCATCCAAGCTCGATGCAATGTACAACACTGTATTCCGTCTCTGGTTCATTTAAACACTCCTTTCATTGCCTTTAGTATGACTATATAATAAAAACATGACACCTTATGTCATATTAATCAAATTAATTCACAAAATTTCTTACTCAAAGGATGGGGAAGATGAGAGCAGATAGGTTAGTGAATATCATGATCCTTTTACAAAATAGAGGTAAAATGACTGCAAAAGAATTATCGAATGAATTAGAAGTATCCGTTCGAACGATTCTCAGAGATATGGATGCATTAACTAATGCAGGGTTCCCCATTATTTCTGAAAGAGGTAAAGGGGGAGGGTGGCTTCTATTAGATAATTTTCGTAGTAAATTAAGTGGGTTAACGATAGATGACATGAAATCCTTATTTCTAATCCCCTCTGGAGAGTTACTCGAAGATTTAGGCTTAAATAATCAAACATTAGATACGAGGCAAAAGTTACTTGCATCTATCCCAGCAATTTTTCGTGAAGAAGCACAAGCAATATGGGAAAGAATTCATATAGATACGGGTACTTGGAAACAATCGAAAGAGAAAGCGTATGCTCTTAAAACTGTTCAGCAAGCAGTTTGGGATAACAAAAAGCTGAAAATTTATTATGAACAGGCTGATGGGGAGCAGAAAGAGAGATTAATTGAACCATTAGGATTAGTAGCGAAAGGGAATAAATGGTACCTTGTAGCATTAAGGGATGGAGAGCTGCGTAATTATCGGGTATCACGCATATACCATGCAAAAATCGAAAATGAAAATTTTAAAAGACCACCTAATTTCAATTTGGTGGCATACTGGGAACAATCGAAAGTAGAGTTTATAAAAAAGTTACCAAAGTATGATGTACAAGTAGAAATCCATCCAGAAATTATGAAAAGAATTCAATTTACAGGTAAGTTTGTTAAAGTAATAAAATCAGAAAATCCAAATAAAAATAAATGGATACCTGCAACTTTAAGTTTTAATGATCAGCAGGAAGCAGTCGAGTTTATATTAGGATTCGCAAACAAAATAAAGGTCGTTTCACCTACAGATATTATCGATAAAGTTGTATCGTTGGCGATATCGGTTATTGATTTTTACAAAGAATAAATAAAAACTAAATTGAAAGAGTAGTTTGCATCGCTTTAAGGGTGCTTTTCCAAAATGAGAAAGTGCTCTTTTTCATTATAGGTTCAGATTATATATAGATACTAAAGTTCACTTGAATAATGTATTAAAATTTAGGTTGAATTACTGAATTAAAAAACAGTTATATTTAGCGAGTTTTACGAAATAATTGATGAATAACAGGGGGATATAGTAAGTGGGGGGCAGTTGGTAGTTTTTTTTGGAGGTGTTTCGGATTGAAAATATTTCATTCAATAATTGGGATTTTAATAATATTTTCAGGTAGTTTTTTTATGAGCATAACAATTGATAACGAAACGTTCAAAACTGTGTTTTTTAAAATCGTTGGGTTTGTTATTTTATTTGGTGGTATTCTCTATCTAAAAAAATTGCAAGGTTTGGGAAGCAATAAAAGTGGCGGGAAGTGTTAGTGAAAGAAATTGAAGTATCGGAAATCTTTCATTCAGTCTAATTACCACTGTAAGCAAACGTGAGAGACATTAAAAACAAATCATTTAGAGCGGTTGTCACAAACTGTGATAAATATAGTGTGAATTGGGGGCATTTTCCAAGAAGGGTGAATGCTTTTTTTATTCTACAGATAGCTTTTTAATTTGCTAATTTGCATCACGTTCATAAAAATAAAAAGAAAATTAGTGTCTAAAAATGGCAAAAAGATATGTTGAAATTATACAATTGTAATAGAATGGATAATTTGCAACTTAGAGAGAAATTTAAAAGTAAGGGGGAGATAGTTTGAAAATAACTATTTTTCTATTATTTATATATATCCTTTCATTCATTATATTGTTTTTATTTTTAAATAAAGAAAACAAAAAGGAAGAAAGCAAAGATAGTATACCAATGGTTATTTATAGTTCCATTTTATTTGCATTTATTATTACCATTGCGATAGCGTTCTTTTTATTCCTTTTGATAGGATCGACGAGTGTCATTGATACGTTATTTTCATTAAATATTGCGACCAATCAATTAATCGTCATAGGCATTTCATTTCTCGTCTATTGGCTTACGCTTGATAGTATTTTTGAAAAGGTATTTGAATTTTTCATGGGTGAAACCCTTTATACTGCTTTCTCTTTAGCGATCACTAGGGTCGCTGCCTTTTACATAATCGGAGTACTAATGAGATTGGACGAACATATCGACCTTACGATTTCAATAGGTGTTTCCGTCATTTTATTAATCATTGATGGTTTATTTATTATTAAAGGTGATAAGTCATAAAATTTCTATTGTTATCCAACAGATATAGGAATAGGCATGCAAGGTGAATGACTACTTATTGGTGGACTGTTTTTATACATAACGGTAAGGCGTTAAACCTAAGGATTTAGCGCCTTTTTAAAAGGATAGAAGGAATTCTTCTAAATTTATAGAAACTTTCATTTATGATGGTAGGGGATTGGAGGAAATCATGTTGTTAAGATTTATTGAAGATTTAGTTGGTTCAATCTATGATTTCTTTAAGTTTTTATTATCAAGTTTAAGCTATCTTTTAGCTGGAATGCTCATTGTTGGAGTGTTCATGTATTTATTCGTCTTTTTGTTTAAATGGCTTTATTAATAAAGGGAAAACTTTTAATGCATGAATGGTATTACAATGAATGGTATTACAGTTTTCCATTACATTATTCAAAACCATCCTTCATCTTCTAACGTTAGTTTATTATCAATGTAAACATCAATAATGGCTTCAATGTTATTTGCAAAGGAAATAACACTTGGATCTAATCGCGTTCCAGGTGTTGATGCATCATAAAAAACATAGTGAACAAAGAAAATACACGTTAACTCATATTTTTTTCTATATTTATTGATTAAAGCTATTTTTGATTTAAATGGAGCTATTAAGGATTCAAATATATTTTTATCTTCGTCATCATCGTAACGTCTATAAACGATGCCCGTTTCGATACTCCAAACAGTTTCAACTCTTGTACTCTTTCGTTTTCCTCTTATGTAAGGATCGCCTTTTTTATATACTTCTGTCGGTTTTATTCCGATTTCTTCTGTAAACTTATCAATTGGCCATTCGTCTGCTACAATACTGAATCTGATAAAAGCGGTGTCTCGATTAAAGGTGATTGTTACGAAATCTTTGTCCATAAAAAACTCCTATTAAAATATTTTCTTATTTAAACAAAAACTTTTCTCCTGCTTGATTAAAGGCTCGTTTATAGTCAAACGCATAGGGAGTAGATCCATGCTGAAGGTAATAAGTGTATCTTTTGTACGCCTCCTCCCAGGAAACATCCGTTACTTCCTCTGTCCACCATACGACGTACGATGGAAGTTTTTCTTGGTGAGGATCAAACCACTTGTGTCGATTTCGTAACGCTCTCTGATGTTGACCTGAGTAAGTGAAACGATATAAAGATTCAAGACTTTTCCACACGGTTAATGTGAGGATAGGTGTGCCGTCTCCTTTAATTAAATCTTCAGGGAAGGGTACTCCTAAAGGGGAAAACTCCTTTACTAGATTTCCTGAAACATCTGCTTGACGCATTACTTTATAACCTGCTTCAAAAAACTCACTAGTAGTAGGGTGTTTGGGTGAATGTTTTAATCTACCAATCGTATATATCGCCACAAAACTCATCTAATCCCTCATTTATTCGTTTTACTTATAAGTATTCAAGAAAAAGTGAACTAATTCCTGTTATAAAATAACGATTACCATATCTACTTTTTATACTTATTAATGGTAGCGTTGTAGTAAAATTAAAATAACGTTATATCCTAATTTGTATGTAAGGCGGTGAAATCGCTATGATTGATTGGCCATGGACGGAAGTAGACACCCTTGAAAGTCAAGAGAAGTGGAATGAAGCATTTGCACTATTGCTCAAACATTGGAATGAAAATCCGAATGATTTAAAAACCGTTATTCGGTTAGGGTTCCTTTCTTGGTATGTCCTTGTCGAAGAGGGACCTTTGGACATTAAAGGAGTAGACTTTGATGGAGTAGAGACTGTATTACGGGAAGTAACGAGTTATGGTTTAACTCATTTTTCTATGAATGAAGATTTTCTATGGTCTTTTGGTTATATGATGTCTCTCTTCCCGGATTATTTTGGTGATGATGATTGTGAACAAAAAGGTAAGGGGATGTTAAAGAGGGCATATGAACTTTGTCCAGATGAACCGATTTATCGATATACTTACTTTGGAGCCTTTCCAAATGAGGACGACAAATTAAGAGAGGCAATTCAACAGGTTCACGCTGTTCTTGACGATAGGTTTCAAGGAGAAGGAGTACTGTCGGCATACTTCCAAAGTGTATGGGGTTCTCCCACAGTAAATAGATGAAAATAAACGGCATTCACCGAAAGAATGCCGTTTTTTACTGATTTATTTTTTCTTTAGCCATAATATCCTTCACGACATCTTCAATTGTTACACTCTCAAGGGCTTTTTCCATTGCAGTTTGTGCTATTTCAAATAGTGGAGCAATGGTATTTTGGATATTTCTACCAACTGGACAATCGGGATTCGGATTATCGTGGACACTAAATAACTCCTTCTCCTGTACAACCTCTACCGCTCTATACACATCTAACAAAGTAATTTCTGATAAATCCTTTCCTAACTCAGCTCCTGCAATACCTGGACGTACTTGTACTAATCCTGCTTTTTTTAGCATCCCCATGATCTTTCTGATGACAGCTGGATTTGTATTAACGCTTCCTGCTAAAAATTCAGAAGTACTAACGCCATCCTTATTTATTTCAATAAGAGCTAATATATGAACGCCTACAGAAAATCGACTACTAATCGACATATTATCACCTTCCTTTAACAAACGTATCATTATAGTACACCTGTAATTAACTTTATTACAAGTATATTTCTCGAGGGAATATTAAAATGTTGACAGATTGCGCTGTTGTAATTATTATAGTTACATGTAATCGAATTAGTTACAACTCAAATAACAGGAGGAAGAAAAAATGAAAATTGCTATTATTGGAGCAAGTGGTAAAGCAGGAAATTTTATTTTGAAAGAAGCAACTAGTCGTGGACATGAAGTGACAGCGATTGTAAGAGATGCGGGAAAAATTCAGGGTAATGGTGTTGGAGTGATTGAAAAATCAATATTTGACCTTACTTCTGATGATGTGAAACCGTTTGATGTCGTGGTGAATGCTTTTGGAGCTCCTTTAGGTGAAGAACAAGCTCATGTTGATGCAGGACATTCTTTAATCAAAGCATTAAAAGGAACAGACACTAGAGCAATCATTGTTGGGGGAGCGGGTAGTCTTTATGTAGATGAAGACAAAACAATGAAGGTAATGGAAACACCTGATTTTCCAGATATCTTTATCCCAACTGCAAAAGGGCAAGGTCGTAACTTACAAGAGTTACAAGAAACATCTCAAATTACTTGGACATTTATTAGTCCATCAGCGGTCTTTGATCCAGAAGGAAAAAGAACAGGATCTTATCAAAGTGGAAAAGACCAACTTTTAGTAAATTCAAAGGGTGAAAGTTATATTAGCTATGCGGATTATGCGATTGCTGTAGTAGATGAAATTGAAAATCCACAACATATCAATGAACGTTTTACTGTTGTAGGGGAAGCAGAATAAGAATAAGGAAAAATAAAGAGGCTGGGACATAACTAGCTTCAAATAGTGGGAAAGGTGAATTTGAGGAAACTCAAATTCACCTTTCTCTATTTTTGTATGTAAATTCTTTTTTTCTTTAGTTAATGGCCATG
>NZ_RHLQ01000006.1 GCF_003711845.1 Lysinibacillus halotolerans
GACGCAAAATCGATGTGGAACCAGTTTTTGGATTCTTGAAGGCTAATTTGCGTTTCACTCGATTTTCTGTACGAGGAAAATCGAAGGTAGAAAACGAAATGGGCCTCGCATTAATGGCTGTGAATTTAAGAAAATTCATGGCCATTAACTAAAGAAAAAAAGAATTTACATACAAAAATAGAGAAAGGTGAATTTGAGTTTCCTCAAATTCACCTTTCCCACTATTTGAAGCTAGTTATGTCCCAGCCTCTTTATTAATATTTTGTAGAAATCGATACAATATCTGTTCCATTAATGACTTCCACATTTTCATTAACTTTCATCTTCACTTGATAGCCATCAAATTCTTCAATCACACCAATTACTTTTTCGTTATTTCGTAAATTTAATACGAGAACACGTCCACTTTTCTTTCTAACTGGCTGACAAAAATAATAAAGCTGTTTTGCAATGACCGAATTTGTTTTCTCTGATCGAGAAATTTCATAGACAGAAGTACTTTCTTCAAAAAACTGTTGCGTTTCTTCCTTATCCAACTCGATATAATAAAACGGCGGAGTTGGAATAAACAATAAAGGTTCTTCCATTTTACACATCCTTTTTTACTTATAAATATGCAAAATGAAATTTTTCGTGAATCACGCCACCTCCATTGTTAAAGTTAACTCAACTGTCCTAAAAATGTTGTAGCTAATCCTAGGTAGATTAATATACTCGTTACGTCATTAAGGGTTGTGATAAAAGGACCTGAAGCGACAGCAGGGTCTACTCCAAGCTTATGAATTAATAATGGAATAAAGGAACCGGCAATCGTAGCAACTAATATTGAACAACTGATAGCCGCCCCTACTAATAACCCAACAACTAACGTATGTTTCCATACGAAAATAATCCCGACGACAATTAACCCACAAACAATTCCTGTTATTAATCCTGTTAGCACTTCCCGAAGCAACATCTTCATTTTACTTTTTTCATCAATTTCGCCTGTTGCTATACCGCGCACGGCTACAGCTAATGCTTGTGTCCCACTATTCCCTGAAGTACCGGAAATGAGCGGAATAAATAAAGCGAGTAAAGCAACTTTATCTAACGTTTCTTCAAACTGACCCATTAAAGTTGCCGTTATCATTCCTAAAAACAGTAGCATAATGAGCCAAGGCAATCGTTTTGTTGCCGCTTTAAAGGGACTTGCTTCAATATCGTCAATATCCGTTACACCAGCTAGCTTTGAATAATCGTCGGAAGCCTCTTCATCGATAACGTCGATAATATCATCGACTGTAATAATCCCTATTAATTTATTTGACTCATTTACAACCGGAATGGCAAGGAAGTTATAGTCTTTCATAATTTGCGCGATGTCTTCTTGGTCATCAGAAACTTTTACATAGACAACACGTTCGTTCATAATATCTTTAATTAACGTATCTTCGTCGGAAATAATTAAATCACGTAACGAAATAACGCCTGTTAAACAATGATTTTCATCCACAACAAATACATAATAAATCGTCTCCGCATTCGGTGCTTCATTACGAAGAACCGTCATGGCTGAACGTACAGTGGAATTTTCAAGTATCGAAACGTATTCCTTCGTCATAATGGCACCAGCAGTATATTCCTCATATGCTAGGAGCTCATTAATTTCTTCAACCGTTTCACTATCCATAATTTCTAAATAGCTTTCACGGTGTTCATCATCTAATTCATTTAAAACGTCCACCGCATCATCGGTATACATATAAGAAAGCATTTCTGCCCCATATACAGTGTCCATTTCTTTTAAAAATTGTTCATATTCTTCATCTTCTAATTCAATTGCTTCAAAGATTAAAGCCATTTCTTGAGGAGACAAGAATTGATAGATTGTTTTACGTATGTCAGGTCCAACCTTCTCATAAAATTGTGCCTGATCATATGGATGAAGTTCTAAAAAGCTTTCACGGAAACTTTCAATATTACCTTCCAGTAAATATTGACGTAACTCTTCTACATTATATAGTTCTTCATTTTTATTTTGTTGTTGCTCTACCATACATGTCCCCTCCTCTCAAGTTATTATAATAGGTGGATTTTGCTTCTACGTAAACCTATTTTTAAAACATCATAATATTTTTATAATTCCATCAGAAAAATAAAAGATGTTCGAGTACTCGAACATCTTCAACTTTCATGATTCAATAACCGTGCCATCGATTCAAGTATTTCACTGGAAAAATGTAAATTCTCTCCTGTTAATGGATGGTTCATTTCAAGTAAAACACAATGAAGGGCTTGTCTATTATACAGCTCTCGACTTCCTCCATATAGCTCATCTCCAACTAAAGGATGACCAAGATAAGCCATATGGACACGTATTTGATGGGTTCTTCCGGTATGAAGCTTTAACCTTACATGGGTAATCGGCTCTCCATTTTTCATATACCCTCTTTTTAAGACTTTAACATCGGTTCGGGAATATTGACCATCATGTCGAACTTCCCTTTCTATAATACTTGTCTCTTTTCGTCCGATTGGGGCTTCAACAATTTGCTCATCTAATACGACATGACCGTGGACCATCGCTTCGTATTGTTTATTGATCATCTTATTCCTTTGTTGTAGCCCCATCAAATGATGAATATGGCGATGTTTTGCAATGCACAGTAACCCGGAAGTGTCTCGGTCAAGTCTTGTAACAATATGTACAGTAGAAGGAATACCTTGCCCTTCAAAGTAACCACTCACCATATTGGCAATACTACCTGTTGGTTGTTCCCGAGATGGGATTGTATTCATAAAGGGAGGCTTATTTAAAATAAGCAATGCCTCATCTTCATAGACAATATTCAATTTTCCGTATTCTACAATTAATCCACTACTTACTTTTTCTTCTGGAAAAATAATTGTAATTTGATCGCCCTTTTTTAAAACATAACGAACAGTTTGCTCCACACCGTTAACATGGATCGTACCACCATTAAATTTAATCGATGTTAAAGCTTTTCTAGAAATACCTTGGCGACTAATGGCATCCCGCAAAAGTTGGCCATCTACTTCCGCTTGGAATTGTAATTGAAATCTTTTTCCCATATGTTCTCCTCATTATTCATTCGACACGAATGAATCATGTACCCTCTCCCAAAATGGAAATGGACGGAATCGGGCAAATCGTACTTTTTCGTTTGCTACTTTGAAAGTAACGCATTTTAAATCATCCTGGATGAGATGGATATGATCAATTGTCATCGTAAATTGTTGGTCTTTTACCGGCTTTAACGTGCAACTATGATGGGCAGGTAACACAAGGGAAGATCCAACGGTACGGAAAACGCGATTATTAATCGAAGCCATTTCCGTTATTTGAAATGCTTGCAAAGTCGGGTGAATAATTGCTCCACCTAACGCTTTATTGTATGCCGTACTTCCTGAAGGAGTTGAAACACAAAGGCCATCTCCACGGAATCGCTCAAATTGATTCCCATTAAGTTCAATATCCATTACTAACGTAACATCCGGAGATTTGATTGTTGCCTCATTTAAAGCTAAATAATTTGCAGTTTCGGCGTGATGGGTATGGACTTGCACTTCCAACAAAGGATATTCCACAACATTGAACTCATTTTTCGCTATTGATAATACTAATTTCTCTAACTCTGACGGTTTCCAGTCAGCATAAAAACCAAGATGACCTGTATGAATCCCAACAAAGGCAACTTCATTTAGACGATGGGAATGGCGATGGAAGGCATGCAATAGCGTCCCATCTCCACCAATGGAAATAACAATTTCCGGCTCTTCATCATCTAAGACAAGTCCAAAATCTTGTAAATACGTTTTGGCAAGTTCCATTAATTCATTCGATTGAGAATCTCTGCGTGATTGAATAGAAAATTTCAATTTACTCACGCTCCTTTCCCTCATTAGTTGATCGTATTTTTGGATTGATTGCTTCTTTAATCTCACTGAAGTAAACTTGAGCTTCCTGAATTTCACTACGAATCGAAGACATTTCTTCATCTAATTTAAAAGCTGCTTCCGCCGCGTTTTGTAATCGATATTTAATTTCTTCTGGGAATATTCCCTTATATTTATAGTTTAATGAATGTTCAATGGAAGCCCAAAAATTCATAGCAAGGGTACGAATTTGAATTTCTGCTAATACTTCCACTTTGCCAGTTATCGTCTCTACCGGATACTCCACAATCATATGATAAGATCGATAGCCGCTCGGTTTACTATGTGTAATATAGTCTTTTTCTTCAATTACTTTCAAATCATCCCGTTGACGAATTAAATTTACTACCGTTGAAATATCATCAACAAACTGGCACATAATTCGTAGCCCTGCGATATCTTGTAATTCGGTAGCCAATTGTTGAGAAGGTTCAAAGGCTATTCCTTTTTCCAGGGTTTTATCGTATATACTAGCTAATGGCTTTACCCGACCTGTCACAAATTCAATTGGAGAAGTTGATCCCGTAATTCCAAATTGTGAACGCATCCCTTTTAATTTAATTTTCAATTCATCTACAGCCTGTTTGTACGGACTTAGAAATGTACCCCATGGTACCATAGAAGACTCCCCCCAACGCAAAGACAGCATTATTTCTGGCTTATGATTCATTTTTTAGGCTTTGCAAATGATTTTGTTTACCTACTATTCACCAATTAAAATTTCTTTAAAAATTTTTTCTACAGTACCAACAAACTCATTTCCGTAATTATCATTTCCTTCAATATTGAAAAGAAGGGAATGCAATTCTTCCGTAAAGTTGGTTAATTTAATTTTTTCATCTTTCACCATTAAATAAGGATCACGGTTTAGCTTCACTAATTGAACAAGTTCTGACCAAAATTTTTGAGGAATTTGTACGTAGCTATACCCATCCCCCTCTTCAACTAAATAAATAAAAGCGAGGTTATCCGAATCTGCAAGAACTTGTCCAGCAGGTTCAATTTGTATTCTATTTAGACTTTCGTTTAAACTAAAGTGTAAATCGTTATGTAAGTATTGACATTTCTCTATTTTATAAAGGTTTCGCATTATGTAACTTCCCTTCACCACTTATCTTTTCATATTTTAACATAGCCCCCTCCATTTCGAGAAAAAGAATGTGGAAAATTACATATTTAGAAAGGAAAAAATGATGAATCAACAATTTGAAATTGAATTTAAAAATGTACTAACAAAAGAACAATATGAAAACTTATTAAAAAAATTCCAAGTAGAAGAAAAAATGATTGTCCGTCAAACGAATCATTACTTTGATACTCCCCAATTTCATTTAAAAGCATTATCTTCTGGATTGCGGATTCGCCAAACAAAAAATAAAACTGTTGTCACATTAAAAGAAAAAACAGCAGAAAACATTCACCTAGAAACAACGGAAGAAATTACTGAGGAGCAAGCTCGTAATATGCTTCAAGGAAATGGATTTGTTGCCGACAAAGTAAAGGAACAATTAAATCGATTGAACATTCCCATTGAAGAATTAAAATTATTCGGTTCATTAACGACAGACCGTGTGGAAATTAATTACAAAGGTGGAACTCTTGTATTTGACCACTCTTTCTATTTGCAGTGTGATGATTATGAGGTAGAATATGAAACAGATAATGAAATCGAAGGAAAAGAAATTTTCCAGAACTTTTTAGAAGAAAATCAAATCGCTATTCAAGCGGCAGATAAAAAAATCGCCCGCTTTATGAAAGCTTTAAATGATAGGAAGGGTTGAAGCGGATTGGAAATATCATCAATGAAGAAGTTACTTGAACTTCAAGCAATTCAATCATTTGGTAACATATCAAACGTTCAATCGTTATCGGATGGCAATTCCATCTTTACACAATTATTGGAAGAAATGATGCTGACTTCATCCACTTCCATAAATAGCTCAGAAAATTTACTTGGCTATTATGCAAGCATACAAAATGAACCTACAACGAATTTAATAGATAATAATTACTTATCAAATTTTGCCTATAACAGTGATGCCCAATATTTATCTCCTTATTACAACGAATTAATTCAAGACGTTGATAACAATCTATTTACAAACCATATAAATAAAGATTATGTTAATTCGACAGGTTACAAAAATGTATTAGCTGGTGCTGAAGCATATGCTGATATTATTGCACAGGCATCTGAATTATATGGAGTGCCTGAAAAACTAATTGCATCAGTTATTAAGCAAGAATCAAACTTTAATGAAAAGGCGGTTAGTTCCGCTGGCGCTACAGGCTTAATGCAACTAATGCCAGGCACAGCTAGATACCTCGGTGTAGAAGATCCAACTGACCCTGTCCAAAATATTATGGGTGGAACAAAATATTTAAGTCAAATGTTAAATAAATTTGATCAGAACGTTGAACTTGCTTTAGCAGCATACAATGCGGGACCAGGGAATGTAACGAAATATGACGGCATTCCACCATTTAAAGAAACTATACATTATGTTAATAACGTATTAGGATATTACAAGGCGTAATAGGTTTACAGTCATTCTTTCAATCTATTTTCCCCTCATATATGCGATTTGTTTGTGAAAAAGGGATTACGTTGTTAGAATATAACTAACACCTTTTGATAAAGGTTACTAACGATAGCTATTTTGGCTTAATTACTTTTGTTGTCAATTGATTATACGGTATGCAATACGCAGATATTTCATTACGTATACTTATAAAAGAAGTAAAGGAGTACACCTATGAATCGAAAATATACGATTCCTTACGAGGAAATTGGTGCTGAAAAACTTTCTGACCTCCTTCACGCTTTTTATAAACGTGTTGCGAAGCATCCACAGTTAAAACCGATCTTCCCAGAAGATTTAACTGAAACTATTAGAAAACAAATTCAATTTCAGACCCAGTACTTAGGTGGGCCAAATCTATATACAGAAGAACACGGTCATCCGATGTTAAGAGCTCGTCATATACCTTTTAAAATTACACCAGATCGTGCACAAGCTTGGTTGGAATGTATGAAAGAGGCGATGGATGAAGTCGGATTGGAAGGCAAATTCCGTGAAGTCTATTATCAACGACTTGTCTTAACGGCTAATCATATGATTAATTCGCCAAATGAAGATGAGGAGGAGTTTGAATGAATAATGTCCAATTATTATCGAAACCTGCCGCACCTTCTATTACAAAACCAATAGAATTATATATTTTTCTCGATCCACTTTGTAAAAAGGCATTAACAATGCAAACGATGCTACGAAAGTTAACTGTAGAGTATGAACATTATTTTACTTGGCGTTATATTTTAAGTACAAAGCTAGCCTCTTTAAATACGCTAAGTCGTCGTACAAAGGGATGCATGACTGGTGCCGAATTGGACATTACCCATCCGGCACTCCCATCTATTGCGATTAAAGCAGCGGAACTTCAAGGTAAAAAAGCTGCGACTCGCTATTTATTAAAGCTACAAGAACATGCGTTATTAAAAACGAAAAATGTAACTTCCTATTCTGCGTTAATTGAAATTGCAAAAGAATCAAATATCGATTTTGATGAATTCATTTCCGATTTCGGTTCGAAGGAAGCAGCAAGAGCCTTTCAATGTGATTTGCATATAACCCATGAGATGGAAGTTGACGAAATTCCAACAATTGTTTTCTTTAATGAATGTATTGAAGATGAGGGATTAAAAGTTAGTGGAATGTATGCCTATGAAGTTTATGTTCAAATTTTACAAGAGATGATCAATGAAGAAATCACTTGTAATCCCCTTCCTACCTTTGATGAATTGTTTAATCGCTTCCATATACTAACGACTAGTGATGTGGCAGAAATTTATTCAATTTCTCATCAAGAAGCAGAACGAGAATTAAAAAAACGAATGCTTCAGCAAAAAATTGAACGCCTAGCAAACGATGATGTAACGTTATGGCGCAAAAAATGTATTCAATAGAGCACTTATTATTTCATCTATTATTCTATTAATAGACAGAGACTTTCATTGTCTTTGTCTTTTTTTATTGGAAATATATGAACAAAATAAAAGAGGCGTCATTATCCTTCTACAAGAATAATGACGCCTCTTTTCACAAAGGGGATGGGAGAAATGTTCACGTTCAAACAAAGGGGTGTATGTTTGTTATGTGATTTATTTCACGTATTTACTTTATCACGGAAAGATAAGGGATGCAACGAAACTACAGTTGTTTCACAAAATCGTCAAATAGTAAACGTTTTCAATGGTTTCCATCCTCTCCGAAGGCAGTTTTAAATGAAAAATATATTAATGGAAAAGTATATTTTCATAGATTTTTTACAAAAAAATGGTGCCACACTTTAATGTGTAGCACCAACAAGATTCGTTTTATTTACTTTTTTAATAAAAGGCTTTCTAATTCATTTAATTTTTCTTCAAATACTTTACATGCATCTTGAATAGGCTTTGGAGACTCCATATCCACACCTGCTGCTTTTAATACTTCTATTGGGAAGTTGGAACAACCAGCTTTTAAGAAATTGTTAATATAACGATCTACAGCAGGTTTCCCTTCTTCTAAAATTTGTTTGCTTAAGGCAGTGGCAGCACTTTGTCCAGTTGCATATTGGTAAACATAATAGTTCATGTAGAAATGAGGAATTCTTGCCCATTCCAATGCAATTTCTTCATCGACTGTCATGTCATCGCCGAAATATTGTTTATTTAAGTCATAATAAATTTCATTTAGTCGTTCAGCTGTAATGGCTTCCCCGTTACGATCCAATTCATGAACGATATGCTCAAATTCAGCAAACATCGTTTGACGGAAAACGGTACTGCGGAATCCATCTAACCAATGATTTAATAAATAAATTTTATGCTGCGGATCTTCTGTATTTTTTAATAAATAATCAAATAATAATTCTTCATTACATGTTGATGCTACCTCTGCAACGAAAATAGAGTAAGAAGCATAAGGATATGGTTGATTTTGACGAGTATAGAAACTGTGCATACTATGGCCAAATTCATGGGCTAACGTAAATAAATTATCTAAGTTATTTTGCCAATTCATTAAAATAAATGGATTTGTTCCATAAGTACCAGAAGAGTATGCCCCGCTACGTTTTCCTTTATTTTCAAGTACATCTACCCAACGGCTTTCCAATCCTTTTTGAACATTCGATTGATATTCTTCACCTAGTGGCTCAAAACTTTTCACCATAATGTCTTTTGCTTTTTCATAAGGCATTTCAATTTTTACTTCTTTTACAAGCGGTGTAAATAGATCATACATATGCAACTCTTCAACACCTAAAACTTGTTTCCGTAGTGACACGTAACGATGAAGAACAGGTAAAAATTCATGAATGGTCGAAATTAATTGATCGTACACTTTCTCAGGAATATAATTATTGCTCATTGCCGCATGTCTAGCAGAATTATATTGTCGTACTCTAGCACTAACGTTATGGTTTTTTACATTCCCAGCTAAAGTAGAAGCAAAAGTATTTTTAAACCTACCGTAAGTATCATACATTGCTTTAAAAGCATTTTTTCGCACTTCACGGTTATCACTTTCTAGAAACGTTATATAATTGCCATGGGTTAACTGAATTTCTTCCCCATCATCATTTTTTACAGTAGGAAATTCTAAATCTGCATTATTTAATGCACTAAATGTATTTCTTGAGGAACCTGTCACCTCTCCAAGTTGGGCAAGGAGCTCTTCCTTATCTGCTGTAAGAATATGTGGACGTTGTAAATTGAGTTCCGTTAACATTTGATTATATAAAGTTAACGGCTCATACTCACGAATATATTGTTGTATCGTTTCTTCTTCCATCGATAATATTTCTGGCGTTACGAAGGACCATGCAGCAGATAACTTCGCACCTAAAGAACGAACTCGACTATCCATCGCTTGATACTTTCCATTCGTCGTATCTTGGTCATGTTTTAAATGGCTATAAACATAAAGTCTTCCAAAGCGTTCGGATAATTTATCGCTAAATTGTAAAGTGTCATATAAATTTTTTGCACTTTCTGCTACTTTTCCTTTATATTGATCCGCCTCTGGTAGTATTTTTTCAATTTCCTTAAATTCCTGTTCCCATGCCTCGTCTGAAGGAAAAATCCCTTCTAAATCCCATGTTAATTCAACAGGTACTTCTTCTCGTGTTAACACTTTTTTTGCCATGTAATGACCTCCCATACCATTTATTTCGTAAATCGAATTACAAATCCATTTTCTCAATATTTAGTTTTTATTGCAAGGAAATGGCTGTATAACTGATAAAATAATTCTTCGTAATGAATTGATTGCCGATAATGCTCAATTGATAGAGACTCGAGTATTTTACAATAATCACGGACAACCGATATGGCAAAATTCGTTTCAGGTAACTTTGCCCATTTTATAAATTGTAGAATGACGGTTTGATTAATTTGGGCTAATGATTTTTTTGTGACGTGCAAAAAATAAAAAAGGGCTGCTTGCCATTCTAATGGAGATACTTTTAAATGTTCACTTCCATGAATCGGTATGCCGATGTAGTTAGGGAGAGTTTGTCCATTTAAACGAAGTTCATAAAGGCTTCTTAAAAGTAAATGATGTACCCCCTTTTTATTAACGAATAAAACTGATTGTAAATAATTATGCTTCACACGATTAAATAAAATGAAATATTGTTTAAACTCCTGTTCGGTTAATTGTTTAGGTATATAAAAGGGAAACTGCTGTTTCATTCGGGGAATCACTTGTACTTTGGAAATAAAACGATTGCCATATAGATGCATGAGATTAGTCATATAAAGAAATTGTCGCACTATTGGATTGTACTCCATAATATAAGAATGTCGGTCAACAGTCATCTTAAATAGTTGGAGTTGTTTATTTAAAGATATTATTTGTATTCCTTTTTGATAACTTTTATTAGGTGTTTTCGGAATCCAAAAAGGTACAATCCCGTTACTTTTATAGCCGAAATTTCGCTCCTTCAATCGTTGTAAAGTTATTGGACTGCATTGAAATTCAATGGCAAAGCGTCTATTTTCTTTTTCTATTAGTAAATCTGGTCGTTGTTTTAATTCGGATAGGTAAGGTTCTATTTCAACCTGTAATCCAAGATAATGGAATAATTGATATAACTGTTCTTTTCCTAACAAATGCTGTTCTGACTCTCTTTCAGAAAAGCGATGCTCACATTCTTTTTTGGAATAATGGGCAAAATGGGGAATTTTAAAAGTACCAATTTTCAATAGAAGGGGCTCTTTACATTGGGGACAATAAAATCTTTCCATTTGTCTGAGTTGCTTTAATGTTGTTTTCGGTATGCTTGAATTCAGTACAAATCGTTTATTTTGTTCAGTGTAAGCTACAAGCATTGTTTACCTCCCTTTTTTATTATTTTAAAAAAGGAGCAAAGATGTTTTCAACAATTCCACTAGTAAAGTCTTCAAAATAAAAATTTCCAATGCTACTTCTTTTGTAAGAAGCAAAAAAAGAGATGCCTTGAAAAAGACACCTCGTTTTATTTTATCCAAAATATTGAATTACAGTTTCAAAACAATCTTCTGGCATGATTGCTTCACCATATTCTTGTAATCGATAAATCGAAATTTTCGAGCTACCTAAATATTCATTAATAATGGAACGAATATTTTGGCGTTCAACTTTTTCAGTGATATTTGAAAAATCAATCGCTACATAATAGTATTTTTCAAATTTGAATAAAGAAGATTGTAATCCGAATGGAAGCAAACGATTTGCTACAGGAATAATTTCATCAATATCTTTAAATTTGTAAATAGAGATATGATTTGTTCCTTGATGATTTACTTCTTCTTCTTCAAAGGAATCAAAAATGGATTCATCTAAATTTTTGTTATGGGCAGCATCTCGATGTTCCTCAAAACTTGATAATAATGAATTGGATTCACCATCTGAATTTATATTAGCACGAGTTACAATCACTTCAAGACCATGTTCAGAAGCATTCACATGTATCCAAATTGGTCCATCAAGATCAAAGTAATCTTCTGTATTGATCTCTCCAATCATATCCCAGAAAAGTTCTTCCCCTTTTGCTCTGTTATACCAAATCTCCTCACGACTATAACCACGATCTTCAATATCACGATAAGTAATGAAGAGTTTAATTGTGTTTTCGTTTACGCGTTCGATGTCCATTAGACTCAACTCCCTTCACAGTCATTCGTTGAAAAACAAAGAAAGCGTTCTTAGTATGTTTTGTATTGTACAGTTTTAACCTGACAATTCAAAAACTTACGACCAGTAATACAATGCAATTTTTGCTACAGAACAAAACGGTTTTTATTTATATCTATGCTTTATTCTATAACTCTATTGTATGATTACCTATTTAAAATGAAAAGAAAAAAACACTGTTCAAATAAAATAATTTGAATATTGAAATTGTAGTTGACTATACAGATGAAATCAAGTATAACGATTTGAAAAATGAATTAAAATTTTCCTTTTTTTCTACTTTATAAAATAGAATTAGATATATAAATAAAAAACGATAAAATCCAAGATTAATGGATTTTATCGATTAACGAATCTAAATATTCCTAAAAATAATTAATTCACCATTTTTTGTGCTTCTAACAATTGAAAAGCACGAACTTTCCTTGGTAAAAATCGTCGGATTTCATCTTCATTATATCCAACTTGTAAACGTTTCTCATCTAAAATGATAGGTCGACGTAATAATCCAGGATATTCTTGAATTAATTCATATAATTGTTGTAATGGTAAACTTTCCACATCAACATTTAATTTTTGGAAAATTTTTGAACGTGTCGAAATAATTTCATCTGTTCCATCTTCAGTCATTCGTAAAATTTCTTTAATTTCACTGATTGTTAATGGCTCAGAAAATATGTTACGCTCTCTATATGGAATCTCATGTTCTTCTAACCATGCCTTTGCTTTTCGACAAGATGTACAACTTGGTGATGTAAATAATGTTACAATCATTATTACACTTCCTTCCTAAGTGGTATCGGTGTGTATATTCTCAAGCTTTTATTAGTTTAGAATTAATTTAATTTAAAAACATGTTTTCATTATACAACAATCTTTTTCATTTGGATATAGCTTACCATTAAAAAAGAATTAACATGTCACATTAATTATGTCATTTTTTTCTCTTTTAAAACGGAATTTCTTAATTTATTGTTAGTTACTCTATTTATTTCCCTTATAGATAAAAAATTAAACTATTTCCATTCATCAATTTCAATATTCTCAATTAGCCGACATTAATCGAGAAGATATCGCAACTTTCTGTTAAATAGTACGTTTTTTTCAAGAAAAGCGTAACTGGAAAACGATTTATTGCGTTCTTCGATACAATCCTACCCAAACTTTTTCATTTTCATTCCAACAATAGAAATAAATTAATATTTGCTTTTAGTTCTAATTTTTTATATAATTTTTAAACAAATTGAAAAAACGATGAAAAAGAGTAGTACTTTTGCCTACCGTGCATAGAGAATCTGTGGTTGGTGTAAACAGAAGACGGAGCAATAGGAATGGACTTTCGAGTTGGCTTTATGAACTTACACTTTTAGTAGTAAAGCCCGTTTACTTCTCGTTACGAAGTCAAAGTGGTCATTAATGACAAACTGGGTGGTACCGCGGATTCAACATCATTCGTCCCATTACGTGAAAACGTATGGACGTATGATGTTTTTTTATGCTTACTTTTAAAAAGATTAAATCTTTAAAGAACATTAGGAGGTTTTTACATGAAAACGATTTTTTCAGGTGTTCAACCAACAGGAGTTATTACATTAGGAAATTACATAGGAGCACTTATGCAGTTTCCAGCCCTTCAAGATGAAGGAAACGCCATTTATTGTATAGTAGACCAGCATGCAATTACCGTTCCACAAGATCCTAAAGAATTACAATCAAACATTCGTACATTAGCTGCAACTTATTTAGCAGTTGGAATTGATCCAAACAAGGCAACATTATTTATCCAATCGGAAGTACCCGCCCATGCTCAAGCTGGCTGGATGTTACAATGTGTAGCAACGATTGGGGAACTTGAACGTATGACCCAATTTAAAGATAAATCCGATGGAAAAGAATCGGTGAATGCTGGTCTTTTAACTTACCCACCATTAATGGCTGGTGATATTCTTTTATACAATACAAACATCGTACCAGTTGGAGAAGACCAAAAACAACATATCGAGTTAACTCGCGATTTAGCAGAACGCTTTAATAAGCGATTCGGCGATGTCTTTGTCATTCCTGAAATTCAATTACCGAAGGCAGGGGCTCGTATTAAATCCCTTCAAGAACCAACGAAAAAAATGAGCAAATCTGACCCAAATACGAAGGCAACGATTCGTTTACTCGATACGCCAAAACAAATTGAAAAGAAAATTAAATCTGCCGTTACGGATTCAGATGGCTTTGTAGCATTTGATGAAACGAATAAGCCAGGTGTTTCAAATTTATTAACAATTGAATCAGCTGTTACAGGGCTAGATATTGCCACATTAGTAAAAAAATATGATGGCTTAGGCTACGGTGCTTTCAAAGAAGGGGTCGCAACAAGTTTAATTGAACATTTGACGCCTGTCCAAGAACGCTTTAACGAGTTAATTCATTCTGAAGAGTTAGATCGCATTTTAGATGAAGGGGCAGAGAAAGCCAATGCCATTGCATCTAAAACGATTAAGAAAATGGAAAACGCGATGGGATTAGGTCGAAAATCAAAATAAATAAAATAATCAGTGACACGATCGCTATGTATAATTCATGGGTTCCAACAATAAATGACCAAACTGCTGACCATGAATAACCTAGTGTTCGATAATTTAAATAAAGTAGTAAGTTCCCTACTGACATGACACAAATTCCATAGCTAAATAAAAAGAGCATAAATCGAAACATGTCCACCATCCTTTAATAACTAAATATTCATTTTCATAAACAAAAATGCCTTTAGCTTTTCGCTAAAGGCATCTTTTATTTCGACATAATGTCAGAATTAAAATTAATCGACTTTTTTCAACAATAAACTTGCATTATGACCACCAAAGCCAAGGGAATTACTCATTGCATATTCTACAAATTCTCTACGTGCAGTGTTTGGTACATAATCTAAATCACATTCTGGATCAGGATTTTCTAAATTAATTGTAGGCGGTAAAACACCTTCTTTTAACGCTAAAGCAGTAAAGATTGTTTCTACCCCACCAGCAGCACCTAGTAAATGACCTGTCATCGATTTCGTTGAACTCATTGCCAATTTGTATGCATGATCGCCAAATACTGTTTTTACGGCTTTTGTTTCAAATAAATCGTTATATTGAGTACTTGTTCCGTGGGCATTAATATAACCTACTAATGATGGACTTACTTCACCATCATCTAATGCTTGTTGAATAGCACGGGCAGCTCCTTCACCTTCTGGAGCTGGAGCAGTAATATGATAAGCATCACCTGTTGCACCATATCCTACTATTTCTGCATAAATTTTTGCACCACGTTTTTTAGCAAGTTCATATTCTTCTAATACTAAAATACCAGCACCTTCTGCAATAACAAATCCATCACGATTCGCATCAAATGGACGGGAAGCAGTTTGGGCATCCGGATTTAATGACAATGCAGTACTTGAGCAAAATCCTGCTACTGCCATATTTACGATTGGCGCCTCAGCACCACCAGTAATCATCACATCTGCATCGCCACGTTGGATTACTTTAAAAGCATCCCCGATTGAGTTAGTCCCAGATGCACATGCCGTTACAGAACATGAATTGATACCTTTTGCTCCTAAGTGAATGGACACTTGACCAGAAGCCATGTTTGGAATCATCATCGGTACAAAGAATGGGCTTACCCGACGTACCCCACGTTGTTGGAACGTTTCGAATTGATTTTCAAAAGTTTCCATACCACCTATACCTGAACCGATCCAAACACCTACTCGTGGTGCCAATTCTTCCGTAATCTCAAGCTCAGCATCTTTTACTGCCATGATAGAAGAAGCTAACGCATAATGAGTAAAACGGTCCATTTTTCGTGCTTCTTTTCTATCTATATATTGTTCAATATCAAAATCCTTTACTTCAGCTGCTACTTTAACAGGAAACTTTTCAGCATCCACTCTCGTTAAAGGTCCAACACCTGATTTTCCAGCAATTAAATTTTCCCATGTCTCTTCAATTGTGTTACCAAGCGGTGTAACAGCTCCGACACCTGTAATCACGACTCTTCTTTTCATGGTTTCTCTTTATCCCCCTTAGGTTCTAAACTATTTATTAGGTTACTATAAAAACGCTATGATTTCTATTATTTTCCCCATTTGAGCACTACAGCGCCCCATGTAAGTCCTCCGCCAAATCCAACTAAAACGATAATATCATCATCTTTAATTTTTCCAGCTTCTAATTCATCTACTAACGCAAGTCCGATAGATGCTGAAGAAGTATTTCCATACTTATGAATACGTTTGGATAATTTTTCTTCTGGCAAATTCAATCGTTCTCTAGACGCTTCCATAATTCGAATATTTGCTTGGTGAGGGATTAAAAAGTCTACATCTTCTTTTGATAGACCTGCTTTTTCTAAAACTGAAATCGCTGATTCTCCCATCTGTCTCACAGCAAATTTAAATACTTCACGGCCATTCATAGCAATCGCTTTTTGATCATTTAAAAATAAATGTTTACCGCCAGTTCCATCTGCACCTAACTCGAAAGATAGAATACCTCTACCTTCACTCACTTGCCCAATCACTGCTGCACAAGCACCATCACCGAATAATACTGCCGTGTTTCTGTCTGTCCAATCCGTAATCTTGGATAATTTTTCAGCACCTACTACTAACACATATTGATAACTTCCGCTTTCAACAAATTGTTTTGCTGTAGAAAGTCCGTACATAAACCCTGCACATGCCGCGGAAACATCCATTGCTGCGGCATTGACAGCACCTAGTTTTTCCTGTAATTGACAAGCAACGCTCGGGAATCCACGGTCAGGTGTTACCGTTGCCACTAAAATTAAACCGATTTGATCCGCTGAAATTTCAGCATTTTTTATAGCAGATGCAGCTGCTGCATAGGCTAAATCTGATGTATCTTCGTTTTCACTCGCAATTCTTCTTTCTTGAATTCCAGTTCGAGTACGAATCCATTCATCATTTGTATCTAAAATTTTCTCTAAATCAAAATTTGTCACTACTTTTTCGGGAACATATTTGCCTACTCCAATTATCCCAGCATTCATTTTTTAACCCCCTGTTTTTACGACTAACAATTAGTACTTGGTCTTAATTATAGCTCATAAAGATTTTTTCCTCAACCTTTTAATTCACGAATTGTTCTAAAACTTTATTGTTCTTTTTTACAGACCTATGTTATGATAAATAAGATGAATATAGGTATACTAACTTAAAAAGTTTTTAGAGGTGAAATGAATGCGATATTTAATGACTTTAGTATGGTCTTTCCTTTTAGTTACGATGTTAAACTATGTTGTAAGTTCCATTTTAGCCGTAGAATTCAGCTTAACAACTAGTGCAATCCTTGCAGTTATTTTTACTGTTTTAATCTTTATTATTAGTGCAATCATTCCGAACGAGCCGACTCCTGAAGCGGATCATCACTAATAAGAAAAGCACTTCCATATAGAAGTGCTTTTCTTATTTTATAGAGAATTTAATAGAGAACGGGTAACTCCAATGAAGAGTTACCCGCTTTTTTATGTCAGTTGAACTTTTCTATTCTTTCCACACAGTTAGTTGGTCATTTTCCATCGTTACATGTAATGTATCGCCTGGTAGTACTTCCCCTTTTAATAATTCTCTAGCCACAGCTGTTTCAACATGACGCTGGATAAAACGTTTTAGTGGTCTTGCCCCAAATTGGGGATCGCTTCCTTGCTCAACAATCCAATCCACTACGCGTTCATCCACTACTAGATTGATTTCTTGTTCTGCTATTCGTTTACGTAATTGTTCAATATATTTCCAAGTAATATCACTAAAATGTTTTGAAGATAGTGCATGGAAAAGAATAATATCATCTATTCGGTTTAATAATTCTGGTTTAAAGTGTAACCGAAGTTCATTCATTACTAAATCTTCTACTGCTTCTTGTTGTTCTAGTTTTGATTCCAGTAAATAATGGGAACCTATATTAGATGTCATAATGACTACTGTATTTGTAAAGTTGACTAGTCGACCTTGACTATCTGTAATTCTACCATCGTCTAATATTTGTAATAATATATTTGCCACATCTGAATGGGCTTTTTCAATTTCATCCAATAGAACGACTGAATATGGGTTTCTACGGACCGCTTCTGTTAATTGGCCACCTTCTTCATATCCAACATATCCAGGAGGTGCTCCAACCAGTCGTGAAACACTATGTTTTTCCATATACTCACTCATATCGATTCGAATAAAATGCTCTTCTGAATCAAATAGTTGAGCTGCTAACGCTTTCGCAAGTTCCGTTTTCCCTACTCCGGTAGGGCCTAAGAAAATAAAGGAACCAATTGGTCTGTTCGGATCTTTAATTCCTGAACGGGCACGCCAAACGGCTTCTGTAACTAGATTAACAGCCGTATCTTGTCCAACTACTCGTTCATGTAACGTATCCTTTAAGCGTAATAACTTATCCCGTTCCCCCTCCACTAACTTTGTTACAGGAATTCCTGTCCATCTAGAAATGATGGATGCAATTTCTTCTGCCGTTACTTCTTCACGTAAAATTCTATTTTCAGAACCAACTTTCAATTGTTCTTCGAGACTCGCTAATTCTTTTTCCAAAGCTGGAATTTTACCATGGCGTAGTTCTGCTGCTTTATTTAAATCATATTTACTTTCCGCCTCTTCTAAATCGCGACGATATTGATCTAATTGTTCCCGTTTCTGTTGGATTTTTTGTAAACTTTCCTTTTCTTCTTCCCATTGTTTCCGCATCTTTTCAGAATTTTCTTTTAATGTGGCCAATTCGCTATTTAATGATTCGAGACGTTTTTTACTTCCTTCATCGTTTTCTTTCGTCAATGCTTGCTCCTCAATTTCCAATTGCATGACACGTCTTGTTACCGAATCTAGTTCTTGAGGCATCGAATCAATTTCCGTACGAATCATAGCACATGCTTCATCAATTAAATCAATTGCTTTATCCGGTAAAAAACGATCCGTAATATAGCGATTTGATAATTGGGCTGCCGCGATTATCGCTCTATCATGAATCCGTACCCCATGATGTAATTCGAAACGTTCTTTTAGTCCACGTAAAATGGAAACCGTATCTTCAATGGAAGGTTCCCGAACCATTACTTGTTGGAATCTACGTTCTAATGCCGGATCCTTTTCTATATACATCCGGTATTCATCTAATGTCGTTGCACCGATACAATGGAGTTCTCCACGGGCTAACATCGGCTTTAACATATTACCAGCATCCATTGCACCATCTGTTTTGCCGGCTCCAACAATCGTATGAATTTCGTCGATAAATATAATAATTTTTCCGTCTGAATTTTTCACTTCCGTTAAAACGCCTTTTAATCGTTCCTCAAATTGTCCACGGTAACTTGCCCCCGCAATTAATGAACTCATATCAAGCTCGTATAAAATACAATCCTTTAAACCTTCTGGCACATCTTTTCTAACAATTCTTTGAGCTAATCCTTCTATTATCGCCGTTTTACCTACACCCGGCTCACCAATTAAGACAGGGTTATTTTTCGTTTTTCTTGATAGGATACGAATGACATTTCTAATCTCTTCATCTCGACCAATAACGGGATCCATTTTCCCACTTTTTACTTCTTCAATTAAATTGCGACCAAATTGTTCTAATGGACTGCGATTGTCTTGTTGTTGAAATTGCATTCAATTAACACCCTTTCAAAAGATGAAATTAATTTGACCTTTTTTGACTATTTCAATTATATGTTGTTTAAGGGAGCAATGCAAAAATTGACACTAAAAAGTTTTAGACATAACGTTTATTCCCATTCAAGTTTCAATAAAAAATAAAAAAGTGCAGTGTAAGTCAACGTGACTTATACTACACTTTTCTTTTTCACTCAGAACTTAACGAGCGATTTTATCGAATACCTAAAGCCATTTTTGCATAACGTGACATATTATCTTTTGACCATGCTGGTTGCCAAACGATGTTGACATCTACGTCTTTTACTTCAGGTAAATCACTTAATGCTGTTTTAATTTGGTCTACAATAACTGGACCTAATGGGCATCCCATAGATGTTAGGGTCATCGTAATTTTGGCTACCCCTTCTTCATTTAAATCAACTTCATATACTAAACCTAAGTTAACGATATCAATACCTAACTCAGGATCAATGACATTTTCTAAAGCACCTAAAATACTTTCTTTCATTTCTTCACTAATAGCCATTTTCCGTTTCTCCTTTCATTTCCTATTGACTTATATCATAGCAAACCAAATTCGTTATGCCAAATGATGTGAAAGAAACTCCGTTACAGCAAGTACACCAGATCGAGGAACTTTATGTCCATAATTAGGTGACTCTACAAATTTTAATCGTTCAGGTGTTTGTTCATAGTATGAACGCAATTGAGTATAAAAATGATATGTATTTTTAAATGGTACAGTCTCATCTTTATGACCATGCCAGAAAATAACTGGTCTTTGATTGAAACGAGTAGGATCCTTTGTTATATCATTTTCTGCTAAAAGCGCTTGTAACTGTTCCTTCTGATGATCATCCATTGGTAACTTAACACCTAATGATTCAAATTGGTCTAATTGATAGTTAGAAAGTTCAACATATCCAGGAGCTCCCATACATATACCAGCCGCATAAACCCAGTCATAAGTATTTAGGCAACCGCAAGTGACAATTCCTCCCATAGATGTTCCAGCGATTCCTACTTTTCCGGAAGTTAAAAGTTCTCTTTTTTGTAGCTCATTATATAATATGTCCACTTCTTTAATGGACTTTAATACAATCTCCCAAAAGTGAACATTCATTTTCATTTCAGAAAGATTTTCAGAACGATCACCATGTAAATGAGCATCCGGTAAGATGACACGAATACCCTTTTTTACGAATTGATAAGCATAGTGTAAGTTATGTTCTTTTGCGCTTCCAAAACCGTGTAAAAAGATTACGACCGGTGATTGTGGCGTCATCGAATTATTATAAACGTGTAATAAAGGAATCCCATTCCACATATCCTCTTGAACAAGCATCTTCTTGTCACTCCTTTAATATATTGAACAATACATCATTTCCTGAGTCGTTTTCTCTTATAGTTTTATTTGTAGTAGAAAAAACTACTCTAAGAACATCATATCACTGTTGGAAATTTTTTTCTGAATGAAAGGAATATAAAATACAAAATTTTGACTAAATATATCCATAAGGGATAAAATCAGTAAGATAGAGAAAGGAGAATTCCTTATGAAACAACATTTAATCGTATTAGATTTAGACGGAACGTTATTAACCGACAAACAACAAATTTCTGAAAAAACAAAAGCAACTTTAATGAAAGCAAAAGAAGCAGGTCATCAAGTGATGATTGCGACTGGACGTCCATTTAGAGCAAGCCAATTGTATTATAATGAGTTAATGTTAAATACACCGATTGTAAACTTTAATGGTGCTCTCATCCATCATCCGAAAAATAATGCATGGAAAACTGTTCACTCACCTATCGATCTGAATGTCGTATATGATGTCGTTGACTCCGTTGATAAGTATCAATATGAAAATTTAATAGCGGAAGTAATGGACGACGTGTTTATTCATGTAGAGGACAAAACGATGATGGATATTTTCAAAATGGGCGATCCTCGCGTCACAATTGGAAATTTAAGAGGAAACTTAAATGAAGACCCAACGAGTTTACTAATCCACGCAGAAGAAGTAAATGTACCAGGTATTCGAGATCATTTAGAAAGCGTCCATGCAGAACTTATTGAACATCGCCGATGGGGGGCACCTTTCCATATAGTTGAAATCGTCCGAAAAGGTTTAAATAAAGCGGTAGGCATATCCCTCGTCGCAAAGGATTTGAATATTCCCCGCGAAAGAATCATTGCCTTCGGTGACGAAGATAACGATCTAGAAATGATCGACTATGCAGGAATCGGTGTTGCAATGTCCAACGGAATAGATGATTTAAAAAATATCGCCAATGAAATTACATTAAGTAATAATGAAGATGGGATTGCCAAAGTCCTAATAGAAAGACTAAAATTGTAAGTATAGATATCGGTGGAAATCCTTTTTATTTCCTCTTTATCCTCAACATGAGAATGACTGAAAAATACCATTCATCATTCAAGGAGGTAGATTTATGAAAATTTTTGCAGATAGTGGCTGTGATTTACCAAAGCAATTTTTCACAGAGGAAGACGTCGAATTATTTGCATTACGAGTTGATTTAAATCATACAGAGTACAATGACATCATAGATATTGATCCTAAAACGGTATATGATGCGATGAGACAGGGAGTTACGCCAAAAACGTCTCAAGTGTCACCTGAAGTATTTTTAAATGAATTTGAAAAACTCGCGAAAAATGATGAAGAAGGGCTTTATATTGCCTTTTCATCCAACTTATCGGGTACATATAGCACCGCGGTCATGATTGCTGCACAGGTACGCGAAAATTATCCAAATTTCAAATTGAAAATTATCGATTCGAAATGTGCTTCTCTAGGCTGTGGCTTACTTGTAAAAGAAGCTGTTAAGTTGCGTAAGGAAGGTTTATCTTTAGATGAAATGACGTCTCGGATTGCCCATTTAGCTGAACATATGACCCACCTTTTCACAGTGGAAAATTTAGATTATTTAGCAGCTGGAGGAAGACTTTCCAAATCCAGCGCCTTTATCGGTGGCCTATTAAGTATAAAACCGATTTTACATGTAGAAGATGGGAAATTGATTCCCCTTGAGAAAATTCGGGGTCGTAAAAAGGCGATTAATCGTATGATCGATTTAATGGTTGAACGAGGTGGCGACTTCTCGAATAAAATCGTCGGAATAAGCCATGGCGATGATTTAGAGTTTGCTCAAGAAATACAAGCATTAATCGAAGAAAAGTTAAAACCAAAAGCATTTGAGATGACAATGGTTGGAGCTGTTATTGGCGCCCATTCTGGACCTGGCACAATTGCTATTTTCTTTACAGATAAAGACTATTCATAACGGAAAAGTTGTTCCTATGGGACAACTTTTTTCTATTTTCCAAATTAAAAGGATGAATCAAAGAGTGGAACTCTTCGATTCATCCTTTCATTTATCATTAGTTAGAAGCAACTGGTTCTTCAGCAGTTAATTCGATTTCATGTAAATGATCTTTGTATTCATTTCCATATTCGATACTGAAGTTTTTCACACGCTTATTAACTGGGAAAATTTCATATCGGAATTGCATTGGAATAGTTGTTGCTACTTCCTCGATATGTTGTTGGAATTTTTTAAATTCCTGTGCACGGTAGTTTGTATCGAACGCCTTTGGTGAGTCAATATTTTTAACTGCTGTTTCTAACTCTTCAGAAGTATAACGACTGTAGTTAAATTGGTCCGCTTTGCCGTATAGTCCTGCTGGAGATGGGTTTGTACCTGTTCCCCAAGCACCCATGAACATATCAATTTCCGGATCATCTGCTTCAACTTTATCGTAGAATGAGTTGAACTCAATTAGACGACCAGTTGATAAAGTTACATTTAATCCAACATCTTTCCAGTTTTGAAGGTAGAATGCGATAATTTCTTCTTGTGTAGCATCCCCTGACATTGCAGCTAATTTAATTTCTAATTTTTCACCGTTTTTATCTTCACGGATTCCATCATTATCTACATCTTTATATCCAGCTTCATCTAATAGTGCTTTCGCTTTTTCTGGATCATAAGTGTATCCTTCTAAAGAATCGTCATAGAATGCTTTAAATACTGGTGGAATTAAAGAATTTGCACGTTCACGAAGGTTATTATAGAACACTTCCGAAACTTGTTCGATATCTAAAGCATAGCCCATTGCTTGGCGTAATTTGACATCACCCATTTTTGAACCTTCTAAATCTGTTACAACTGTATTGTTTTCAAAGTCGTATTTACCTACTTTAAATCCTAAATAAGAATAGTAAAGCTCTTGGCGACCTAACACTGTAATATTGTCGTAGTTTTCAATTTCTGGCATTTTTGTTGCGTTAAAGCTTTGAATAACATCATATTCTCCAGATTTGATTGCAACTGAAATAGAGCTGCTCGGAACTACTTCAACTACAACACCATCAAGTTTTGGTACACCTTTCCAGTAATGCTCGTTTCGAGAGTATTGCACCGATTCACCAGGTACAATTTTGTCAATTTTGAATGCACCTAACGTTACAGGATTTTTACGAACTGCATCAGACTCTACTAATTCTGCAACTGGAATATCTTTAATTTGGTGACTTGGTGCTGCATAGGACCATAAACCATCACCAGAATAATAAATGGCAGGCGATAATTGTTTAAAGCTAATTTCTAGAGTATGATCATCGATTTTCTTAAGACCTGAAATCGTATCAGCTTTTCCAGCATTATACTCTTCCGCACCAACAATATTTTGGAATTGAGTATCATAACGAACTCCAGTGTAATCTGGGTGTCCGATAATTAAATATGGTAAAATGACATCCTCAATCGTAAATGGTTCACCATCAGACCATTTCACACCTTCACGAATTTTCACTGTTACTTTATTATTATCTTGGTCTACATCTATTGTAGCAAGACCTGTATCTGTAATCATAAAGTTTTCATCTGTTTCAAAAATGACATTTGTAGCCCAGTCCATAAGATATGAATCATAAGCGTCTTCATAAAGTTCCCAGTTAAAAATCCCTTGGAAAGGCTCATCTTTCACCATGGCAACACGAAGCGTTCCACCTTCAATCGCTTCTTCCTCATTTTCTACTGCAAGTGTAAATAACTCATCAGGATTTTTTGCATCTTTCTCCGTACCTGTATCTTCCGTACCTTTTGTGTCTTCAGCTGGCTTATCATCTCCGCCATTACAAGCAGTTAAAACTAGTAAGACAGAAAATAATAGCGCCAATAACGACCACTTTGTTTTTTTCATTCCTTTTCCTCCCTTTTCTTTTTGTACCTGTTTAAAATTTATATATAGTCAAACATATTTACTTTTAAATTGTAAATATGGCGGTACCAAAATGATTTCTAAAAAGTTTTAATACAACAAATTTTCAGTTATTTTAAAACGCAATTTTTTTGCTTAACCTAAACGCTGACGAGCATCGGCTGATCTTCGAAGCGCCTGTCCGACGTAATTGATACCGAGCATCATGATTAAGATGAATAGTGATGCCGGTAACCAAACCCACCAATATTGTTGTAATACGAGCGGGTTGTTTGCATTACTAACGAGTGTTCCGAGGGATGGAGTTGACATTGGTAATCCGAATCCTAAATAAGATAAGCCAGTTTCAATTCCTACATTTCCTGCAAAGTTTAACGTAAGTTCTACGATAATAATCGAGCTTAAATTCGGTAACAACTCTCGTACAATGATGACAAAGTCATTTGTTCCAAGGGTTTTCGATGCTTGTATATAGTCCCGTTTACTTTCAGACAATGCTTTGGAGCGAATAAGCCGTGCCGTTCCTGTCCATAAAAATAAACTCATAATTAATACAAAAGCCATAACACTATACTTCGGAACAACTGTTACAAAAACGATAATTAACATTAAAGATGGAACAGTAATGAAGAAGTCAATAATACGCATGAACATATTATCAATCCATCCGCCAAAGTATCCACAAACTAATCCAACAACTACACCAAATATACCCGTAATAATCGTAATAGAAATTGCTATGAGAAGAGAATTTTTCGCACCGACAATAATTTGACCGATAATATCTTTACCGCCTTCATCGGCTCCTAATAAAAACTTATCGCCAGGTTCTGCAAATTTATCCCTTAAACTTACACGCATTAATTGCTCTTGGTCGATAAAGAAGAAAGCCCATATAAAGACTCCTACTATAACAACGATTAATCCAACTAATGAAAATAAAGCCAATTTATCTTTCATAAATTCTCTAAATACTACTTGAATGCCAGTAGGAGGAGAATTTACATAAGTTTTATTTTTTTTATATTTTTTCTTTGCCATTTTGGATCCTCCTTAACTTTTTAGTGTCACCTATTCAATCCTAATGCGAGGGTCAACAATACTCATAATAATATCGGATAAGAGACTACCTAAAAGGGCTAAGAAGCCAAATAACATAACGAGTGCTGTTATTACACTATAATCTCTAGATGAAATTGAACTTACAAACAATTGTCCCATTCCAGGATAACCAAAGATTGTTTCAATAAAAATTGAACCTCCAAGTAACCCTGTAATAGTAAATCCTAAAAATGCTGCAATAGGTAATAAAGAGTTACGGAAAATATGTTTAGAATACACTTTTCTCATCGGAATACCTTTACTCCGGGCAGTTCGAACGAAGTCCATTGCTTTTGCATCGATAATTTCTGAACGTAAATATTGAATAATCCCCGTCGTACCTAAAATCGCATAAGTAATTGATGGTAATATAATATGATAGAATTTGTCCCAATAATAACTTAACGTACCTGGCTCATGTTCAATATTTACACTGCCGTTCGTCGGGAACCAATGTAATTGGTAACCAAAAATAAATAGAAATACGAGAGATAAAACAAATGTCGGAATGGCATATGTAACAAAGCTATAAAATACAATTGATTTATCTAAAAACGAATTTTGATATCTACCCGCTAATATACCTAAAGGAATGGCAATTAAATAAAGTATAATCACACTTAATAATGACAGCCAAAACGTATTTAACGCACGCTCACCAATTAAAGCAGCAACGTCCCTTTTATACGTATAACTAAGTCCTAAATCGCCTTGGATTGCGTTGCCAACCCATCGAATATATTGTATATGCCAAGGATCGTTCAACCCTGCTTTTTCTTGTAGTTCCTCAATTCGGGCAGGATCTGTTTGTGGTGTAATCAGTCCTGTAAAAGGATCCCCAGGCATAAACTTCGCCAAAATAAATATAATAACACTCAGAACAAATAACTGTGGAATCATTATTAAAAATCGTCTGACAATCGTTTTCCACATAACTACATGTCCCCCTTCACCTGTGAAGTAGCTGCCACAAAGTGGGTGCTTGATACAGGTACTAAATCAAATACCCGTTCATTTTCATCAAAGTAATTTTTATGTTCTACTTGATAATGTTGTTCGACTTTTATTCTTTCTCGCTTCCGTTGTTCCCTTCCTACCGGAGTCACTTCTGGAATAGCAGAAAGTAATCGTTTTGTATATATATGTTGCGGGTTATTGTATATATCACTTTTTGTCCCCGATTCAACAAAGCGACCTTTATACATAATCGAAATATGATCACACATATGTTTTACAACGCCTAAATCGTGGGAAATAAATAAATAACTAATACCGAACTCATTTTGAATATCTTTCATGAAATTAAGCACTTGGGCTTGGACAGATAAGTCTAATGCAGATACAGGTTCATCTGCAATGATTAATTTTGGATTTGTTGCAATAGCCCGAGCAATTCCTAAACGTTGTTTTTGACCTCCAGAGAATTCATGGGGGTATTTAAACTTTGCATCTTCAGGCATCCCCACTATATCTAATAGTTCACTTATTTTTCTTTCCTCTTCTTGCGGAGATAGCTTTAAAAAATTGCGAATCGGTTCGGCAATAATGTCTTTTACCCGTTTTCGAGGGTTCAAACTAGAATGGGCATCTTGGAAAATCATTTGAACATCACGACTAAAGGCAGATTTTCGACTTCTGCGTTTATTTGTAACATTTTCACCTTCATAAATAATGGATCCGCCTGAAATTTTTTCTAGCCCAATAATTGCCTTACCTGTAGTCGATTTTCCACATCCTGATTCACCAACTAATCCATAGGCTTTTCCTCTTTCAAATTCCATCGTTATTCCATCAACTGCGTGAACTTGATCAATCACCCGGTTAAAAAATCCTCCGCGAATAGGATAGTGGACTTTTAAATCATTTATTTGCATGAAGCTCATATGTCCCGCCCCCTTTATCCGTTTTAAAGTGAAACTCTTTCCAACATGTACAACGTACAAAATGACCAGGTGAAATTTCATGAAGTGCTGGATTTTCCTCGTGAGCTTCTTCCGGAATCCAAGGAATTCGTTGAGAAAATCTACAACCAGTTCGAGGTAAGTTCATTAATGATGGAACAATACCTTCGATGACATTTAAACGTTCTGACTCAGAATTCATCTGAGGAATGGAATTAAATAGCGAACGAGTATAGGGATGTTTCGGATTTGTAAACAACTCATTTACTGGAGCCTCTTCAATAATTTCTCCCGCATACATGACGGCAACTCGATCTGCTACCTCTGCTACAACACCTAAGTCATGGGTAATTAGAATTATTCCCGCCTCAGTTTCAGCTTGTAAATCAATTAATAAATCTAAAATTTGAGCTTGAATTGTTACGTCCAACGCTGTTGTAGGTTCATCCGCAATAATAATTTGCGGTTTACACGAAATAGCAATGGCAATAATAACCCTTTGTCTCATCCCACCCGATAATTGGTGTGGGAATTGTCTAGCTACCCTTTCAGGATTTTTAATTCCAACTTGACTCAATAATTCTAGTACTCTCGCTTGTCTTTGTTCAGCTGTTAAATTAGTATGATAAATTAAGCCCTCTTCAATTTGTTCCCCAATGCGCATTAACGGATTTAATGCTGAAAGAGGATCTTGGAAAATCATACTAATTTGAAGACCTCTAATGTCATTCATCTCTTCCTCAGAAAGAGCAGCCAGATTTTTTTGTTCAAATAAAATTTCTCCTTGAACACGTGTTTTGTTTTGATCATAAAGTCCAATAATGGAAGTTGCAAGGGTACTTTTCCCACACCCTGATTCACCAACGATTGCAAGAATTTCGTTTTTCTTTAATGTAAGGGAAACTCCATCTACTGCATCATAAAATGTATCTTTAATTCGAAAACCGGTATGTAAGTCTTTAATTGTTAATAATTCATCTGTTTTCAAATTAACGCTCCTTTCTAGCAATCATGTTCGCTTTTATTAATTTGAAGATTACAAATATTCTTGTTACACAATCTTTTCCGAAAACTATTAATCTTTTAACAATTTATGTATTGTTGCAATAAATTATATATTTGTGTAATAAATGAAGTCAACAAATTTCGAATTTATTTTTCAGAAATAACTAAATATTTAAAATGTACCTTACATTTTATGAATAAAATACTTCTCTTAGACATCCCAATATTATGCTGTCCATAAGAAAAAGACGTCCCATCGGTACAAACTACCGTTGAGACGTCAATTTTTTTAATTTTGATTTGCTCTTCTACGTTTACCTCGTTTAATTAAAGCGATAATAAAGCCAATAAATAGTAGATAAACTAATCCTAACGCTATTAAGTAAGAAACGTTAATACCTTTTTCCTCTGTAACTTGATAAATTTCTACAATTTCACGATCTAATACGATAGGGAAATTTCCTTCGTCATTTACACGTATTGTATCACTATCTAACATAGCACGAAGTTCCTTATTCTCACCGATTTCATCAGCAGAAATATCAACCTTTGTTGTTTTTCCCGTGTTATTAATGACTATAATCCATCTTTCTTCATCAGAATAACGTTCAAATACTAAGAAACCATTTTCATTTTTAATTAGTTTAAATTCCCCATTACGTAACGTTTCAGACTGATTACGTAATGTTTGAACGTCTCCTATAAATTCCACCATATCCTCATCTGTCCGGAAATTATATAGCTGATGCGCATTCGGACCTGCCTCCCCGTTCATAATAATTTCTGTCCCATATTGCATTACTGGTACGCCTGGTAGTAAAAGCGTTGCAGCAATGGCAAGTCTTACTCTTGTTGGAGGATAGGCTTCGGCAGATAACGTAAAACGATCTGTTAATAAGGAATCAATCATCAATTGGGCAGGAGCTTGTTTTCCTTCAACAAATGGAGTTACATTAGTTAACAATGCCGCTGAATTCTGATCCACGTTTTTGTATGCATTGCGAAATGCGTCGTTTGTTTCTTCAAAGTATTTCGCATCAAAATTAGCGTCGCTATCTTCATTTGAAATGACATAAATATCGTTATTTACTGATTTAATGGCTTCAATCATTTCATTTAAAAATGGAGTGCTAGCCGTATCTAAATTCGTTAATCGTACGCCATCTACGTTATATGTAGTAATAAATTCAACTACTGAATTAATAAGCGCTTGCTGAACTTCTTCGTTATTTAAATCCCAACGAACTTTCCCGTTGGCAGTATCGACAATCCAATCTGCTTTTTCAGGATCTTGTGCCCATTCATGATTTTCACTAACATTCGATAAAGGGAAATCAATCATGATTTTTACATGATCATCATGAAAAGTGTCAATTAAGTTTGTCAGTTCTTCTGGCGTTCCAAACTGCGGCTCAATTTGACTATAGCTTGTGACCATTGAACCGTCATACGTTTCAGTTGTAAACACAGAACCGATTGAAGCGATTGTGAAACCCATTTTGGTGATCAAGGATCGTTTTTCAAGTAAACCTTTAAAGTCACCACCAGCAAATTGGGACGGATCTTCCGCATTGGCATTGTAATCGTTCTCTAATGTTCCATTTAATATTCGATCAACTAACAAATCATATATACTTTCATCTTCTATTGATTTTGTCTCTTCTGCTTTCGCTACAGAAGAAGTTGTCAATGAAGCAATTAATAAAAGTGACGCCGCTACGCCACTAATCCACTTTTTAAATTTCAACATAATCCCTCTCCTTCAAACCATACCAACGCCATTTTACCAAAAAAAAAAGATGAACTGCCATCTTTTAAAAGGAAAATAACAAATCCTACTATGAAATAAGACAAAACAGTGAACAACTGTAATTCTGAAAGATTTCTCTTTTAATCTGTCCAAAAGGAAATGATTTTATTGTTATTTTCTATTATATTATTCAGATTTAATTGGCGGATGAAATAAAAAAATCGTAAAGCACACATGCACTTTACGATTTTTCTATTATGCTAAGAAATTTTCACCCATTGGTAATTTGAAGCCCATAAATAATACTGCAAATAAGAAAATAGCGAATAAAACCCAAAATAGAGTAGTTGGTTTATTTTTAGCTTGACGTACTAATACCATTTCCATCATACCAATGACTAAAATACCTAAAAGGAATTTAATGCCATATTGCATTCCCATATTGTAATCCATTCCTTCGATAAATAAAGCTCCACCTGTAATAATGACTAAAATATAGAATAGACGTAATGCCATGTGAATTCCTTTAGACTTAGATGCTAAAGCTGCTACAAAAAATAATACTAATGCTATTACCCAAGTTGCAATGTGTAAATGCGTTGAGCTTGTTAAAAAGTCCATTTTATTCCCACCTTAATTTTCATTGTCAGCATTATCCTACCATAGTTAAGTTTGGAGATTCAAATATAATAGTTCTGTAGAGCTTTACAATACAAAAATAGTTTAGGTTTCATAGAGAATACTTTCAAACAAGTCATTGTTTACATCATTTGTTAAGCAAAACGATTGGAAAGAGTGCCTATTCCTTCAATCGAAATTTTCACTTCATCTCCTGCTTTTAAAAATGTTGGTGGGTTCATTCCCTTGCCGACACCTGCAGGAGTACCTGTTAAAATAATATCTCCAGGCTCCAATGTAATATGTTGAGATAAAATAGATACTAACTCCTCTACTGTAAACATCATATCTTTTGTTGAACCATTTTGGCGTACTTCACCATTTACTTTTGTTACGATTGTCAATTTTTGAGGATCTACAATTTCATCCTTCGATACAATATAAGGACCTAGTGGACAAGAAGCCTCTAAACTTTTCCCTAAAAAATATTGTTTATGTTTATCTTGTAAATCACGAGCTGTTATATCATTTGCAATCGTATAGCCAAAAATATAATCAAAGGCAAGATTTTTCGGAATATCCTTTCCTTTTTTGCCTATAACTACTGCTAACTCACCTTCGTAATCTAAGGAATTCGTTTTACCTTCATGAATCGGTAATACTTGTTCATCAGCTGCTATGGAAGTTGGTGATTTTGTAAATACGACTAAATCTTCCGGTGCTTGCTGTAAGCCCATTTCCTTTGCATGATCATTATAGTTTTTACCAATACAAATAATATTTTTTGGCGTTCTAGGTATTGGAGAAAGCCATTCTATTTCAGTAAATGGACGCTTAAATTGTTCCACTTGTTCAGATTTACTTGCAGCGTCAACTAATTTGCGAATTTGTTCAACAAAGTCAAAGCCTAATGCAATCCCATCAATAATTTCTGTTGGAAAAGAAGGGAGGATATTCAGCTCTTTTTGAATGGCTAGTACATCCCATACCGCTTCCTCTTTTTTTACTTTTGGACCGAATTTTACTTCTCCATTTAAATTAAACGATAAAATCTTCATAAATAAAGGCGCTCCTTCTTTTATCCTTTGTTGATATACATTCAACTTGAGTAATTCTCAAAATCTATTAATTGAATGTATATTTTATTCCATCATACATCAAATTTTTCGAAATTGCTCATTTTTCCGACAATGTTGTTTTATAAATTAATTTTTTTACGAGCCATTCTAATGGTCCTTGTTTAAATTTAATAAACCAAAGCTCAGCAAATATAACTTGAACAATAAAAATACCAATCGCAATTAATGTACCCGTCTGGACATCAATTTCACCATACAAACTAAAACCAAAATGATAGAACAATAATGTGCAAATAATAGATTGCATAATATATAAAGAAAGGGACATTCGCCCAGCCCTCGCTAATGGTGCGAGTATTTTAACGATAAACGGAATCATACATAAACAAATCATAATTCCAATATAACCAACGGAAAGGATAGGTCCCCCTACGTACACTTTTAAATAATCAAGTAAATAAGTGCGAGTAAAGGTATATGGAGCACTTTTTATCAATATACCGAGTACGAGAAATACGATGGCTAAAGTAATCCAAAGACCCTTTAGCTCTTTTGCCCTTTCAATTAAACGCCATTTGGCAGCTGCAGCTCCTATAAGCATATATGGCAGGATAGTCGTTAAAGCTGATATCCACATACTCACCCCCATCTGAAGGGATAAATCTTTTAAACGTTGGAAAAAGGCATCCAGCCAATTCCCCACTCCATAAGCGGTAATGGCATCGTTAATCATTACAATATCGACTGCCGGTGCTTCTACTTCCATATTGCTCATTCCTGTTAGCGCAAAAATAGCAATGAAAAATAAATGCATGAACCCATTAATAATTAACCCAAACGTTAATAACCATCCACCGCTAAAGCGTAAAAATAGCAATAGGAAAAATCCGCAAAAGGCATACATCGTTAATATGTCGCCCCACCAAATGAAAAAGGCGTGGAGTAATCCAATAATAAGTAATATAATTAGCCTCTTTGGTCCAAATTGATAAAAGTTACTTCCAATGGTTTCTGCTTTCATAAATTGCATCGCTAACCCATATCCGAAAAGCATAGAGAAAAGGGGATAAAAACTACTTTGCACATAAATATCCAAAGTTTGATGCCAAATAATATCGGGCGCCTCTGTAAACCAACTGCCTAAATCAATATGGGGCATAGGTAAATAAAAGGCAAACATATTTACCAGTAAAATACCAAGTAAACTAAATCCGCGTAAAATATCAATCGAATGAACTCTTTCATTCAAAGTAGTCGGTTGAAAATTCACAATAGGTTCTCCTTTTCTTGTAACGTCAAAACGTAAAGTTTATCTTTCATTTTACTATATTAAGAAAAAACCTTCGAAAAAACAGCCTATTAATTTGAATCAAATTAATAGACTGTTATCTTTAAAGCTAATTGAAATGAATCTCCTTTTGAGCATTATATAAATATAAGACTTTTTCATCCACTTTTACTTGTAAAATCGATTCAATCGCTTCACTATAAATTCGAAGCTGTACTTCATATCGTTTTTTCATTTCATTTGTTAAAAAAGGTTCCTCTTTAAAAGACGGCAATATTTTATCAGTTTTATAATCAAGGAGCACCCAACGGCCTTGTTCATCTTGAAATAAACAGTCTAAAATCCCTTGTACAATTTGTGAATCCCCTTCCTCGTCTTCAATGCTTAAAGTAAAAGGAATTTCTCTATACAATTGTACTGCTCGACTAAAACGTTGGCCGATATCGGAAGCAAAAAACTGTAAAACCTTTTCAAGTTCAACTACTGCCAATTCTTCCGAAGTTAAGAGCTTACGATCTACTAATGATTGTAGGTAAGCTTGCACTTCTTCCACACGGTCGAAACCTCTTTGTGGAATATGTTGCATAACCGTATGAATAACGGTACCTATCTCTGTCGCAGATAATCCTTTTTCTTGTAAAAACATCGGTCTTTTCATAGCAGAAGAGGATGTCGATTGAATAGGGTATGTCTCCTCTTCTTCCCGTTGTAAATTTTCAATCCGTTTAATCTCTGAAACACTCGTCTTTGATTTTTTCAAAATGGCATTTTTAAACGGATAACCTGTTGTAAAACGGTTTCTTAACTCGTTATAAACCTTCTCATCTAGATGGGTATCTGCCTGTTCTCCTGCTTCTTCTTGCTGTTCTGAAGTAATGCTATTCATAAAGAAGGTGTTGGAAATTGGTGTAATTCTCCACTTTGATGGGTGATCAATTGGACGATACTCTTCATCGCTAAAAGGCTCAAAGGAAGCATGTCTAGCAACAACTGGTCCAATCCAATCTAAATAGCTTTTTGCTCTAGCACGTAAATATTCAGGTAACATCAAATCGGTAGGTAGTTGTTGTACTTCACACCATTTTGAACGAACCTTTTCCCAATCCTTTACTGAACCAACTAAAATCAATCTTTCCTTTGCGCGGGTCATAGCTACATATAAAATTCGCATCTCTTCCGCTTTCATTTCGAGAATTTTTTTCTCTTTCATGGCTAAAAACGGCAGTGACGTATACATAATGCGGTCATCTGGATCAATAGCTTTCACCGCTAGTCCAAACTGTTGGTCAAATAAATAAGCATTACTAAAATCCATTTGGTTAAAACTCCGACCTAATCCTGCAACAAATACGACTGGGTATTCTAATCCCTTTGAAGAGTGAATCGTTACAAGTCTAACAACGTCGTCCTTTTCTCCGATTGATTTGGCGACACCTAAATCATCGCCCCTTGAACGCATTCGATCAATAAATCGTAAAAATCGGAACAGTCCTCTAAAGGATGTCTTTTCATACATCAATGCCCGATCATGGAGAGTTCTTAAATTCGCTTGACGTTGTTTGCCATTCGCCATAGCACCGACCATTTCGTAATAATTTGTATCTAAATAAATGCGCCAAATTAAATCGGATAGGGAACCACGGCGAGCTAAATTTCTCCATGTGTCAAGCTGTTGTAAAAACCTTTGAAGCTTTTCGCTAGTCTCAGAATGAATACCAGATTGTTCTTCTTCTACAAATTGTTTTACTGCTTCATAGAAAGGTGCTTTTCGATTAGCAAGACGAATTTTAGCTAATTCATTTTCTGTACAGCCAATAAATGGAGCTCTTAGGACGGAAGCTAACGGGATATCTTGATATGGATTATCAACGACTTTCAATACGTTCAACATCACCATCACTTCCAGTGCTTCAAAATACCCTTTTGAAGATTCCGCAAATAACGGAATACCAGCTGCTTTAAATTCTTCAACTAAATCATTCGACCAAGTCATGGAACGCATTAAAATCACGATATCGCTATATTTCATTGGTCGAATACGTTTAGCAGGATCTTTCTGCTTCGTATCATAGACCGTTGTCCCACCGTCCATTAATTCACGAATTCGTTTAATAATAAAACGGGCCTCTTGTTGAGATTTTTTTATCTCTTCTTCGATGATGAAATCCATTTCAGCGTCTTCATCGATTTCTTCTCCATCATCTTCCTGCTCTTCATATATGATGGCAAGTTCAATTGGCATTTCAACAGAATCATAAGGGGCTCCAGGCTTTAGGCCAGCCTTTTCATCATATATGATTTCACCGACCGTCTCTCCCATAATTTGTTCAAAGACAAAATTCGTTCCATGTAATACTTCTTGCCTGCTTCGGAAGTTCGCATTTAAGTCAATTTTTAATCCATTGGAAACAGGTTCTTCTTCAAAGTGTAAATATTTATTTAAAAAGAGCATTGGTTCTGCTAAACGGAAACGGTAAATGGATTGTTTAACGTCTCCTACCATAAATAAATTCCCATCCATTTCACTACCACTTTTAACGAGCTGCAAAATCGTTTCCTGTAACATATTCGTATCTTGATATTCATCTACTAATACTTCTTTAAATTTTTGTTTAAAATCTAATGCAACAGGTGATGGTTGCAGTTTACCATCTTCCTTTACCGTTAAAATATCTAGAGCGTAATGCTCTAAATCGGAAAAATCGACTAATCCTCGTTGTAGTTTAGCTTCTTTGAACTTATAACTATAAGCTTCTGTTAATTCCACCAATGTTTTAATGATTGGTGCCATTAAACGAATTTCTTGTAAAAGGCGTTCCGGCTTTCGTAGAAAGAAAGATTCCTTTATTTGAGATAGGATTTTTTTTGCTTGATCCCGCTTTTTCTTTGCCCTTTCCTGAAGAACTGGATCACAACTATCCTTTTTCATTCTTGCTAATGTCGACCATTTTAAACGATTGAAAAATTCATAGGCTACTTGCCAAGTACTGTGTTCCATAATACGAATAGCTTCTTCTATTAAAGCAAAATCTAGTTCTGCCGTTTCTCCATAGGCATAAGGTCCATCTGGCTTTAAGGCAAGTTGTCGAACTTCTTCAATATGCTCCCGCGCTTCTTCTAAACTAAATTTAATCGATTTTTTTAATGGCTCTATAAAATCAAGTTCATCGATTGTTACATGCTCAGGTAAATCATATTGTTTCGGTAAAGAGCGTAACCATTTTGTCGGTTCAGGATGTACACGGGATGTTTCATATAATTTATCGATTAACGTTTCGATTGCTTGATCATCACGGTCCGATGTAAAACTATCAACTAATCGATAGACTGCATTTACTTTTTCTTCGTCTTCACTATCGTAAGCCTCTTCCAACACTTCCGCTAAAACATCATCACGAAGTAAGGCTGACTCCCCTTCATTTGCTATACGAAAACCAGGGTCAATGTCTATTAAGTACGCATATTGGCGCACAATCGCTAAACAAAAGGAGTGAAGCGTAGAAATTTGTGCTTTATTCACTAAGCTTAATTGACGTCGTAAATGCTGATTACGAGGATCTTTCGCAATTTCCTTTTCAAGGGCTTCTGCCATTCGGTGGCGCATTTCAGCAGCGGAGGCATTAGTAAAAGTAACAACTAATAGTTCATCCACATCAATTGGATTTTCTTTCGAAATTACTTTTTCTATCATTCGATTAATTAGTACAGCTGTTTTACCTGAACCGGCAGCTGCTGAAACTAATGTATCTTGACCTGTGGCCCAAATCGCCTTCCATTGTTCATCTGTCCAAGTTACATCTGGTTGTTTTTCAGGAATCGATAGACCCATTATTGTTCAACTCCTCCCGTATTTTATTGACAACATTGTTCGGTTTATCTGCTTGAAGGGAATGATATAATTGCTCATGATCAGTTGGATCAAATTGACAGACCGATTTAAAACTACAAAAATCACAGGCTGTTTTTCCCTTTAATCGGTATGGATAAATGCCTGTTTCACCGCTCAATATTCCATCACCAGCAGCTTTATGTTTTTTTCTAACATATTGTTTAATTTGATTCATATCAGCAGGATGTACGACCCGTGATAATGATGGGGACGCTGTTCCATCCTTCTTTAAATAAACTGGTACAATTTTCGAACTACCACCAAGTTCCAAATCTTCATCCATCGCAATTAATGATTCCGCATTTTCAGTAAGAAGGCCTTTCATTTTGTATTTCTTCATTCTTTCCATTTCTAATGTAGAGTCATCTAGCTCTTCTTCTACTTTTAAAATTGGATTATGAACGTGAACATATAAAACTCCAGCTGCCTCTACATCATCATCTAACCAAATATTCGCATTTTCAACTGCAACGTCTAAATACGTTAATAACTGTAAAGAAATTCCATGATACACTTCATTCAAATCTAAGTCGCGACTTGAAGATTTATAGTCGATTACTCGTAAATAAGATTTGCCTCCAACTTTAGCACTGTCAATACGATCGATTCGACCGCGAATATGCATTTTGCGTCCACCCTTTAAATCAATTTCTAAAGGTGGAAGTTGTTCATTTGGTCCAAAGGCTGCTTCTATCGCAACGGGTTTAAAGAAAGATACCTTCGCATGTTGGGAAAGGGCCATCATCGTTCTTTCTACAATTCGTATTAATTTACGTTGTATATATCGATATCGGGCACTACTCAATAATATTTGATGAGAAAACACAGGAACGATTTGCTCCACAGCTTGTCGCGCTAATTGACTACATTGAGCCCGTGTTAATCGATTCCACTGCAGGTTTTGACGCTCTGTTTCTAATGTAATCCATTTTAATGCTTCATGGAATAGGTCACCCATTGCAAAATTTTCCAATCGATAAACGGCTCGCTCTTCTAAACGCAATCCATAAGTTGTAAAGTGGGAAAATGGACAGCGGTAATATTTTTCAATACGGGAAACACTTGATGTTAATTCTGTTCCGTATAGAGCTTCCGTTATTTCAGGTGTTAATCTTTCCGCTACATTTTTCTTTTCAATAGGACGCATTACTCCATGTAATACACCTTTCCAATATGGGTCTTGTTCATAAAACGTTTTTAATGCTTGCCATTCAGTTGCAAGTTGTGCAGTATGTTCTACTTGGCGTAATTGCATCATTAAAAAGGCAAGAGACGTTCTAGGATGACGTAAATATCGAAGAACATTACTGTTTTCCAATTCTTCGCTTGGATCAATGAATACGCGATGATGGGGTAAAGTTTTTACACCATTTACTTCAAACAATTTATGTAAACGATTCACATAAAGGGATGGGAGTAATGCTTTGCTTTCTTCATCGCTACTTGCGAACGTTACATAAAGTCGATCAGTAGGTGAAGAAAAAGCACGATATATTAAAAACGCTTCTTGTAGTAATCTGTGTTTTGATGTAGGTGAAAGTTCCGTATCTATTTCAGCAAACCATCCACGTTCCACATCCGTTATTAGTCCTTCGTAATCCATCCGCATCGGATATACACCATCATTAACCCCAATAACAAATACAACTTTTTTATTGTCAAAACGGGAGAATTCAACGGTCGCAACCGTTACCTCATCAACGGAAGGAGGAATTTTAGAAAATTGGAGAGTATCGTACCCTTCATCCAAAATTTGTGCTGCTTCTTCAATAGATAGTGGTTGATCGCCGAACATATTCACAAATTGGTCTAATACATTAATCCATCTATTCCATGCTTGGTCATGTTCACTTGCTCCATCAAGTTGATGTTCCTCTAATTCAGCATCTTTTAACGCTTGAAGTTTATCGTATATTTGCAGTTCATCAATGCAACGATAAAGGGCCATTGCAATTTCTCGCCCCGTCCTTGCCGTTTTCAAGTCATCTTGTAATTTTTTTAGGGGCGTCCGAATGATTTCCTTCATTTCATCAATCAAGGATTGCATTTCCAACTCTTCATCCGTTTGTCTTTTCGAGTAAAATTCTAGTCCACGGTACTTTTTATAAAACCAGCGGGAATCTTCAAACCAACGGTGACCGTAAATCCCTTGTGCAATAATAAAGTTTTCAAATAGATCTCCTTTTTCCCTCATTTCTTTTAAATTGCTTTTCAACGGGAAAAACAAATCCGTTTTCACACTTCTAAATATCGGTTCATATTGCCAGTTGGATACGATGACTTCAAGAATAGAACGACTAAATTCAATTAAAGGATGGTGAAGCATTGATTTCTTTTCATTTGTAAAAACAGGTATATCATATTGGGCAAATATCGTTTCAATTAATGGATCATATATATCTGCTTGCCGATACATAATCCCAATATCTTTATAACGCATGCCTTCTTCTTGGACAATTCGACATATTTCCCGGGCAATTCCGTGAACTTCCGCTCTGCGATTTGCCCCTTCTAAAATTTGAACATAACCGTCGGATTGGATTGGTTCCACTACTGGTTCGTGAAATTGTTCTTCTACGTGTTGTAAATCATGATTATGGAAACGATAGCAATTATCCAAATGAATTCTTGGTTCAATTTCCAATTGAATTTTATAAGCTTCTTGAAGTAATTTATCGTACATCACTGCTGGTCGATAAAAAACAGCTTGGTCATTATATTTATCCTTTTCATCTTCAAAAGGTAATACGATCGTGACTCTTTTAGCTAATGTGAGCAATTGTTTTACAATTTCAAACTCACGAACAGTAAAGGCTGTAAAACCATCAATGTATATATGGGCGTCTTTTATTTTTTCAGAGTTTTGCAGTTGTTCTAATAAAACGGGATAATAACTGTCACCGTCTACATAACTATCCCCTAATACTTCTTCCAATTTCGTTAAAATTAACTGTAAATCCTTTGATTTTGCTATTAATGTATTAGGAGCACCTGTATCCTCTAATTTTTCAATGACCCCTTTTAAAGCCAAACTGTCGATATTATATTGGTTAAACTCCTTAATTAACATTTCTACTTCCTGGGTAAAACCACGTTTATCTGCAGCTTGGCGGAATAATGAAAATTGATCTTTGTTTTCTGTAAGCAATCGACGGATTAACATTCGATAACCAATTTTATCGATTTGTTCTTTTGCAATCCCACCGGTTTCTTGTAAGATATACCATGCTAAACGTTTAAACGTTACAACTTGAGCTCGTATAATTCCTTTAATATCATATAAATTGGTAAGCATATGCTCCGCTTGATAGGACATTTGGTCTGGTACAATTAAATAAATAGGTGAACCGAGTGGTTTTTCTTTCAATTCTTGTACGATTTCTTCATGAATGAAAGTAGTCTTTCCTGTACCGGCTCGTCCACTAATAACTCTTAACGACATAATGCTCCCCCTCTTTGATTACTAACTTCTATTATATAAGAATATATGTTCGATTCTTTAAATTTTTTATATTTTAATACATATTAACCAGATAACTTTCATTGATATTTCTCTATTATAATATTTTTTTATCATGATAGAAAAAATATCGAATTAAAAAGAGCAGTTTATAACAACCGCTCTTTTTTTACAGACATTTTCACTTTTTTTTTCTTATCGGATTGTTCACTTAAATCTCGATCAACTTTTTTATTCAAATGTTTTTCTATTGCTTTCCCAATGAACCAAAGCAAGAAAATCGCAACCCCTGCGATAATTAATTTTATCGGATCTGTTAATAGTGCTTTTAAGTCATAGCCGAGAACACTCATACTTGCAATCATAATAAATTTCCCCGCCATAATGACAAATAAATAATATTTTTTCTTTATGTTTGAAAGCCCGGCAACAATATTAACTAATACAGATGGGGTAAACGGAAAACAAAGTAAAATTAAAAGTGGACTTATTCCCCTCATATCCACCCATCTTATAAGTTTTTGCACCTTTTCTTTCCCTATAAAAACTTGTAATCGAGGATGTTTTCCAAACTTTCGAACGATTAGAAATACAACATACGATCCAAGTACCGTTCCAACCCAAGATAATAAGAAGCCAATCCATAAGCCATAAGAACTTGCATTTGCAACTACGATTACAACTAGTGGGAGGAAAGGTAAAAAGGCTTCAATAAACGGAAGTAAAATTCCGATTAGCGGTCCAAGTGTCCGATAATGTCCTGCTAAATTTTCAATATTTTCTACTGTAAACCAATCGTTCACATGTTCCACCCCAATATAAATCAAATATAAAATAGAGATAAGATCTCCTTCTAATAACCTTAATAAATTTAACCTTTGTCTAAATTAGAAACTAAGCTGTCTATGTAGATGTAATTGTTACTGCCACCTAATTGTATGCATTTTTCATAATGATAGCATTTGCAACATCGACAATATTTAACCACTTATAAAAATAATTTTTTAAGGAATTTTCTAATTTTTTCTTGATATCATTATAGTAGAAATTATTATTCATTAGACATCTTTTGTATGACAAATCTATGAAATACTATTGCCCGATATCCATACTTTTTATGACCTTATACATAATTTCCTTTTAGTAATTAACGAAAAATAAGGTTATTTTGTTTCATATTATTTTTATAATTGAACATTGCTTTACTAGAATCTATCCATTAAAGTTATATATTACTAGAATTATAGCAATCAATACTTTTTGATGAAACGAAAGGATTGTAAAAAATTGAATACACAAATGAATGTAAATGAAGCACTTCCCCTTGATACATTTTCACAAGGTGTTAAAGACTGTATCCCGACTCTACTCGGGTATATTAGTATTGGAATAGCATTTGGTGTTATTGGGATTACATCCAATTTATCAGTTCTAGAAATATTTCTATTATCGGTGCTTGTATACGCCGGGTCTGCCCAGTTTATTTTCTGTGGATTGTATTTAGCTGGTGCTCCCTTTTCAGTCATAATTATTACTACATTTATTGTAAACCTCCGACATTTTTTAATGTCTTTAACCGTTGCCCCCCATCTAACCCAATACTCTGCATTGCGAAATATAGGGTTTGGGACATTATTAACAGATGAAACCTTTGGAGTAGCTGTTACAAAACTTGCGAAGGAGAAAACCATTGGTGGTAATTGGATGGACGGGCTAAATCTAACTGCTTATTTCACATGGATTGCCTCCTGTACCCTTGGTGGTGTAGTAGGCAAATGGCTTCCTAATGCTGAAAGTTGGGGATTAGATTTTGCCTTAGTAGCAATGTTTGCTGCTTTGCTTATTATCAACTTAGTCGATGTAGGAAAAACGAAGTTAATGCATTACTTAAAATTAATTGCCCTAATGGCCCTTATTATGTATGTTCTTTTATATTTTCTTCCTGGACATATTGCGGTGCTGATTACGACAATTATCGTTGCTACAATTGGGGTGGTGACGGAAAAATGACGACTTCCTTATCCATGATATTATTAATGATTGGTTGTGCCATTGTCACTTGGCTCCCAAGGGTAATCCCCTTTATGTTAGTACGTAATGTAAAATTACCGGATGTAGTTCTTAGATGGTTATCCTATATCCCTATTTGTATTTTAAGTGCCCTAGTGTTAGAGTCATTATTTAACTCCGAAGGAACTATTGTTACTTTAAATTGGTTAAATGTTATAGCATTTATACCTACATTAATTGTTGCTATTTTTACAAAAAGTCTATTTAAAACGGTAATTGTAGGAGTTTTAACGATGGCTATTTTAAAATTTTTCCTATAAAAAAGTGCGAAAGTCTTTTTGAGACTCTCGCACTTTTTTCAATTCATACTTTATAAAATATTATTTTACCGGATCATTATATTGATTATTCGGCTATTAAAAGTCCAATACGATGGTGATCATCACTATATACAACATGTTGCGTTAAGCGTACTTCCTTTTGATGATTCAACACTTCTAAGCGGCAATGGGCAGCATTAATTTGTAACGCTTCATATAATTGACGCTCTGTATGAACTTCAACCCCATTTACCTTTCGAATCACTTCACCTACATCTAACCCCATTTTGTCGGCCGGTGAATTGGGTAATACTCCCGCAATCATAACACCCATTGATTGTGGAGATACCGCATAAATGTCCCTTTTCTCACTGACTTTGTAAGCAATCGCTAGAACGATTCGAGCAACTGCACCAACAACTAAACAAATGATTCCAACGATTGGCTCAAAGTAAGCAACAAGCCCTCCCATTACAACTAGCACTCCTAGTAAAACAATTTTACGTCCCATTTTAGGATACAACTGTACCGGTAAGGAACGGCGGGCCATTTGCTGAAATCCTAAAACAATTGGAAATAAGACTAATGAAAATTGGGTCGCACCTAACGAGAATTGTGGCCACCAAGGCATATAGGCATCAATTGCATTGCCAGGAATAACAAAAAATATTGGTAGTATCCAAATTTTTTTACTTAAAAAGGCTACTGATTTCAATCCCCGTTTTGTATTTTCAACAATGGGCGATGCATAAGATGCACCATTTTTTCGTATTAACAGCCCTTCTGCAACAAGTAACAATCCGACAAGTAATGTTGTCGTAACGGCTGTACCTTCTGTTAAGTTCACACCATTAAACTTAAATCCTAATAATGAGAAGGTCCAGTCGAAATAATCCATGACCATTAATGCTACTAAACTTAAAGTAAAGATTAAGATAGGAGAAAGGAAATGGAAAACATAAAGGATAAGTGCTATCATACTAGCAATTGTCACAAAATATAAAAGCTCAGCTGATACAGTTAACCCAAAAGCGATTGAAAGTATGGAGATGCATAATGAAACTAGTAGACCTTCACTTAACAAGCCTTTTGTTTCAGACCATCCCCATAAAATACGGGTATGGAAAAACTTCCTTTCCCTTTTTACACGACGATAGCCTAAATAAACTGCCATTAAAATTGCTAAATAAAATAGTGGGTTGATAAACATACGTCCAATTGCTATAGCAATTTCTAATAATATTTCTGTAACCATTTTTCCACCGCCTAATTACTAACTATTGTCATTGTATCAAAGGAATTACCAAATGCGTAGATATAAACTAACTATTTCGCGGTGAAAAAATAGTTTATGAAGTCTATTATATAAGATTTAACTTCTTTTTTTTGATTAAATATCTCCTTTTAATCGATTCATCATAACACTAATCCCCATATTTAACTGTACATCATTTTCCATATTTTGTTTATATGATGTAACTTGCTCTCTAATACTAGCAAAAAATTCATCATCCATTTGACGACCGTTTTTTAATTTATTTTTCTTTCGATATTGTACGACTGACTCTGCTGTATCTTCATCGAAGAAACCATCCGTCCTAGTAATACTATAACCAAGACCACTTAATACTTTTTGAGTGTAGGCAATTTCTTCACTAAAGTCACCTTTACCAAACTCTCCACTTAAAGGAATTAGTTCTAATAAAAATAGTGGATGCTGCTCTACTTCTACATCGGCCTGAATACCTTTCCCATGAATCCACTCTCTTTCTGGTGTTAGCCATTTATTCGTGGAAAGTTTCAATTCGCCACCATTTTCGAGTCCCCAAGTTTCTTGCACGGTTCCTTTACCGAAACTTTTTGATCCTACAATAATTGCCCGTTCCCAACTTTGAACGGCTCCTGCCATTACTTCACTTGCAGAAGCACTTCCTTCATTTTGAAGAACGACAATTGGGAGTTTTTTCATTGTATTCAAATAAAATTCTTCCGCTTCAATGTTTGATGTTTTTAATGGTTCCATCTCACCGGCACCGTTTTGCATGTAGGCAAATGTTGTATTTGCCTTTTCAATACTACTTACGACAGCAGCTACGCTATGTAAATATCCACCTGGATTATCACGTAAATCAACTATCAATCCTTCCACATCTTCACTCACTAGTTTTTGAGTCGCATTCACCCACTCTTCGGCTGTTCGTTCACCAAACATTGAAATCGAGATGTATCCAATATTCGCTTCATCTAATTCTAGTACTTTTGATGTGACGGTTTCATTATTCATCTCTGCCCTTTCGACGCTCACTTTAATATGACGTTCCGTACTAGGACGATATAAAACGAGAGTAACTTTTTCCCCAGCTTTTCCTTGTATCATTTGCATTAGTTCGCCAATTGTTTTCCCTTCCAAACGTTGATCATCCACTTGGACGATTTCATCGAATGGTCGGATACCGGCTTTTTCAGCAGGAGAAGATTTTACAGGTGCTACAACAATAAATTTCCCATTTTTTTCTGTTATTTCAATTCCAATTCCTACCCTTTGTCCAGCCAATGATTGTTTGTGTAAAGCAGCCTCCTTTTCTGTATAGTACGTACTATAAGGGTCTTGTATGGCATTTGCCATCCCCCTTATTGCTCCTTCTATCAGCTCTTCTTCCTTTGTACCGTATACAGATTTTTGAGTAATAAGGGAGTAGGCTTGGTCAATAACAGATACATCGCTGACCTTCGATTTATCATTCCCACTATTTAAATTGTTCCAAGTTACACCCCCAGTGACAATGATACAAAGTAAAGCAAGTATTAAAAAAATTCGACTTTTCCGCATTATTTACCTCCTCTCGTTCAATCTATGAAAAAACAAAAGGAGATAACACATCGGAAAAGCCGAATTTTCTATTTTAATATTTATATCGTTGTTCCAACATCGTTTTAATTTAAATTTGTGACATATTCCTCTAATTTTTTTTGATCAAGGGGACCAACAATATGGTGCTGAATTCGCCCTTCTGTATCAATCATAAAGGTGGAAGGGATTGTTAAAATTTGATATAGGTCATCTACCCCCTTCTCTTCCATTAATAGAATGGGAAATGTTAGTTCATAACTGTTAACGAATTGTTGGACTCTTTTTACAGAATCCTTATTATACGTTATATTGATGCCGACGATTTCAACGTTTTCTTGTTTTGCATATTGGTCATAATACTCTTGTAAATGGGGCATTTCAATTTTACAAGGTGGACACCATGTCGCCCAAAAATTTAAGACAACCTTTTTCCCTTTTAAATCAGACAATTTAAACGTATCACCAGATAAAGTCTTTAATGTGAAATCAGGTGCCAATTGTCCCTTTTCTAACCCTTCTTCTTCTAAGTCTATTTCATAACCGATGGCATTTTCATCAATTGCTTTACTTTTATCAACTTGATTTTTTATATACGTACTAAGCATGATAACAACGAGTGTCATAATGATGATTAGACCAATTATTTTCTTCATAATCTACTCTCCAAAATATTATTAACGATATGTTTGTAAATGATGTAGAAGTTTACGATTCATTCTTCATTTATCCTTCATTAGAATAACACAGAACTGAAAAAGACCAAAAATTTGAAGTATCGACCGAAAAGAAAAGCAGACTTGTTGTGAACACACAACATCGTCTGCTTGTTTAACTTTTTATAAAGGAATGTAGTTTAATGGGTTTACACTGCCAACACTTTGTCTTACCCAAGTTCCAATATGAATTTCAAAGTGTAAGTGTGGACCTGTTGATGCCCCAGTACTACCCATGGCAGCGATATGTTGACCTTTTGATACTTGAGTACCAACACTTACATGAATTGAACTTAAATGTGCATAAAGAGAAGTGAAAATTTGTCCATCAATGGAATGCGTAATCATAACAACATTACCATAAGTGGATAAAGGTGCTGCATAACTTACAACACCATCTGCTGCTGCTACGATTGGAGTCCCTGTACTATTGGATAAATCGATTCCGTAATGCATTTTACGTTCCCCTGTAATTGGGTGAATTCGAACGCCATATGGGCTACTGTATCGACCATTTGCAGGTTTTGTCCAATTTCCGGATGATACAGCTGGTGCTGAACCACTGTTACTACTTCCACTGTTGCTACTTCCGCTATTACTGCTTCCGCCGTTGCTACTATTATTCTTTTTAGCATTTTCAGCTTCTTTTTTCTTTTGTAGCTCTTGTTGACGAGCAATCTCTAGTAGTCTTTTTTGTTCAGCAGCGATTTGAGCATTGATCTCATCACTAATTTCAACCGCTTCTTCATAATGCTCTTCTAATTGTTGCTTCTCACTGGAAATTTGCGTTTGTTCTTGCTCAAGTTCTTTTACTAGTCTATCTTTCTCAGCTTTTTGAGAATCAAGGGAAGACTTTAAACTTTCTAGCCTTGATTTATTTGATTCTAATTCATCTTTCGTTTTTTCAACGGTTACCTTTTGTTGATCTAGCTTTTCCTGATCTTCTTTTTGCTCTTTAATAATTTGACGGTCTGCATCCATTAACGTATTAACTGCAGAGAAACGGTCAATGAAATCTACGAAACTATTAGCACCTAATAAAACATCGATGTAACTAACAGAACCATTTGCTTGAAGTGCGCGTGCACGTTCTTCAAGTAGCTTGTCCCGTTGTTCGATTTTTTCTTCAAGGGCTTTTATTTCCTTTTTTAACGTTTCAATTTTCTCTGTTGCTTCTGTAATTTCAGTTTCAACAGCAGCAATTTCATTATCCGTTTTTGAGATTTCATTGTTTAAATTGGAAATTTGAGCAATCAATTGATTTTGCTTGTCCTCTAAAACATTAATTTCAGAAGATTTTTCATTAATTTGGCTTTTTAACTCATTTTTTTGGCTTTCAATTTCTGATTTTTCATTTTTTAACTCTGATAAACTTTCAGCATATGTAGCTGGCATTTGAATAGCAAATACTAATGCCACTGCTGAAGCAAATACTGGAAACGTCTTTTTTCTCATTTTCACAAAAGATGACTCCTTTCAACTTAAATGCACATTATTCAACTTTTTTCGCCTATGTAATTGACCGTTAGATCTTTAAGAACTTTCTAACGGACATGAAACTTCCCCAAATTCCTATGAAAATACCAAGCACTAAAATTAATGCATTTACTTGATATAGTAACGGTGTTACATCTAACAGTTGTACTAACTCACCGTGCAATCTAGGTTGTAATACGTTAAATACGTTATAATAAACAATTGATACAACAGCGATTGGAAGTATTGAACCTAATACTCCAAGCCACATTCCTTCTAAAACAAATGGAATTCTTACAAATGAATTTGTCGCACCTACTAGTTTCATAATTTCAATTTCGTCCTTGCGGGCAATAATCGTAATACGAATTGTATTTGAAATTAAGAAAATAGCTGTAAATAGTAAGCCTACAATTAATACTAGGCCAACATTTCTACTTGTATTTAAGAAGCTAAATAGTTTCTCTACTTTGCCCTCACCATACACAACTTCATATGTATTTTCCAAATCATCAATTTTCTTTGCAACTTTGGCAGTTTGTTGTGGATCTGTAGCTTTTACATATAGAACGTTTCGTAATGGATTACTTTGTTCGAATAAGCTTAAATCATCACCGAAGTCCTCTATTAATAGATTCAATTCATTTTCTTTTGAGGAATACTGCACTTCTTTCACATCTGGTAAATTTTTTATTTCACTAATTAATTTATCTTCAGCTTGTTTTGCTTGATTTGGATCATCAATTATGTCAATTAATACTTTTATTTCTACATCGTTTTCAATATCATCCGCTACTTTGTTTAAGTTCATCATGATGATTGTAAAAACACCAACTAAAAGTAATGTTACGGTTACAGCACTAATGGAAGCAAATGTCATCCAACCATTACGACTAAGTGTTTTAAAACTTTCTCGGAAGTGCCGTTTAATCGTTCTACCCTTCATAACCGTAATCACCTCCGTCTACGTCACGGACGATTAAGCCGCCTTCTATTGCAATTACTCGTTTACGAATTGCATTTACAATTTCTCTGTTGTGAGTAGCCATCACAACTGTTGTTCCACGGGCATTAATTTCTTCAAAAATGTTCATAATTTCCCATGAAGTTTCAGGGTCTAAGTTTCCTGTAGGCTCGTCCGCAATAACAACTTTCGGCATGTTTACAATAGATCGTGCAATTGAGACACGTTGTTGTTCACCGCCGGAAAGTTCGTTTGGGAACATGCGAACTTTATGTTTTAGACCAACTAAATCTAATACATCCATTACTTGTTTACGAATGGTCTTTGGATGTTCTTCGATTACTTCAAGGGCAAACGCCACATTCTCATAAACATTTAATCTTGGTAACAATTTAAAGTCTTGGAATACAACACCAAGCTGCCGTCTTAAATATGGTACTTGTCGATTTTTTAAAGTTGTTAAATTTGTACCAGCGATAATTACTTCACCGGATGTTGGTTTTTCTTCACGATACATCAATTTAATGAAAGTAGATTTTCCCGCACCGCTTGGTCCAACCACATAGACAAATTCACCTTGTTTTATATCAACTGAAATTCCGTTAGCTGCGACAACACCATTCGGATATTTCTTCACGACGTTATTCATCTGTATCATTAATTAAACCACCTATATTCATATTAAATTCATTATCTATTCATTCACACATTATCTATTATAGCATTCCTTTTCTTTATTTTTATTACATTTTCGTTTCATATTTAGAGTCCATCTACCTATTTTAGTCAATATATTACATTTTTTTAGTATTTCCGAATTACTTTTTCTATCTTTTACAATTTCTTCATATTATTTTCTAACCTATCATCTTAAAAATTGACAAAATTTTTATAGTTCTTTAGTAGAGTAAAAAAACCTAAAAATGTTAGATTATTGTCTAACACTTTTAGGTTGAAATGGAAATTTTTATTAATATAGATTTACTCAGCAATATATCGAACGATTATGCTTCCTGTACGAGATTCGCCAGATAGTTTTAAAATATTGGCATCTTCGATTAATTTCTCAAAATACAATGTTTTAAGTAAAAATTGATCTTCTTCTGATCGAATGACTACATCAGAAAGGCCAACATCTGCTTTTCCAAAGTTAGTTGTTACTTGCCCATCAACAGATATTGTTTTTGGTACATATAGCTCAACAGCTCCAGCTACTGTTTGTGCTTTTACTTTACGTGCATCTTTTGCATTTGTCGTTATAACTAGTGTACCGTTAACCGACTCTGCTTCAACTTCTTTAAGTTCTCCATCGATATAAATACGTCCGTTTACTGTTTCCGTTTCTAAATCTTCTCCTATGACATCACGGAGTTCAATGGATCCATTCCCTGTCTCAATTGACGCATGTTCAAAGGATGTATGATTTACTTTAATTGTCCCATTATACGTTTTTAACTTTATTAATTTTGCATCGAGGCTTTGAACTGTAACAGAACCATTTAATAAACGTACTAAAACTACGTCATATAGTTTCTCAGGTACAACTAAACGTAGAGAAACTTGAGACATTTTTGTCGAAACTGAGATCGTTAATTTCCCGTTTACTAGTTGAACTAATTGTTGTTCAAATTGTTCTTTTGTTTTTTCTTCATTATGATCATTCACAGATGTTTTTACTTGGGCTTCTACTAAAAATTGATTATCTTCCGATTTGATGATATCGACTTTCCCATTCGGTATGTCTATTTCAACACCTTTTATTTCATCGGATTCATAAGCATAGGTTTTCATGAATTGTACCTTTTCTCCAAAAGGAAATTCGAAATCAAAGTCTTTTATTTTCGAAAACGTAGAATTCATCAGCCCAACTACCCGATTACTAAATTGGGATAAATCTTGTTTTAAATCATTCATAAATTCATCCATTTTCTTATTTGTTTCTTTATTGTGAAATGCTTTGCCAAATATATCTTCAAATCCTGTTTTTTTCGATTCTTCTTCTGTATGTTGGGAAGTTTCCTTTTGCTCTGAATCATTTGTCTTTTCCGTATTTGTCGTTAGAGGTACATTCGTTACTTGTGTGGAATCCTTTTCTTTTGTTAACGCCTCAAGTAAAACAATCGCTTCTTCAGCGGAGATTGTTCCATTTTCAACTAATTTTAAAATGCGTTTACGTTCATTTTCCATAAAAAAAGCCTCCCTCTACTTTGTATACTTAATATACGAAGAGGGTGGCTAAAAAGTTTCATTTCTCTTTTATGATAGACAATTGTCGACGATTATTTGTTAGAAGCTTCGGCTAAAAGAGTTTCCATCCGTTTTCTGTCTCTCTCTAATATAGGTTTTAAATATTGACCAGTATAGGATTTTTCATGATTCGCTATTTCCTCTGGAGTGCCTGTAGCGATAATCGTACCGCCATTTTCTCCCCCTTCTGGTCCAAGGTCGATAATATAATCTGCTGTTTTAATAACATCTAAATTATGTTCAATGACAAGAACGGTATCACCATTATCTACAAGTCTTTGTAATACTTTTAAAAGACGGGCTATATCATGGGCATGTAAACCCGTTGTTGGTTCATCTAAAATATAAAACGATTTTCCAGTGGATCGTCGATGTAATTCTGATGCCAATTTAACCCGTTGTGCCTCCCCGCCTGATAATGTAGTGGCAGGTTGTCCGAGTTTCATATAACCTAATCCTACATCAACGATCGTTTGTAGTTTTCTTTGAATTTTAGGGACATTTTCGAAAAATACAACCGCATCTTCAATTGTCATATCTAGTAGTTCAGCAATATTTTTTTCTTTATAACGAACTTCTAAAGTTTCACGATTATATCGTTTCCCATGACAAACTTCACATGGAACATAGACGTCAGGTAAAAAATGCATTTCAATTTTAATAATGCCATCACCACGACATGCTTCACAGCGGCCACCTTTTACATTAAAACTGAAACGTCCCTTTTTATAACCGCGAACCTTAGCTTCATTCGTTGAAGCGAATAAATCGCGAATATCATCAAATACACCTGTATACGTTGCGGGATTAGAACGAGGCGTACGACCGATTGGCGATTGGTCAATATCTATTACTTTGTCTAAATGTTCGATTCCTGATATGTCTTTATGGGCACCTGGTTTTGAGCGGGCACGATTCAATTTTTGAGCAAGGGCTTTATATAAAATTTCATTAATTAATGTAGATTTTCCAGAACCTGATACACCCGTAACGGCAATGAATTGTCCTAGAGGAATATCAACACTTACATTTTTTAAATTATTTTCTGTTGCCCCTTTAATCGTTAGTTTACGTCCATCCAATTTTCTTCGTTCAATCGGAAGGGGAATAAATTTGCTTCCGCTTAAATATTGTCCTGTAATCGATGAAGCGTTTTTCATCACTTCCAAAGGTGTTCCAGAAGCTACAATTTCTCCGCCGTGAACACCAGCACCAGGACCAACATCGATTAGGTAATCAGCGGCTAACATCGTATCCTCATCATGTTCAACGACAATTAATGTATTACCTAAATCCCTCATTTCTTTCATTGTTGCGATAAGTCGGTCATTATCTCGTTGATGGAGTCCGATTGAAGGTTCGTCCAAAATGTATAATACCCCTGTTAAACGTGAACCGATTTGTGTAGCAAGTCGAATTCGTTGCGCTTCTCCACCAGATAGTGTGCCAGCTGCCCTTGATAGCGTTAAATAATCTAACCCAACATTTATAAGGAAGCTCAATCGCTCAGTAATTTCACGGATGATTAATCGGGCAATTTGCATTTCCTTTTCCGAAAGGTTTAATGTAGAGAAAAATTCATACATATCCCCAATCGAATGCTCGGTTGCTTCAGCAATGTGTAACCCTTCTACTTTTACAGCTAATGTTTCCGGCTTTAATCGATACCCTTTACACGTTGGACATGGTTGTTGGGTCATATATTTTTCCATTTGTTCCTTTACGTAATCGGAAGTAGAATCACGGTAACGTCGTTCAATATTACGAATAACTCCTTCAAATTCTATTTCCTTATCATGGACACTGCCGTATTCACTTTCATAATGGAAATGGATTTTTTCCTTCCCAGAACCATATAAAATTTTATCCATTTGGCTTTTCGGTATTTGTGACACCGGTACATCCATTGGGATACCATAGTGATCACAAACGGCTTTTAAAAGTTGTGGGTAATATTGGGAACTTGTTGGCTCCCAAGCAGCAATCGCATGTTCTTCCAAAGTCTTTTCCCAATCAGGAATTAATAAATCAAGATCTACCTCTTGTTTTGTTCCTAATCCGTCACAAGATGGGCAAGCGCCAAAGGGACTGTTAAATGAAAACATACGAGGCTCTAGTTCACCGATGGAAAAACCACACAACGGACAAGCATGATGTTCACTAAATAATAACTCTTCATGTTCCATCACATCCACTATCACTTTTCCATCAGCTAGTTTACATGCTGTTTCTAAAGAGTCACTTAAACGGGACGAAATCCCTTCTTTAATAACGATTCGATCGACTACTACTTCAATATTATGTTTTTTATTTTTATCTAGTTCAATCGAGTCGTCTAAATCCCGCATTTCTCCATCTATTCGAACACGAACAAACCCTTGTTTTTTCAAATCTTCAATTAGTTTAACATGGGTTCCCTTTCGACCCGATACGATTGGTGCGAATAGCTGCATTTTCGTACGTTCTGGATATTCCAATAAGCGATCTACCATTTGTTCGATTGTTTGGGAAGCAATTTCAGTTCCGTGATTTGGACAAATTGGTTTTCCAATTCGAGCAAATAGTAATCGTAAATAATCGTAAATTTCCGTAACCGTCCCTACTGTTGAACGTGGATTTCGACTAGTTGTCTTTTGGTCGATGGAAATAGCAGGTGATAACCCTTCAATTAAGTCAACGTCCGGCTTGTCCATTTGACCTAAAAATTGACGGGCATAGGCCGAAAGGGATTCTACGTACCGGCGTTGCCCTTCAGCATAAATCGTATCGAATGCAAGGGACGATTTACCAGAACCAGATAACCCAGTTATTACAACTAGCTTATCTCGTGGTATCGTTACATTAACATTTTTCAAATTATTTGAACGTGCACCTTGTACAACAATTTCAGTATTTTTCACTATTGATCACCCTTCCACCTTCAACTCAAATATCGTATCTCTCAATTCTGCTGCACGTTCAAAATCAAGGGCTTTCGCAGCTTCCTTCATTTCTAATTCTAAAGATGCAATCAGTTTTTCGATTTCAGATTTCGTCATTTTCTTACCTTTCGTTACTTTAGTAACGTAAGTTTCTTCCTCTTCTGCCGCTTGTGTAGCTCGAATTAATTCTGGTATTTTCTTCTGAATTGTTTTTGGTGTAATGCCATGCTCTTTGTTATATGCTTCTTGAATAGTTCGACGGCGTTTTGTTTCATCAATCGCTTTTTTCATCGAATCTGTTATATGATCTGCATACATAATGACATGACCGTTAGCATTTCGAGCTGCACGACCAATTGTTTGAATTAATGATCGTTCAGAACGTAAAAAACCTTCCTTATCTGCATCCAATATAGCTACAAGGGATACTTCAGGAATATCTAGTCCTTCCCGCAATAGGTTGATTCCAACTAATACGTCATATGTTCCTTTTCGAAGTTCTCTTATTATTTCGATTCGGTCTAGCGTTTTTACTTCTGAATGAAGATATTCTACTTTAATCCCCATTTCTTTAAAGTAATCTGTCAAATCTTCGGCCATTTTCTTTGTTAATGTCGTAACAAGTACTCGTTCTTGTCTTTTTGTTCGTTCGTTAATTTCATCGATTAAGTCATCGATTTGTCCTTCTATTGGACGTACATCGATTGTTGGATCTAATAATCCAGTTGGTCGTATAATTTGTTCTACCATTTCTGGTGTATGCTCTATCTCATATGGTCCAGGTGTGGCGGATACATAGATTGCTTGATGAATATGTTGTTCAAATTCTTCAAATTTTAACGGTCTATTATCCAATGCAGAAGGTAAACGGAATCCATGCTCTACTAATACGTTTTTACGAGCTTGGTCTCCATTATACATTCCTCGTATTTGTGGCAATGTAACATGACTTTCATCAACTACTAATAAAAAATCTTTTGGGAAGTAATCAAGCAACGTATATGGTGTTGCCCCTGCTTCTCTCAACGTTAAGTGACGGGAGTAATTTTCAACTCCCGAACAAAAACCCATTTCCCGCATCATTTCTAAATCGTAATTTGTTCGTTGTTCAAGACGTTGCGCTTCAAGCAATTTATCTTCTGCTCGGAATTTGGCTAACTGTTGTTCAAGTTCCTTTTCAATATTTTCAATCGCCTTCCGCATCTTTTCTTCCCGGGTAACGAAGTGGGAAGCTGGGAAAATCGCTACATGTTCCCGGTCGCCTATAATTTCTCCTGTTAAAGCATCCACTTCTCGGATTCGCTCAATCTCATCACCGAACAATTCAACTCGAATACATTTCTCATCCCGTGATGCTGGGAATATTTCGACCACGTCCCCACGAACACGGAACGTCCCACGGGTAAAGTTCACATCGTTTCTTTCATATTGAATATCTACTAATTTTCGTAGTAATTGATTACGTTCTATTTCCATTCCAGTTCGCAGTGAAACAACCATTTCACGATATTCCTCTGGATTCCCTAAACCATAAATACAGGAAACAGAAGCAATAATGATAACATCCTCTCTCTCAAATAATGAGGATGTTGCCGAGTGTCTTAATTTGTCAATTTCATCATTAATGCTTGAATCTTTTTCAATGTATGTATCGGTTTGTGGTACATACGCTTCTGGTTGATAATAATCGTAGTAACTAACAAAATATTCTACCGCATTATTTGGGAAAAATTGTTTAAATTCACTATAAAGCTGACCTGCCAATGTTTTATTATGGGCAATGACGAGGGTTGGCTTCTTCACTTCTTTAATAACGTTAGAAATTGTAAATGTTTTCCCTGTACCAGTAGCCCCGAGTAATGTCTGATGTCTTTTGCCCTCTTTTATTCCTTTAACAAGTTCTACAATAGCATTAGGCTGATCCCCACTCGGTTTATAGGCAGAATGCAATTCAAAAGTTTCGGTCATTTATCGTTCGTCCTTTCCACCCAAATGTTCTATGAATAAATTTTAGCATAACCAATCGAAAAATACGATTAATAAGCGAACGTACATTCTTAAAAAGATTATTGATCATATATCTAATACTAATTTTTACCATAGATTGGATTATTAAAACTTATAAAAGAAAAACGACGATCCATGTAAACATTTACTGCAAGGATCGACGCTATAATCTGCTTATAAATTTTTCTACTATTTCATCAACGAAGACTGCTTTTTATATAAAAATATATAGGAAAACAAATAAACCACCTTTAAGTTAATTGTCTACCCAAATGTTACATTCGGATTTAGACAACAACTCTTTAGGTGGCTTATAAAACTTGGCATTATGTTACATTAATGTCTCTTGCGATTCGTCCAACTCTTGAGATTCTTGTAACTCATTAAGCTCTTTTGTATAAGTATAAAACGCGTCTTCATTTCTTTCATCTAATGCACTATCGATGAGATCTTTCAACTGTTCAATTCTTTGCAATCTTTGCATGCGGTTTAAAAACAAGTCCAAATAAATGTCATTCAATAATTTTTCAGATTCGTTTGCATGTTGATAGTGTCCAACTGCCTTAAGAAAATCTGTGTATGAATAATATTTATCCATCGATAATCACCCCGATTCCCTTTTTTCTATTATAAAAAATCGGTTATCAATTTGCAATATATTCTGAAAAATATGTGATTTTTTCTTAAATTGGTGTTAGTAACAATTTATATGATTTCCTTACATATTAGCCAACAGAATTAATAGATTGAGGACTTTTGAATAAATTATTCCTTCCATTTATTATTTAAAATTTTATTTTAATTTAATTAAAAACGGAGAAATTTAAATTTAAGAATTTTTCAAAATTTCCCATTGAAATAGTTCTAATATCATATTATGATTTTCTTAAATCGGTTATATAGCATTAATTAGATATTGAAAAGGAGGATGTTTATGTTGGAAGATGTAAATGTTGTTAATTCTTATCATATCTCATTTAATACTTATTTAATCGAACCTATGGAACATGGAGAAAAACTATACTCTCGCGTTTACGATAAAAACGGAGAAATTATTGTCGAAAGAAAACCTCTTTACATAGTAAGAAAATCCTGTTATGCAATGGGCAGTAATTATAATGCAGCACGTATGGTTGCGAAACGTTTCTTTGGTAAAGAGAAACATAAATTGCCTATCATTATTTCTCATGATTATGGGATACCTTGTGTCTTCTTCCCGCTTCTATCTCCTGCGTCGCCTAGTAATGTTTGGATTGGACTTCATGCGATTATTAATATACGCCGTTTAAAAGACTTTACCGAAATTACTTTAAAAAATGGAAAAGAACTCGTTCTACAAATTAATTACTCATCCTTCTGTTCCCAATACGTATGCGCAACAATGCTGCAAAAATATGCTGCTAACCAGCGACTGATCATTCAAAATGAATTACCCTTTTGAGTAATTGTTGAAGCTTTATTTAAATATAATTTAAGCAAATCTTCAACTTGATTTCGAAGTCGTATATTTGAATACCTTCTAACTTCCATTATTTTCATATAATGGAAGTGGTACTCAGTAAATAATTCATCGCGGTTTCCTTGAACAACTCTAAGCTGATGATTTTTCAAATAATCCTTTGTTTTTTTTAAATCATCTTCTGCGTATCTTCTTGCTTCATCAATTAAATAAATATAGGGACGCTTTAACTTAAACTGTCCATTTTCTATTTGTGCATGGTCTTTTTCTAAAACGATTAATAACATTGGTAAATAGATGGCCGCTTCTAGATATGGGACAGTTTCAATGGGAATATGTGCCATTAAAAAACCCTCCTAAACAGTAGAACACTTGTTCTTATTATTATATTACAACAAATTTTAAAAAATGCAATTACTGAATACAGGAAAATAATAGTATGTCTAAAGAGGATGATCTTTCGAGAGAAAAGCAATACTTTATAGTTAAAAATATGAATTAACTCTATTTGCTAATAACCGATGAATAAAATACATCTAAGAGTCATTCAGAAAATACGATCTATCTCTTATTATTAGACAAATAAATATAAAATAATAAAAACCTTTTCGATCAAGGAATTTCATCCTTATCGAAAAGGTTTTGAAGTAATTATTACTGTCCAATACGTGAACGTAAGAAGGCGTTGATGAAATCATCTAAATCTCCGTCCATTACCCCTTGAACATTACCTGTTTCAAAATTTGTACGGTGGTCTTTTACCATTGAATAAGGGTGGAATACATAAGAACGAATTTGAGAACCCCAACCAATTTCTTTCTGTTCTCCACGAATAGCAGCCAATTCAGCTTGTTGTTTCTCAATTTCAAGTTGGTATAACTTTGCTTTTAACATACTCATCGCTTTTTCACGGTTTTTAATTTGAGACCGCTCTGCTTGGCAAGAAACAACTACGCCTGTAGGAATGTGCGTAATACGAACAGCTGAGTCCGTCGTATTAATGTGCTGACCACCAGCACCAGTTGCACGATACGTATCAATTTTTAAATCTTCCGTTCGAACTTCGATTTCAATTTCATTATTAAACTCTGGCATTACATCACAGGAAACAAAGGAAGTATGACGACGTCCAGCTGAGTCAAAGGGTGAAATACGTACTAAACGATGTACGCCCTTTTCCGCCTTTAAATAGCCATATGCGTTATGTCCCTGAATTAATAAAGTAACAGATTTTATACCGGCTTCATCACCTGGCAAGTAATCCATTGTTTCTACTTTAAAGCCACGTTTTTCAGCCCAACGAGTGTACATACGTAATAACATCGAACCCCAATCTTGAGATTCGGTTCCACCAGCACCTGGGTGAAGTTCTAAAATTGCATTATTTTTATCGTATGGTTCACTTAAAAGCATTTGAAGCTCAAACTGATCCATTTTCCGTTGAAACTCTTCTAATTCATTACCTAGTTCGGATTGTAAATCTTCATCCGGCTCTTCTTTTAAAAGTTCTAACGTCATTTCTAAATTTTCATGGGTCATAATCAAGTCATTAAATTCATTAACGATTGCTTTTAAACCGTTTGCTTCATTGATGACTGTTTGTGCCGCGTTTTGGTCATTCCAAAAATCCGGCATCAGCATCATTTCATCCAATTCTTGAATACGCGCCTCTTTGTTTTCTAAGTCAAAGAGACCCCCTGAAGTCCGCCAATTTTGAGGCTGTAGTTTCCAACGTGTTTCTTACATCTGATAATTCAATCATTAAAAATCCTCCGTACTATATAATTAAATTGAGAGAACCGTACCATCATAAGATGACTACGGTTCAAGTTCATAAATAAAGGGTCTTCGATTTACTCTACACCATGGCAGTTTTTGTATTTTTTGCCGCTACCGCATGGGCATGGATCGTTACGGCCAATTGTATCGGATTTACGAATCGGTTGTTTTTTCTTCGGTGCAGCTTCTTCTTTCGGATTAACTGCCTGTCCTTTTGCAACCTCTTCCCGTTCTAAATTGTTGCGAATTTGGGCTTTCAGTGCATATTTCGTTACATCTTCACGAATAGAAGCAATCATATCTTCAAACATTGCAAATCCTTCTTGTTCATATTCGCGTAACGGATCATTTTGACCATAAGCACGTAAATGGATACCTTGACGTAATTGATCCATCGCATCAATATGATCAATCCATTTCGTATCAATTGAACGAAGTAAAATAACCTTTTCAAATTCACGCATACGTTCAGGAGATAACTGTTGTTCTTTTTCATCATAACGTTTTTGAACTTCTGCATAAATATATTGAATCATCTCTTCAGGTGATTTTCCTTCAAGATCGCTCGCTTTAATAGCTCCCTCTTCTAATAAATTTGCTTGAATGTAATCTTCGAGGGCTTTTAAATTCCAATCTTTTTGTTCGCCTTGTGTATGAACAGCGACGATGTTTTCAATAGACTCTTGAATCATCGCCTCAACTAAAGAACGCATATTTTCCGTTTCAAGAACATCACGGCGCTCTTTGTAAATAACTTCCCGTTGTTGACGAAGTACATCATCATATTGTAATAAACGTTTACGAGCATCGAAGTTATTACCTTCAACTCGTTTTTGTGCAGATTCAACCGCTTTTGATACCATTCCTGATTGGATAGGTTGAGTATCATCCATACCAAGTCTCGTCATCATCGCTTTCATTTTATCTGAGCCGAAGCGACGCATTAAATCATCTTCTAAAGATAAGTAGAATTGGGTAACACCAGGATCCCCTTGACGTCCAGAACGACCGCGCAGCTGATTATCAATACGACGGGATTCGTGACGTTCCGTACCAATGACAGCCAAGCCTCCAAGCTCTAAAACGCCATCTCCTAATTTAATGTCAGTACCACGACCAGCCATGTTCGTTGCAATCGTTACAGCACCTTTATTCCCCGCATTAGCAATAATTTCAGCTTCCCGCTCATGATTTTTCGCGTTCAAAACATTGTGAGGAATTTTATGTTTATCTAGTAATTTCGAAATGATTTCAGACGTTTCAATCGCCACTGTCCCAACTAAAACTGGTTGCCCTTTTTTATGACGTTCCGCAATTTCAGCGGCAACCGCATTAAATTTCCCATTCATCGTAGCAAAAATTAAATCCGGTCTATCTTCACGGGCAATTGGTTTGTTTGTAGGAATGACAACTACTTGCATATTGTAAATATTACGGAACTCTTCTTCTTCCGTTTTTGCTGTTCCGGTCATACCAGCCAGTTTCTCATACATACGGAAGTAGTTTTGGAACGTAATCGTTGCCATCGTCATTGATTCATTTTGAATATCTACACCTTCTTTTGCTTCAATTGCTTGGTGTAGACCGTCAGAATAACGGCGTCCTTTCATTAAACGTCCTGTAAATCCATCGACAATGACAATTTCTCCATCTTGAACGACATAATCAACATCGCGATGCATAGAAACATGGGCTTTTAATGATTGGTTGATAGCATGGAGTAATCTTACATGGGATAAATCAAATAGGTTATCAATATTAAAAGCCTTTTCTGCTTTAGCAATACCAGTTTCCGTTAATGTAACCCCTTTTGTTGTTTCATCATAAGTGTAATCTTCTTCTGCTTTTAACAAGCGAACAAACATATTCGATTGAACATAAAGCTGGGCAGTTTTCCCTGCTTGACCTGAAATAATTAAAGGCGTACGTGCTTCATCAATTAAGATGGAGTCAACTTCGTCAATTACAGCGTAATAAAGAGGTCGTTGTACTCGCTCTTCTTTATAAAGCACCATGTTATCACGTAAATAGTCAAAACCAAGTTCATTGTTCGTACTATATGTAATATCAGCAGCATAGGCTTCACGTTTTTCTTCTTTCGATAGGCTATTTAAATTTAACCCTACCGTTAAACCTAGGAAATTATATAATTGACCCATTTCATTAGCGTCACGGCTAGCAAGATATTCATTGACTGTTACAACATGTACACCTTTCCCAGTTATAGCGTTTAAATAGACCGCCATTGTAGAAGTTAATGTTTTCCCTTCCCCGGTTTTCATCTCGGCAATATTACCTTCATTTAATGTAGCAGCACCCATAATTTGAACGCGGAATGGATACATCCCTAGTACACGACGAGATGCTTCCCGACATACGGCGAAGGCTTCTGGAAGTAACTGCTCCAATGTCTCCCCATTTTGATAACGCTCTTTGAATTCAGTCGTTTTTTCTTTTAAGTCTTCGTCACTTAACTGTTCCATCTGAGAAGCTAGAGCTTCGACTTGATCAGCAATTTTGTTTAATTTTTTAATTTCTTTTTTGTTAAGATCAAATATTTTATTTAAAATGTTAGCCATGAAATTTTTCACTTCCCATATAGTCTTAATACATATTTTATCACTACCTATATAGTAGGTGCAAATACCCTTCCTATTTTCGACGAATGTAACTAACCTCCAGAAAGTTTTCTTTGAAAGAAGTATAAAAATTAAACATTTCGTGAAGAAGGATAAAAGATGAATCTTATAGAAATACAATTAGAACCATAATTATATTGTAAGGAGAGATGGAAGTGGCAATTCAATTATATTTCGTTTTCAATGGAAATTGTCGAGAAGCAGTAGAATTTTATGCAAAAGTTTTTAAAACAGAGGAACCGAACATTATGTCTTTCGGTGATGCTCCACCGGATCCAAATCATACGATTCCAGAGGAAGCGAAACATTTAGTCATGCATGCAAACTTGGAAATTGCTGGCAGCAAAGTGATGTTTTCAGATACATGGCCTGGCTCTCCTTTTACTGTAGGAAACAATATTACAATAGCCGTTGTAAGTGAAGATGAAGAGTTGATTCGTTCTGCCTTTGATGGTTTAAAAGAAGGTGGGAAAGTGAACATGGAACTACAAGAAACTTTCTGGAGCAAATGTTATGGCCAAGTAGTGGACAAATTTGGCATCGAATGGCAACTAAGTCTAGAAAGTAAAGAACAATAAATCAAAAAACGGACTTTATTCCCGCATATCATTGGAATAAAGTCTTTTATTTTTCCTAACTACATATTCGTACGACTGTTTGCTCCCATTGTTTCTTCCATTCTACCCAATTCAAATTCTTAACATATATTAGAGAGAAGTTACTACCGAATGAACAAACTAGAAAGAGGGTTTAAGGGTGGGGAAGGAGAGTTCCAAGCTTACTTCGTATGTATTGTTAATTTTATTAATCGTTATTTGGGGAGTTAGTTGGCCAATTTATAAAAATGGGGTAAGTTTTATGCCACCCCTTCTTTTTGCAGGAATAAGAGCTTTTATTGGAGGCATTCTTTTATTTTTCATTGCATGGAAAAGTCGTTATATCCTCCAATTTCGGAAGAACTGGCATTACTATGCTATTTCTGCCACATTGAACATTGTCCTTTATTTAGGAATCCAAACAGTTGGGCTTATTTATTTACCGGGTGGATTGTTCTCCGTTCTTGTCTATTTTCAACCTGTACTGTTAGGCATCCTCGCATGGTTGTTTTTAGGAGAGGGGATGACGATTACGAAAATAATCGGCTTAATCATTGGATTTATTGGGATATTACTTGTGAGCATTGAAGGACTGACCATCCACCTTTCCATTATAGGAGTATCCCTAGCCCTTGCAACCGCTCTAGTATGGGCAAGTGGCGTTGTTTATGTAAAGAAAAATAAAGAGAAGGTAGATCCTTACTGGATGGTCGTTATGCAACTAGTTATCGGTGGGGCCTTTTTATTAACGGCTGGATTTATTGTAGAAGATGTGCAACTCATTAGTTGGAACGGTGAGCTTATTTCAAGCATTATTTGGGGATCAACAGCAGGAATGGCCATTGCACAATTCCTTTATTATAAATTAATAAATGAAGGAGAAGCGAGCAAAGTAGGAGCTTTTACTTTTATCGTCCCGATTATTTCAGTCATTATTAGTGCCATTTTTTTAGATGAAACGATTACGATCAACTTATTTTTTGGCATGATTCTCGTAGGAACGAGTATTTATTTAGTGAATTATCAACGAAAAAAACTTTCAGCTTAAAATGAAAATACTCCGGAAGGGTCATTCTTTAGGAGTATTTCCTCTTCATAAAGACAAAAGAACCCTTATTATAATAAGGGTTCTTAATGCAGACAATGAACTCTTGTCCTTATCTATTTATTTTAGTTTGTTTCGATTAATCCATATTTTCCATCACGGCGTTTATAAACGATGTTCGTATGGTTCGATTCTGCGTCTGTATATACGAAGAAATCATGACCAAGTAAATTCATTTGAAGAATAGCTTCTTCCTGATCCATCGGTTTTAAGTCAAATTGCTTTGTTCGAACTACTGTAAATTCCTCATCATCTGTCGTTGTTGCTGCGATGCCGTTCCCTACTTCATGGGCAAAGTAAACACCTGCCCCTTCACGTTCACGGAATTTACGGTTAACCTTTGTTTTATGTTTACGAATTTGGCGCTCAAGTTTGTCAACGATTAAATCGATTGCTGCATACATATCATCATGACGTTCTTCTGCACGAAGTGTGACATTTTTCATAGGAATTGTTACTTCGACCTTTGTTTGCTTGTCATTGTACACTTTTAAATTGACATTAGCGTTTGCATTAACACCTTCGCTGAAATAACGTTCGATTTTCTCGATTTTATTTTCAACGTAGTCGCGAATCGCTGGAGTTACCTCAATGTTTTCACCACGAATGTTAAAGTTAATCATGTAAACTCCTCCTTTGTTACACCTATGTAAATATATATTCGCCATCGGTTCAAAAAATCCTACCAGTTTAAAAGAATATTTTTCATCTTTCGACATTTTTATTCACAAAAAATTAACATACCGAGAAAATACTTATATAACATGTAAATGTAACGTTAAAATTTCTAAGTAACAAAACTAAAGTAAAAGAAAAAGCCTTACAAATGTAAGACTTGTTTCCTGCACAACGATTAAACTTGTTGTGTATTACTATATTGTTGTTGACGAGTAATTTGAATTACTTGTTTCCAAGTATCACGAAACTCAGTTGTTAACCCAATGACTTCATCGATAATCACAGTATCATTTTTCACATTTGCCTCCATTAGACGGCGATTCATATATTCATATAACGGAAGCATTTGTTTCGAAATGTCATAGTCCATATTTAAAGTGGACATCAACTCTTGAATAATAGCTTGAGCCTTTTGAAGGTTTGTATTTTTTTCTTGGATGTTTTGTTCTTCTATTGCTTTTTTTGCCTTCGTTAAAAACTTCAAACAGCCGTTATATAACATTAACGTCAGTTCTCCAGGCGAAGCAGTTGTCACACTGTTTTGTTTGTAAGCATTAAGTGCGGAATTTTGTACTGCCAATATGGGACACTCCTTTAGAGAGATACATTATAGTTTTCATACCAAGTAATTATCTACCTATTCATTTTTATTGAATTGGCTAACAAATACTTTATTTTTTCTTATCGTAATACATGCCGTCCATTACTTGAACGGATGCATACGGATTCATATATTGTTTTTCATGTTTCTTTGATTGTTGCAAATCTTTCATATCTTGCTTCACAAGTTTCATCGTATCGTCTAGGCGTGCTCGAATCCCACTATCCAACTCTACTAAAGTGGTATGAAGTTTATTTGTTGGATCCATTTGAAAGCCTTCTTGTCGAAGCTTTTCAACAATCGTACCGCGCTCATCCAACATGTCGTTGATTTCATCAATAAATTCGGAACGCTCTTCCCCTTTAGGAATGTTCGTTAAATGTTTCAATAGTTTCGCGGATATTTGTAAAAGTTGCTGTGTATTATCCATTGGTCTACTCCAATCAAAAGGAATTAATTTATGCTGTTTGGAAAAGACTTGCTTGGCTATTTGCTTTGTTAATGGCCGATTCCATTGCCGTGAACTGTCTCCAGTAACGCTCTTCAATGTTTTCTAACTTATCTAACCATCTCTTGATACTGCTATCTACTTCATTCAAACGTTTTCCTAAAGTAAACGTATCATTTGTTGAAGTTGATTTCCCTGCTTTTTTCTCAATGTCTGTTGTAAACTCTTTTAGTTCGTCACGTAATCGTTGGGCTATTCCGCGCGAGTCAACAGTTTTTCCATTTTCATCCTTTGTAACAGAACCTGTTTGTGTAAACATAGATGCCACTTGGTCTGGATTTTTTTCGATAGCACTACGCAATTTATCTTCATCAATAACTAGTTTACCACCATCCGAGTAAGTGGAAGATGTCGTAATTCCTATTTCTGCTAAAGAATCCATTGTAGCATCACCTAAACCTGCTACAGAATTCATAAATGAGCTACGCATACCATATAAACCGTTCGTTAAAATGGAATCATTTCTTAGCAAACCTGATTTAGCTTTTGCTTCCCATTTTTCAATTTCGTCTTCAGACATTTCTTCTTTTTGCTCGTCTGTTAACGGTGGATAATTACGATCATAGCTCTCTTTTAATTTGCTATTAATTGTCGTTACAAGCCCATTATAAGTTTCAACAAACTTTTTAATTTTGTCCACCATATCATCAACGTCTGTTGATGAAGTAAGTGTAACAGGGTTAATAGTTGTTGCATTACTTATTTCATTATTTAAGAACGAATTTAAATCAACTTCATTATTAGAAGAATCGTAAGCTTTATTCGTATTAAAATCGTATGTAATTCCATAGTTTTTCGTTAAAGCATCACTTAAAGTAGACTTTGCTGAATTCAAATTATTTGTAGCTGTTTCAGCATTAACGATACTTGTTTCTAATTGTTTGTTTGCATCGAAATAAGCTTTAACATCTGTAAAAGTTTGATCTGTTTCACCATTTAAATTATCTGCCAAACCTTTGAAAATCGAAGCTGATGAAGTGAATGAAATAGAAGCTTCTGCATCTCCTGTTGCTTCTGTCTCAGAAATGAACATCTTTTTTAACTGTTCCACTTCAGATTCAGTAAATAAATTTGTTTCACTATCGGCAGAATATAAGCCTTCCAGTTCTGTTTTTAACACAGCCGGATCCTCAAAATTCAAAGAAGAAAGTTTCTTTAATTTTTCTGCTCCGTTTTCTCCTAAATTCATTAAATAAGCATTTAATGCATCATCTGTTTCAACTGAGTCAATCGCTGAACGAATGTTCGAACTTAAAGCTGATTTTTTTGCCGATACATCATTTTGAGCAGCATCCAAATTATTCATTGCATCATTATACTCAGAAGAAGCAATAATGTAATTATTGTACATATTTTTTGTGTAATCTGCTGTTATAGACTGATTATTAAAAGTCGAGCTAAGGGTTACTGTATAACCATTTATAGTAAATGTATTGGAACTTCTTTCAGTCGCAATTCCATTTATAGAAAAGATCGCATTTTGACCACCAGAAGCTAAATCAAGAGAAGTACTACTATCAAAGTTGCCAGTTTGATCACCAAAACCAAGCTTATTAAATAAAGTAGCACCCGTTCCAGCCGATACAGTTACCTCGGCTCCATTTTCGATATCCCCCATATTTTTTGCAGTAATGGAAAGTTTGCCGTTCTCGAAAAGGGCAGTAACGCCAATATCGCTACTATTAATTTTTTTAACTAATGAATCAACTGTTTCATTTGCATCAATTGTAAATTCTTTTGAACTTAATGTACCACTACTATTAATCGCACTTAAAGTAAATTTGGAACCACTTGCTAAACCGGTTAAATCGGTAATTTTACTTGAACCTGTAGCTACAATCGTTGACCCTACTCCTTGTGCTGATTTCGCTAATTGACTTACACCATCAATCGAAATAGTACCTGTAGCAGAGGAACTAGCCGTTGCAGTTACATAGGATGAATTGGAAGATGTTACTGTTTTTTTATAAAAGTTACTTGATAGACGATAATTATCGAATAAAAAATCATCAAAAGAACTTAAAGCTGTATTAATTTCTCGATAGGCATCCCGTTGCCATTCGTATTTTTGTTGTTGTTGATAAAGCTTGTTTAAAGGCGCTTTTTCAGCAGACATTAACTTTTCAACAATCGAGTCAATGTCCATACCAGATGCTAACCCACCTACACGTGTTACCATTTATATACCCTCCAATGAATTATATTTTTTCGTCTACGATCATTCCGACTAGCTTTTGCATTTCATAAAATGCATCTAGCAGTTTTTTGGGTGGAATTTCTTTTACTACTTCTTCTGTATCTTTATTTACAACTTGAACGAAGTAACGTTCTAAACCTTCATGGTAAACAAACTTTGCCGAATTATGGTTAATTTCTAGAAATTCATTTAATGAATCAACCGCTTGTTTTAATTTTCCTTCCGTTACTTCACTATTTTCCAAAGTGGCATTTTGTTGATTTGTCATAGTTGTCGTATTTGAGCTTCCTTGCTTCTCTACTTGTTCTATCGATGCACTTTGAACCGTCTTCATTACCGTTGCACTTTCTACAGCATGTTGTGACGAAATACGCATACTATCATCCTCCTTGATTAATTGAGTGCACGTATATGGTTCAATCTATATTGTTTCGTATAGTTAATATCGGCTTTCAAAGTTATATTTCCATAAAAAATTCGAGAAAATTTGAAATTAAGAATACGTTTCTACTGTTTGTACTGTATGAAACAATAAGAAAAAGCTTGGAGAACAGTTTAAACTACAAAGTTCCCAAGCTTTCCTATTTATATTAAATTTTTAAGCGTATCGATAATATAAGCAATTTGATCATTTGTTAAAGATGGATGAATTGGTAATGTTAGAGCCCTCTCATACCATTCTTCAGCAACTGGACATATTCCTCTTTTATAACCTAAATTTTGATAATATGGGTGCCAATAAACAGGAATATAATGTACATGTACACCAATATTCGCATCACGCATCTTTTCAAACACTAGTTTACGGTTTGCATCCTTTAGTTGAATCATATATAAATGCCAACCCGACTCAGTATCTGGAAGCTGTTCAGGTATTATAATACCCGGTATTTTTTTTAATGCTTCTGTATAAATAGATGCAATTTCCCGACGTCTATCTAAAAGTGAATTTAATTTTTTTATTTGTGACAGTCCTAATGCTGCCTGTATATCCGTCATACGGTAATTATAACCTAAATCAGTCATCTCATAATACCAGCCGCCTTGTGAATCGCCATAAGTTGTACGCTCAATCCCATGACTTCTGAACTTTATCAATTTTTTATAATAGGTTTCATTGCTTGTAACAATGATGCCACCTTCACCTGTAGTAATAGGCTTTACTGGATGAAAGCTAAACATTGTCATATCTGCTCTCGCTCCAACTTTACTACCTTTATAGTTTGCCCCTAAAGAATGGGCACCATCTTCTATTACAATTAAATTATGTTTTTTAGCAATGTGATTGATAGCATCAATATCTGCAGGTTGCCCTGTAAAATCAACAGGGATAATTGCTTTTGTTTTTGCCGTAATTTTCTTTTCAATATCTATTGGATCGATGTTATATGTTTTTGAATCGATATCGGCAAATACAACGGTTCCTCCAACATAGCGAACACAATTTGCACTTGCCGCAAACGTAATGGGTGTTGTAATTACTTCATCTCCCTCTCCAATACCTGCTGCGTAACAAGCTCCATGTAATGCAGCAGTACCATTGCTAAAGGAAACCGCATATTTAACACCAACATATTCAGCTACAGCCCTTTCAAATTCTTCTATTTTAGGACCTTGTGTTAAAAATGATGAACGTAACGTGTCAATCACAGCATTAATATCGTCTTCATCTATGGATTGTCGGCCATATGAAATAAATTCGGATACTTTCATTGCCAAATTCCCCTCTAATTGAGTTAACATTTAATGAAAATTTAAGAAAACTTTAAATCTATTAATTCTTTTAATCAATTTTCAAAAATGTATATTGTTTATTTTTAGTCTTCTACAAAATAAATTTATAGCAATAAATCCCAACTTAATGGTGTACCTTTTTGTGCATCTTTTTTTATTGCTTTTCCAATAACTAAATCGTAATATTTCGTCGGTAATCCTAAACCTGGGCGAACATCTCGAACATTTTCTTTTGTTAAAATATCTCCCTCTTTTAAATCTTGAGCGATATATAACGAACGACGATGTTCTAAAGATGCTATTTCCGCTTCGGTCGGTCCATATTTTATCCTTCCGATACTTTGCCATGCTCGTTCTGTCTCTTCGACTAACATTTTTAACTCATGGGGTTCCATGGAAAACGCTGAGTCAACCCCACCTTCTTCACGGGATGTTGTAAAGTGCTTTTCAATTACTGTAGCACCTAATGTAACAGCTGCAACTGCTACGCCAACACCCATTGTATGATCTGATAATCCCATTTCGGTTCCGAATAACTCACGCATATGGGGTATTGTTGCTAAGTTTGAATTAGCAGGAGTCGCTGGGTAAGTACTTGTACATTTTAGTAAAATAATTTGCTCATTTCCTTCATCACGTGCAGCACGAACTGCTTCATCTAATTCTGCAGCTGTTGCCATCCCAGTTGAAATAATGAGTGGTTTACCAGTTCGAGCTACTTTTCGAATAAGTGGTATTGATACGTTTTCGAATGACGCAATTTTATAAGCAGGTACGTTCAACGTCTCTAAAAAATCAACCGCCGTTTCATCAAATGGTGAGCTAAATGCAAGGAGGCCGTGTTCCTTTGCACGATTAAAAATCGCTTCATGCCACTCCCACGGCGTATATGCTTCTTTATATAAGTTATAAAGAGATTGACCTTTCCAAAGGTTCGAGTCATGAGAAATAAAAAATTCTCCAGTATGTACATCCAGCGTTATCGTGTCAGGTGTATAAGTCTGGAGTTTTAATGCATCTACACCTGCCTCTGCAGCTAAATCAACTAGATGTAATGCTCGTTCTAAAGAATGATTATGATTACCAGACATTTCTGCAATGATAAACGGCTTTGTATGACGGCCAATTTCTTTGTTCCCTATTTTAATCATGCTAACAACTCCATTATTTCATTTATCCAAGGATTTGGAACTTCATTTTCTGTTAAAGATAAGCCCATTTTTCTTATTTTATCCAATGGTTGCTTTTCAATTTTTAAAGTATTTAGTAGATTGCTATACATCTCTACAGTTACTTCGTTATGCCATCCTAAATTTAATACCGCCCCTAATTCAGCAGCATATTTCGTTGCTTCCCTTTGATTCTCTGCAACAATTGTACTTGATGAAGGAAGCCCTACATAACAACGTTCCCAAGTTGTCGAGCCACCAGCACCAATTGAAAAATCCGCTTGTTGCATAAGACTCGCAATATATGGGATTTGACAGTGATAATAATAACCTCTTTCTTGGCAAATCTTTTTAATTTTATCTTTTTGGATATTACCGTTTCCAACGACAACATCTACATGGTGAAAAATAGGAGATGTTTCAGTTAATGCTTGTAACACTTTCATCGTTTCGTTGGTCGGATCTGTTCCTCCCATAAAGATGAGTAAACGTTCCACATTTCTTTTTTCACCATTGAAAAGTTGACGAGCTTTAATAAATTCATCTCTTAAGATTAAATATTTTGGTCCAAGTAAAGTTTTACAATTTTGAGGAATCAATGTTTTATAACGTTTTTCAAAGTTTGGTACAACATTTTGATCTAGTAATAGGTCACAATCGTGGCTGCGATTAGCTAAGTCATCGATGACCATTATTTTATTTGTATATTTCCTATGGATGTTTTCCCATTTCTCATCAATACCATAGTGGTCTACTATGTATAAGTCAGCATGTTCAGCTTCAAGAATATGCTCAAATCCTTGTTCTTTTACATAATCGATTAAATTTCCTTGTAGTGGTTCCATCCAAAAACTAACTAAGCAACCTTGCCTTTTTAAATTTTCTGCAATAGTAAGGCATCTCATGACATGACCACTGCCTATTTGTATGGAAGCATCGGTACGAATAATCACTTTTTTCAAATCAAATCACCGGCTTTTGCTCAATATGGGCATTTAATTTTGCCACTTCAGGATTTGCATTTAAATATTGGATGACATCTGCGCTCGATACTAATGGATGTTGAAAATGTTCAGCAACAGCTTTTATAAGTTCATAATCTTCCTCCGTATCAAGGGTAATGCGTAGTTCAGGTGCGGTACGATTAGAAGGAGCTTGATAACGAACTGCCTCAAATTGCTCTGGGAACTCATATGCGTAGTACGTCACATGTTCACGATGGCGTCCTTCATTTCCAACTTTGTGGATATGAAGTAATGCATCGTAAGAAATTAATTCGACAACTAATCCACGAGGTAGCTCGCCTTCAACAATCACGATGTCTTTTCGTTCTTTTTCCATTAGTGCAACAATATCACTTGCCATTTCATAGTCTACAAACGGACAATCGGATGTTACACGCATGATATAATCAGGTTCATATGCCCTTGCACATTGAACATAGCGATCCAACACATCGTCTTCAGAACCTCGGAAGTATGGAACACGATGCTCTTCACACCATTTAGCGATTGCATCATCTTGCTGTAAATGTGACGTAGCAATTATCACTTCATCAACACCTTGTATTGCTCGACATCGTTCAATATCATAAGTTAGAACATCTACATTTCCAAGAGGCTTTAACACCTTTCCTGGCAAACGTGACGATCCCATTCGAGCTTGAATTATTACGATTGTTTTCATAGTTTAAACCTCTACTTCTGGCCATATTTTTTTCAGAGCAATAGGGAGTTCTGTAATATTTTGAATTTGTAACTCTGCCTCATATTCAGAAGTCAATTGTTTATGTGCGTGTTGCCCTGTCATTATTCTTATCGTTCGAAATCCTAAATTTTTGATACCTACAAAGTCTTTAGACGGGTTATCACCAATATAAACAATATTTTCCGGTTCAACTTTCTCCCGTTTCGCAATTAATTGAAAACAATAAGGAGACGGCTTACTATGTTTCCTCCCATATCTGTATGTGATGTAACATTTCTCCATGTAATTTTCTAATTTAAGCGCTAAAACCTTATTATATTGAACTAATTTATGCCCATCGGTAACTAGATACAGAGGGAAACTTCTTAAATTTTCTAATGTATTTATAGTGTTTTGGGGTAATTGTATATTTGGTTTATGTAATCGATAAATAGATACACATTTTTGAGCTAGTTTTTTCTTATAAAAACCATATTCTTTAAGTACGTCGTCGAAAATAGCGCCACGCCCTTGTTGTTGCAGTCGGTTCCACATCCAATCATAAACCTCATTTTTTTTGACATGAAACTCTTCTTCTAAAAACTCACTAACTGCCCGAAATCCACTTTTCACAAAATCATACTCATCATACAATGTATCATCCATATCAAAAACAATTATTTTCTTCATATTATTAAATCCTTTTTATATCGAATTTGCTTCAATTTTTTAAGTTGAACTGACCAATCATCAATAGTTTCTCCGTTACATTCTGCAATCCACCAGTTAAATGTATCAAGACCTGCATAAATGCTTAATGTCGATGCACCACCGATTCTAGCATTACATTCGATAATCCATAGTTCACCATTTTTATCTTCAATTGCTTGGAACATCACATGTCCTTCTAAATTTAAAGCTATTGCAGCTCTACAGATTAATTTTTCTAGTTTAGGATGATCTATAATTTCTGTAATTTGTGACTCACCGTCTATTACTAATGTCCGCTTTCTAACAATAACTGCCTTCACTTTCTTCGTTTTCGTTATATATAAATCAATACTATACTCAGTACCATCAATCATCGGCTGGATTATAGGTGAATATAAATTTGGCAAAACACTTTGCAACTCATCTTTCGTTAAATTTAAGTATAAATTTTTTGACCCAGCACCGTATCTTTCTTTTATGACATATAAATCATTTGAGTTGATATCTTTTAAACAAAGGGTAGTAGGAATGGCATTTAGTTGTAATTTGTTTAAATATGTACTGAATAAATATTTATCTGTAACTATATTAATAGCATCTAAAGATGAAACGAGTACGTTAATTCCTACATTTTTTAATTCTTCCTGATACTTTGAAAAGTATTTTAAGTCTTCTTCCCTTGTTGGTAGGACATAAAAACATTCGATTTGTTGCATTTTTTTAATAAAATCTGAAATATGTAGTTCATTTAATCGAGGCATTTGCCAAAATTCATCGACGAAATATTTACTCATAACATTAGCATTGATATCCGCTCCAATGACAAATAAGCCTGACGTTTTTTTTATACATTCAATAAGAGGAATCTTATTACCAATACTTGTAACTAAAATCTTCAAACTGAAAACCCCCCTTCTTTAAATAAAGCGATAACCTTTAATTGGTTATCGCTTTTATTTAAAAATTTACGTTGTAAATTAGTGCCTATTATTTACAAAGTATAGCTTATTAGCTCTTTCCTCAATTCTCTTTTTGTAAATCTAAAATTATCTAATTTACTTTCTATAGCCTTCAAATTATATTGAGCATCTAAATAATTGGGCCTTAAATTTAATGCAGTTGAAAAAGATTTCTTCGCTTTCGTAACATCATACGTTGCATAACAAACTCCCATGTTATTAAAAGCTTCTGCCATTGTATTATTTTGTGCAATTGCTAATTTATAAAAATCAATTGCGTCCTTATATTTACATTCATAATATAATAAATTACCTAAATAAAAATTGATAATATCATTTTTACTTTTTAAATGAATTAATCTCTCAAAAGCTTCTTGATAATTCCCTATTTTAATCATAATTTTAGCAAATAATAATTTTTTATTAGCTTCTTCAAGTGGAGTGTCTTCAATAATCTTCCAAATAAACGCTTTACCAATCTTTCTTACAATTCTAATTTCAGATTGTAATTGAGCCTCATGATTATTAGAAAGATTCCTATCATGTCTACGACAATAATAGATTCCCTCAGGTACATAAGCAAATTTGTATTTCATTGCTAATCTAATCGTCAAATCATAATCTTCGGCGTAGATAATGTCAGGATTGTATGGATTATTTATAAAGCATTCTCTTTTCCCAACTAAAGTTGCAGGTCCAGGAATAAATTGTCTAAACAACATCGACGCTAAAAATAAATTTTGATTTTCTGATGGCATCTCTGCTTTTAATGTATTTTGAATTTCACTTTCACTGTTAACAATTGTCAAATCGCCATAAGCAATATCAATATTAGGATTTTTAAGTAAATAATTGATGTGTTCATAAATTTTATCACGGTGATAGTAATCATCAGAATCTAATAAAGCGATGTACTCTCCTTTAGCATTCTCTATTCCAACATTTCTAGCGACTGAAGGTCCTTTATTTTCTTGATAAAGATACTTTAAATCAAAAAGTTTATTGTCTTCTATTATTTTTTTTACAATAACCGCTGTTGAATCTGTTGAACCATCGTCTACAACAATTAACTCTATATCTTTATATGATTGATTTAATACACTATTTATCGCTAGTTTTATATACTTTTCTCCGTTATAAACAGGCATGATTACACTGACTTTTCTCAACAAATTACCTCCCCTGTTTTTAGGAAAGATAGCTTTATTTAATCATTAAGATTATTTGCTAAATTCTCTAATTCTTCTACAGTTAACCATTCATTATTTGAATCACTTGTATAAGCAAATCCGTCAGGTAATTCTTTTCCATTGTTTGTATTTGATTTTGACCACCATGGAAACTCTGGTTGAATAACATAATAATCTTCAAATTCGATGGTATGACGCGCATCATCTTCCATTATCATCGCTTCATGTAGCTTTTCACCTGGACGTATACCGATAATTTTAATTTCGCATTCTGGCGCGATTGCTTTAGCTAAATCGACAACTTTCATACTCGGAATTTTTGGTACAAAAATCTCGCCACCATGCATACGTTCTAAATTATCGAGAACAAATTGAACCCCTTGATCTAAAGTAATCCAAAAACGGGTCATCCGTTCATCTGTTACTGGAAGTACACCTGTGTGGCGAATTTTTTTAAAGAAAGGTACAACACTTCCCCTACTACCAACAACATTTCCATAACGTACTACAGAAAAGCGTGTTTTTTTATCACCAACGTAAGCATTGGCAGCAACAAATAATTTATCTGATGCTAATTTAGTAGCACCATATAAATTAACTGGACTACACGCTTTATCCGTTGAAAGGGCAATCACCTTTTCGACACCACGATCGATTGCTGCTTCCACTATATTTTGTGCACCATGAATATTTGTTTTAATTGCTTCAAAAGGATTATACTCACAAGCATCCACATGTTTCATCGCAGCGGCATGGATTACAATATCGACTCCATCAAATGCACGATATAATCTTTCTTTATCGCGAACATCCCCTATGAAAAAACGTAGTCGGCTATCGTCAAATTCTTGTTTCATTTCATATTGCTTTAATTCGTCACGACTAAAAATAATAATTTTTTTCACATTTGAATCTAATGCTTTTCGGACAAACTTTTTACCGAAAGATCCTGTCCCACCAGTTACTAATACTGTTTTATCATCTAAAATATTCATCAAAACTACTCCAATCAATTTCACTTTGTCAAATTTTATCGAAAATTATATTATTATTATCGGATATTTTTACTAGAAATAAAGAAAAACCTATGAAATCATAGGTTTGAAAAATTTCTCAGATACTTACAATTTTTAATATCCATAATTTATGTTGCACTTCGCCAAATAAACTAGTTAGTATTTTAAAGGAAAAAGCTTTTATCAATTCTATTTATCGAAAATATGGATCAATATAGTCAATATCCTCTTTATAACCATTTTCATTTAATGTCATCGAAATTTGCTTGTAGTAATCTATCGGAGAAATCAACACTTTCAAATTATTCATTGTTAAAGCCTCCTCAATCGAGTAAACATTTAATCCATTAACTTTTTTTCCTACAAGTTTCGCATTGCTGTCAATAAAACCTGATACTTTTAATCCTGCTTTATGTAAATTGTATAAAATAACTTGTCCCGAAATCCCCGATCCCCATATAAAAATATTTTGATTGTCTTGGACAAATTCTATTACTTTACTAGCATTAAACATTTGATTTACCGGGGAAGATATTAAGTTTAACTGATATTCTAGACTTTTAAAGGTTTCGGTAAAGATGGAAAAATCATTTTTTTCAATCGCATCTTTTAAAACAGGGGTACACTCATTATTAATTTTTTCCCTTAAATTATATACCTCAGCCCTACTTGTTTCTTTTGGTTCTACTCTTTTTTTAGGGACCCATTGCCGATTTGAAATTTTATTATATAATCTTTGAGATAATCCTTCTCTCTTATGTCTTATTCCACCAGTTTGTGATTTGATTATTTCATTAGGAGACATCACTTTTAAATCTAAACTTTGATCGTTTATCCCTTTTTTTATCATGTTATTTATTAATTCATTGCGAACAATGACTATATTTGTACCTTTATCATCATTTATAAATTCAGGTAGCCATGCATCTCCAACTACAATATCAGCTGTTTCACCAAAGACATCATCGCAGAAGTCACATGCATTATATTTAAAAAAACCCGTTCCCCAGTTTGTACCGTATAATTCATTTACTGGAATGACAGACTCTATACTTTCGGAATTCGTTTTACCTTCTAATTTTACTGCATAATCATTAGCATTTTTATTTGGTAATTTATATCGAAAATTGATCTTTTCTAATTCTTCTATCGGAGTTTGCAGTTTAATCATTTCAGTATAATAAGTACTTTTTAAATGTCCACAAACTAACCCAATCATATATTTTAATCTTTTTTGTATATTTGTTTTCTTTAAGGATAAATTCCTTAAAGATTTAATGAAACAAGGTACTCCAACGATTGCATATCTACCTGGATTATTTTCAACAAAGGATAGAACTTTTGACATTTCTATTGGATAATATTTTGATTTTGCCCCACGCTTAATTTCATCAATGGTACTAGAAATATTATATTCAAACATTACATTTCCATTATCGTTACTTTCTTTTACATGTATAACTCTATCAATTTCATTTTCTTCAAGTAATTTTGAAATAATCCAAGAAACCATTCCACCCGAACTGCCATTTTTCCGAAAATCTCCTTTTAAAACACTACCTGCATAAAGATTTAAATAATAGCCAGTAAGTTCATTGTAATGATTGTTTTTAGAAAATAACAATTCCCCTATTTCTGTTTCGTTTTTAGAAGCATTTGAAAAAGGACAAACTGACAATATTTCATTTTCTACTTCTTTTTCAATGGGATTTGTTACATTTAATTTATATTTTCCATCGGAAGTTAATTTGATCTGTAAATTCTCATTAAACAGAGTACAAGAACCACAACCGATACAATAATCTCCATCTAAAATATTTTTAAGTTCTTTAAGCATATCTTAGTTAATCCCTTCAAAAATTTTCTTTATAAAATTAAAAGATCTATCTTTGTATTTTTGAATGTTGGAATTATAGTAACTGAAATCTTGTTCTAAAATTTCATCAATCTTTTTATTATTTATTAAAGTTGCATTTCTAGCTTGAACTTTAAACAACTTATCTAAAGTTTCTATTCTAGAATTCATACTTGGTAAATTACTCTTTCTTTCAAAAATGACATAAGGGGTGTTGAAAATATTAGAAAAAACGATTCCGTGGAATGAGTCCGTAATCACTAATTGAGCACTACTAATATAATCTAAAAATTCAAATGGATCTGCATCATAATATTTTTCTTCCTCATATGAATTGACTGTAACAACTTCTAATTTTGACTCCCTTTTAACAGTTTCAATGAAGTTTTTCATTTCCTCAGTAGTTTCACCTAAAATATATACAAAAATATAAGGGGCAGTTGGTTTTTCTCTATGAGGATATAAATAACTTTCCCATTCATGTCTAGCTAACAACATCGTAGGATCTAATACTAATTGTCCCTTTTCTACACCTATATTTGAGAGTATATCTAATCCTGCAAATTCTCTGACACTTATTTCTTTAAAGTCTTTTAGATGTAATTTTATTTCTGACAAATCCATTTCACTCTCTGGTGAGATTCCGAAACTAGCTGCATAAGACACTTTTACCGCTTTAGTTTCTACTGGAATTAAACAATTAATATTATGTTCGAGCCATTGAGGGTTCCATACTTGATCACTACCTACAACTAATAAATCAAATTGATTACAAATCTCCTCTGAGATATATTCATTACCTAGTATTCCATTATCAATTTCATTTAAATTTGTTTCACTAAATTTCTTGAATTTTATAAACCTTTTAATCCTTAAATTTTTATAATTTAGATCAGGGGTACTATCAACAATTTTGTTGATTAACTCTTCATCCGAATAATCTTCTTTATACAAATTATAATTATAGAAAAATGAATTTTTATTTAAAGGAGAATAGTTTGAACCACTTCTTTGAAAAAGTGTTTCAACTTGTCCATATTCTTTAAATAAATTTTCCATTGCGAAATTTTGTAGTCGGTTACCGTAATTATCATAGCCACTTAATGTTATAATTCCAATTTGCTTCATAATTTTCTCCAATACGTATCATTTTTTTGGCTTTTAATCTAGCATTTAATGAAGATAAACTTTTAATTTCATATATCGTCAACTTCTTTATGTAGAATTGTATCGAAATTTCTATTACTACTATCGGTTATTTTCGTTAAAAATAAAGAAAAAACCTATGTTTCCATAGGTTTAAATTATTCCCATCATTATACATTATTAGTTACTATTTTGAATGAACTAATTTATAAAACTGTTTTTCATTGATGACTTCTACATTATGAATTTCCGCTCCATCTAATGCCGTATTATAAACCCTCATACCGGTTGAATATTTCATTATCGAATTAAACCACATAAGATAAGAATGCAAATTGGGGGTTGTATATATTTCTTCCCCTTTGTTCGAAATAACTTTAATTAAGTTTTCCATTTTAGAAACCGTTCTTCCAGATGTCGAAAAAGTTGCATGGGTTTTATTTTCTTTGAAGCCTAAATCTTGTCCGAAAAGAACAATTGTATCGAAGCCTAAAAATTTTAGAGTACTAAACCCAGTTGTTGCAACAGAACCACCTGTTTCCACTAAAGGAATATTATTTTGTTTTGCAATTTCTTCCGCTTTCTTATAACCAGATTGAAATAATATATATCTCGTATATGAATAATTTGAAGTTGCTTCATAATTCGCTGTACTTAAGTAAAATAGTACCCCATCAAAATTAATACCTTCTAACTGCTGTATAATATTTTTCTTAGGATCAGAGATGATTACAGCGTCTGGTTTAATACCTTCCTTCAACAAAACTTTTAATGCCGAACCTACACATAAAATATAGAGTTGTTCTCTTACATTTTTTATCCAGGTTTTTGTTTCATTGAGTGATGGACCACTCGAAACTAAACAAGCTATTTTATTATCCCGTTTCGTTTCAGATAGATAATGTTTTAAGTTTTTATCATTTAATCTTATATTATTCGAAAAATTTTCGTCCAAAAGTTTTTTTTGATTGCTGTAGCTTTCTTGTTTAATTTTTATATCCGCTAAAAAGTTGTATAGAGGATTCGATTTATTTAATACTTGTATCCATGCATTTGGAATAATCATTTGATAGTTATTATTCAGTTTAATATCTTTTGGATTGTAGACAATATGAACATTTGAAAGATTTAAAATCTGCCTAGAAATAGTAGAATTCGAAAATATTTTATGTTCTTGTTCATCTACACATAAAACAAAGATTTTTTTACATTTCACTTTATTTATAATCGCTTTTAAATGATACCCCAATCCTAGGCCTAATAAAAAATAGCCTTCAGCATTTAAATCCAGTTCTTTTTCTATAAATGCCTCTGCATGGTCTATTGGCTTATATTTGCTATAAATGTGAATACCGTCAACAGTAAGTGTTTGATGACCATCTCTAGCTAAACCAATTTCAAACATCATTGTTCAATCACGATTCTACTATATTGCTCGAAAAATTCGGCAATCTCATATTCAAATAAATCAGCAACTAAATGAAAATCTTGAATTTCTAATGCATTGTTTATTTCCGTCAAAAACTCATGGATTTTATCTATATTCGATGTAACATTTACTTCATTTTTCTTTAATAATTCAGCTGCTTCCGTCAGCCAAATTACCCCTTCTGAAAAATCCTTTACACTTGATAATGCTGATTGAATTTGGTCGTCTCGTAATTTATTTGCAATTGCTATACAACCGCTCGGTAATTTATTTAAATATTCATTATAACTTTCAATTACTTCTAGTACGACGTTTTGCAACTTTCCCACTCCTAATTTTCAATTTCAGTAATAACATCCCTTAAATTGACTTTTACCTTATCGAAAGCTTCTAATAAACGTTTGTATAAAGTATAAGTCTGATTCCATACTCGATCAAAAGCTTCCTTTTGCGTTTCATTCGGTTTCTCCAAATAACAATTCGAAACTTCAATTGTAATTGGACCAATAAGAAAATGAACTTGGATTTTTTTCGACTTTTGATTTATTTCCTTTTCAATTTTATCGAACAAATTAAGTGTATGTTGATCAAAGAATGTATTGTTTTTTACTTTATGTAAAACATGGATTCCTTTAATTAACAGATTTTCTAGATCCCCTATTAATTTCAACTCCTTTTTATAAATGTCTACAACTTCTTTGTCTGTTTTATAAATTGCATTATTGTTATCTAGATGATCTAAATTTTTCACTTTATTTGTATCAACATAAGTGTCAACAAAATCTTGGAATGGAAGTTGTTCATACCCTTTTAGTTTCACTCCACCCTCTGTACAGTTGAATATAGGTACAAGTGGTTTATAAAAACGAATAATTTCTTCAAATACCATTTTCATAGATAAAAAATCACGAGATGTGATAACTTCTTCTCCATAGTATCCTTCAACTGGTATTAGTTCTTTATTTAATTTCGTAATATCTTCAACTTCTTTTGCAAATTTGTTTCCTTTTGCATGGGTTTGATTATTTGTATAGGCTAAATCTTGCCCGATCATTGCAATAGGACCGGAATTTAACAACCTTGCAACCGTTACACCATAATGGGCAACAGTTCCTCCGCCAGCTAAAACAGGTAAATTAATTCCTATATTATCTAATAAGTACTTACCTATTTCCTCTTGATTCACTTGTGTAAATACGTAGCCTCTTTTTCGGAAGGATTTTCGAACACCGGAATGATTATAAGGCGAATATATTAATCTTGCTTTATCAAATTGGAGATCTTTAAAATGTTTATAATTTGGTTCCCCTCCGTCAATTGAAAGGACAAAATCTGGTTCCAAGTCTACCGCTAATAGGGAATTGACAGTAGAACCGGAAGCAATAATAATCACATGTTCTTGAATTTTTTTGAGCAAAGGGAGTTGTTTCGTTAAAGATGGTCCTCCCGCTGCTAACACTACCGGTAAATCAAACTGATTATGTAAAACAGATAAAGATTCATCTTTAGCAATCATCGGGACATTAATGGAAAAGTTCCGTTGCCATTGGTTTGCAAAAAACACTTCCGTATTATAATTAATTTGTGTTTTATTTTGAAAATCCCGCAAGTAAACTAACAGATCCCGATAGTTTTTTACAAATAACTTATCATAATTTGGGGTTAAAATAACCTTTATCTTTAATGCTTTCCCCTCTGAAATAGTTGAAATCAAATAACCTAAAGTATTTACTGTACTTTCTCCCCAATAGAACACTTTTTCACTGTTTTTATGGCGTTCATCAATTTGAATTTTCCCCATTTCAATTAAAGGGTCAACAATGATGATTGACTCATTTTTCATTTTTCTAAGTAAACTATCAACGACATACCCTTTCCCATATCCAAAAATAATATGGGTACAGTTCATACTATATTCTTTTTCTGCAATTCGCTCGGATTCTATGATCGGATTATATTTGCTATGTACATGATATTCATTTATTTTTAACGTTTCATCGCCTGATTTGGCAACTTCTATGTTTAAAATGTATTCAGTCAAAATCTCCACCTCATATTCATTATCGTCCATTTCATATATAAATGAAGATAAAAAAAACAGAAGAGGAAACCCTCTTCTGTTTCTTACGGTTAAAATTAACCTAATAATTGAAGTACACCTTGTGGTTGTTGGTTAGCTTGAGCTAACATAGATTGAGCTGCTTGCATTAAGATGTTGTTTTTCGTGAAGCTCATCATTTCAGCAGCCATGTCAGTATCACGGATACGTGATTCTGCAGCTGTTAAGTTTTCAGAAGTTGTACCTAAGTTGTTGATTGTGTGTTCTAAACGGTTTTGAACCGCACCTAAAGATGCACGAGTTTTAGATACTGTGTTAATAGCTGTGTCAACGATTGTAATTGTATTATCAGCAGCAGTTTGAGTTGTGATGTTAATACCAGCAGTACCACCCTCAGTTACACCAGCTGCACTAGTAACCGCTACACCTAAAGCACCTGCAGTCATAGTACCAATTGATAAGTTAATGCTTTGACCAGAGTTTGCACCGATATGGAATTGTTTACCACCATCATCAGTAGCATTCCCACCAGAAACTGCAGTTGTACGAGAACCTTTGAAAGTACCGTCTAATAATTTTTGAGTGTTGAACTCAGTGTTTTCAGCAATACGTGTAATCTCATCAGATAATGATTGGATTTCTAATTGTAATGCTTCACGGTCAGCTGTAACGTTTGTGTCGTTAGCAGATTGTACTGCTAATTCACGCATACGTTGTAGAATAGAGTGAGTTTCGTTAAGAGCACCCTCAGCAGTTTGGATTAAAGAGATTGAGTCTTGAGCGTTTTTAGACGCCATGTCAAGACCACGGATTTGTCCGCGCATTTTTTCAGAAATTGCAAGACCAGCAGCGTCGTCGCCAGCACGGTTAATTTTGTAACCTGAAGATAATTTCTCAAGGTTTTTAGAAGCTTGAGTGTTGTTGAAAGCTAGGTTACGGTGAGTGTTTAAAGCTGAAATGTTGTGTTGAATTCTCATTTAGAATTCCTCCTTGAATTTTTATTAGATAATCCACATCCGTGTGGAATTGCTTGGCTTTGGAATAGTACCATCGCCTTACATTACTAATATCGTCCCATTTGAAATTAGTTTAATAGATTTTAAAAAAATTTTTTCTATTTTTTTTCAAGCTACATAAAAAAATCCACCCAGCATAACCGAGTGGATGAAATCTACTTTTTTTTCAATTGTTCAAGTATATTTACATTCGTATTTAGTGCTTCTTTATTTTGTTCTTGAATCGCTTGAAAAACTTCAGAACGATGGACTTTTACATTTCTCGGTGCAACGATTCCTAGTTTTACTTGATCACCATCAACAGATAAAATTTTCACTTCGATATGGTCACCAATCATAATTGATTCATTCTTTTTACGGGATAGGACAAGCATTATTTTGCACTTCCTTCCAATGTACTAATTGGAAATCTTAATGGGTAAGCAGCACTATCTTGTAATACAATTTGTTTTCCAAGTTTTTTATTCACATTAATGACAATAGGTGCTAATAGATTTAAAGTTGATTCTATGAAAGATTCTTTTAACGTCACTATGGAATAGACGATCACATCTTCTTCCTTCTCAATTTTCAAATCTTCTTTATCTTCATCACTTATATCAAATTCATAGTCCTTTTTAAAAGCGAAAGGATAAGCAACGACAAACCCAATTTCTGCTATTTCCGTTGATTGAAGTACCGCCAACGGAAGGTCACCATCTATAGGAAGAAGGACAAACTTTTTTAAATCAGGAAAACCTGGAAGTCCGTATTCAAACGTAATAATATCTCCATCGTTTATTTCTACTTCTCCTAAAAATTTTGTTTTTATATTCATATTAATTGCTCCTTTTATCCAATGAAATCAATATCTATTGATGGACGTTGTACTACTTCGTGGGTTACTTTTCCTTGTTTATAATCATATATAGGTCGATTAATTTGAACGTCTATTTCAGGTTTCTGCGGTGTATAATTTGTTTCTACCTTACCTGGCGTATAATCAATTTTAACAGAACCGACGGATGGAATGAATTTAATGTTCATTGGTACTCGATGGGGACCATGATTTTGCTTAGCAACATTAGCTATAATCGCTCTCCCCTGGCCCTTTCCACTATTCTCCAAAATTTGTCGCCCTTCTTGTACTGCCTTCGCTATCCCCTTTAATACTGCCTGTCTGCCATCAGCCACATATTTTTGGACCGATTCTTTCGGTGTTAACAGTCCTAAATCTTGCCAAGCTTGCGACTGATCAATTTCAAGCTTTCCTTTTGTTGTTTCAATATTTAATTTTCCATTAGGCTGCTTTATCGTTTGATTGGCCTTTGGTTGTCGAATGATTTGAACAGGATCTTGAATATGCATATTCAGTTTTATCTCAGTTTTCGTTATATGAAGCTTAGGGAAATTCAACTTATTCACCTTCTTTTAATAAAAGCGTTTGAACAAGTATGTCCAAACGCCATGTGAAAATTATAAAAAATTGACTAAAGTTTGTTGAATGATTTTTGCTCCTACAGAAAGGGATGCTTGATGAATCGATTCATATGTAATCATTTGTGTGATTGCTTCAGCATAATCAACATCTTCGTTTTGCGACATTTGTTTTGTCACATTAATTTCCTGTAAAGAGAGGCGATTCGTCATCATTTCCACTCGGTTTTGTCGAGCTCCAACATCTGCGCGAGCCTCTAACACTTTATTTTGAAGTTCAGATAAAGTATCGTCTGTTCCGTCAGCAAGACCGCCTAATAGATTTCCAATTTCCTCACCGTCAGATGCATCCAGTGCCGAAGAAATATTCGCCATTAAATCATCTACATTTTTAAATAGTTCTGCACCATTAGACGTATTTACCTGTATTTGAATTCCATCAAATACTTCCATATTTACTTCTCCTGATGTTGCAGAAATAAATTCACCTGTCGAGCTGTCATAGGTTTCTGGATTTAATTCACCATTGACGAACAATGGAGATTGGGTTTTCGTTCCATTAAAAATATATTTATCAGCAATTTTTGTATTGGCGACATCTTGAATTTGACTTCGAATTTGATCGATTTCAAGTTTAATTTTTTGACGATCATCTGCAGTATTCGTATCATTAGCAGCTTGGACAACCAATTCCTTTACTCGGTTTAAAGCGTCCCCTACTTGTCCTAATGCATCATCGGATGAATCTAACCAGGAATTAACTTCGTTCATATTTCGTTCAAATTGGCTAACTTTATTTAAATCTGTTCGATAACTCATACCTTTAATAGCAATGACCGGGTCATCGGAAGGGCGAGTAATTTTAGAGCCTGTATTAATTTGATTTTGTAACTCAGACATTTTCGAATAGCTAGTACTTAAATTTCTTAGCATGTTATTAGATAACATAGATTGGGTTACGCGCATAACAATCTCCTTTCTTTACATCTAAATTGGAATTCTATTTTATAATCCAACACGGCCCATGCCGTTAATAATTTTATCTAGTGTTTCATCAATGACTGTAATCATTCGCGCATTGGCATTATACGCTTGCTGGAATGTAATCATATTCGTCATTTCTTCATCTAATGAGACAGAACTCATGGAAGCACGGTTATTTGCAACAGTTAAACGAATCGTTTCTGAATTATATTGTAGACGGGCTGCTTCTTGTCCATCTACTCCCAATTGTCCGATTAAACTTTCATAGAAGGATTGGAAAGTAGCACCATCTAGATCCGTTGTCGGCGTGTAAGTAACATTTGCATCGTTAGGGTTCGTACGATCTAAATCAATTGTAAATCCATTAGCTCCTACTGCCTTACTTTGTAAGTTCGCTAATTCAGTTGCCCATTTCCCATTTCCTTCTTCACCTGGAGCGGAAGATGCAGCAATTTTTTTAGGATCATTTTTAATTTCAGCGCTTACTTTAATTGTACCTGCCGTTATAGTTCCAGCAGAAGTTGCTGTTGCACCTTCTCCTACGAAGAATAGTCCCCCGTCTGGAGCTGTCGAATCATTTGTAGAATTCAATGTATAACCTGCTTGATGTACTGTATTAAATGCTTCCACAAATACTTGGGCTAATTTATCTAAATTCGCTAACATTTCAGGATAGTACCCTTCAGTTGTCGGACTATCTGTATTTTTGAAACCGTACGAATTAATTAATGATAGCAGTTTACCTTTAGAATTCTCAAAATCTGCTTCTTCAAAACTCCCTTGAGTCGTTGTACTATCGGGTGGATTTCCAATATTAGAAACAACAATTTGGGCAAATGGATTATACCCTTTCGTTGCTGCGTCATCCACATTTCCATCTACTTTATTTCCTGCAGTATCTAATGCCTTCAGTTCTGCATAGTCTTTTCCATCAACTAAAGTCATCGTTGTACCATCAGCAGTTTTATAAGTAATTTTATAACTACCTTCTGCAATTTCTAAAGCGTTCCCACCAGATTTTACTCGTTCAACTGAAACTGGTATGTATTCGTTTAACTCATCAAGCAAAGTATCTCGTGCATCGTATAAATCATTCGGCATATAACCATTTGGCTCTACAGCTTGAATTTGTTTATTAATTTCAGCAATTTGTTTCAAAATTGAATTGATTTGAGTAGTGGATACATCAATTTCATTTCCGATATTTCCTTGAATTTGTTTTAATTGTGTATCAAGGTAGTTAAACGTATCAGCCAAATGTTCTGCCCTTTGAATGGCAACTTTCCGTGCAGCTGAATCTTCCGGGTTAGTACTAACATCTTGTAAGGAACTCCAGAATAAATTGAAGGCTTCGTTTAAACCATATTCCGACGGTTCAGACATAACATCTTCCATTTGTGAAATTGCATTTGCTTTCGATTCCCAATATCCTAATTTATTTGTTTCTTGACGATATTGGCGATCGATAAATTCATCTCGAATACGTTGGACCGATGTCGCTTCCACGCCTGTCCCAATATGTCCTGCTGTCATTGGAGAGTTCAAACCTGCGCCTGGATAACCTAATGTGGAAGCCATATTCACCCGTTGACGCGTGTAGCCTATTGTATTGGCATTGGAAATATTATGACCAGTCGTGTAGAGTGCACTTTGTTGTGTAAAAAGTCCTCTCTTACTTGCTTCTAATCCCATGAATGTGGAGCGCAAAACTAACTCCTCCTTTAAATTGTTTTATGTATATGGAGCACGGCTCTCGATACCGTGCATATTGATTTAATTATGCTTGTGAATCAAATAATGATTTTTTAGACAAAGGATTATTCGTGTTCGATGCCTTTCCCGAATAGTTCATTTGCTCTTGGTTAGGGCGCATCATATCTAAAGTCATATGGACGAATTGTAAAGATTGGAATACGAGTTTTTGATTTAAATCATTTTGCTTTCGTAAATCATCGATAACTGCCATTAACCGCTGCCGTACCGATTTTAATTGCTCTCGCTCTTGTTCTAAATCAGCCGCTTCGATCACATCGAGAACAGTTGGAGTGTCAGCATATACAATTCCTTTTGCGTCCAAGTAATCCATTACTAGTTGCTGACGCTGTTGCTCGAGCTGTTCAATAGCCGCTATATGGGATTGCTCATTTTTTAACATCGTATCTAGTTCGTCCATATCGCCTTTTTTCACAATTTCTGTCTTCTGAATTGCTAGCTCAAACAAACTTTTATGCATTTTTTCAAGTTTTTCTAAAACCGATATGATTGATTGAAGCGACATGGTGAAAAACTCCTTTTCAACTATTTACGATAATAATTCAATAAATCTTCAGCTACTTTATGAGCATCAACTTTATATTCACCCGATTGAATTTCTTCTTTTAGCTTTTGAACTTTTTGAGCACGATCTGTACTGTAATTTAAAGAAGTTGACAATGCTTTTGCGGTAGTTGAAATTTCAATTTTATCAGTAACGCTCGTTTTTGCTTCTTTTGGTTTAACATTTACTGGTTGTTTGTTGTAAGGATTAATTCCATTTACACCCAATGATGTAATTTTCACAACTACCCCTCCTCTCATCATTCTTGTATATTTTATATTTCGGTTAAATTAACAAAATGTTAACGTTTCTCATAGAAAAAGCTTATACTTTAACACAACTAAAATCTAGAACGATTAACGTGCCAATTATTTACCTTTATTTACGAAGTATGTTCCCTTTTCATTGTTTGCCACATTTTCTCTAAATTCTTTAGCTGCTTCAAATGTACGTAAATCAGATTTCAGTTCATTTTGACACGACTCGCACAATTTCCCTTTTGTCGTCAGGTGACCACAATTATCACAAGGATAACCTAAATTGGGGAAAAGGGCAGGATGAAGACGATTTTTCCGAACCCATCTATATAATAATTCTTGCTCAACACCCGTTGCTTCCACAATTCGTTCTACTGTTGCTGCACGGTTTTCTCGTTTACGTAAAAAGCGGTAAACGATTTCGTACATCTCCTCTTCTTTTTGTGCACATTTATGACAAACATCTCGAATACCCGTATAGTTGAAAAATTCACCGCAATTAGGACAATTTTTAATTTCAGCCATCATCGTTTCCTCCGTTACTAATAATTTATATACTATTCCATATAAATCATCGTCTATATTTCATTTTTATTAAACTCAATTCGTATTTTTTTATATTTCATCCTCGAATTAATGTAAATGCCGTTACGCAATTTGCCCCGTTGTCTAATAAAACTTTTTTACCATGTTGAATCGTAGTTCCAGTTGTATAAATATCATCAACTAAAATAAAATCCTTCCCTTTAACATCCATACCGTTCTTTAATCGGAAAATAGGGGGTGCTTTCAATCTTTGTTGCCGAGATTTTCCCCCTTGGGTTTCCGTCGTAATTTTTTCAAGATAATGAGTAAAAGGGACATTCGCTTCCTTTAACAATTCATCGACATGGGAAAAGGTTCTTTCCTTTAGTTTCAGGGGATGCATTGGTATAGGAACGATGACGGCTTTTTGTTTTGATAAATACATGTGAATTTGTTCTCTAAAAATTTTAGCTAAAATCACATCATGCAAAAACTTATAACGATGGAGGTAGTCTTTCATTGGATTATTATATCGGAAGAGAGAGATAACTGTTTTATCTTTGTTTTCATAAGGCTCAAACTTTTTTTCACAATCAAAGCAAATTGTTTTCGGAAAATGATTTGTTAATAGTAACTTCCAAGTAACAGGTTCGTTTAGCGGTGTGTTACATAAAAGACAATTTCTCACTTCAAAACGTTTCATTTTGATTCCTCTCCGAACCCTTCTTTATTTAGACGTATAATTTCATTTCGCGCTTCATCCATTTCCGCCGTAATTCCGTGATGAAAAAATACAATATCTCCTTTTGGAAATTGAGCATTCCGTCCAACACGACCACTTATTTGAATGAGAGCGCTGGATGTAAAAATTTTGGACTCAGCACCAACTACGGCAACTTGAATATTTTTAATTGTAATTCCTCTCTCTAAAATAGTAGTTGTTAGCAAACCAGGTACCTCTTCCTGTCGAAGTTGTAACACTTTTGATTTTCTTTCTACATCTTCTGCATGGACACTTTCGATTCGATTATCTAAAAGTTGAAAGAGGGGGGTTGCCTTTTGCATTAATTGAATAGTAGGAAAGAAAATTAAAAAAGGTTCTTTATTTCGTAGCCTTGCTTTCGTCCATTCCTCCAATTTTGATGGAATTTTCCCCTTTTGCATTTTTTTATCGTAAGACCATAATGACTCAAACCTAGGTACTGGTAACGGGTAGCCATGATATCTTCTTGGAATAAAAGATACTCCCCATTTTTCCCGCTTCGCTTGAGATACAATTTGGGCAGAAGGGGTTGCTGTAACTAACACTATCGGAGCATCTTTCCTTTTCACTTTTATCACCGCTTGTTGAAGAGCACGGTCATACGTATAAGGAAAGGCATCCGCTTCATCCACAATAACGACATCAAACGCATTTTCAAAACGATAAAGTTGATGGGTTGTAGCTATGACAAGTTGGGAAAAACCTTGTTGTATAGGTGCATTTCCGTACAATGCATGTAAGTTTGTTTTCGGAAAAACCTTTTGAAAACGGGGATACAATTCTAAAACGACATCCGTTCGAGGGGTTGCAATACAAACCCGTTTTCCTTGTTTCAGGGCAAATTGAACGGCAGGAAAAAGAATTTCTGTTTTTCCCGCTCCACAAACTGCAAAGATTAAATGATTCCTACCTGTTTTTATACTTTCTTTTAATTGTTGGGATGCTTCCAATTGTAGTTCTGTATACGTCCCTTCCCACTGAAGTTCATGAGATAGACGATGATGTGGTTCTGGTCCATTCCATGTCAGTAAATCCGTGCAACTGGTTACTCTCCCCATATTTATACAGTGCCGGCAGTATACACATACCTTTTCACATCTTGCACAATTATAGTGAACAAATTCATACTGATTTGTATTTTGACATCGATGACAAATATAATATGGTCGTTGGAATAAACCTTTGCGAATAAAAGAAATACCAGGTTTTATATTGAAAAATTCTTGTTCTATATATTTTTCGATTTTGTCTTGTGGAAAAGGGGTATAATTCCTTGTCCATATTCGTCCTATGAAAAAATCTCGGATCTTTGATTCAACTACGATTCCTCTATAAATGAATCTTTTATTTACTTTACACAATTGATATTTCAATAGAATCACTCCTTCGTTTCGTTAAAGGTTATTATGAAAATTATTTTTGTATTGTATTGAAAATATCTTTCGTAAAATTTCAAGTAAATAAAAGAGGCTGGGACAAAACCCACCTCTGAAATGAAAAGCCGGTGAAATTTTACGATAAGTAAAATTTCACCGGCTTTGATTATTTTAAATAAAAAATAAGGACCACTTCTGATAAAAT
>NZ_RHLQ01000070.1 GCF_003711845.1 Lysinibacillus halotolerans
ATTTGGTTTGACGGCCATTTTCATTATATCGAGAGGAGTTTTTAATTCCATCTCCATTACCACTCTAAAAGTATATTTTCACACGTGCAGAGCACGTGGTTTTAAAAGAATTAATAAAAAAGACGAAATGAACATAAACGTTCATTTCGTCTTTTATTCATGCCTTTTTAGGCTTTTATTATGCACATTAAAGCCGTGCACCTTTCTTCGACAGCCGTACATAAGCGTTACTCTTGTCGCCAGCTCAGGTTAGGCTACCCCGCGGCACATGGGTGAAACCACTTAATGCTGCTTCCTTCCGGACCTGACATGGTTCATGGGTACCCATTGCGCAGGACCCAACCTTCAACACTACGTGCAAGAGGCAGACCAAACATACGGACAGCCTCAGAAAGGACTTCAGTCTCGCTAGAGCGGATTGCGAGTTACAGGGCACCGCTACCTCCCCACCTAGCACGGCATAAACTAGTATACTTTATTATTGAGGGAAAATGCAATGTTTAGTTCTGGTAATAATGGAAAAGTTGAAATCTTTTTTTAAAAAACTTTCCCTTCTACTTATTTTCTACTTATTTGTTGACCATAATATAGTTATATGATATATTTTTCTTTGTCGAAACGGAGGCATACCCAAGTCTGGCTGAAGGGATCGGTCTTGAAAACCGACAGGCGGGTTAAACCGCGCGTGGGTTCGAATCCTACTGCCTCCGCCATTTTTATTTACTATATGATGATAACATCCGTTACGTAACGTAACGGATTTTTTTGTAGAAATTCCATTTGAGTACTAAAACTGATAGCAGTTATAGTACTTTTTTAATTTATAATGAAAAAACACTCATTAATAGAAGGTGAAGTCTTTCCATGGAATATATGAAAGCCCTTTCAAAAGTTAATCGTTGTACGATTGCAATCCTTGCTACTGCTTTACTTACCGCAATTGGTAGTGAAATTAAAATAATGCCCTATGAAGAAGCACCTTTCCGTTTTGGATTAGGCAGTATTATTTTTTTTATTGCCGTATTAATACGTACTGTACCCGTTATTACAACGGGGATTATAACCGGTTTAACCGTCGTACTATTCCGTTCATTGTTAGATAGCCTATTTTATGAACAACCTTTTATAAATGCATTAATCGAACATTTCCCAGCAGCCCTTTTTTATTTTTCATTTGCTGTATGTTTGTCTATTTTTAATATAGAAAAATATAAAACAAAACCTTTAACTTTAGGGTTGATGGCTTCTTTATTTGAAATCATTAGTAATAGTATTGAGCACCTTTTTACTACTCTATTTGTAACGAAAATACCTATTAATGCAGAGGAAATTTTTTTACTTATTACGATTGCCCTTTTACGTAGTTTTTTTGTTGTTGGATTATATAGCTCAATAATCATTGCTGAAAATAAAAAGCAAGTTCAGCAATTATTAAACATTGGCTCCAATTTATATGTGGAAACGTTATATTTACAAAAATCAATGAACCAAATTGAACAAATTACCGCTTCTAGCTTTGATTTATATAAACAATTAGCAACGGTTCATTCCGAATTAAGCATAAAAGCATTAATTATTGCTCAAGAAATTCATGAAGTGAAGAAAGATCAGCAACGTATTTTTGCTGGATTGTCGAACATTGTAGAAAATAAACAATCCGATCATTATTTAATGTCGGATTTACTTTCCCTTGTTTCAGAAGCTAATCAAAAATATAGTGTGCTTCTAAAGAAAAATATTCAATTTAACGTATTACTAAATGAAGATTTTCATACACATGCCCATATTCAATTACTTGCCGTATTAAACAATCTAGTCGCCAATGCAGTAGAAGCAATTGAAAACGAGGGGGCGATTACCATTTCGGTTGGTATGAAAGCCGATGAAACAAATATTATAATTGAAGATAATGGGATTGGTATTCCAGAACATTCCCTTCCAGTTATCTTTGACCCAGGTTTTACTTCGAAATTTAATGAAAAAGGCGAGCCTTCCACGGGAATTGGCTTATCCCATGTACAAGCAATCGTAGCAAAATTACACGGTAATATACATGTTGAAAGTAATAAAACAACAAAATTTATCATTACAATCCCGACAAATATGTTATAGAAAAGGAGAAAGACATGCGTTATTTCATTGTTGACGACGACCGTGCAAGTCGAAAAATGTTATCAACTATTATTAATGAAAGCGAGCTAGGAAGTGTCATCGGTGAAGCTTCCAACGGTCAAGATGCTATCCCTCAAATATTAGCTATCCAACCCGATTTCGTATTAATCGATTTACTAATGCCCAAACTAGATGGTATCACGACAATTGAAAAATTACGTGAAAATCTTTATGAAGGTCATTTTATAATGATTTCTCAAGTTGTAAATAAAGAAATGGTTGCCCAAAGTTACGAAAAGGGGATAGAATTTTTTATTCATAAACCCATTAATAAAATCGAAGTTGAAACGGTTCTTCGGAAAACAGAAGAACAATATCGCTTAAAAAATTCTATTTTAGCCATTAGACAGTCATTATCCCATTTTGCTGAGGATAAAAAACATGTTAAGAAAACGTCTAGGGACCATGTTCAATCCATTTTAAATGATATGGGTATTGTCGGTGAGGTAGGCAGTGAGGATATAACAAATATTATTGAACTTTTACTTATGGATAAATATAAAATTTCTCCACTCCCACCACTAAAAGAATTATATGAGAAAGTGGCAAGTTTAACGAAATCTACAGCGGATGATATCGTAAAAGAAAGTAAAGCGATTGAACAACGCATTCGTCGAACAATTTTAGCTGCAATGATTAATCTTGCTAATTTGGGAATTGTTGATTATACAAATTCAGAATTTGAATATTATGCCCCTCGTTATTTTGACTTTACCGAAATTCGATCACTAATGCGTCAAATCGAAGAAAATAATCAACGAAAAGCGAAAGTAAATATCAAAAAATTTATTCAAGTGTTATTTGCTGAAATAATTAGCAAAGTGGATTAATCGGATTTTGTCGGATTTTGTAAGTCATCCATATACTATTATTATGGACTTGTCCTACATTTGATTGGGGGGGAGAAAATTGAAAAAATTTAAACTTAGTTTAGCTTCTCAAATAATAATCGGTCTAGTATTAGGGATCATTGTAGGTGCTATATTCTATGGTAACCCTAATGTAGAGAAATATTTACAACCACTTGGTACGATCTTTTTAAATTTAATTAAAATGATTGTTGTCCCAATCATCGTCTCTACACTTATTATCGGTGTAGCTGGTACTGGGGATATGAAACAACTTGGCCGCCTAGGTGGTAAAACTTTAATCTACTTTGAGATTATCACAACAATTGCCATCGTTGTTGGTTTAGGTGCAGCTAACATTTTCCAACCAGGTGAAGGCATTAACATGAATGAATTAACTCAAACCGACATTTCATCTTATGTTGAAACGACAGAATCGGTTGAGCATGAAGGTGGCGGCTTATTAGATACTATTGTTAGTATTGTCCCAACCAATTTCATTCAGTCAATGGCTGAGGCCGATATGTTACCTGTTATCTTCTTCTCTGTATTATTTGGTTTAGGGGTAGCAGCAATTGGAGAAAAAGGGAAACCTATACTTGATGTGGCGCAGGGCGTTGCAGATGCGATGTTCTGGGTTACAAACCTTGTAATGAAATTTGCACCAATTGGTGTATTTGGTTTAATCGGGGTTACAGTATCAAAATTCGGTTTATCATCTTTAATCCCACTTGGAAAATTAGCACTTCTTGTTTATGGTGCAATGATATTCTTTGTACTTGTTGTATTAGGAATTACAGCGAAAATTGCTGGTGTTAACATTTTTAACTTATTAAAAGTATTAAAAGAAGAACTGATTCTTGCTTATTCTACATCTAGTTCTGAAACCGTTTTACCACGTATTATGAATAAAATGGAGAAATACGGTTGTCCAAAAGATATTACTTCTTTTGTTATTCCAACTGGTTATTCCTTTAACTTAGATGGTTCAACATTGTATCAAGCAATTGCTGCACTATTTATTGCACAAATGTATGGTATCGATTTAAGCATTACAGAACAAATTACATTAATGCTTGTATTAATGGTTACTTCAAAAGGGATTGCTGGTGTTCCAGGCGTATCATTCGTTGTTCTTTTAGCAACACTTGGATCCGTAGGTATCCCACTTGAAGGACTAGCATTTATCGCTGGAATTGACCGTATTCTCGATATGGCCCGTACAGCAGTAAACGTTGTCGGAAACTCTTTAGCAGCTATCGTTATGTCAAAATGGGAAAAACGTTTTGACGAAGATAAAATGGAAGCATACAATGCTGAATTAGCTAAATAAACATTTAAAGCCGCAAATTATTGCGGCTTTTTTATATTCGATACGGCCTTTGCTAAGTAAGCTCGAATAGATTCTTCCCCATTTCCTAACGCTTCCTTTTCACGAGCTTCATCCTTTGCAATCTTTTTCTCAGCGGTTTCAACAATCTTTTCAATATCCTGTTGTGGAACGACGACAACACCATCGATATCCCCAATAATAAAATCCCCAGGGTGAACCGTTACATTTCCAACTGAAATTGGACAATTAACAACTCCCCCTCCATTTTTAAATCCTGCTGCAACTGTTGTGCCTAATGCAAAAACCGGGAAATCTAAATCATGAATTGCGGCCATATCTCGAATTACACCATCTACAACAAAACCTTGTACACCTATTCCCTTTGCAAGGGAGACGACGAAATCACCCGCTACAGCTCGATTTGTATTTCCTTTAGCATCAATAACTAAAATATCACCCTTTTGTGCCATACTAATCGCTTCTAAAACCGCACCATTTTCTCCATCTGGTAAACGTACTGTTATAGCTCGTCCTGCAATTTTAAAATGATCTGCTAACGGCTTAATCTTACTATCCAAATTTGTATGTCCACCTGTAGCATCCGAGATTGCTGTCGTTGGTAAAGCGTAAAAACGTTCCTGTATTGTAGTCGTTTCCATTTTTTTGCCCTCCAAATTAACAAAATATTGTAATAATTTAAATTCTATAGGATTATTATAGGAAGTTAAATAGGTTAATTTAATTAGACTTATGTGATCGTTCCCGATTAAAAGTAGAGGAAGTGGTTAAAATGGTGGGGAAGCATACTCTTCGATTCATTACATCCAATGAGGAGTGATAAATATGAAACGGAACCGATTGATTATGCAATATAAAAAAGAAAATGGAGAAACTGGTTATAAAATGGTTTCCTTCGACATTGATGTTATTGCTAAGCATACAGGAGGGCTTGCACCAACCATTCTTTATTTTTATGATAATCAAGATGTAACGGAAGACGTGCGAGCTATTCGTTTCGGATTAGAGCCTCCTTCCTCCTACATCGATGACTATGATCAATTTCAAAAACTATTATATAAAAAAGAGCAACGAGCAATTAACAACTTATATGATACGATTAGCATCCGTCCTAAACATATGTCGACAACAAAGCAAATTTTATGGAGCTTTGGTGTTTTACTGTTAATGACCATTCCGCTACTAGTAGCGATAATTTTAAAATAATCTTACTCAAAAAAAAGTATCCCTTATGTTACAGTAATTCTCTACTGATCAACACAAAGGATACTTTTGATTATTGTTCTATATTTCCTTCTACACCAAGATCTTCTACCCGTATGCTATCACCAAATGCTGGTTTTAAAGTTTCCTCGTATGCTTTTTGAAAGAATTGTTCTTCCCTTAGTGCTTCCAGCTCTTCCTTTTACCTTTCCAGCAATCATGTATAACCTTTAATTTTTTATTAGAATCTGTTGACCAGGTTGAAGAGTTTCAACATCTTCTATCTCAACAGTTTCAGGATATTTCAAACCTAATCCAGTATTTAAACATACAACATGTTCGTCTTCTCGAATCCATCCTTGTTCACGTAAAGTTTTAACAGCTGCGAATGTAGCTGCCCCTTCTGGACAAATAAAATTACCTTCTAGTGAGGCTACTAGTTTTTGAGCTTCCAGTAATGCTTCCTCCGATACGGCGATAGCACATCCTTTCGTTGCATAAATTCCTTCTAATACTAAAAAATCACCTAAAGCCTTCGGAACATTGATGCCAAATGCACATGTTGTTGAATTTTCAAAGAAGACGGATTCTTTCTCTCCTTTTTTCCACGCTTCTACAATTGGGGCGCATCCTTCTGCTTGAACAGCTACTAACCGTGGCAACTTCCCCTGTTCAATCCACCCTAATTGTTGTAGCTCTAAAATAGCTTTATAGATTCCAATGATGCCTACACCTCCACCCGTTGGATATAAAATCACATCGGGCACTTTCCACCCTAATTGTTCAACAATTTCATAACCCATTGTTTTCTTACCCTCTATCCGATAGGGCTCTTTTAATGTAGATGCATCATAAACCCCTTGTTCCTGTACTAAGCTTCCTACAACTTTTCCAGCATCACTAATTAAACCGTTAATTAAATATAAATCTCCACCAGCAATATATACTTCCTTTCGAGTAATTTCAGGAGCATCTAATGGCATGACAATTGTTGCTTTTATATTCGCCTTTGCTGCATACAATGCCCAGGCAGCACCTGCATTACCATTAGTCGGCATTGCTAGATGTTTTACCCCTAATTCCTTTGCTTTTGAAATTCCCACACTTGCACCACGAGTTTTAAAAGAACCCGTTGGTATAATCCCTTCGTCTTTCATGTATAAATTATTTAATCCATAATCAGCTCCTAAATACGGCAGTTTTTTTAATGGCGTCATTCCTTCTCCTAGCGACACTACATTTTCTTGATGATGGACTGGAAGTAGCTCATGATATCTCCACAAAGTATTAGGGCGATTTTTCATGTCCTCACGGTTAATAGTTTCTTTTACTTTTTCTAAATCATAACGTACTAGTAACGGGGAGCCACACTGACATAACTGCTGAATTCGATTTTCTTCATAAGTTTTACCGCACTTTGGGCACTCTAAATGAGTAATATAACTATATTTCATCATCGTCACATTCCCTCCTAGAATTAAAAAAGGCAACAATAATCCATCAAAATATAGATCATTGCAGCCTTTGGTTGTCCAATAAGCCAACTATTAAACTAAATTTAATATCAGTTTTCCGATAAGTCAACTATGTTTGTAACTTTTTCTAAATTTTCTATTTATTTAAAACAAAAATTCTTTTTACTCAACACTTGATGACATCGATTTATCAAAAAGAGCATCCTATTTATTCAAAATAGCTATAATATCATTAACGTTCGTCGCCACTTTTAGTATACTGCGTTGTTCTTCACGTATAAATCCTTCCTCGAACATCTTTTCAAAATGTTGGATGAGGGCATCATAAAAGCCATCTATATTATATAAAATGACAGGATTTTCATGTAAACCAATCTGTGCCCATGTAAACACCTCGAAATATTCATCTAGTGTTCCACACCCACCTGGTAAAGCGATAAAAGCATTTGAAAGATCAATCATTTTCTTTTTACGGACATGCATCGATTCAACAAAATGAATCTCCGTTAAGTGCAAATGGGCAATTTCCCTTTTTTGTAAATGCTCTGGCATAATCCCAATAACTTCCCCATTATGGGCAAGGGCAGCATCCGCCACTGCACCCATTAAACCAATGTTGGAACCACCATATACAATTCCAATCTTTTCTTTTGCCAATCTCTCGCCTAATTCTTTTGCACTTTCTATGTAAATTGCACTTTTCCCTGTCTGTGATCCACAATAAATGGCTACATTCATTTTTTATACCTCCATGTCAATTTGATACAATACAAGAATAACATTAAATTTTCAAATAGAAGGAGAAGAGCGATGAAAATTTACCCTCTTGGAGTTGGTGGAGCTTTTACCAAAACAAACTTCCATAATAACTATATCATTCATTTAAATGAAAAATGCCTATTAATTGATGCTGGCTCTACATTGCGATATAGCCTTCGTGAAGCTGGATACCATTATACCGATATAGATGTTGTCTTTATTTCCCATTTACATTTTGACCATGTCGGTGGTTTAGAGGAAATGATCATGCAACGGTTTTGGCAATTTAATAATGGGCAACATAGTCCACTAAAAACGACGATTATTGTTCATGAAAAATTACTTACTCCATTAAAAAGTTTACTTAGCCACGGACTTGCAAATCAAGGGCGAACAGTTGAGGATTTTTGTAATTTTGTTTGTTTAAAAGAAAAGGAAGTTTATAAAATAGAGGATTATTCCTTTACAATTTTTGATACTAGTTATACCCATGCAGATGGATTGTTTAGTTTTGGATTTAAATTAGCATCCTTGCAATCCAATATTGTATTTACTAGCGATGTAAAACGTCTAAAAGAAGCGAATATTATTGGGCAAGTTGATGGGAACACGGTCGCCATTTTCCAAGATGTCAGCTTTACCTTTAATGGTGTCCATGCCACATTACAAGAAGTGCTCGATTATTACCCTAAAGAATACTATTCAAAACTTTATGCCATGCATTATAACGACAATGTTGAACAATTTCAGAAAGTCATTGACAGCGCCAATATAAACATTGTAAAAAAAGGTGAAATTCTTCACTTTTAACTAAAAAACGGGAAGAGAAAATCCGATTCTCTACCCGCTTTTATTTTTATAATGCACCCATACCGCCATCTACGCGATATTGAGCTCCAGTTATAAATTTACTGTCGTCTGAAGCAAGGAATAAAACTAAATTTGATATATCTTCTGATTCTCCATATCGACCTAATGGAATGGATTTTTCCATATTCGCTTTAGCTGCCTCAGCTTGTCCAGGAGCAAAACCTTCTTCTAAAGAACGCATCATTCTTGTATTTACAGGTGATGGGTGAATAGAATTTACACGTACTTGGTAAGGTGCTACTTCTAGCGCTGTTGATTTTGTTAAACCTACAACGGCATGCTTCGAGGCAACATAAGGAGTAACGTCTGGACTTCCATGTAATCCTGCAACAGAAGAAGTATTAATAACACTACCGTAACCTTGTTCTTTCATAACAGCTAAAACATATTTTAATCCTAAAAACACACCACAGACATTAACGGCCAATACTTTATCTAAATCCTCTACTTTTTGTTCAGTAATTGGGGCAACTTTACCTTCTATACCCGCATTATTAAAGAAGATATCAATTTTTCCAAACTGCTCTACCGTTTTATTAACATAATTTTTTACTTCTTCCTCTTTCGATACATCGGCCTGAACGACAATTACTTTTCCAAGGGATTCTAACTCAGCTTTTGTTTCATCAAGAGATTCTTGGAATAAATCAACTAATACAACTTTTGCCCCTTCTTCTAAAAAGCGTTTTGCAGTAACTTTTCCAATTCCTCCTGCTCCACCGGTAATAATCGCTACTTTGTTTTCTAGTTTACTCACCATAAAAACCTCCCATTTTTTGTTGTAATCGCTTTCAAAAGAGGTTAGAGCTCATATTTAATATAGATAAATAATGAACACCACTCTATTTTAGGATAGTCTCTAAAATTTGAAAATTCAATAAATTAGACTTTACAAAATTTTTCTAATCGCTTTATTTCATGAAAAAAAGCCTCCCTACAAAAAGTTCGTAGAAAAGGCTTTGATAAAGTTTGCTATTTATTTACGTAAATGACTTGTTTGTTTTAACATATATGCAATTCGTTCCACAATGTTTTCGATTTGGTCTGGATTTGCCATTAAATCATAGTCATTAATGTCTAAACGTAATACAGGACATGAATTGAAATTATTAATCCAGTTTTCATATCGTTCATGCATTTCAATCCAATAATCTTTCGGTGTTTGTTGTTCCATTTCACGACCGCGTTCTTGGATACGGCCAATGATGTCATCGATTGGACCTTCTAAATATACAAGTAAATCTGGATGAGGGAAGTATGGTGTCATAACCATAGCTTCAAATAAATTAGTGTACGTCTCATAATCGGTCGGATTCATTGTTCCTTTATCATAATGCATTTTCGCAAAAATGCCTGTGTCTTCGTAAATCGAGCGATCTTGAACAAAGCCGCCACCATATTCGAAAATCCGTTTTTGTTCCTTAAAACGTTCGGCTAGGAAGTAAATTTGTAAATGGAAACTCCATTTTTCAAAATCATCATAAAATTTATCTAAATAAGGATTCGTATCAACCTTTTCAAAGGATGTACGGAAATGTAAAGCTTCTGCAAGAGCCTTTGTCATTGTTGACTTCCCTACACCGACAGTACCTGCTATCGTAATCACTGTATTCGATGGAATTTGATATTTTTCTCTTAAATTCATTCTTGATTTGTACTCCTTTGTTGTAGCTTCTCTTCTACTAATTGTAATATTTGTTGTAAATCATTTTGATTCCTTACGAAGTCGATTTGGTCACCATTAATTTGGATAACAGGAATATCAGGGTGCATCATTTCAAAATGTTGAATAAACTCATGGTAGTCTTTAGCTAATCGTTCTATGTAATCCCGGGTAATCATTTTTTCAAACTCTCTACCGCGCATTGCAATCCGATTCATCAATGTATCTAAACTAGCATGTAAATATATCACCATATTTGGGCGCGGCATATCAGCTGTTAAAATATTATAAATGGCTTCATATTTTTCATATTCAGAAGGTTTTAATGTTCGTTTTGCGAAAATTAAATTTTTGAAAATATGATAGTCTGCTACGACCGGAGATCCTACCTGTAACATATGTTTTTTAATATCCGTTAATTGTTTATATCGATTACAAAGGAAGAACATCTCCGTTTGAAAGCTCCACTCATCAATATTTTCATAGAACTTCCCTAAAAACGGGTTTTCATCCACAATCTCTTTCAATAGATGATAGTCAAAGGCATCCGAAATCGCCTTTGATAACGACGTTTTCCCTACACCAATCGGACCCTCGACTGTAATAAATGGAACAGACAATGAGAAGTCCCTCCTTTTAGTCTAATTCGTCAATGCTATTCATTTTATCATATCAACTTGTCGAAAAACAGAGACAGTGATTGAAGTTCATAAGTAATTATTATAAAAATCAAACAAAAGTTACTAGAGTTAAAGAATTGTTCCATTTTCTCCAAGCGAATATTAGTGAAAGTTCATTTTTCCCAATGACCGTGATACACTTACAAGCAAGGAGCGATGTACGTGAATATTTTTGATAAAGATCGCAAATTCATGGAAGAAGCGATAGTTGAAGCAAAAAAGGCAGCAGCATTAGGAGAAGTACCAATAGGTGCCGTTATCGTTTATGAAGATAAAATCATTGGACGGGCCCACAATTTAAGGGAAACTTCACAAAATGCCGTAACCCATGCAGAATTAATGGCAATACAACAAGCATGTGAAACTATTGGTAGTTGGCGTTTAGAAGAAACAACCCTATATGTAACATTAGAACCTTGTCCAATGTGTGCAGGTGCTATTTTACAATCCCGTGTTCCTCGGGTTGTGTATGGAGCGAGAGACATGAAAGCTGGTTGTGTAGACTCATTATATCGTCTATTAAATGATTCCCGCTTTAACCATGAATGCGAAGTTATAGAGGGCATTTTAGCAGATGAATGTGGTCAATTGCTTACTAATTTTTTCCGTGCTATCCGGGAGCGAAAAAAGGAAGAGAAAAAGGCGAGAAGGCTTTTATCTCAACAAGAAAATAATAAAGATATATAAACAAATATAAAAAAGAGGCTGGGACAAAACCCTCCTCTAAATAAAAAAAGCCGGTGAAATTTTACGAAAAGTAAAATTTCACCGGCTTTGAATTTTTTACAATAAAATAAGGACCTCTTCTGATAAAATT
>NZ_RHLQ01000071.1 GCF_003711845.1 Lysinibacillus halotolerans
GACACAATTAATGTAGCGGGGACTTGGGGTGACTGGCAAGTCTATTTTTTTTGCACAAAATTAGTGAAGGACTCTGCATTTTTCCTTTGCAAAGCTCTGCATTTTTATTTTGCCATACACAGCTATCTCTTTTCTCATTTGAAAGTATATCTTCATTGTTTCTTTTATTGACACATTTATCACCCTTTACTTATTCAAAAATTTTTCAAGTAATTCAGCATACTCACTATCATTTCCCCAAACCCCTGCAGATTTTTCTGCATTATGTATACCCTGATTCATGTCCATTTACATATCCTTGAACTGCTTGAATTCTTTGTTCAACTCTCAATTTAGCCATAAAAAAAACCCCTTAAAAATTAGATTGGCGTCTAACTTTTAAGGGGCAGTTTAAAAGGCAATCAGGTGCTTTCTTCCATACTGTAAAATTTATCCATTATTAATATCACATTTATTCATATATTTTTAATTTGTACTCTCTTTGTTTCTATTCAAGTATCTTTAAAAATTCAGAAAAGTTATCTGCCACATTATATGTAACAGGCTCAAACTCACCGGATTCTTCATGAGACCATATACAAACAGATGGATTATTTTTATCTGTTCTAAAATCTAAGCATACAAAGTCACCCGCAAATACACTAGCTATTGGCAATACCTCTGCCCCTAATAAGTCTTCATTAGCAGTCAACCTTTCACCTATTTGTGAAAATACAACATCTATGTCATAAATTCCTTTTGGATGATTCTCAATATCATCTAATATACACAAAAACCTTTCTATCGCATAACCACGGTTGTTACACTCAAATGTTGCTTCCTCAACCTCTACACCATTATTTTCTTTTATAAATTCTAAGAAAGACTCTGGTAATGAAAGTCTCCAAAACTTTTCGTGACTTTTTATTAATTCCTCCGAAGGCAATGGCCTTACTATAGTGTCCTGTTTTATTTTCATATTTCTTCTCCTTTCTTTACAAGCTATCTCGGTGCATCTGCCCACATTCCAGTAGATCTGCCACCATTATGAATAGTTATATTGTGTATTCCAAATGGTACTAGCTCCATTTTACCTGGTACTTCAGTATGGTGCCATGTCATACCTTCTGGTCTTCCTCCAATTACGTTATCTAGCCATTCAAATTGTGCCTCGTCAGACTTTAACCAGAGACTTTCTGGTAAATCTTTAGTTTCTACCACAAGTCCAACACTCTTGAAATCTGCAAAACCATACCTCATTCCATCTGCTTTAATAACATTTACATTGGGAATCAGGCCATCGGCAATTGCTTTTTCCTTAATCAATTTTCGCTGACGGGCAGTTAAATACTCTCCACCATGAAATGACTTATTCCATGACCAAGTTTTGTTTGTTTGAATTTTTTCACTGTATAGTCGAGCAAAATCATCAACAACATCATCAAAAGTTTTAGTACCATCAATAAACTCATCAATGTTTTTTAAGTTTACTTTACCTGTACCCTTATCTACCTGCTTCTTCTCAATATCCTTTATGTATTCCCCTAGTTGTTTTACTTCTAGATCAGAAATTGTTTTATCTTGAATCTCTTTCGTTTTATCTACAGATTTTGAGAGGTTTTTTATATCTTCTGCTTTATCTACAGTTTTTGCAATGTCTTTTGAATTATCTACCGCATCCATCGCAACTTTTGCAGCTTTTAGCGGTTTGCCTATTGGTAACATGAATGCCGCCGCTATGGCTTTATCCGAAAGTGATGCGTTCGGGTCAAATAGAGTCTCTATGTCGCCAAATAAAAAATCATAAGCTAAATCCCCTAATTGGGCAAGACCATCCGGTGTTCCTGAACCATTTCCTCCCAATACTTGCCTTTGCCCTTCATATGTAAACAAATATTCACCAGTATTTGGATCAACAGGTCTATCTGTATTAAATTGAGCGTATTCGTTTAATACTTGTATTTTACCATTTTCATCAATAGTTATGTTATTTTTCCCAATCACATTAGGTAACATAGGAACTTGCCTAGCAATTTTCTGTTCAGCATCTCCATACTTATCCATCGAATTTTGAAGGAAGGATACTAACTTCTTCATATTCTTTTCAATCGTTTGTAATTCATTTGATATTTTGTACAATTGATCACCGATGCCATGTCGTGCTTTAATACGGTAATCGATATGAGATCGGATGGATGCAATTTTATCTGTTGTATTCGATACTTTAGTGGCAACTTGTGAAAAACTAGGGGTCAAATCATTAACTCTATCAATATCGACTTTTATCTTTGACATGAATGTCCTCCACAAAATTAGTTATGGATAATTATATCAAATTTGGAAAAATTAAAACAGGTAACCAATTTTCCAATAAGATACTCCCGCAATCTCCATACATGAATTTTAATGAATGCTAAAATCCTTAATTATAAGGGTTTTGGCGTTTTTTTGTTATGTTTCACCTGTTTGCATTTTATTGTAGTTAACAAAGGAAAGGATTCATATACTGGAAAAATTTGTTATAAATTAATGTGAGGGGCTTTCGCGGAAATGAAGGTGATTCAGTGATGAAATTCAAGGAAATTGAAAAAGCATTAATTCAATTAATAAAAATTCTACTTTATTTTGCCATTGTATTAATAATGATTTATTTAATTTGTACTGTATATAATTGGATTATCAGTTGGTTCTTTTATGAATTTAAAATAAAGGATAAGTTTATGTACTTATTTGGAGATATGGATATAAAACATCAGATTGCTCTACCATTTTTTGTGGGCATTATCGGTAGTTTTTCGACCTCACTCATTATGTTATTAAAAGGGCAAACAGATGTAAAAATAACGTTGTTTAATGGTTCCTTAGAAATACTTAATTGGATTGTTGCGGTTATTACCGCTTGTTTATTAGGCGGTATAGCGGGTGTTGGAGCTGTCAATATTTTGAATAGTGATGGTTCCGTGACGGAGGTTTTAGTTATCGCTCTTGTCGCAGGGTTGAGTGGAATTACTTATTTAAAAGGCATTGCTTTAATGAGTGGTACGGAAGAAAATGAGATCTTTAAAGCAAGAGTGGATGAAGTCATTGATAATGGTCAAGTGCTATTAACGTATGGGGAAATACCCAATAATGAAATTTTAGATAGTTGGGAAGACTTTATTCAAACATGGGTCGAATATTATGTTGATCAATTTAAAAACGATAATCCCACACACACGAATGAGGAATTTCACGCATATCTTATAGAGCTAGAAGAATTAATTGATAGGATATGGAAGGGAGATGAGGTGGATGGATAATTTAAAGCCCTCTGATGTAAAGAGTATCAAAAATATTATTCGGAAAGCTCGTAAAGCAAAATCCTTGAGTGAAATCAATCATTACAATGAACAGCTAAAAAGAATTGACGCTAAAAATCGAAGAAAAGCAGTAACAAATAACATTCTAGCAAGATATAAAAATAGTGAATCATTATAATTTTATATGAAATAGAACCCTACATATCTGTAAAATGTGGGGGATTTTTATTTTTCTGTTATATAATGACCATTCGAGTAATTGGACATAAATTGATTTTGGTTAATTTGAGTAGAGTAGGATAACCAAAACGAAAAATAAAGGAATCATCCCCAAGATGCCCAATATAAGTATCGAACGTTTCGCAGCAGAACGTAGTATTAAAGAACAATCAGCTGCATTTAAAGCGATTAAGAAATAAGTTAGCAGACACTAGGTAAAAATCTACCTAGTGTTTTTTTCTTTGAAACTACTAATTTGATGCCGGTTTGGGCTTATAAATATGGATAAAAAAATTACAAGCTAAAGGTTGGTAAATGAATTTGATCCAGTTGGGATGGAGGAAGGTCGAAGGATGACCTTCTCCAATTGGCTAGAATCTAGAATAAGGACAAAGGTATTCAATGTAGGTGAAAAAAGTACATGAATGAAAGAGATTATGGATTAGTAATTTGAGTATAAGAATATGGTAAAATAGGAGGCTTTTATATTTTTAATTTAACACTATAAATATTAAGATATCAGATTAAAATAAGAGTATAAGTTTGTTAGAGTGAGTATTTAGCTTTTCAGCTGATTCAACATATTTCAAGCGGGGTGTGAGATTTGAGTCCTACATCAATTATTATAATTTGTGGATTAATAGTAATTCTATTAATCATATGTTTAGTTACATTTTTTTTCAAACTTTCAATTCGGAAAAAAATTTGGGGATCTTCGGGTATATTACTGATTCTGGTTATAGGTTACTTCGCATTATTACCTAAATTAGTTGAATTACAGATTAATGATGCTATTGAAAAGCTTAATACGTATCTCACCACAATATACCCTAATGATTCATGGAGTGTAACAGATACTGATGATGATAAATTAAATAAGACTGTGGAGCTTCATGTAAGATTTCAAACAGAGACTGATATCGTATATAGCTACAATATTACAGGTGAAAAAATTGAACAAATTGATTTTTGGTCAATCGATGGTAAAAGTTCTAAGGACTTAATTAACTCGGAAACTAAACCGCTACATTTAGAAAAGAAAATTAAGTAATTACTTTATCAAAGAATCTCCAAAATATAGTAATTGTTAAAAACACAGAAATTACACAATATTATGAATTTAAATGCTAAACTATTATTTATAATAACCACCATTAACTTAATAGAGTAGGTGTTTTGCATGACCAATAATCTAGCTAATAACTCTTACCTCACACTATCAAAAGCCAAAAAACTGTTAGAGATTAATAAAATGTTAACTCAGTCTTTAAAACTAGAAGAAGTATTGAAAAATTTAATTACGGCTGCTAGTGAGCTCGTTCAAGTGACCGATACTTTTATGATTTATTTGTATGATGAGTTAACGGGAAAGCTGAAAATAGCTGAGGCGATTGGTGTTGAGATTGAACCGCTTAAAAGAATCGAGTTTGCACCGGGTGAGTCGATTACGGGGAAAGTGTTTTTAGAAAAGAAGTCCAAACTATTTAAATCTGAACAAGAGATCGATTTTTATATGAGCAATATGTCGGAAGAAAATTATCAATTTTATTATGAAGGGGTTCGGAGGCAAAAAATTAAAAGTGCCTTTTGTGTTCCGATTCTTTATCAAGATTCCTGTCTTGGTGTTTTGATTGTTGATAATTTTAACCAGGATGGGATTTTTTCCGATGCCGATTTAGAAGTCATTCAAATTATTGCTGATCAAAGTGCCATCGCCCTTGAACATTCTCGGGTTTATCAAAATTTATTGCAAAAAAATGAGATGTTATCGAATACGATTTCCATTCATAAAAAGTTTTATCAATTCATTATTGATGGGGAAGGCATTGGACAGATCCTTTTGTTATTAGAAACTTTAATTGGCTCGAAAGTTGTTCATCGTGAGACGAATCTTTATCATGAGGACAGCAATTATTATCCGATCGTACGAAGTCATGAAATACTCGGCGTATTAGAGCTGGAGCGACCCTTCGAAACATTTCCTGAATTTGAACAATTAATTATTGAACATGCCTGTTCTGCCATCGCACTGGAATTAACGAAAAATAGTGCATTATTGGAACAAGAATTTCATTTTAGACAGGAAATTTTTAATCAACTATTACATGATCTCACCAACTCTGATTTAAAACGAATCTTAACCTATTTACAGTGGAATGAAGTAAGTGATATCCAATGTATTATTATTGAAGGTTCAGCAAATCCGTTATGGGATCGCAATAAATTAACTGATAAACAATGGTTAGTTCTTTCCTTTGAAAATATGTTAAAAAGCATTTGTACGAATAGCTTTATCGTGGCGAATGCATTTCAATTAATCGTCGTTCTACCTGATTTGAAAGATGATCAACTAAGTCAAATTATTAACGAGATCGAGATGATTGTGGGCAAAGAAAAAAAAGTGCTCATTGGAATTGGGCGGAAAACGAGTATTCAACAAATAGCCATTTCTTATCATGAAGCGATCCAGTCCATTAATTACGCAAAGACGACGAAACAATCCTATATTGTGGAATATGCCAAACTCGGTATGGAGCGGTTGTTCCATGATTTAGAACCCCAAAGGATTGAAATTTTCATTCAAGATAAGATTGGCAAGTTATTAAAAACCGACTTCCTTCTAATCGACACGTTACTTAGTTTTATCAATCAAAATAAAAACCATAAAGAGACAGCTAAAGCGTTACATATTCATGGGAATACGTTATATTACCGGTTAAGAAAAATAGAAGACATCCTACAAATCGATTTGAATGATGAAAAAGAGTGGGTTGATCTCGTTATCGCTGTTCAACTATATGTGGTGAGTCACAAAAAGTAATGTTTATTTTTGTGATTTGCCACATTCATTTTTATAATTTTGAATATTAAAATTATTCAAAATAAAGAGATGAGAGGTGAACTAGAATGACCGAAACGTATTTTAATTATATTAATGGTGAATGGGTTCAAGCAATATCAGGTGAAGTCTATCCAAGTATTAATCCTGCCAATGCAGATCATATACTTGGCTATTTTCAAAAATCCGATCAAAAAGATGTCGACATCGCAATCGACGTTGCAGAGAAAGCTTTTAAAATATGGTCAAAAATTGCAGTGCCTGAACGGGGAGAAGTATTATTTAAGCTCATTAACTTATTGGAAGAACAAAAGGAAGAGCTTGCTACGATTATTACAAAGGAAGTAGGAAAGACGTACAAAAATTCCTTAGGAGAAGTCCAAAAAACGATCGAAGCAATGAAACAATTTAGCGGGGAAGCAACCCGTTTAACAGGAGAAACGATTCCTTCCAATGACCCAGATATTTTTGGGTACACAGTGAGAGAACCTTTAGGGGTTGTCGGGGTAATCGCTCCTTATAATTTCCCCCTCGGTATCGGGATATGGAAAATTGCACCGGCAATTGTTGCAGGAAATACCGTCGTGTTTAAACCAGCAAGTAATACTTCTTTAATTAGTATAAAAATTATCGAGTTATTTGAAAAAGCGGGTGTCCCTAAAGGAGTTATCAATATGATCACAGGGCCTGGTGGCGTCATTGGACGAGCTATAGGGAATCACGCAAAAATTAAAGCGGTATCCTTTACTGGTTCAACAGAAGTAGGCTTGGCTCTAGGACGAGCTGTAACGAACCGGGGAGGAAAAATGCAAGCGGAGATGGGTGGAAAGAATGCATCGATCATACTGGAAGATGCCGATTTGGATGAAACGATTCAAAATGTCGTTATTAGTGGCTTTTTTGATAATGGACAACGTTGTACCGGAACAAGCAGATTAATCGTTCCAAGAAGTATTTCCAAAGAGGTCATTGCTCGATTAGTTGAAGCAGCAAACGCTCTAACCATTGGAGATGGCTTTGATGAAAATGCCGATAATGGTCCAATCATCGACGAAAATCAACTGAACTTGTATTTAGAACATGTGAACGACGCCATTCAAGATGGAGCAGTCCTTGAATGTGGTGGAAAGAGGCTAACGGATAATGGGTTGGATAGAGGGTACTTTATTGCACCAACCGTGTTCAGTAATGTCAATCGAGAAATGCGAATTTTTAAGGAAGAGATTTTTGCGCCGGTTATTGCCGTCATTGAAGTCGATTCCTATGAAGAAGCATTGGAAGTAGCCAATGATAGTGAGTTTGGATTGTCTTCTACTATTTATACGAAAGATTTAGCAAAGGCCATGCACTTTGTTAAACATATCGAGACAGGTGTGACCCACGTGAATATTCCTTCCAACTATTTTGAAAATCAATATCCTTTCGGTGGGAAGAAAGCGTCGAGTTTAGGACCGCGGGAACAAGGCTCAACAGCGTTAGAATTTTGGACTGAATATAAAACGGTTTACATGAAGGCATAGGAGGGCTTTGGATGACAACGGTTGGAGTAATTGGCTGTGGTTTAATGGGAAGTGGCATGGCGAAAAATTTAATCAAACATCATTATAATGTCATGGTCTACGATATTAATGAAGAGGCAGTGAAAAAGCTAGTAAACGAAGGGGCAACCCCAGCTTCCGCACTTGAAGAATTAGCGGGTCAAGTTGATTTTGTCATTTTATCGTTAACATCACCGGATGTAGTGAAAGAAATTGTTTTAAATGAGGAGACTGGAATTCTATTCCGAATGAAGCAAGGCACTTTCATTTTGGACATGAGTACCAATGACGTCAATATCACAAGACAGATCCATCAAAAAGCTCAAGAAAAAGGCGTTGAATTTTACGATTGCCCGTTAAGTGGTGGACCAGATGGTGCGAATAATGGAACGCTCACTATTATGATTGGTGGGAGTGAAGAGCGACTAGATGAAATCCTCCCGGTTCTACAAGCGATAGGGAAACATATTGAATATTTAGGTGAAAGTGGTGCAGGGCAAATCGTCAAGCTATGCCACAACATGGTTGTCGGCGGTGTCATTTCATTATTAAGTGAAGCCTTTTTAACGAGTGAAAAGGCAGGCGTTCCAAAAGAAAAGCTTGCCTCCATCTTGCAAAAAGGTAGTGGACAAACCCGAGCGATGGATGTTTTCGGTGTAAATATCCTGGATCACACTTTTGACAATGTGAAATTTTCCTTGGCCAACATGACAAAAGATATTCATTTATATCGAAATCTAGCAGAAGACAACCAAATAGCTACTTTTGTCAGTGATAGTACCCACCAGCTATTTCATTTAGGAAAAAATAAAGGAAAAGGAAACTTAGATTCATCTGCTATTTACAAAGTGCTAAAAGAAATTGTGTGAAAATTAAGAATCTATTTCACAAACTTAACATAAGAAATAAATAAAAGGAGGTTAATAGAATGCAAAAATTATTTGATAGTTTAGAAGAAGTTTATGAGGAGATAGTAGAAATACGGAGGCACTTACATGCGAATCCGGAACTTTCATTTAAAGAAGTAAATACGGCTAAATATATTGCTGAATTCCATGAAAAGTTAGGACATGAAACGAAAAGGGACGTTGGCGGAAACGGGGTTGTTGCTACTTTAAAAGGTGATCAACCAGGACCGACAGTTGCCCTGCGTGCTGATTTTGATGCACTGCCGATTGTTGAACAAACGGATTTACCTTTCAAGTCCAAAAATGAAGGGGTCATGCATGCATGTGGCCATGATGGTCATACGGCCACTTTACTAGGCTTGGCAAAAGTATTAAATAAAATGAAGACAGAACTACAAGGAACGGTAGTCTTTATTCATCAACATGCAGAGGAATTACCTCCTGGCGGTGCCATTTCAATGATTGAAGATGGTTGTTTAGATGGTGTTGATGTTATTTTTGGTACCCATTTACAAGCTCAAATGCCATTAGGGGAGATTGGTTATCGCGCGGGTGCCCTTCAAGCAGCACCGGACATGTTTAATATTCGTATCCAAGGTCGCGGGGGACATGGTGCATACCCACATCAAACAATTGATAGTATTGCGGTAGGAAGCCAACTTATTAATAGTTTAAACCAAATTGTTAGTCGGAAAATTAATCCGTTAGATTCGGCGGTTATATCCGTTACATCCTTTGTAGCAGAAAATCCATACAACGTGATTGCTGATCAAGCAGAGATGCTAGGAACGGTTCGAACGTTTAAAGAGGAGACTCGGGCATTGATTGAACAAGAGATGGAAAGAGTCGTAAAAGGCGTATGTGAAAGTGCGAATGCAAGTTATGAATTCACTTATACTCGTGGTTATCCAACACTTATTAATCATGAGGAAGAGACGGAATTCGTAGCCGAATTAGCGAAGAAAGTACCTAGTGTAACGGCAGTAAAAGAAATCGAGCCGGTAATGGGCGGTGAAGATTACGCGTACTATTTACAACATGTAAAAGGAACGTTCTTCTTTACAGGTGCACGCAATCCTGAGTGGGAAGTGTCTTACCCACACCATCATCCGAAATTTGATATTGATGAGAGAGCACTATTAATCGCAGCAAAAACACTTGGATTAGCGACGCTCGAATATATGCAAGTACACGCTAAAGAAGTTCAAGTGAAGTAACTACGAATAGATTCAGGAAAAGGAGGCAAGTGTATGGAGGGAAATGCAGCAGGTTTATGGAAAGATTGGAAATTACATGTTTTAGTATTAGCAATCGTTTGTGTGACAGAGTTAATTGGTCAGCATAGTATTTCGGTTGGGGTGGGAATTATTTTATTACTGCCTATGCTTTATGCAGTCATTATTGGGATTGCAGTTTATTTCACACCCCTTGTAACAAAAAAGCAGTCGGAAAAAGCTGAAACATTAGTTTATATTACATTAACGTTATTAATTGCAAAGTTCGGTGTACAAGCAGGGCCAGCCCTACCTCAATTGATTGAGGCGGGCCCCGCTCTCATTCTCCAAGAGATTGGAAATTTAGGAACAATTTTAATCGCCCTTCCGATTGCCATTTTATTAGGATTGAAGCGAGAAAGTATTGGAATGACCCACTCCATTGGACGGGAACCGAATTTAGCTTTAATTACTGATAAATTTGGACTGTCTTCTCCCGAAGGCCGTGGAGTGATGTCGATGTATATTTTCGGTACGGTATTTGGATCTATCTTTTTAGGGTTAATATCTGGATTCCTAGCGACAGCGACACCTCTTCATCCTTATTCCTTTGGAATGGCTACAGGAGTGGGAAGTGGAAGTATGGCCGCTGCCTCTTTAGGACCTTTAGTAGCGGCATTTCCTGATATGGCCGATACGATTACTGCCTTTTCGGGAGCTAGTAACTTATTAACTTCTGTTACGGGCTTGTATGCAAGTATTTTCATAGGATTACCATTAACAGAAAAGTTATATAAAGTATTAACAAAACGAAAAAATAATCATGATCCAATTATGGAAATGGAATCAAATATTGAAGTAATAACAGAGGAAGAAAAGAAGAATCCAAAACAAAGGTGGTGAAATAATCGATGCTAAAAAATATTCAAGAATGGGTCATATTGATGATTATTGTATCGTTTATGGTCATCATTGGAAACTGGATTGGCTACGAAGTTATGCCACTGGAGTCACTTCCTGGAATAATTGTTTTGGCTTCCATCAGTTTACTTGGATTAATCATTCATCGAGCGATTCCATATAAAGGGATACCGAGTATTGCTTACATTGGTATATTAGCATTTATACTATCAATGCCAGCTGTACCAGGATCTGAAAAAATCGTCGAGTGGACAGGCAAAGTCAATTTACTAGCTATTGCCACACCGATTTTAGCCTATGCAGGGATTTCAATTGGTCGTTCCTGGACGGATTTTGCGAAACTCGGATGGAAAACGGTCATTGTCGGGATGTTTGTCCTATTAGGTACATTCTTAGGGTCGGCAATCGTAGCAGAGATTATTTTACGTATGCAAGGTATTATATAAAATTTTATAATAATCCAAAAAACACCCCGTAAAAGTAGACGACACTCTATCTTTACGGGGTTTTAATTTCATATATATACTTTAAAATTATGGCTCTAAAATATTTGTTGGGGTACAGATAAAATTCAGAAAAAATAAACACGCAATCTCCTAATTTTGTTAGACTTTGTTTAGACCAATAAACAAAACAAAAGGGAGATGCGTGTAATTG
>NZ_RHLQ01000072.1 GCF_003711845.1 Lysinibacillus halotolerans
CAATCATTACCGAGGTCAATGGAACTTAAAAAAGATGACGCCTGCACAATACAGTCACCATCTTCTTCAAGTTGCTTAAAAGCCTTTTTTAAAAATGTCCTTTACAAAGGGTACACTTTAACATGAGTTGTCCTTTTTATTATTTAACAGATTTTCGTTTTTCAATTCGGTGGGGAATAATTACGGATTGGTTATCAATCGTTTCTTTATTCATTATTTTCGTTAATAAACGCATAGCTACTGCCCCAATATCATATAAAGGAAATACTACACTCGTCAGCTGTGGACGTACCATACGGGCAAGTTTTGAATTTTCAAAACTAATCACTTCGATTTCGTCCGGAACTTTTCTTCCACTATCTTGAGCTCCATGAATAAGACCGATCGCTAATTCATCACTTCCTGCAAAAAAGGCAGTTGGTGGATTATCAAGGGCACTTAACGTTTCCCATGCTTCAATTCCACTGTCATACGTATCATCATCAGATACAATTAAATTTTCATCCAGTTCCAGATTCGCATCAATAATCGCCTTTTTATAGGCTTCTAATTTGAATTTTGAATTAATGGTATATTGTAGAGGTCCAGATACGAAAGCAATACGTTTATGGCCATTTTCAATTAACATCTGTACCGCTTCATAGGACGCTTGGAAATAATCAATATTAACAGAAGCAAATTGATTCGATTCATCTACCGAACCAGCAAGTACGATTGGTACTGGAGAATGTTCCATTGACTGATGTAATTTAGGGGTAACTGCATCACTCATCATGACAATGCCATCTACTTGTTTACCAAGCATTGTATCGAGAAGTGTTAGTTCTTTTTCTTCGTTTTGATCGGAATTAGCTAAAATAATATTATATCGATACATTGTTGCAATATCTTCGATTCCGCGGGCAGCTTCTGCATAAATATTATTTGATATATCTGGAATAATTACACCGACAGTGGTTGTTTTTTTACTTGCTAAACCACGGGCTACTGCATTCGGTCGATATTCTAGACGTTCGATTACTTCTAATACCTTTTTTCTTGTAGCTGGTTTTACATTTTGGTTTCCGTTAACTACACGTGAGACCGTCGCCATTGAAACATTCGCTTCACGTGCAACATCATAAATCGTTACAGTCAAAGGATACGCCTCCTTTTATTGAATTAATATGTTCATCATACGATAATTTCCATTTCTTTTTCAATATAAAGCACATAATCTTCATAAAGATTCAATATTTGAAGCTTTTCATCCAATAAAAAACCCAAAAAGTATCCTATACATACTTTTTGGGTTTTTTAAAGAAATTATGCTTTATATTCATATTGTTTCATAAATTTTTGTATTTCATTATAGAAAGCATCGAATTGTGAAATATCCATTTGTTGTTGTGAATCAGACAAAGCAACAGATGGATCCGGATGCACTTCTGCCATAACCCCATCTGCACCAATCGCAATAGCTGCTTTTGCACATGGTAATAGTAAATCACGGCGTCCTGTGGAGTGGGTCACATCTACAAATACCGGTAAATGCGTTTCTTGTTTTAAAATCGGCACCGCCGAAATATCTAACGTATTACGAGTTGCTTTTTCATAAGTACGTATACCGCGCTCACAAAGGATAATATTTTCATTTCCTTTTGACATAATGTATTCAGCAGCATGAATAAATTCGTCGATTGTAGCAGCTAAACCACGTTTTAATAAAACAGGTTTATTTGTAGCACCAACTGCTTTTAATAATTCAAAGTTTTGCATGTTACGAGCACCAATTTGAATTACATCGACGTAATCTAAAGCCTCTTCAATATGAGTAGGTGTGACAATTTCCGTTACAACTGCTAAGCCGTATTCTTTCGAAATTTGTTTTAAAATTTTCAATCCTTCTAATCCGAGACCTTGGAAATCATATGGAGAAGTACGAGGTTTGTATGCTCCACCTCGGATTAATTTCAATCCTTTTGATTGGATAGAAGCAGCAACTGCTGCCACTTGTTCATAGGATTCTACAGAACAAGGACCAAATACAAACGTTGGATCGCCTACTCCTACTTTTTCATTATTAATTTCAATTACAGTATCTTCCGATTTTTTCTTACGAGATACAAGTAATTCCTTTTTCTTGTCTGCCTCTAATTGTTTTAAAGCCGTTTTGAAAATTTGTTTAAAAATATAATCAACCGTCATTTGATTTAACGGTCCTTTATTATGTTCTTTTAATAAATCTAACATATGTCGTTCACGAAGAGGATCGTATCGGTTTACCCCTTGTTTTTCTTTAATTTTACCAATTTCATTAACAACCTCAGCTCGCTCATTAATAAGACGTAGTATTTCGAGGTTTAAAGCATCTATCTGACTGCGAAGGATTTCTAAGTTTTTTTCACTCATTTCCTTTTCTCCTCTCTCTGTACCGAACTCTTTCAGAACGTTGAAATGTATGATACATTTGTTAGTGATAGTCCTATTATAGTCAACAATATTCATATTGTCACGCAATTTCAATTTAGCGCTTCAACTCGCTAAAGTTTTCTCTATATTCCCTTTGAAAGGAAGCGATTTCATTTGAGTTCCAAACTATTCGCTTTAGACATAGGTACCCGTTCTGTCGTCGGTATTATACTAGAAGAACAGGATGACCATTTCCATGTCATGGACATACTTATAAAAGAACATAAAGAACGGGCTATGGTAGATGGCCAAATACATAACGTGTTATATGTTGCAGAGTTAATTAAAGAAATCAAAAATGAGCTTGAAGAAAAACATGGCCCACTAACAAGGGTGAGTGTTGCCGCAGCTGGTCGTGCATTAAAAACCGAACAAGCAAGCGTTACGATTGATATAAAGAATCGTCCTATCTTTACCGAAGAAGATATAAATAGACTTGAGCTTCAAGCTGTTCAACATGCTCAACAACAACTCCTTTCCTCTAAGGAAGAGGAATCCTTTAATCATTATTATTGTGTAGGCTACTCAGTCCTATACTATAAGTTAGACGGTGAAGAAATCGGTAGTTTACTAGATCAGCAAGGCCATGAAGCGACAATCGAAGTAATTGCTACCTTCCTACCCCGTGTAGTTGTTGAATCGTTACTAGCTGCCCTTAAACGAGCAGATTTAGAAATGGAAGCATTAACTTTAGAACCGATTGCCGCTATTAACGTTTTAATTCCTCAATCGATGCGACGTTTAAACGTTGCCTTAGTTGATATCGGTGCAGGTACTTCAGATATTGCCATTACGGACAAAGGAACAATTGTTGCTTATGGTATGGTCCCTACAGCTGGAGACGAAATAACGGAAAGCTTAAGTGACCACTATTTATTAGACTTCCCAGTGGCAGAGATGGCAAAACGACAATTAGCAACGGAAGAAAACATACTTATTAAGGACATATTAGGATTCGATCAATTTTATCCAAGGGATGAAGTAATCCAAGCAATTCAACCGTCTATTCAAAATTTAGCTAAAGCGATTGGCACTGAAATTTTACGTTTAAACAATCAAACACCTCCAAAGGCAATTATGTTAGTGGGGGGAGGTAGTTTAACTCCTAATTTAACAAATGAACTATGTCATGTTTTGAACCTTCCTGCAAATCGAGTTGCCGTTCGTGGTATCGACGCCATTCAAAATGTAACAAAAGATGAATCAATCCCATCAACCCCTGAGTTAGTAACTCCTATTGGTATTGCGATTGCTGCAAAAAGGGCACCGATTCAGTACATGACGGTAACAGTGAATGATCAAGTTGTTCGTTTGTTTGAAATGAAGGAAATGACGGTTTCTGATGCCTTTTTAGCTGCAAATATACGGGCAAAACAGCTCTACGGTAAACCAGGACAAGGTATTTCCATCACTGTAAATGACCACGACATTTTTTTACCTGGAGAACATGGCGAACCAGCAACGATTGTTGTAAATGGAGAACCGGCGTCAACAAAGTCAATCATTCAAAATGGGGATTGTATCACATTAGTAGAGGGTAGACATGGAGAGGACGCTAAAGTAACTGTACGTGACATTGTGGACGATGCCCTATTTAAAAGTATTACGGTACAAGGAACCCTTTATCATATTGAACCTAAAGTAAAAGTAAATGATCAATACTGTTCCCTTGATTTAGAACTACAGGATCGTGATCGAGTTTACATTGAAACGATCGAAACGGTCGAAGACGTATTTAAACATATAAAAGCCATTGATCTATTGCATAAATTACAACCTTTTTGTATTCATGTAGACGGACAACCGATGTTTTTACAGGATTTCACACCAACCTTATTCATTAATGATAAACCAAGTAAACTTCACTATCCTGTTAAAGATGGTGACCGTATTAAAGTGGATGAAAACTCCCTTCCAACTGTAGAAATGATGATGGGTAAATTAAATTTATCATTAGAAGAAAAGATCATTGTCACTTTCCAAAATGAAACGGTGGAATTAACAAAACAATGCCATGAAGTATTACTTAATGGAACAGCTTTATCTCCTTCTTCTACAATTCGTAACGGTTCTACTATAACGATTGTAGAGAAGGAATCTAATCGATGGAGATTCCAAGATGTGTTCCGTTTTTCAAACTGGCAACTTCCCAAGGATTTTCAAGGTTATTTTACAATTTTAAGAAATGGGGAAGCTTCTTCCTTTGATGAAGAAATTTTTGGCGGCGACCATTTAGAAATTATATTATCGGAACATCCAATCCCGAATTAAATAATACTGTTTACAACAAAAAACTGCCCATTTCCATTTGGAATGGGCAGTTTTTATTTTTTATTAAATAGATGAAGGTTTTGAAGCTTCCGCAATGTCTATTCCTTCATACGTATCATTTTCTAAAGGTTCTTCTCCTTCGTATGAAACCGTACCATCGTCAAATACAGTTGGTACTTTTGCTGTTTTTGATTTTACTTTATCAACTAGTTGACTAGATTGCTCTTTAATCTGATTTGATAATAAAACTGTTTTTTCTTTCGCCGTTGATGATAAAGTAACACCTTTATCCTTTAAAGTTGCCGCTTGGCTTGCTACATCACTTCTTAAATCTCTTCCTGTTTTCGGAGCAAGTAATAATCCTACAGCTGCTCCTACAATACCTCCTACAAAAGCTCCAATAACAAAATCTTTCATATTCACCGACTCCTCTTCATATATAGCATCTATACCAGTATAAAGTTGTGGTAAATTAGGTATTGCATTTTTCACTTCGTTATAGTTTGGTTTTTCCCCTAACATGTTGAACATCCCCCTCTTTGTTATTTTCTTCGTTTAAATTTAGAAGATTTTTTGACAATTTCATCTGTAGCTTCATCTACATCATGTTGATTGATTGCTTTTCGCTGTTTCCATTTATCAGCAATCTCCATTGCCACATTGCTCCATTGGACTACTTGGGCAATTTTTTCTTCATTTTTACTTACCTCTGAAGAAATAGAAGATGTAATTTGTTGAATAGAAGTATTTAATCCATTTACGGATACTCCAATATTTTTCACTGCATCAACGACTGAATTTAATTTCTCAGATTTCTCCGTAATATCTTCCGCTAACGTATTTGTTTTGGCTAATAGGGAGGTTGTCTCACGTGTGATTCCTTCCATTTGTCCTTCGATTCCAGCAATGGTACCTGCCATACTATTTAGCGTATTTTTTAATGAGAATAACGTCATACCTACACTAATACATAAAATTAAAAAACCAATTGCTGCAAGTAATGCTGCGATGTATAAAATGATCTCCATTTACAATAAAACCTCCTACGTCTACTTACATCTACTATTCGACAAAAAATGTGAAAATCCTTCATTTGAAAAAACAGCCTAAACATAGGCGTTTAAGCTGTTTCTTCATTGTCTTTCAACACTTCTTCAAAAGCCTCTTGATACTTATGAACATCACCTGCACCCATAAACAAGAAGACAGCATCGTTATGTTCTTTCAACATGTCAATTTTATCAGTTTGAAGAATTTTACTTCCTTCAATCAAAGTTGCTAAATCATCAATCGATAAAGCTCCTTGTTTTTCCCGAGCAGAACTGAAAATATCACATAAATAAACAGCATCTGCCTTTTCTAAACTATCGGCAAAGTCTTGTAAAAATGCTTCTGTACGGCTAAATGTATGTGGTTGAAAAACAGCAACAATTTGTCGATCTGGATATTTTTGACGCGCCGATTGAATCGTCGCATTAATTTCGGTTGGATGATGCGCATAATCATCTACAAGTACACTATTCCCCATTTTCGTCTCCGTAAAACGTCTTTTTACTCCACCATACGTATTTAAACGTTCTTGAATAAGATTCGCCGGAATTCCTTCATAATGACATAAAGAAATGACTGCCAACGAATTTAAAACGGTATGGTCTCCAAACATCGGAATGAAAAACTTATGGTAAAATTCGTTTCTCACGTAAACTTCAAAGGATGTACCTTCTGTTGTTTTTTCAATATTTCGTGCTGCAAAATCATTATGAGTACCAAATCCATAAAAGACAACAGGTACATTTGCTTGAATTTTTTGAAGATGTTCGTCATCTCCACAAGCAATAATCGCTTTATTTACTTGAAGTGCTAATTGTTGGAATGCCGCATTAACATCTTCTATATCTGAAAAATAATCCGGATGGTCAAAATCGATATTCGTCATGACAGCATAATCTGGATGATACGCTAAAAAGTGACGACGGTATTCACATGCCTCCATAACAAAATAAGAAGCATCTTCTTTCCCTGAACCTGTACCATCACCGATTAAAAAAGATGTTGGCATATAACCGCCAATCACATGACTCATTAATCCGGTAGTGGACGTTTTACCATGGGCACCTGTTATTGCAATAGAAGTATATTTTTTAATATAATCGCCTAAAAATTTATGGTAGCGAATCACTTCTACCCCTAATTCCTTCGCTCGAACAAGTTCTGGATGTTCATCAGGAAAGGCATTGCCAGCTATAACGGTCATGCCTTCGTGAATGTTATCTGGATCGAAAGGTAATATCGTGATGTTACGATCTCTTAATGGTTTTTCTGTGAAATAATAAGTTTCATAATCAGATCCCTGTACTTGTTCTCCTGAATCAAACAAAATTTGAGCTAATGAACTCATACCTGAACCTTTAATTCCTGTAAAATGATAAAATGTCATATTGAAAACCTCCCGGGATACACTTGATCCCAATGAATGAACGTTTGTTATTTAAGTTAGTTTGTGCCAAATTTTAAAAACATACCCCATTATAGCATTAAATTTAATAAAGGATAATTACTTGTTAGCTTATTTTTTCTACTTATTCACTCATTCATGTATATTTTTATTATATCGAAAAAAATGAGAGGGAATCCTCCCTCATTTTCACTATTTGTATATACAAAATCTAATCAAACATAGAAGCTAAATCAGACTCTGTAATATACACTTCTCTCGGTTTACTTCCTCTTTGTTCAGAAATAAATCCGTTATTTTCTAACATATCAATTAAGCGGGCTGCCCGATTATATCCAATATGATACTTTCTTTGAATGGATGACGTGGAGGCAGTACCTTGTTCATAAACAAAGCGACATACCTCTTCAAATAATTCATCTTGTTCTTCTATCATTTCGGATTTTTTTAATAATTCATCCTGTTGGAAGAAATACTCTGGTTCCCCTTGGGAGCGGACATGCTCAATAATTTCTTCAATTTCATCATCCGTTACAAAAGTACCTTGTAAACGGATTGGAGCACTCATCCCATTTCCTAAATACAACATATCTCCCCTTCCTAATAAACGTTCCGCACCTTGACTGTCTAAAATCGTACGGGAGTCAACCTGTGACGAAACGGCAAAGGCAATACGAGTTGGAATGTTGGATTTAATTAAGCCGGTAATGACATCTACTGATGGGCGCTGAGTTGCAACGATTAAATGAATTCCACAAGCCCTTGCTTTTTGAGCAATACGACAAATTGCTTCCTCTACATCTGCAGGAGACATCATCATTAAATCTGCCAGCTCATCGATAACGATTAAAATGTAAGGTAATTTATGACCATATTGCCCGTTCGATTCGGCTAGTTTATTAAATCTTGTTAAATCCCTTACTCCTGCATGGGCAAATAATTGATAGCGTCTTTCCATTTCTTCTACAGCCCATTTCAACGCCGCTGTTGCCGCTTTCACATCGGTAATAACAGGGCTTACTAAATGGGGAATGTGATTAAATGGAGCAAGCTCTACCATTTTAGGATCTATTAACATTAGCTTTAATTCATTCGGATCTGCTTTATATAATAAACTTACTAAAATCGAATTAATACAAACCGATTTACCAGATCCAGTAGCACCAGCTATTAAACCGTGGGGCATTTTACGCAAATCAATTGTTAACGGCTTCCCTGTTAAATCTAATCCTAATGCTGCTTCTAAAGGCGATTCGGAATTTAAAAAGGATTCACTAGTCGTTACTTCGGATAAACGTACTGCTCGAGAAATACGATTCGGTATTTCGATTCCAATTGAACTTTTCCCTGGGATTGGGGCCTGGATGCGAATATCTTTCGCTGCTAAAGCAAGTTTTAAATCATCTGCTAAGTTTCGAATTTTACTCACTTTTGTACCGTGACCGACTGTAATCTCAAATTGGGTAACAGCTGGACCTTGCATAATAGACTCTACTTGGGCTGTTACTTGGAAATAGGATAATGCTTCAACTAAAACATCCGCTTGAGATTCCAACCATTCCCGATCTTCTGTTTTTTCCTCCGGTGGTGATAAAAATTCCAATGAAGGTTTTACATAAAGTTTTGGAATGACTTTTCCCTGAGGTTCATTGGAAACAACTGTATTTATTGTTTCTTCTGTCTCCCCTTCTACATGGAACGGTTCCTTTCCTTGATCCATGTCAGTCGTTATCAAAGCTGTAGCATCCTCATGTGGCCTGTTATTAATAGGTTGTTGCTCTTTTAATTCTCCATTAGATGTATGCCTAGAAAATTCTTTAATATCATCATTATGTTCATTGAATTGTTTTTGTGCTAATTTCGCAGCATATTTTTCTTTATCTGATTTCAACATAAGGACATTAAAAGGTAATGTTTTTCTTTTAGGTTCAACCTTTTCTTGTTGTTCCACAGACTCATCTTGCTGTACATCTACTTCAAATTCTTCGTACTGTTCATGTTCTTCATATTCTTCATATGTTTCTAGTTCTGTATATTCTTTCTGTTCAAATGGTTCTTCTTGCTCTATTGATAGGAAGGAATTTGTATCAGATTCAGTCTCTTGGTCATCAAACTTGTCCATTAAAGCAATGTCTACAAGGCGTTGAACTTGAGCATTTTCCCCTTCGAAAGGATGTTCTTCCACAACTGCCTCTTCAAGTTCAACTTGCTTTTCGATTGGAATTTGGATAGGCATGAATATTGGGGTGTGTTCCATTACTTGTTGAAAATCCTGTTGACTGACTTGGCTTTCTTTTAAATCGAACTCTTCAACTTCTATTTCAGGCTCTCTTAAAGAAAAGCTTTCGTTCTCATCATGATTGTCAAAGGACATAATTTCCCCTTGTTGATGCTCAACTTCATACCCTTTAAGTACACGATCTATCTTAGTTTGGAATTCATTAGTCGGTTCATCCAATACTTCTTCAGCTAATATAGGAAACTCTTCTACTTTTTTATAAAGGGTTTCTTCCAATACGATTGGTTTTTCTACTCGTTCATCTTCTATTTGCAAAAAATGATTAGAAGGAACCTCCACCGACTCTTCCTCTTCATAAGAAGTAGCTTGTTTCTTACTTTCTGGAAGAGCAATCGTGTCAACAGTACTTGCCACTTCTTCTTTTATTTTTAAAACATCAGAATAAATTTGCTCTACTTTACTTTCCTGTTGTGCATCGGGTTTACTTTGTTGTACCTTTTCTTCAACTTTCTCTTCTTCCAAAGGTTCGACTCTACCTTGCTTTTTTGATAATAAATCGTTAATGTTACTCGGTCTTTTAAAGCCGTATATAGGAGAAGGGACTTGACTTGGAACAAATTTTCTTTGGGCAACAGGAACATCTACAGTTTCTGTTTGCTTTTTTGATGCATAAGTAGCTTTTTTCCTATCTTCTTTCAATGGTTCCTTCATTTTAGACTGTTCAACTCGACGTCCTTTATAGGAATCCTTTCTTAACTGATTGGAATTCCCTCTTGTCGAACTACCTTTATTTTGTCGTTTTTCTAACAGTTCTCGTATTCCCGAAACTTCTACATCAAACACTTCGGAAATGGCATTTGGTTGATAAAAATAATTCGATTTCCGATTAACTTGATCCACGTTGTGATGGGTAGTTTGTTGTTCATATTGGTTAAAATCGTGACTAGGGGGTCTCGTATTCCCCATTTCATGATCATCAATTAATGGGAATTTAAAACTCTTTCTATTATTTTGAACCGTTTCTTCTATCACATTATCATTTGTTTTTGATTTTACTCTTTCTTCTTCATAGTACTCATCTTCATAATATTCTTCATCTTCTATTTCATCATATATTAATTTATTTAACTGTTTTTTAAACCAATTCAATGTAGATCACTCTTTTCTATTAACATAGCATTTTTTATTATAAAGTAATTATATGTAAGTAGGCATCTTTATTTAACCTTTCTATCACATTTGATATAACTTTTTCGGTTATTTTTTCTATTCATTTTTATTTTTTAGGAGTTTAATAGATAAATAGTATAAATATGCCTTAGTTAGCAAAATCATATCATAATTACATTGCAATAAGATAACAATGAGAAAACATTTCGATGAAAACAAAAAAGAGGCTGGGACATAACTAGCTTCAAATAGTGGGAAAGGTGAATTTGAGGAAACTCAAATTCACCTTTCTCTATTTTTGTATGTAAATTCTTTTTTTCTTTAGTTAATGGCCATGAATT
>NZ_RHLQ01000073.1 GCF_003711845.1 Lysinibacillus halotolerans
TTCCTTTTCTACTTGAAAACAAGTAATCTTCCTCTTGCATACCTCTGATATAGTCTTCAATCATTTCCCTGGTTGCTTTGGGAAGCATAAACCGTTTGGTTTTCCCGTTTTTTTGTTCTGTGATCACCAAATGCACCTTTTCCTTTACATCTTTCACTTTCAATGGGACCAGATCACTTACCCTTAATCCCGTATTAATCCCTAAATTAAATAAAAACAGATCTCGTGAGCTTGCATATCGTTCTAAAGCCCATCGCATATCTCCAATTTCTTGAGCTGTTCTTAACGGCTGCACATTCTTTTCTTTTGTCATTTTTTCGCCCCTAATCATACAATAACGTACATTCAATGTATTTTATCATATCATATCATCGTAAATTTAGAGAAATCAATAATTTGAATGTACGAAAATATCTAAATTCATACATTCATAAAAAATTGAAAATATAGGGATACTAGAAGATTTATTAAAAATTAATTGAATCAAAAAAGACCCTCAAAAACGAAGGTCCTTTTCGCTTTTACTTTACTTCTTCAGACTCCCTCTCTTCAAGCCAGTTATAAAACATTGACTTTTTCTTTTCTTCGTTTTGCATTAATGACTGAAGTTCTTTTAAAATCCAATTCGCTTGCTCAATTAGCTCATTTGCACGTTCTTTTGTAATACTAATTGGTTCTTCTATGTATAGTTTCATTTCTTCTGTTTGACGTACAAGTTGAATCGCTCGTTCTCGATCATCACGATTATCTAAATTAGTAAAACGGAAAACATCTTCAAAAACTGTATCAAGTATAATTTTCAACTCGTTTATCTGCTTTTTTGTCGCACTAACGAGGGCTTTACCATTAGACCAAATTAAATCAAAACCAATAATAGAACGACCTTCTTTAATTTCTTTATAATGTACTTCAAGTTCTGTAAACTTATTAATCTCAGCTATCGCAACATCTAAAACTCCTCGTTTGAATTGAGCAGTATTTTGATATGTCTTTTTCTTTTCAACCCCAAATAAACGCATTAAAGCATCTTTAGAAACTAACTTATGCCAATATCCATAATGAGCTTTTAAATAATCGTACAATGTCCAACTAAATCCACTTTTAAATTTGGATGTAATCGTTAAATCTATCGTAATGTACTTTTCTTTAAGTTCTAAAATATGGGGAATCATTTCTTCAGCCCAAACAAATTTGAATAGTCCATTATCGTAGCTCATTCCTCGAAATACATTCCAATAACTAAATTTATTATTTTCTAAATCACTAAAGCTAAATTTCACGCTAGTTATTGCTTCTGCATCAACCATCGCATCTTCGGTTTTATATTTGGATATTCCGAATTTCTTTTCAAATTCAACTTTATGAAACTCCGTAACACCGTTTTTTTGAGTTGAAAATATTGAAAAAGCTAATAATTGCATTTGATTTAATGTTAACCCTTTATTTAGCTTTGCCATGGATAATTCATTGCTTTTTGAAATACTATTTTCATAATTAATTAGACTTTTTTTCTCATTTTTTCTCAAAAAATCACCTCTTTATTTAAAACCTTCATTTGTGTATTTTATCTTAAATTAACACAATTAGGTATAGTTATTTGTGTATTAATTCATAAAAATACACAAATTAAGGAGGTTTTTTTACACAATTAAAGGAGGTTTTTTACACAATTAAAGGAGGTTTTTTACACAATTAATCTTGAAATCCATTGTGGTTCTAAGTCTCATGGCATTTACAAATATAAATAAAGTAATTAATTTTTTAAAGAATAAATATAATTATATATTTGATAATCAAATTCGACATTTATATAAAAAAATAGTCTACTATTTATAGTAAAATATACTCATTAATTCAAATGGCTTCAAAAATTATAAAGAATTAAGTAATTTTCACACATATGACCTTCTAAAATTTCTTAAAGAAGTTCGAAAACAACTCTCAGATCACAACTCATTAAAAAATAAGAGTGAGTGCCCGTCTATACACCTTCAACATTTTAATGGGAATAAGAATGTTCTACATTTAACCAGCAGGAGCAAATTCATTTCGAAAATATTTTGCAGACGAAATATACAAGACTTTATACAAAAAACTCTGAAAAAAATCACGGAGGCAATTATTTATTTGGTTATTAATAAATAATAAATTAAATTGTAGACAAAATTGTTATTGATATTTTTAAAAAGCTAGATTATAAGTCAAGAACCAATAATCTAGCTTTTTAAATAAAATTTAATAATTTAATCTAATTCATATTCCTTTTTCATACGTTTTTCATAATGTCTATCTACATATTCTTTAATAAAACTATTTCGTTTATTGACATCCTCAATTTTACGGAACCAGCCAACCTTTATTAAACGTTCTTCTAAGGGCTTTTCACACCACAGGTCAAATGCTTCTTTTTCTAATTTTTTTATTACTCTTCTTTCTGTAATCATCATATTAAAACGTTCTAACCTTTGCTGTTCAAGTGACAGTAGGATATTTTGAAAATCGTTTTGTGTAATAGCAATCTCCTTAAAGGTTTGTTTCATTTCTTTTATTTCTTCACGCATAGCTATTTGTTCCGCTAATAGTGAAGAAAGGTGCGTAAGCAAACGAAGTTGGTTGTCGCTTTCTTGCTTCAGTATGCTTATATTCGCATCATTTTTAGTGATTTCTGGCGCCAATTTTTGCGCGAGAATATCGTCTATATCTGTATCGCTAGACATAACGAAACTAGCAGCATCTTCTAGAGGCATTGATTTTTCTCGGTTTAGATACTGCATGGCACGTAGTATCTTGATGTCTTGTTGCGTATATTCGCGATGATTACGCGTATTGCGGTAAATTTCTAGTCCATTTTGTTCTAACAAGCTAGCGTAATATTTTAAATTTGTTGTTGTAAAACCAAGCATATCAGCAACTTGTTTAGCGTTGTTCCGTTCCATAGCGATTCACCCCTGATTTTCACGTTCATCAAGCAAATTATAGATCTTATTTAAGAATAAGCTACTCTCCCTATACGAAACAACAGAATATTAATATACGGGATTTTTCTTCTTCTACTTAGTGTTATTTTGATAATTGAACATATTGTAAAGAAACTTTATAAAAAGAAACATTCAATTAAAATTAGCAACAAATATAGATTCCTTAATTTATGACGTAAAAGAAGAAACTAAAACAGAAACCTCAATAATTGAAAAGTATACTGAAACGACAAAACAAACGATAGTTATCGAAATTCAACCTCAAATAAAGTTTTATAGATCTGAGATGAATCGGAGAAAGAATTATCTTGTAAAAGTTGGGAACCCATTGTAGAGATTCCCTCAATAGAATAGAAAAAGAGGTACTGCTCCCTTTTTGGGTGTTATTCCCTTTACTAGATTCTATAACTTCGATAGAACAGTCTGCTATTCATAGTAGACTATACTCATTTATTTTCTTTTTCCAGACACCTTTATACCTACTAATAAAATCTATATTAACATTTATAGAAAAAAATGGTATAAATATATTTGTGGTTAAAATATTACCTCAATATACATATTTAGGGAGTGTGTTTTATGTTAAAAAAGATTTTCGTTGGAATTATGATTTTTTGTTTAACTATTACATCATGCCTAGTTATAGGTGGAGGAGAAGCCTCAGCAAGTGGACAAATGAAACCCTTACCAGGGGCACCTGGATGGAAATACCGTGTTGATGGTCCACATGTCGATGGGGTAAATAATGATTGGCATGTTCACGTAGAAAAAGGTAGTATTAAAGGGGCAGAAACAGTAAAAGGTGGCGAAAGTCATAATAAAACTTTAAGTTCAGCTGGTGTTCCTAAAACTGTACAAAAAAAGGTAAAAGAAACATCAGAATATAAACGAGCATTAGAAAAACAGAAAAAGCTTGATAAGGAACGAGATAAAGCAAGTAAATTTTCGTGGAAAACTATAATAATTAAACCGTATATTTACTTAGCAGCTGTTGCTACCGCCGCTGGATTAACAGTGTGGCAAATAATTAAAGCAGGACCTAGATTCATATTTGCATAGGAGGCAAAAATGATTTCAATCGATAGAAAATTAAGATTAAGAGATTTAGAAATTTTTCGTTTCTATAAAGAAAATAAAGTGTTAGCTTATGTTATTATTGAAGATACTAGAGGACCCTTTACGGAAGAGGATAAAAAGTTAGAGCCACTTTGCTTTTTAGATGAAGAAGATTTAAATGAAATTGTTAATGTATTTAAAATTTATCTTTTAACCGATGAACCTTTAGAAAAAAATGATTCGATTATGTTAAGAGAATTTTTTGGAAATTTAGTAGATATTAGTTCTGTTACAAGTTTTATTATTCAAGAATTTGTACAAGAAGACCTATATGAACATGTAGATGATTCTTGGGATATTAAAACTTATCAAAGAATGTTAGATATAGTTGGATCTAAGTATGAAATTCAACCCATTCATGAAAAGAATTGGTTAAATTTATCTCAAGAATAATATTACTAAAGTCCAAAAAGCATCAAACGTTGTCATATCAATGTTTGATGCTTTTTTAATGGGATTATAAAATTAATTTATTCAATTTTTGAAAAAACTATAAAAAGTGCTTTTATGAAAAAATATTAATCAGATTCGTCATAAAAGTTAAAAATATAGAAAATATTACTTCTAATTCATCTCTTATAACTACTTCTTTATTTCGAAAACCTATAATAACACCTACAATTATTAATAAACTGATAAATAGTAAAATAAAGTCTTTCTTCAATATGAATACACCCCAAATATTTACTCTCTATTGTAATATTAGTATATTACACCAAAATATATAAAAGAGTGCAATTTTAAGAAAGTCATTTTTGGGACTATTAATCCTAAAAAAGTGTTTAGAAAATATGCAGGATTTTTTGCATAAAATCCTCTAAAAAAGGTTAACTGCTCCTTTTAAATGTATGTAAATTCAATTATAATCTTCCACTATCTTTAATTAACACTAAAAAGGAAAAGTCCAAACCTGATTAAATGAGTTCATAGAATCTTTCCATTATTCCTTCAATAATTTCTCTATCATTTTTTTATAAAAAAGTAAAATCTAAAGAGAGCCAAACCAATAAGAAAAGGTAGCACTATGCTACCTTTCCTTATTTTTATCTATTACTAAAATTTTATCCAAGTTGTTTAGGAAATGGTTATAAGTAAATTTTTTCCATAAAGGAAGTAAATTTACCCATTAAATGTTAAGCTATTTTACTTCCCATTTGTGTAAATCTTAATTACATCTATACGATTGTGTCCTACCTCTCTTGTAACAATTTGTGCTGCAACATTCCACGTATATCCTTTATTCATTTCTATAGCCATACGTTCTTGAACATAGTTATAACGTAATCCATGAAAAGTAAGAGGTTTCACCTCACTTTTTGGGTTTAAACGTCTCTGGCGGCCTTCTGCCGTTTCTACAAGTCCTCTGTAACGTTCTAAATGCTTTTCTATTTGATTTACTATTTGATGAGCTTTTTCACCCTCAGAAACAAATATACGTTCTCCACGTTCAATCTTTTGAAGTCTCTCCGTTAGCATCTCTTTTACTTCAGCTGATAAGGGTACTTGGCGCCACCGTCCATTTTTCGCTTCACTTTGTACCTGGTAAATACCAGTGCGTAATGCACTTTCTGCTTGTGACCGTCTCATACACACAGCTTCTGCTACTCGTAGGCCCATTGTTCTCTCTAGAATTATTACGTCTCTTGTAATCGCTGCTATTTTACTAGTCCGTGATTGTTCAAACAGTAGCTGCAGCATATTCGTATATTCCTTTTCGGTCCATGCTCTATCACCGTCCACAGCAACCGTTTTTTCTAAGTGAACATTATAGTTTTGCTTCAATTCAAGGTTACTAGCTAACTCATATTTCGTATTCGGTAATAAATCGTGCATGTAGCGAATCGCTCCTAAGTCGTTTTTGATTGTTTTGGAAGAAATACCTTGTTCTTGTCGGTATTGAACATACGCAATGATATGTTTATCTTGCAAATTCCGGAGATTTTTCATGTGGTAATGTTCATCTAAAAATCGGATAAAGGAACGACAACTCTTTGCATATCGATTTCTCGTTGCATAAGATCCGGCTCTGGTATGTTTAAAAAGTTTGTTCATTTGTTGTTCAATAGCTGAGCTTCCTTTTGTCACCAAAAATCTCCCCTCTAAAAATAGACAGATTCCACCCAGTATAAAATTTAACCGTCCCACCGTTTTCCCACTTAAAAACCGTGACGCGCCTGAAGGCAGCGTGGCTTGCCAAAGCAAGCCGTTTCGCACTTTGCGAGACGATTCGTTATCGAATCGCTGGGCGGCTGGGCGCCCGTCTCTTTGCCGAAATTACATTTTTAAAATGTAATTTCGGCAAAGAGACGGGCGATTTTATAAATGATGTGTGTTGAGTAATAAAGTTGAGACATACCCATTCGGGTGAGTACCTCATACTCGGTCTCATTACAACCGATTAGTAATCCTCGTATCGAGTGGCTGACGTGCCAAGTTGCAAGTTTGCGATTTTGTCATGTTTCGCAACATGTTGTTTTCATATTCGCTGTTAAATATATAGTTCATCATTGTTCCTATTTGGTAATTTGTTTCCCATTTCCATCGATTCTCTTCCTTTCTTTTAATTTTTAAATCCCATTTTGAAGCGCATATCCGAATTCAATTCTGTTTTATTTCACCGTCCGTTTGACATGCTGTTTGTGTTCTACAGCCAAAATGAAATTAACTTGAATTAAATTTTTGCACGCAAAAAAAACGACAACTTTTTCCGTCCTCGTTTTAAAAATGCCGTAGCATCCATATTATTTAATTTTAAAAATAAGCATACTTCACCCATACCCATAAAACTATTCCACAAGGCTACAAAAGCCTAAGCTCATACGAATACTGTTGATTCGACATCTCGCATAAACATTTATCCGTAATCTTTCTAATAAAGCACATTAGCTTGTGAGCCTCAATATTAGAATCTGAACGGTAGATTACACCCAAAATATTACTTTTGCTCTGTTCTAACAAGTGTAATCACAAAAAGACAACTATTGTGTTAAATCCACTTTTATTGTACTAAATTTTAACTCTTAAATCTAGTTAAGGAATTTAATTGTAGTTTTTATTTTTATATTAACGCATCGATATATACCAAGGGAGTAATTCCTCACAAATAAATCCTAAGTAATTATAGTAAAAAAATCTCCACAAAAATGAAACTTTTTTAAATATTTTTGCAGAACCTTATTTTTTCCATTGCAAATAACTTATTTCACTTAAATGCACCTTTTTGAGAACAAAAATATATTATTAAAGTTTAGTAGAGAAGGAGTTAAAAAACATTATAAACACATTTAACACCTTTTAAAAAAAGCGTGCCTATTTGTGATATATCAATACTTCAAGCATGATTTTAACAGCATTAAATGCACCTAATTTTTAAGTAAGGTGCATTTAATATACTTTTCGTACCCAAAAAGGTGCATTTAATTATTTTCTTATTACGCTCCAAAGAAAAAAGGTGAGAATATAGAGGTAATCCATGTTCTCACCTTTTTACTAATCACTCTCTTTTAAAAGAGAAGAAGTAACCTTTACCCTCATACCAAAGTGCCGACTGCGGTTATGAAATAAATTAAAGTTACTTCTTATAAAGAATTATAGCAAAAAATATCATTCATCTGACTACTAAATACACACTTTAGTTGCTTAAATTTTTATAGATTTTAAAAGATAATTTCATTTTCGTTAACAAACTGGAAACCTACACTGTTTTCAATTGCATCTACCATATTTCTTGCAATTGCTTCAACTACTGGAACTGCTACAGAATTACCAAATTGTCGATATGCTTGTGTATCTGATACAGGTATTACAAATTCATCTGGAAACCCTTGCAATCTAGCGCACTCTCTAGGTGTTAATTTACGAGGATTTTTATTTGGACCTTGATCGATTAATATTTCACTACCATCCTTATAATAACGCGCACTAAGTGTATTCGTATAAGTGCTCCCTTCGTTAAATAAGGAAAAACCAAAGCCATTACCTTTTTTCTTATGTTCTTCCTTTCTTCGAAGATGTCCTTGATATAATCGATCTGAAATTGTATATTTTTCATCAACTTCTCTTTCTAAAATATCTCCAACCCTAGTAGGCTCTAATGTTGGTTGAGGAAATTTAAATGGGATATCCATGCCACCTAATGGATTGTAAAAACCTACAATATAAATCCGTTCTCTATTTTGAGGAACTCCAAAATCAGCAGCACGTAAAACCTCTACATGTACGGTATAATCTAAATCTTCTTTTAAAACTTCTAAAATTTTCTTTAGCGTTTTTCCTTTATCGTGACCTCTTAACTGTTTAACATTTTCCAGTAAAAATGCTTGCGGTCTTTTATCTTTTAAAATACGTGCTATATCAAAAAAGAGAGTTCCCCTAGTATCCTCAAACCCCTTTTTTAATCCAGCTTGTGAAAACGGCTGACACGGAAATCCTGCTAATAAAATATTGTGTTCAGGAATCTCTTCAGTTTTCACTTGTGTAATATCTCCTGTAGGTATTTCTCCATAATTAATTCTATAAGTTTTAGCTGCAAACTTATCCCATTCTGAGGTAAATACAGAAAAGCCACCTTGCCTTTGAAAGGCTAATCGAATTCCTCCTATACCTGCAAATAAATCAATCATTGTAAAACGAGGATTATCGGGAGGAGAAAAGGGTGGATTCTCAGGAAAATTCATAATTGCTTTAAATTCTAATGGAGAAACTTCAGATTCGCCATTTTCCCAACGCCTTAACGTTCTATCCCCATTTCTACCTAAACCTAAAGCGTCAGCAAATTCCTTTTGTGTTAACCCTAATCTTATTCTTTTTTCTTTTATCTCTTCTGCCTTCATAAAGTGTCTCCTTAAGGTCATTTTGTCCTGAATATGACACATATTATACAGAACATGTATTTGTGTTGTCCATTTTTATTGGATAAATAAATTAAATATTAGTAAATTGTGATATGTTAGTGGCAAAGAAAAAGGAGTTGAAAATATTGAATTTAGAGGATTTCAAATTATTAATTAGAAAAAATCGAAATACTATTATTCCAAAACCACGTGAATTAGTTGATGAAGCATTAAAAAATTCTCCCTATTATTCAAAGGATCCAACCTTTTTTTTAGAAAATGCTACAGAAATTCTTTATGAACTGAGAGCAGAATGTTGGGGTACATATTTACAGCATGAAAAAGACCTTAATATCAAAATTGGAGAGATTTTAGTACAACAAGATTTAGCGATTAACAAAAATGACAGTAATAATGCAGCAGAAATTATAGGACTCTTTTTAGAAAAATATAGTGATCATCTATTTGAACTATCTAAGAGTAATACGAACTCCAGACGCTCTCGAGCAGGAAAAGAGTTTGAAGCGATTATTGAGGCTATTTTACTTAGAGCTGGTATCTATTTTGATAACCAAGGTGTTATCGGATCCAACTTATTTGAAACAGAACGTCTAGGAAAACTTGTTGATTGCGTAGTTCCTGGTGTAATTGAGTATAACCTTGAAAAAAGGAAATGCTCGCTTATATCTATGAAGACTTCTTTACGTGAAAGATGGCAAGAGGTACCAGAGGAAATGAAACGTACTGGGGCCCAAGAAATGTTCCTTTTAACATTAGATAATGGGATTACTAAAAATACTATCGAAAGCTTAGCTTCCCATAACATAACATTAGTAGTTCCAGATGATTTGAAAGTAAATACCTATGAAAAACATTTAAGCGTTTATGGTATAACTCAATTCCTCTATGAGTTAATAGAAAGAAATCAACTTTGGATTAATCGTAAAGATTTATCGGCTGATTACTATATACAAAAACTTAAAACCATAGAACTTCGATTAAAGGACATCCGAGATCCATATGAACAACAAATATTTGAAGAACTAAGCACATATTGTTATAAAAAATTAAAATAAAAGGTAGCTTATTACTCCTACCAAAGTTATATACAATTGTACGGATGTTTTCGGCTTCTCTATTTTCTAAATAGAGAAGTCCTCCATCGTTGCATCGATTTCATCGTCAGTAATTCCAATATATTTTAATGTAATAGATGGTGCAGAATGATTAAATATGTGTTGTAGTGTAGCAACATCTTTATTCCTTTTGTAATGATGATATCCAAAAGTTTTTCTCATCGTATGCGTACCAATATCATCTCTTCCAAGTACATCTGCTGCTTTTTGTAAGGATCTATACGCTTGGGTTGTACTAATTGGTCCATTTCCTTTTCTACTTGAAAACAAGTAATCTTCCTCTTGCATACCTCTGATATAGTCTTCAATCATTTCCCTGGTTGCTTTGGGAAGCATAAACCGTTTGGTTTTCCCGTTTTTTTGTTCTGT
>NZ_RHLQ01000074.1 GCF_003711845.1 Lysinibacillus halotolerans
ATTCATGGCCATTAACTAAAGAAAAAAAGAATTTACATACAAAAATAGAGAAAGGTGAATTTGAGTTTCCTCAAATTCACCTTTCCCACTATTTGAAGCTAGTTATGTCCCAGCCTCTTTTCAACTATTATTTAATTTTTAACTTTATATCTTTTTCACCCATCCAAGTCCGAGGGAACCCTCTCCTAAATGAGTTCCTATAACCGGGCCAAAATAGCTTAAACGAAACTCAACATTCGAATATTTTCCAGCTAAATCATTCATCCAATCGCGTCCTTCATTTTCACAATTAGCATGAATAATTGTTGCGATTAGTTTGTCGTTTTCTGCAGCATCTTTAGCGAGTAATTCTTCCACACGTCGCAACGCTTTTTTCTTCGTACGGATTTTTTCAAAAGGAACGATGACTTTATTTTCAAAATGAAGGACAGGTTTTACTTGTAATAGCCCACCTACTAAAGCTGCGGCAGCGGAAAGTCTTCCGCCTCGTTGTAAATGAGAAAGATCATCTACAACAAAATAAGCTCGCATCACAGTTCTCATTTCTTCCAACGTGCTTAAAATTTGATCTGCTGTTGCGCCTTGCTGTGCCATTTCAGCAGCCTTAAGAACAAAATATCCTTGAGGGGAACAGGAAATTTCACTATCAAATGCATGCACTGTTATGCCTTCTACCATCTGACCAGCTTGTACAGCTCCTTGATATGTACCACTTATACCACTAGATAAGTGAATGGAAATTACCTCATCATAATCTTTCGCTAACTCTTCAAACAACTCAACAAATTTCCCAATAGGAGGTTGTGTTGTTTTCGGAAATTCTTTAGCACCGCGTACTTTATCATAAAATTGTGAAGCTGTAATCTCAACTTCTTCTTCATAACTACCATCTTCTAAATTAACGCTAAGAGGAATCATTCGAATGTTGTAGCGTGCTCTTTCTTCAGGCGTTAAATATGCTGTACTATCTGTAACGACTGCAATACTCATGAATATCCCACTCTCCTAATAAAAATTATATTACCTTATTACAAAATAGATGTGAACTCCCTAACCTCAATATAGTTATGGAATACTAGAAAACTGTTTAAAATTTATCCTTATGTTCTAGTAAAAAGAAAGCGTTCCGTATACTTAAACAAGTGTACACGAAACGCTATGATATTAAAGATAATTCCTAAAAACTAACTATTCGATTCGTTACCAATATAGTAAACGCTTGTTACTTTCCATGCACCATCTTCTTTTACAAAAACAGTAACTTGACGTCCACTACTTGTAAGTTCCGTATTTGTTTTAATCTCTGTCATTTTAATATCTAGATTAGCATATACTTGTGCTTCTTCTTCACTGTATTTGACAATCGTTATATCTGAAGGTGTTCTTTTAATATTATATTGATTAAAGGCAGTTTTTGCCGCTTCAATATCTTCCTCATATTCAAAACCTTGTGGATTTTTAGAAAGGGTTTTTGTATAACGATTGATATCCTTTTCATTAAAGGCTGCAATATATTCATTAAAAGCCTCAATGATTTGTTTTTCTTCCTTTTCCGGTACATCGGCTGCCTTTTCAATTTTATCGCCAAGTACTTCAAAACCTACCGTATTTTCACTAGCAGATTCAGTAACATTTTCATTATTTACTTCTTCATTATTATTACAGGCGGTAAGCATAAATAATGCTAACACCAAAATAAACCATTTTTTCATAAACTTTAAACCTCCCGCGCGAATATTGTAGCATAGTTGTCAAACTATGGCTAATTTCGTAAAAAAACATCGAATTTGTAACCAAATTTTATCATTTGTTACTGATTACCCGTTAGTATGACGTTTCCAACTACTTTTAGTTTCCGTCAGTTTAACGTTGAGAACCTAACGTCTATCCTTCAAAATCGTATCTATTTTCACTTGTCGTTTTAAAAACTGAAAAAAACTAACAGTCTACTCTTAGTGGGAAATGACATATTTTAAACCTATAACCAAGTCTCTGCTAAAATGAACAAAAAAATTCCAATCAACAATACTGTTGATTGGAACTATTCAATATCAATTGTTACCTTTAAATTATCTTACTTCTACCCAACCATTCTTAATAGCCGTAACTACTGCTTGTGTACGGTCATTAACGTTCATTTTTTGTAAAATACTTGATACATGGTTTTTAACTGTTTTCTCAGAAATAAATAATGTTTCACCAATTGTACGATTGGATTGTCCATCTGTTAACAACTGAAGAACTTCACATTCTCTTTTCGTAAGTAAATGGAAAGGACGGCGAATTTCAGTTTGATGGAAGTTCCCTTTATTTTCATGTTCGCTCAAACGACGGAACTCAGCTACTAAATTTTTCGTTACTTTTGGATGTAAATAAGAACCACCATTCGCAACTACTTTTATCGCTTCAACGATTTCATCTGCATCCATTTCTTTTAACATATACCCGAGGGCTCCAGATTTTAACGCATGTGTTACATAACTTTCATCATCATGAATGGATAGCATAATTACTTTTGCTTCAGGAAATTCTGCAATTAACTCTGCTGTTGCTTCCACACCATTTTTTCCAGGCATATTGATATCCATTAGTACTACATCAGGGAAATGATTACGGTATATATTCACTACATCCGTACCATCATCACCTTCTGCAACTACTTCAAATGAATCTTCGAAATCTAAAATTCGTTTAACTCCTTCTCGGAATAATTGGTGATCATCAATAATTATAATTTTCGTCATAAAATCCTTCCCCCTACAATAAATAACATCTTCGATTATTTCTCATTATTTAGTTTATTTCTGGAAATGGTATTTTAAAAAAGATTGTAGTCCCTTTACCGATTCCACTTTGAATTTCCATATTACCTTTTAATAGATCAATTCTTTCTTTCATTCCGATAATACCAAAAGATTGGTCTTTTACACTAGTTTTATCGAAACCTTTTCCATTATCTTTCACTAATATATTAACATATTTTCGAAGCCACTCTATTTTCACCCAAATTTCTGAAGCGTTGCCATGCTTTATTGCATTATTTACGCCTTCTTGTACTAATCGGAAAATAGATACTTCATAATCTGAAGGTAGCCTTTTTTCATTACTATAAGATTGGAAGTGTATCTCAAGACCTTTGTTATAGTCCATAATAGTTGACAAGTACTTTTTCAATGTAGGTACAATGCCTAAATCATCCAATGCCATAGGACGTAAATCGTAAATGATTCGACGTACTTCCGATAGAGCATCTCTTACAGTCATTTTTAACGCTGCTATTTCCTGTATTGCCGCTTCAATGCCCTTTTCTCTATAAGTTCGTTCAATTATATCAGAACGCATTAAAACGTTAGCCATCATTTGAGCTGGCCCATCATGGATTTCCCGTGATAAACGTTTTCTTTCTTTTTCTTGGGCTGCTATAATTTTAATACCAAAATCTTGCTTTATCTTAGCTTGTTCTAGTGCAGCGCTAACATTTTTCAAATCAGATGTTAAATAGTTCAACACTACGTTCACTTGATTTACAATGTGATCAGCACGATCAATTGTCTCGTATAATGTTTTTAATCTTAGTTCCAAATCATCTCTTTTTTCACGTAAACTCTTCTCTTCAGAACGAGTTAAAGATAATCGAATTTGAAGGTCATTTGCAGCTTCATATGCTTCTCTTACCTCTTCTTCGGAATACTGATTAAAAAACTTGCTTACTAATACAAGACGTTGTTTAGCCATTTTGGTTCTTTTTTCTAAATGATCACTTTCTTCTATGATTATTTTAATTTTCTCTTTAATAATCTCTAGTTCTGCCTTCATTTCTTCAAAGCTTCTGCGGCTTTGTTCACTAATAATGAATATATCATTTTTAGAACTCGTGATGGTTTCAATCATTCGATTAAATATAACGTCAAGTGAACCTATGTCAACTTTATCGTTTGAAAACATACCTTTTCCCCAATCTAATTGGTGTTATTATTAAAACAATAAAAGTTTTTTAAATTGAAAACCAGTAGATGTAATTGTTTATAGATATTATAACATTTAAATAATTTTTTTTAAGTAAATATCTTACTATAGTATATTGCATTTTTTGTTAAAAAAAGGAGAAATTATAATGCGAAAAGACTATAAAACCGTAAAAGGATTTGGAGAACGGGAAATTGTTCTCTCAAAATCTCGTTTTATCGCCTATGTAAATAGGGCTGAATCGGAGGAAGAAGCGATAGAATTTATTAATTCCATCAAAAAAAAGCATCCGAATGCAACCCATAACTGCTCTTGCTATATGATTGGCGAGCATGATCAAATTCAAAAAGCAAATGATGATGGGGAACCTAGCGGAACTGCTGGCGTCCCTATGCTTGAGGTTCTAAAAAAACAAGGATTAAAAGATACAGTTGTTGTTGTAACACGTTACTTTGGGGGAATAAAACTCGGTGGTGGAGGATTAATTCGCGCATATGGTAAAGCGACAACTGAGGGAATCGCCGCTGCCCAAGTTGTTGAAAGAAAGTTACATCATGTAATGAAAATTTCCATAGATTATACTTGGTTAGGTAAAGTGGAAAATGAAATTCGAAACTCTCACTATCATTTAAGTGACATTCAATATGCAGACGCTGTTCATTTATTCGTTGATGTATTGCAAAAGGATGAAGAGACATTTACTAATTGGATTATTGAATTAACAAACGGTCAATCTTCTATTCATTGTGTCGATAAAAAATTTGTAGAATTCACCATATAAACCTATTAATTTTTGTTTTACTGATATTCGACATCATAGTATAATTAGTCGTATTGAATTATTTTTAATTTGCAGATTATTAATTTTTAAATTTTGACTAAGCTGAAAGTTTTACCAACAATACCTGACAATACGGTTCGACATACTAAATATGAATCCAATTATCATCAATATTGTGATTCCTACGGTTAGAGGAGAGTTTAGATGAAAAGATCAAGATCAGAAATATATATCCAGAAGAGGAAACCGAAGAAGAAGTTTTCCCGTTTTTTTAAAGTATTTTTAATACTAACTGCCTCACTACTATTATGTGTGGCCTGCTATGCTGTTTACTTAGTGAAAAAGGCTGAAAACGCAGCTAATCAATCCTACGAAAAAATTAACAATCGGGAATATTCCGAAATGCGTGAAGCAAAAGTTGAACCCCTTGAGGACAATGTTTCCATCTTATTTATTGGTGTCGATGACAGTGAAGCAAGGGAACAAGGATCGGACAATTCTCGATCAGACGCCCTTATTTTAGCTACATTAAATAACGAATCAAAAACTGTTAAAATATTAAGCATCCCTCGAGATTCTTACGTTTATATCCCATATGTAGGTTATAGTGATAAAATTACCCATGCCCATGCATTCGGTGGTACCCTTGCAACTATCGAAACAGTTGAAGAACTATTCGATATTCCGGTTGATTATTACGTAAGAATGAACTTTAATGCTTTCATCGACGTTGTCGATAGTTTAGGAGGAATCGATGTCGACGTTGATATCCCCTATGCCTTTTATGAAAGAGATGAAAATGACAAAAAGACGATTTATTTAGAACCTGGTTACCAACATTTAAATGGTAGTGAAGCACTGGCTTTAGCAAGAACACGTAAACACGACAGTGACATTATGCGTGGTAAACGTCAACAAGATATTATAAAAGCAATCGCAAAAAAAGCAACTTCAGTAACATCCATTACAAAATATGATGATGTCATCGATGCCATTAGTAACAATATGAAAACCGATATGACATTTAGTGAAATGAAAACATTTATAAATTATTTCTCAGAAGGGGTACCAGAAATTGAATCTTTAAATTTAGAGGGCTCCGATGATACATCTTCAGGTACATATTATTACCAACTAGATGAAGAATCAATAAATGAAATTTCACAAATTTTAAAAGGAAGTCTTGGTTTAATTCCAGATACATCTAATCTCTCTGAAAATAGTTCTGAGACTAGCGTTACAGAGACAACTTCTAATTCAAATCCATAAACAAATGATCAAAAACTCCCAATATATATATTCGATTGGGAGTTTTTCTCTCCTATCAACTCATTAATAACCTAATATCGATTAAATAATAAAGAAAACAAGCTACTAACATTGAACGCTTTCCGCTCTAAAGTAGTAGCTTGTTTTTTATGTTTTATAACTATAGTAAGAACTTACTTATGTAGCTAATTCTTGCCTGCCAGAGCAAACAATTCAAATCATTAACAACTCAAAATAAAAGCTACCACTTCGAATAGCTTAACGTTCTGAAGTAGTAGCTTATTTTCATATGTTTTGTAATTGTACTCATTTATTAAACAGCTTTGCTAGATTGATTAGTGGGCGATAATTCTTTCCTGCTAGCCCGATTACTTCTACAAACAATTCAATCAGCACTAAAATAACTGCAATAAGGAAAATGGCACCCCATAATTTTGCAACAGAGATCGTTATAGCCGCTAGTCCAAACAGTGTGGCAATTCCATAAATGAGTAAAACCGTTTGACGATGAGAAAAACCTAACCCAATTAAACAATGGTGTAAATGGGATTTATCAGGAGCAGTCCACTTTTGTTTATTGCGAAAACGGCGGACAATTGCAAAGAATGTATCAGAAATTGGTACACCTAGCATAATGACCGGAACAATAAATGAGAACATAGTTACTCCTTTAAATCCGAGTAAAGAAAGTACTGATATCATAAAACCTAAAAATAAGGCTCCGGTGTCACCCATAAAAATTTTAGCTGGATAGAAGTTATGGAATAAAAAGCCGATTGTGCTACAAGCTAAAATAGCTGCTGTGGCAACAACAAACATATCTCCCAAAATAAAAGCCATACATGATAAGGTCACAAGAGCAATTGTAGAAACACCTGCTGCAAGACCATCTAAACCATCAATTAAGTTAATTGCATTTGTAATCCCAACAATCCATATAATGGTGAATGGAATACTAAGTAGTCCAAACTCTAATTTAACACCAAAGGGCAAATTGATAAAATGAATTTGAATATCTCCAACAAATACAATAATAAAAGCAGCGATTAACTGGCCAATTAATTTTGACTTCGCTGAAATTTCAAACACATCATCCAACATACCTGTTAGAACAATAATTGTAGCACCTAAAATAATTGCAATTGGCATTACATATGAATTATCCCCATCCGGTAAGGGTCTTAAAATAGCTAGTCCCACTAAAAATGCAATAAATATTGCTAAACCACCAAGTCGAGGCATTATTCGCGAATGGACTTTTCGATAGTTTGGCGCATCTACTGCACCGATACGAAATGCTAAACGTTTCACAAGTGGAGTAATTAAAATGGCAACGATAAATGCCATGACTAAAGACACGTAAATCATGTCTCTCCTCCTCAAGAGTAATATATATGCAGTCTAAATCTAAATTATTATACCATGAATTAGTACTAATAATAACTACTATTCATTACAAAGAATAAACAAATAAATTAAATTATTTTAACAGGTTCGATCAGTATCCTTTCATATTATTTTCACCACTCTTAAAGATCTTCATACCATTTTACAATGAAGAAACCCATTCATTAATTTTTGTTTCTTTGAACCATATTAAGGAATTTTAATATTAAAAGAAACCTTTGAATTTTTAATTTTAAGTAAAAATAATGTGAATTTTTCCAACAAATCCAACCAAACTAATTATTTGACGTTTTTTAAAACCGAAAGTTACACTGTCGCAAAAAAATTTACAAAACCAATAGTAAGAAGGATTTTCCGTATTCTTACCTTTTCCAACCTATTATTTACAATCCTTTAACAAAATAAATAAAGTATTTAATTTATCGACAAAATGTGATAGAATTCATCATTGTGTATAAGAATATAATAAATTTTTTGAAAGTTTTTGCTTTTCAATTAAGAAAGGAATTTGTAGTACAATGAAGTTTTTAAAAGAAAACCTTGCAGTAGGATTTATGCTCTTCGCATTATTCCTAGGTGCTGGAAATATTATTTTCCCTCCAGAATTGGGACAAAATGCAGGTACAGAATTTTTACCATCCATTATTGGTTTCCTAATTACAGGAGTTGGGTTACCATTAATTGGAATTGTAGCAGTCGCTAAAAACGGCGGTGACTTACAACTCGTTGCAAATCGAGTACATCCGGTCTTTAGCCTTATTTTTACTTCTATTATTTATTTGTCCATTGGTCCGCTGTTCGCGATTCCACGTACTGGAGCCGTTACATATGAAATCGGTATCGCTCCGTTTTTATCGGACTCGGCCCAATCTAGTTGGATTCCATTGTTCATTACATCATTACTTTTCTTTGGAATCGTACTTTATTTATCATTAAACCCAACGAAATTAGTAGATCGTATTGGAAAAATATTAACACCTGCATTATTACTTATTATCGCTTTACTTGCAGTAAAATCATTTATTACACCGATGGGAGAATTCGGTTCACCCCATGGTGTTTATAAAACAAAGGCGTTCTCTGAGAGCTTTATTCAAGGTTATTTAACAATGGATGTTTTAGCTTCCCTTGTGTTTGGTATTGTTATTGTTCAATCGTTACAAGCAAAAGGCATTATGGAGCGTTCTAAACAAGTAACGATTACAATATTCTCTGGTATTGTTGCCGCAATTGGTTTAGCATTCGTCTATATTTCATTGGAATATATCGGTGCGACAAGTATTGATTCAATCGGTTATTTAGGTGATGGTGGAAGCATTATTGCAGAATCTGCGCGAGTTTTATTTGGTAACGCGGGAAATGTCATTTTATCTTTAGTCATTATTTTGGCTTGTATTACAACGGCTGTTGGACTTGTTTCTGCTAATGCTACATTTTTCAATAAACTATTCCCAAAAATACCTTATAAATTATTAGTCATTATTTTTACGTTCTTTAGTCTTTTCATTTCAAACTTCGGGCTAGAAAAATTAATAGCAATTACTTTACCAGTACTAATGTTTATTTACCCAATTGCCATCGTTTTAATGTTCTTAGTCATGTTTGACAAACTATTCAACCGCGCACCGATCGTATATATCCTAGCTTTAATTGCGACGGCATTCGTTAGTATTTATGACGGAATTAAAGCAGCTGGATTTGAAATTTCATGGTATGAACATATTTTAAAGTTATTACCTCTTTACGACCAAAGTATCGGCTGGTTAGTTCCTGCAATTATTGGAATGCTCATTGGATGGTTTATTCAATTATTAAGTAAATAATAAAAACCTCTCCTATTATGATATGCCCCGTAAAAGTTAGACACCAATCTAACTTTTACGGGGTGTTTTTTATGACTAAAATTACAAAAGATGAAAAAATACGAATATTATTACGTTATGTAAATGGACAAGAAAGTG
>NZ_RHLQ01000075.1 GCF_003711845.1 Lysinibacillus halotolerans
TAAATAACTTTTTCGACATGTTCTTCCGCTCCATCAACCATTTATTTTATTTCATTATAAATAAAAGTACCCTATAAGAGAGACCTTTTTTCAAGTGTCTTTCTTATAGGGTACATTTTATGTTGAGTTGTCTTTTTTATTTTGCTTGATTGCGAATAATATGTAATGCTTTCATTAACATTTGAGCATTTTTTTCTTCAATCTCTGCTTTACGGGGAATTGGTTCATACAATGGAGTAGGGTCTTCCCACGTTGGGATAAAAGGAACCGGTGATTGGGGCTGCCATTTTTCTAACCATTGGGCAGGTAAGGGACCTGATGGACAAGGCAAGTCTTTCATCTCGGTCCAAATAAAGGACCAAGCCCTCGGAACAACACGCCAAATATCATAACCTCCGCCACCTACTGCTATCCATTTCCCATCACAATATTCGTGGGCTAGCTTATGGGCTAGTTTCGGAATCTCTTGATAGATTTTCATAGTGCCATATAAATGGGTAAGGGGATCGAAATAATGGGCATCCGCACCATTTTGAGTAATGACGACATCGGGCTTAAAATAGTCAAATACTTCTCTAACGGCTTGTTCATAAATCATTAAAAAGCTTTCATCTTCTGTAAAGGCATCGATTGGAAAATTAAAGGATGTACCGTATCCTTGACCGTTCCCCCGTTCTGTCACATTGCCAGTGCCAGGAAAAAGGTAGCGTCCAGTCTCATGGATGGAAAGGGTACAGACGTCAGGATCATCATAAAAAGCCCATTGAACACCATCTCCATGATGGGCATCCGTATCGATATATAATACCCTTGCATTATATTTTTCTTGGATATAGCGTATAGCAACAGTGCTATCATTGTATATACAAAAACCTGAAGCCCGGCCATGGAAACCATGATGGAGTCCTCCACCAAGGTTTAAAGCATGCCTACTTTTCCCTTGCATCACATAATCCACAGCTTGTAATGTACTTCCTACTAATAGTGCACTTGCTTCATGCATATTTGTGAAAATAGGCGTATCTTCAGTGCCGATACCATACATTTCACATTGCTGTGGGGTTAGTAAACCGTGTCCTGCTTTTTTTACCGTATCGATATATTTTAAATCGTGTCCAAGGGCGATTTCTTCATCTGTTGCAACCCTTACCGGTATAATATCATCATCTGATAGGGCACCAATATTTTTCAATAAGTCCATTGTTAAAAGTAAGCGTGTATGATTAAAAGGGTGTGAATCTGAAAATTTATATCCGAGTTGTTCAGGAGAATAAATAAATACGGCATTTTTCATCATAGTTCTATCCCCGGTAAATTTGGCCATAAAACATGGAAGCCTTCTTTTCGTAAATCTTCAATAATTAAAAGAGGATTAATAATTTGAACTCGGATAGATAAAATTTTTGAATGGTCATTTTCAGAATCTGGATAAACTAAAACACTTAAAACGTTTGCTTTATGTTTTTTAAATACTTCGGCTATATTTGATAAAATACCTGGCTTGTCCGTTACCTTAATATCAATTTTGGAAGAAGGTTTGTTAGCACCTGTTAGCTCGATATATGTATAAAGTAAATCGGTTGTTGTAACAATCCCGACTAATTTTCCACCGGTAACAATAGGTAAGCAACTAATCTTTGATTCATATAAAGTAAGGGCAACATCCTCGACTGAATCAAGGGGATGACCGATTAACGGATTCTTTACCATAATTTTGTCTAAAGTAGTGTCATAAGTAACTTGATTTTCATCATCTGTTAATGAAGTAGGTAGTATATTTTTTAAATCATGTTGTGTAATGATTCCAACAACATAATTTTGATCATCCACTATAGGTAAATGTCTTATTTTTTTCTCTTTCAATAGCTGGATAGCATCTTTGACAGTATTAGAAGGTAATAGCGAATAGACATCTTTATTCATAATTTCTTCAATAATCATCTAATTTCCCCCTCGTTAATACATATATCGATTTCTAAAACGTAACTTGTCGAAGCGTTCTAATGTGTCGTCATTTACCCGTTTTCCAACTCGGGCCATTAAACAATTTGCTGGATGGGAACAAATTTCTGGATCATCGGTTGGGTAATATTCGAAGCCTACCACATTCATCATTCTCTCCATCATTTTTCGGTATTCCCAAATATTTAAACCAGTTCCTTTTAAATCCCAATGCCAATAATATTCCGTCGTAATAACTAAATAATCTTCCATCTCATCTCCCATGAAAGAAACTTGTAATAACTTTTTTCCTGCACCAAAACCTCGATAGCTTGGAATGACTTCTATTGCTCCTAATTCAATCATGTTTTCTATAGGATCATCTGACCAACTTTCCATTGGATCGGGATATAGATAAGTTACATAACCAACGACGGTGTTTCCATTACGCATAATGACAATTCGTCCTTCTTCAAGGTTTGCTATTCCTACTAAAGCTTTTTTCTGTTGCATTGGGGGTCTAAAGGATACTAAATCTTCATGGAAATCATAAAGCTGTAATTGTTCCGATGGGACAGGACCTTCTACGATTACAATTCCATGTTTCGTCTCCATTTCTACTGAATAAAAATTTTTAATATGTTCCATTCCAATTCGCTCCACAAAAAATGATAAATCCATTATATGATAAATTATGCACAAAATCGCTGAATTTCGTTAAAAATGCATGAATTATTTCAAAATTTAAAACATTCGACTCAAAATGTTCTGAATATTGTAAAATATGATTAACTTATTTGAATAGAGAAATAGATTAGCATTTCAAAAACTATTTTGAATAAGTGGATTATTTCGTTTAAGCATTCGAAATTGATGAAAGGGGTAATTTTTATGGGGATAAAAATTACGGACAAACTAGCGATTGTTACGGGGAATCATCATTTAGAAAATTATGATGAAACAGTTGCAACTTTTAATTGGCAAGAAACTGAAAAATCCTTTAGTTGGTATACAACGGGGAAGGTTAATACAGCGTATGAGGCAATCGACAAACATGCAGAAAGCTTTAGAAAAAATAAGGTAGCGTTATTTTTTGATGATGGGATTCGAAAAGAAAGTTATACCTTTTATGACATGATGCGGTTGTCCAACAAAGCAGCGAACGTATTAAAGGAAAACTCAAGCTTACAGAAGGGTGATCGTTTATTTATTTTTATGCCCCGCTCACCTGAGCTATATTTTTCTTTATTGGGTGCTATTAAAATGGGTGTCATTGTTGGCCCATTGTTTGAAGCCTTTATGGAGGGTGCTGTTTATGATCGTCTAGCAGATAGTCAGGCTAAAGCGCTTGTAACAACCCCGAGTCTTTTAAACCGAGTACCAATCGAGAAGTTACCGCATTTAGAAACAATCTTCCTTGTTGGGGAACAAGTAGAAGAAAGTGGAAAAATAATTGATTTTAATCGTAGGTTAAAGGAAGCTTCTAGCTTTTATAATATAGAGTGGGTTGATTTAGAAGATGGACTGTTATTGCATTATACTTCAGGTTCAACGGGTGCCCCAAAAGGCGTTTTACACGTTCATAATGCAATGATTCAACACTATCAAACAGCGAAATGGGTTCTTGATTTACAAGAACAAGATATTTATTGGTGTACCGCAGATCCTGGATGGGTGACAGGAACCGCCTATGGAATTTTCGGCCCATGGTTAAACGGTGCGACGAATTTAATAATAGGTGGACGTTTTAGCCCACAAAGTTGGTATGGAGCTATTGAGCAGTACGGTGTAACCGTTTGGTATAGTGCGCCAACCGCCTTTCGAATGTTAATGGGTGCAGGTTCTAGTATTTTAGAGCAATATGATCTTTCTTCCCTTCGTCATGTATTATCAGTAGGGGAACCATTAAATCCCGAAGTCATCCGTTGGGGAATGGATGAATTAGGACATAGAATTCATGATACGTGGTGGATGACAGAAACAGGTGGTCATATTATTTGTAATTATCCTTCAATGGATATTAAGCCTGGGTCAATGGGAAAACCAGTACCTGGGATTTATGCAACGATTGTGGATGATGAAGGACATGAAGTTCCGCCGTTTACAATGGGTAATTTAGCTATTCGGAAAGGCTGGCCGTCGATGATGCGACAAATTTGGGGAAATCCTGAAAAATATGACTCTTATTTTTTAAAGGGAGAATGGTATGTTTCAGGAGATTCAGCTTATAAAGATGATGATGGCTATTTCTGGTTCCAAGGACGGGTTGATGATGTTATTATGACGTCTGGAGAACGGGTAGGTCCCTTTGAAGTAGAAAGTAAATTGTTGGAACATCCTGACGTCATCGAAGCTGGAGTCATTGGTAAACCAGATCCGATAAGGGGAGAAATTATTAAAGCCTTTATTGCATTACGTGAAGGAGTAGAACCATCGGAACAATTAGCAGAAGATATACGACATTTTGTAAAAGTCGGTCTTGCTGCTCATGCTGCTCCCCGTGAAATTGAATTTAAAGAAAAGCTTCCTAAAACACGGAGCGGTAAAATTATGCGTCGAGTTTTAAAAGCTTGGGAATTAAATCTTCCAACAGGAGACTTATCGACAATGGAAGATTAATAATTATTCATTCATATAATAACGGAAATGTTTCTAGTTATATTCATATTTATACAAAGAAATGAAGGATATTCATCGGTTTTAATGATGGATATTCCTTTTTTTTGTTTAAAAAATTATTAAAAATACAGTTGACTAAATATTTATGCAGAATTATACTATCCTTATCTTAGATGTAAAAAAAGTATATTAACAGATTGGCATAAAAATACATAAACTCATGTCAAAATATTTGGGGTGTGTTTTCAAATTATAGGGGTGAACTATATGAAAGTTGGTATTATCGGGGCTACTGGTTACGGTGGATTAGAACTTATTCGATTTTTACACAATCATCCAGAAGTACAACAGATAGAACTGTTTACATCTTCAGATGAAGGAGCCATTTTTTCATCAAAGTTTGGTCATTTATTAACGATACAAGATACGCCATTACAAAAAATCGATATAGAGACACTAGCCCATTTAGATGTTGTATTTACGAGTACTCCTTCAGGGGTAACAAGTACTCTATTACCTCCTCTAGTTGGTGTAGGACCGAAGATAATCGACTTATCGGGAGACTATCGATTAAAGGATTTAGAAGTATTTGAAAAATGGTATAACAAACAGCCTGCTCCGAAACAGCTTGTGAAGCAAAGTGTTTATGGACTAACTGAATGGAATGAAAGGAATATTCAATTAGCCCATTTAGTCGCCAATCCAGGTTGCTATCCGACCGCTGTTTTACTTTCCATATTACCGTTAATAAAAGAAGGGTTAATTGATCCTAACTACTTAGTCATTGATGCGAAAAGCGGTGTATCTGGAGCAGGAAATAAACTTTCACAAACAACCCATTATAGTGAAATGAATGAAAACTTCTCAATTTATAAAGTAAATGAACATCAACATATTCCTGAAATTGAACAGGCGATTGAGCTATTTGCGGATGTGAAAACGACAATTACTTTTAATACCCATTTAGTTCCGATGACACGCGGAATCTTAGCGACAACATATGCACCAGTAATCAATGGCGTTTCTAATGAACAGTTAACGGAATGTTTAATGGAAACGTATAAAGATCATCCATTTGTCCGTGTTGTTTCTAGCGGCACATCGATAGGAACAAGCCGAGTAAAAGGTTCGAACTATTGCGATATTTTAGTGAAACTAGATGAAAGAACGAATCGAGCAACAATTGTAAGCGTCATCGACAATTTAGTAAAAGGAGCTGCGGGGCAAGCGATTCAAAATATGAACGTTCAATTTCATATGCCTCAAACATTTGGTTTGGATGTCATACCGTTATTTATTTAAGGGGGAGAAAAATGTCAAACGTATTATATGAATTGAAAAAAATATCTAGTAAAAATATAGTTGCACCAAAAGGGTTTTCTGCTGCAGGTATTCATTGTGGTATAAAACATAAGAAAAAGGATTTAGCTATTTTAGCTAGTGAAGTACCTGCCAGTGTTGCGGGTGTATTTACAACAAATGCTGTGCAAGCTGCACCATTATTTGTTACAAAGGAAGTTGTTTATAACACTGGTAAAATGCAAGCCATCATCGTTAATTCAGGAAATGCCAATGCGTGTACAGGAAAACAAGGCATGGCCGATGCATATGAAATGCAAAAGTTAGCAGCTAATAAGCTTGGTATTTCCCCTTCTTATGTTGGGGTAGCTTCAACGGGCGTAATAGGCGAAATGATGAAGATGGAACCTATTCGAACTGGAGTTGAAAAACTTCAATTGGGAAAATCCCTTGAAAACGGTATTGATTTCGCTCAGGCTATTTTAACGACAGATACGGTTATGAAAAATACATCCTATAGTACCCTTATTGATGGGAAAGAAATAATCATTTCCGGTACAGCAAAAGGCTCCGGTATGATTGAACCTAATATGGCTACAATGCTAGGGTTTATTACAACCGATGCCAACATTGAATCAAAGGAATTGCAAGCAGCTCTGTCAGAAATTACGGAGCTAACCTTTAATGCCATAACTGTAGACGGGGATACATCTACGAATGATACGGTAATCGTAATGGCAAATGGATTAGCGGGGAATGACCCATTATCACCGTCCCATCCTGATTGGGATAACTTTTATCGAACATTAAAGGCTGTTGCAGAGGACTTAGCTAAATCGATTGCCCGTGACGGGGAAGGAGCAACGAAGTTAATCGAAGTAAAAGTTGATGGTGCTTTAAATGACGAAGAAGCACGGAAAATTGCTAAAACGGTTGTCGGCTCCCCATTGGTCAAAACAGCTGTATTTGGTAATGATGCCAACTGGGGCCGAATTATTGCAGCTGTTGGTTACAGTGGTGCCAGCATTGATCCTGAAAAAATCTCTATTAAAATCGGACCTGCCCTTATGGTTCAAAATGGTGAACCTTTTCCGTTTTCAGAGGAACAATTAACGGATATTTTAAAATCCAATGAAGTAAAAATTACCGTTTCTTTAGCCCAAGGTGATGGACACGGATTAGCGTGGGGGTGTGATTTAACATATGATTATGTCCAAATCAATGCATCCTACCGATCGTAAAAAAATTGTTATTAAACTTGGTGGAAGTACATTAGAAGGTTTAAATAAAACCTTCTTTTCTAATTTTAAAGTTTTACAACAAAGTGGGTATGATATCATCATTACTCATGGTGGGGGACCTGCTATCAATCGAGAGTTAGAAAAGCAAAATATAACATCAAAAGTATTAAATGGGATTCGAATCACGAGTAAAGAAGCGATGGATATTGTGCAATCTACATTAATCGGAAAAGTGAATCCTACACTTGTAGGAGAGTTAAATGAAGCAGGAATAACCGCTATAGGGTTAAATGGTTTTGATGGTCAATTGCTACAGTGTGAATTATTAGATTTTGATACTTATGGATATGTAGGGAAAATAATGAATGTGAATACCGATTTACTGCTTCAATTGTGTAAACAACAAATTGTTCCGGTCGTTGCTTGTGTTGGTACCGCAATGAACGGTCAGGGGCTCAACATAAATGGGGATACGGTGGCAAGTGAAGTCGCGTTAGCGATAGAGGCAGAAAGCTTATTACTTGTGACAGATGTTTGTGGGATACGAGTCAATGACGTATACAGGAAAGAAGCTACACCTAGTTTAATCGAGAAGTGGATTGAGGAAGGAGCAATTTATGGGGGAATGATCCCAAAAGTTCAAAGTGCTATTCAAGTTTTAAATTCAGGAATTCCTTCAGTCCAAATTGTGAATGACCAGTTAATCGGAACGACGATTGTTCCTTCCTTTAGTGAAAATGTCGTCTCTAAATAAAATATAAGGGGTGCAAAACAAAAATGAATGCATTATTTAATAATTATTCAAGAAGACCTATTAGCCTGGTAGAGGGAAAGGGAACAGTCGTTACGGATTCCAACGGAAAACAATATTTAGATTTTACGAGTGGTATTGCGGTTTGCAGTCTTGGTCATGCCCACCCTTCTTTAGTGGAAACCATTAAAGAACAGAGTGAAAAAATTTGGCATACTAGTAATTTGTTCGAAAGTCCAGGTCAAGTGGTTTTAGCGGAAAGTTTAATAAAAAATAATCATTTGTCCCATGCCCTTTTTTGTAATAGTGGTGCAGAAGCCAATGAAGCTGCTATTAAACTAGCAAGAAAATATACTGGAAAACACCGTATTATTACTTTTGAAAATTCTTTTCATGGTCGAACGTTTGGAGCGATGTCGGCTACAGGACAAAAGAAAATACATCAAGGATTTGGGCCGCTGCTAGACCAATTTATTTATTTACCTTTTAATGATGTGGAAGCTTTACAAGAGAAGGTAGATGATTCAGTAGCTGCTATTATGCTTGAAGTTGTACAAGGTGAAGGTGGTGTTCATGCAGTTACAGAACCATTTGCTCAAGCGATTCAAGATATTTGTGAAAAAAATTCGATTTTACTAATTGTCGATGAAGTACAAACAGGTATCGGTCGTACCGGTACACGCTTTGCCTTCGAGCAAACACCTTTAAAACCTAACATTGTTTCGATTGCAAAGGGGTTAGGTGGAGGATTCCCGATTGCTGGAATTTTAGCAACTAGTGAATTGTATGAAACATTTGGCCCTGGATCCCACGGTACAACATTTGGTGGAAATCCATTAGCTGTTGCTGTAGCTCAAAAGGTTATCGATATTGTTTTTGAACAATTCTTTTTAGAAGATGTACAAGAAAAATCAAACTACCTCCTTCAAAAATTACATGAAACACTACCAAAAGATCAATTTGCTATTCGTGGAAAAGGGTTACTCCTTGGCATTGATTGTGGTATGGATGTCTCCCATTTTGTAACGGAAGCAGAAGAAGCGGGGTTATTGCTTGTAGGGGCAGGCCCTAATGTCCTTCGTTTACTACCACCATTAACTGTTACGAAGGAAGAGATGGACGAAGCAGTAGAAATTTTGAAAAAAGTGTTATTAACAAACAAAAGAGGCTGGGACATAACTAGCTTCAAATAGTGAGAAAGGTGAATTTGAGGAAACTCAAATTCACCTTTCTCTATTTTTGTATGTAAATTCTTTTTTTCTTTAGTTAATGGCCGTGAATTTTCTTAAATTCACAGCCATTAATGCGAGGCCCATTTCGTTTTCTACCTTCGATTTTCCTCGTACAGAAAATCGAGTGAAACGCAAATTAGCC
>NZ_RHLQ01000076.1 GCF_003711845.1 Lysinibacillus halotolerans
TAACCCGAAGGTCACAGGTTCAAATCCTGTCCCCGCAACCAAATGGTCCCGTGGTGTAGCGGTTAACATGCCTGCCTGTCACGCAGGAGATCGCCGGTTCGATCCCGGTCGGGACCGCCATAATATATTCGCCAAAGGCGAAATTGATTGTATGGGTCGGTAGCTCAGTTGGTAGAGCATTAGATTGAAGCTCTAAGTGTCGGCGGTTCGATTCCGTCCCGACCCACCATATATGCGGGTGTAGTTTAATGGTAAAACCTCAGCCTTCCAAGCTGATGTCGTGAGTTCGATTCTCATCACCCGCTCCAATAGGGGCCTATAGCTCAGCTGGTTAGAGCGCACGCCTGATAAGCGTGAGGTCGATGGTTCAAGTCCATTTAGGCCCACCATAAAACATAATTATTCCGAAGTAGCTCAGTGGTAGAGCAATCGGCTGTTAACCGATCGGTCGTAGGTTCGAGTCCTACCTTCGGAGCCATATTGGGGAAGTACTCAAGAGGCTGAAGAGGCGCCCCTGCTAAGGGTGTAGGTCGGGTAACCGGCGCGAGGGTTCAAATCCCTCCTTCTCCGCCATACATAATTTTGTGTTAGGCCCGTTGGTCAAGTGGTTAAGACACCGCCCTTTCACGGCGGTAACACGGGTTCGAATCCCGTACGGGTCATTACTAAACACTCTCAAGATAAACATTATCTTGAGAGTGTTTTTTGTTTAAAATGAAAGAATTTCTCATTGTTGTTAAATTAGGTGAACCTTAATTAATAGATAGAAGGAGGTTTAAAATAAATGAATCAATCACAAATGGAACAATTAAAAAACAATTTATTAGAGGAATTGAAGGATTTAAAAGAAGGTTTAGAAACCCACGATGATATAGATCGTACGGAATTATCCAATTATGATAATCACCCTGGAGATAATGCTTCTGATTTAACATCGCAATTAACAGAATATGCAATGGATGATTTTAAACAAGAAAGTATTGAAAAAATAGAGGCTGCGTTAAATGCAATGGAAAATGGAACATATGGAAAATGTGAAGTATGTCAAAAAGAAATTCCATTTGAGAGGTTAGAGGCAGTTCCTACGACATTGACTTGTAAAGAACATAGTCATGAAAAAATTGATATGGAAACTCGACCAGTGGAAGAAGAAATTATGAATGAACTTACACATAAATCATTATTAACGGTCGATTTTGAGGATGGTTCTGGTGAATACCCGTCATCTGATAGTCCGCAGGATGTTCCGCAGGAGATTATTCATCAAAATAATCAAGAAACATCTATTCGAGATCGTCTACAATAAAATGAATAATTGTTCCTTCATCTATAGCAAGAACTATCCATTTTCCTATACAATATAGAAAAACAATGGATAGGCGGGAGAAAAGTGGATATTATTGATTTGCATTGTGATGTGTTGGAGAAATTAACGAGATTAGAAGCGGTCGATTTTCAAAATGATAATAGGCTACATGCGAATCTAAACTATTTACAAGCTGGAAAAGTGAAAGTTCAAGTATTTGCGATTTTTATTCATCCTAATGTCCCTCAAAAAGAAAAGTTTTTAGAAGCAGCCCGTCAAATAGAGGCATTCCATACAAAAGTATTAAGCAAATCCGAGATGGTACACATTACGGATTGGAGACAATTAGATGAACTGAAAGAAGGAGAAATCGGAGCCGTTTTAAGTCTTGAAGGTTGCGATTGTATTGGAGAAGATATAGGAAAGCTTCAACATTTAATCGATGCAGGAGTTAAAATTGTTGGACTTACTTGGAATGAAGAAAATACTGTTGCATATGGGACGTCTGAAGCCCCTTCAAAAGGTTTAAAACCCTTTGCCCATGAAGTCATTCAATTATTAAATCAACATGATATTCTACTTGATGTGGCCCATTTAAATGAACAAGGTTTTTATGAAGTACTCCCTTTAGCAAAACATATCATTGCTAGTCATTGTAATGCTAGAAGCATCTGTGACCATCCTAGAAATCTCACAGATGAGCAAATTAAAGCATTAGTTCAAAATGGAGGAAGAATTCATGTCGTTTTTTATCCTCCTTTTATCGAACCAGCTAAAGAAACTACGACGATAAATGAACTTCTTAAACATATTCAACATTTAACTTCTTTAGTAGGGGTTGAATCGATAGGCTTTGGGTCAGATTTTGATGGAATGGATCCTTTAGCGATTGAAAAGCTATCTAATGCTAGTGAATATCAGAATCTTATTAATGCCTTGTTGAATACTTATTCAATTGAGGAAGTTCAGATGATGGCAAGTAAAGGATTTAGAAATTACGTAATGGGGATTGGAAAGCGTGAGAAATAGATCTTACGCTTTTTTTAATGGAATCAATTAGTCAATTTTACATATTAAAAATGAAGGCGGTAAGGAATATCGATATTGTATATAAGAAAAAAATGATATGATAGAATAGATATCGAGTGATTCGAAAAGATTATTTAAACAAGCAGATATTTAATTGTCTGTTATTTTTATGGCAAAATTGCCTTTGTTGGAGGGAAAATTCATGCATCAGAAGTGGTTACAAACCACTGAAGTAGAAGTGGGAACAGTCAATTCGACATTAACCTTCTATATTGAAACGATTGAAGTTAACCGATTATCGGCCCTTGCATTCTTTGCAGCAGGGGAGAAACAATATAAAGGACAACGGTTTTTCTGGCAAAACCGTGAGAAAACGTTCACATTAGTCGGATTAGGACATGCATATAAAATAGAAAACAATGCAAATGATGAACGTTTTGATTTCATTGAAAAAGAATGGAAAGCTTTAACGAAAAATATTGTAAAGGAAGAAAGTGAACAACAACCGATTTTATTTGGTGGATTTACTTTTGACCCGAACAATATGAAAGAGGGGGAATGGAACGGTTTTCCCCAAAGCTATTTTGCAATAGCGACTTATCAGCTTGTCATTCGGGATGATAAAGCATATGTAAGCATTCATTTAGTTACGAAGAATGAAAATTGCATAGAAGAGTTTGATTTATTACGAAAAGAGCGGGATCAATTGATTCATGCAGCTCAAGTAAAAGAGTTAAAAATGTATGATAAACCGGTAATGACGAATTATCGAGAAGTTTATAAAGAAGATTATTTAAAAACGATTGCAACGGTAACCAATTTAATTAAAAATAACGAAGCTGAAAAGGTGGTCATTGCGCGTACTTTAGAAATGCAATTTGATGACATTTTAACAGCTCCCCAAGTGTTATCCCACGTAATAAGCGAGCAGCCCGAAAGCTATTTATTTGGATTAGAACGTGACAAACTTTTATTCTTTGGTGCTTCTCCAGAACGATTAGTAAAAGTTGAGAAAGGTAACGCTTTTTCTTCATGTGTAGCAGGTTCGATTAAACGTGGTAAAACCGTTGAAGAAGATAATGCATTGGGAGAAAGTCTTTTAGCGGATTCAAAAAACTTAGGAGAGCATCGCTATGTGGTCGATATGATTGCTCATACTTTTGAACAAAATTGCATTCAATATAAGGTTCCAAAGCAACCGAAACTGTTAAAAATACGTGATATTCAACATCTTTATACGCCGGTTGAAGGGGTATTAAAACAAGATGCAACGATATTACAACTTGTTAAACATTTACATCCTACTCCTGCATTAGGGGGCGTACCTCGTCAGGAAGCGCTTTCGATTATTCGCCAATATGAGTCGATGAATCGAGGATTATATGCGGCTCCATTAGGTTGGATGGATGCAGAAGGAAATGGAGAATTTATTGTGGCGATTCGTTCTGCTGCATTAAAAGAAAATACGGCATTTTTATATGCTGGCGGCGGTATTGTTGCTGATTCCGAACCAATTTCGGAATATGAAGAAACATTAGTGAAGTTCCGTCCGATGTTACGTGCTTTAGGAGGACAACTACATGAATAATCGAGAAATATTAACAAATTACGTTTATAAAATGGTTGCTTCACTTATGCAAAATGGTGTAGAAGATGTAGTAATAAGTCCTGGATCTCGTTCTACACCTCTTGCTTATGCGTTTGCTTCGACGAAAAATTTAAATATTTATCGACAAGTTGATGAACGTTCAGCAGCATTTTTCGCTTTAGGAATTGCGAAAGCAAAAGCTAAACCAGTAGTACTATTATGTACGTCAGGTACAGCAGCTGCAAACTATTATCCAGCAATTGTTGAAGCAAAATATGCCCGAGTACCTTTAATCGTCATTACGGCAGATCGCCCCCACGAATTGAGGGAAGTTGGAGCACCTCAAGCAATCAATCAATTGAATTTGTATGGAGAAAGGGTAAAGTGGAGCGCTGAATTTCCAATTCCAGATGATGCTAAACAAACGTTACCACATATAGAACGTCATATAGCTCGAGGAGTAAATATTGCAACAACAGCACCCTATGGACCGGTTCATTTTAACGTTCCATTCCGTGAGCCTTTACTAATTGATTTTAAAGAAGAACTTCCCGTTCCATCTTTTCAAAACAGCTATGTAGGAGAAGTAACACCTTCTGAAATGGCAAAGGACACGTTAGAAGGAATTATTCGCCAAACGCAAAAAGGTTTTATCGTCGTCGGAGAATTAGCATTAGGTACTGACTTACAATATATTTGGTCCTTTATTCGTACATTGAAATGGCCAGTGTTAATTGAAAGTCTTTCAAACTTGAGAACGAACGTTCCAGCGGATTGTGAGCCTTATATTATTACTACATATGACGCATTATTAAAAAGCGGACCATTTAAACAACAGGTTGCAGCTGATACAGTAATTCGTTTTGGTGCTCAACCTGTATCTAAATTTCTAACGATTTTTTTAACAGAAACTGAGCCAACTCATTATGTAGTAGTTGATGAAGATCCTATGTTCCGTGACTCAGCTGCGGTTTCTACCCACTTTATTCATGCATCCATTGGAAAGTGGTTAAATGAGTTAAATATAAGTGGCAATCGTATTAATGAAGAATATGTAAAACAGTGGCAAAAAGGGGAGACAATCGCGAAAAAGCATATTGAAAATTACAGTGCCAATGAATCCGATGAAGGGGCAATGGTTCGTATGTTTTTAGAAAAGCTTCCGAGTCAGAGTGATTTATTTGTAAGCAGCAGTATGCCAATTCGTGATATCGATACATTCCTTTTACCAACTGCAAAAGATATTCAAGTATTTGCAAATCGTGGTGCAAATGGGATTGATGGTGTAATGTCAACCGCTATCGGTTTTAGTCAAGGTAGACCAAATCGAGAAATGTATTTATTTATTGGCGATTTAGCCTTTTTACATGATTTGAGTGCATTCATTGCTACTCGTTATCAGCCATGTAATATAAATGTGATTGTCTTTAATAATGATGGTGGGGGAATCTTTTCATATTTATCCCAAGCCACTGTAAAAGAGTATTATGAAGATTTATTTGGTACACCAACATCTTTACAATTTGCTGAAATAGCTAAGATGTATGATATGGACTATCTTTCAATTCATACTTTGGACGAGCTATCGCCATTATTTGAACAACCAAAGGCAAAGCCGTTACGTTTAGTTGAAATCTTTACGAATCGTGAGGAAAATGTCGCTGCCCATCGTAAGCTTTGGCAACGAATTCACGAGGAGTTGGAGCAATGATTTTACAAGCCCGTGGCATTAACGTAAATATTCAAATATGGAATGAGCATTTAACGGAAACAATCGTCCTACTCCATGGTTTTACTGGAACCGTTAAAACATGGGGAAAAACGGCTTCGCAATTTTCTGACTATCGGCTTGTTGCCATTGATTTAGTTGGACATGGTCAAACGGAAGCTCCAGAAGATGTGTCACATTATTCAATGGAAGAACAAATTGAGATTTTAGAAAATCTTTTTTATCAGTTGAAGCTAAATCAATTTATTTTAATCGGCTATTCTTTAGGTGGTCGTGTAGCTCTTTCTTATACCGTTAAGTTTCCGGAAAGAATCCAACAGTTAATTTTAGAAAGTGCTTCTCCCGGATTAAAAACGGAAGAAGAGAGAATGGCGAGAAGAAAAGGCGATGAAGAACTAGCGAAAAGTATTGAACAAAATGGACTTCAATCTTTTGTTCAAAAATGGGAAAACATTCCGTTATTTCATTCGCAAAAAAATTTACCGATAGCAGTACAACAAGCTGTTCGGAAAGAAAGGTTGTCCCAATCTGAAATCGGTCTTGCAAACAGTCTAAGAGGAATGGGAACAGGGGCGCAGCAATCCTTATGGGACCAGCTGGATCAACTTAATAGGCCAGTTACACTTATAACAGGAATGTTAGACGAAAAGTTTTGTAACATTGCTCAAGAAATGAAACTGCGATTGCCTTTTGCGGAACTTCGATTAGTTGAAAATGTTGGACATGCAATTCATGTGGAAAATCCTAAACAATTTGCTACAATAGTAAAGGATGCTATAGAGTTTAATGGGACGACTGGATAAGTTTTATCACTAGCTTTGCTTAGCCTAATGATAACTTAGTACAAAATCCTAAACATCTTGCCGCAATAAGTTGCAATCCATTGCAACAAATACGTCATCGTATTTGATAATCAATAAGGGGGTATATACATGGCACGTGAGTGGACAACTTTACATACTTACGAAGATATTAAGTATGAGTTTTACAACGGTATCGCAAAAATTACGATTAACCGTCCAGAAGTGCGTAACGCATTTCGTCCAAAAACAACTGCAGAAATGATTGATGCATTTTCACGCGCACGTGATGATGAACGTGTAGGTGTTATCATTTTAACAGGTGAAGGTGACCTTGCCTTCTGTTCAGGTGGAGACCAAAAAGTTCGTGGAAATGGTGGATATGTCGGAGAAGACAATATTCCACGTTTAAATGTTTTAGATTTACAAACATTAATTCGTAAAATTCCAAAACCGGTTGTCGCAATGGTAGCAGGTTATGCAATTGGTGGTGGTCACGTATTACATATCGTATGTGACTTAACAATTGCAGCTGAAAATGCTCGTTTCGGTCAAACTGGCCCTCGAGTAGGCTCATTTGACGGTGGATATGGTGCAGGTTATTTAGCACGTATCGTAGGTCATAAAAAAGCTCGTGAAATTTGGTTCTTATGTCGTCAATATGATGCACAACAAGCACTTGAAATGGGCTTAGTAAATACAGTTGTTCCATTAGAACAATTAGAAGATGAAACGGTTAAATGGTGTGAAGAAATTCTTGAATTATCACCAATGGCATTACGTTTCTTAAAAGCAGCATTTAATGCAGACTCTGATGGTTTAGCAGGTATCCAACAGCTTGCCGGAGACGCTACACTTCTTTACTATACTTCCGACGAAGCAAAAGAAGGCCGCGATGCATTTAAAGAAAAACGTAAACCAGACTTCGGTCAGTTCCCAAGATTCCCTTAATAGGAAAGATTGAAATAGGAAGCAAGAGAATCTCGATTCTCTTGCTTTTTTATATGGAAAAGAACAGAATAGGAAAGATAAGAATTATAACCTACATATAAATAAGGGCTATAAACAGGTTGTTTCTTTACTTTTTGAATAGCTAGCCCTATAGAGTTAAAATAGTATTGCAATGTACTGGAGGAATGGATATGAATCCGAATTGGATTTTACAACGTGCACATTTAACACCGACTCGACGTGCATTAATATTTGAAGACCAATCATGGACATTCGAAGAAATAAAAAATATTTCAGTCCATAGAGCGAAACAATTAGCAACATTAGGTATTCAACAGAACAGTCGTGTTGCCATTATGGGACCGAGTCAACCGCGCCTTATTTTTATCATGTATGCATGCATGCACCTACAATGTGAAATGGTCATGCTCAATCGTAAGCTTTCAAAGGAAGAATTACAATATCAAATAGAAGATGCTGGAGTAGAAATGGTTTTAGTTGATGACGAGGATATTTCTCTCTTACCTGATAATACGCCCCATCTTTTATTTACAACAATCGAAAATAGTGAAGCGACATCTACTAATATTCGACATGAATGGCCAGATGATCAAACAACATCCATTATGTATACGTCAGGTACGACAGGATTTCCAAAGGGGGTTCGTCAAACCGTCGGTAATCATCAGGCAAGTGCATTATCATCTGTGCTAAATATTGGCCTTTCTGAAGATGATGTGTGGCTGTGCGTAGTCCCTTTATTCCATATAAGTGGATTTTCGATTTTGGTTCGTTCATTACTTTATGGCAATCAAGTAAAGTTGTACAAAAAATTTGATAAAGAAAAATGTGTCAATGATATCGCCAAAGGAAATGTGACCCACATGTCCGTTGTGGCGGTGATGTTAGAGCGTATACTTCAAGGCTTAGAAGAAAAGGGCAGTCAAGCATCTCCTAAGTTTAAGTTAATTCTTGCAGGGGGAGGCCCTGTTCCTGTACATTATCTTGAGCGGGCCCACCGATTAAATTTACTTGTTTCTCAAACGTACGGTATGACAGAAACATCCTCCCAAACAGCTACTTTATCTAACAAAGATGCATTAAGAAAAATAGGTTCTGCTGGAAAACCACTATTTTTCAATCAAATTAAAATAGCTAATGCAACGATGGCTAATGAAGAAGGGGAAATTTTAATTCGAGGTCCCCATGTAACTCCTGGCTATATTGGTCGTTTTTCTGATAAAAGCTCCACTATTGATGGTTGGTTACATACAGGAGATATTGGTTACTTAGATGAGGAAGGGTATTTATATGTACTTGACCGTCGCTCCGATTTAATTATTTCAGGGGGAGAAAATATTTACCCAGCTGAAATAGAGAACGTATTAATGAGTCATGAAGCGGTTCGAGAGGCTGGAGTTTGCGGTGTAGAAGATGAGATTTGGGGACAAGTACCGGCAGCATTTGTTGTTCTTCATTCTACAATTACGGAAGAAGAACTACTTGAATTTTGTAAAGGGAAGTTAGGAAAGTATAAAATACCGAAATATATTTATTTTGTCCCATCCCTTCCACGAAACGGCTCAAATAAATTAATGCGAAGAAAGTTAAAAGAATATATGATATAAAAAAGAGGCTGGGACAAAACCCTCCTCTAAATAAAAAAAGCCGGTGAAATTTTACGAAAAGTAAAATTTCACCGGCTTTGAATTTTTTACAATAAAATAAGGACCTCTTCTGATA
>NZ_RHLQ01000077.1 GCF_003711845.1 Lysinibacillus halotolerans
TCTACGAGTCTAAAGATGGATATTGTCAGCCGTACATTAAAAAAGTTAGAAGAATTTATAAATGATAACCTACATCCAGAGGCGATGATACATTCCGATCAAGGCTTTCATTATACACACCCTGATTTCCAACAGCGTGTGAAAGAAATGGGTCTCCTTCAATCCATGTCACGACGAGGAAACTGCCTCGATAACGCACCGATGGAATCATTCTTCGGGCACTTTAAAGATGAAGTTGATTACAAAGAAGCTGAGAGCTTAAAAGATTTGAAATACATAGTAGAAAATTATATGGATTACTACAATACTGCAAGAAAACAATGGACATTAAAGAAGATGACTCCGGTAGCATACCGAAGCCATTTAATCGCCGCTTAAAATAGGTGGCGAACTCCCTTTTAATTAAACTGTCTACTTTATAGGGTTCAGTTCAATGAAGTGCAAGGTCCTTTTTTATTTGTAAATTTTACAAACGTGCCACATAGGTAGGCTACTCATTTAGATATCAAATATAAGTGAGGGTAAAATTACCCAAATGTGACAAATATATTTATAGACTTTTGGTAGTTAGATAAATAATTTTTTGCAGAATATGGCAAAATTGCTCCAGTTACTGATAAGTAAATGATATTCAACACAACAATCAAGTATATAATTTCACTTGGAAATAAAATAGTATAATAGTAATATTTGATTGGGGGTAAATTTCAGCACAAAAGAACAAAATACATACCGATTATGAAGGTTAAATTTCTCTTTAGGATGGTCATATTGTAGGGTGATGTTCTAGGTGTTTAGATGGGTATAGACGCAGCGGATATCTTAGAATTATTTCGCCCTTCTTGTGGTTAAGGTGCATCCGTTGGAACAATTTCAACGTATAATATCAAATTTTTTATATGTATGTTTGGAGGTAGAACGTGAATAAAAGGGAAGATATTTTAAATGCTTGGATTACAATAGAGCAGTTATCGGAAGGTTCTATTAATAAAAAAGAAAAATCGTTAAAGTCTTTACATACTAACGAAGATAATTGGAAGATGTTCTTTTTAGATTTTATAACTAATCAAAAGGAACAAAAAAATATTTCGGATAAGGTCTTTAAAAAATCAGGCTTAGTATTATATTTTGGTATTTTTGATTTTCAAGAAGTGGTTGATATATTGAGAGAGAAGTACTTGATTGCTAAAACTTATGAAGAAGTCAGTAATTCTGAAAAGTTCACCTTTGCATTATATTTTGATAATCAACTAAATTTTATAGCCGATAAATTATTTTTAACAATGAGTGGTTATATACGCGAACATGGTAATTTACCCGAAGATTTTATAAAAGTTGAAAATTTATTTAGAGAAGAGCTAAACCGGAAATTTGATGAGGATTTTAATACTACAATTACTGACCTTATACAAAAGTATAATGTTAAAGTCGAAAACTTTCGCTATAAATTCGTGCAAAATTTGGATAATGAAGATATAAATCTACATTCGTTCTTTATTGAAGATCTAAAAAAAGCAAAGATACTTAATAATGAAAATTTGAATCGATATTTTAATGGGTTTGCTGGGTATAGGAAAAATTTAGACAGCAAGAAAGAGTCAGAACATTTCAATGTAGAAATTTTCGAGGAAATTTTACAACCCAAAAATTATCCGTTAGGACGTTTCCCAAGTAACCCTGAATATCCACTTTCATTCATGCAACAGGTTGCAGTAAATCTAGCATTAAACGATGAAAATGATATTCGTAGTGTCAACGGTCCACCGGGAACAGGTAAGACAACCTTATTAAAGGATATTTTTGCTGATTTAGTAGTACAACAGGCACTAGAAATTTCGCAACTTTCCAATAAAAAGATTCAAGGCAGTTTAGTTTACTGGCGTAATGCAAAACTTGGCGTTTTACCACAAGCCATTTCAGATAAAAATATTATTGTGGCAAGTTCAAATAATGGGGCAGTTCAAAATATTGTTAATGAGTTACCTAAAACAGAAAAAATTTATGAAAATTTTCAAAACCAACTAGTGGAAGCGAATTATTTCAAAGAGATTTCTAATTCAAAATTAATTGGTGAAGGATTCGGAGAAAATCGTAACATAAAAAGGGAGCTGTTAAATGAGGAAAATTGGGGCATTTTCTCGATAGAAGGTGGAGCATCAATAAATATTAATAAATTAATTTTAAACATTGAAGCAATTGAAAAAGATTTAGAAGAAAATTATCAATCAAATCCGGATGTATATCGGGAATTCTCACGACTATATAATGAATTGAAAATTCAAAGAGACAAAGTGCAAGAATATAGCGAAAAAATATATTATCTTCGTAAACTAAAAGCCAAGCAAAAAGAGCAAATTAGTGAATTTGAAAAAGAAGAAAAGAAAAAAAGAACAGATTTAATTATACAGGAAAAAGAGGCTAAAGCTGAAATTGAAAGTCTGAAACAAAAAAGCATAAATATACAAAGCTCTTTATCAAACGCTTCTATTGAACTTGAAAATTTAACTAATGAACAAGCTCAAGCTGAAAGGAATTTTAATGTAGTTACTTCACAAAAGCCGAGTTTTCTATGGTTTCAGAAAATATTTAATAAATCAAAAGTTGAACAGTATTTTATGGATCTTAATAGTGCGAATAAACACTTAAATCATCTTACTCAACAAAAAAGTAAAGTGTTGAATGACTGTACTCATTTTGATAACGAGCTAAAGATAATTGCTGATAAGATTGAGCATATACAAAAACAATATCAGGACAGAATGTCTGTCTTCAATCAATGGTTGACTACTCGGAATAATGAATTGAGAAAATTAGAAGAGGAAATTGAATCACTGGAAAAAATCAAATCACAAACAGGAATAAAGGAGATAGATTTTTCACTTTCATATGAGGAACTTCAATTATCTAATCCTTGGTTTACAAAGGAGTATCGTATTTTACAATCAGAGTTATTCATTTCAGCTTTAAAAGTTAGAAAGCAATTCCTTTATGAAAACAGAAAAAATATAAAAGCGGCAAGGATTATTTGGAATAAACAATCTGAATACATTGCGAAAGAGAATGGACATCAATTAATTTTAGAATCATGGCAATGGCTGAACTTCACTGTTCCTGTTGTCAGTACTACTTTTGCTAGTTTTGGTCGAATGTTTAAAAACCTTAAAGAAAATTCGCTGGGGAATCTATTCATAGATGAGGCTGGACAAGCACTACCACAAGCTAGTGTAGGTGCAATTTTTAGAAGTAAAAAAGTTATGGTTGTAGGGGATCCCTCACAAATAAGACCAGTATTATCGTTAGATTCTAAAGTTCTAAACTTAATTGGAAAACAATATAAAGTAGATGAAAAATTTGTTTCTGCTGATGCATCTACTCAAACAATTGTAGATGATACTAGTCAGTTTGGTTACCGAAAAAATGATGAGGAGTGGATTGGTATTCCACTTTGGGTACATAGACGTTCAAATTATCCTATGTTCACAATTTCAAATGAAATATCTTATGGCGGCTTAATGGTACAAGGTAAAGAAAAAGATAAAGCACAAGGAAAGTCACTGTGGTTAGATTCCATGGGAAAGGCAAATGACAAATTTGTTAAAGAACAAGCTGATTTATTAAAAAAACTAATTGTTATACGATTAAACGAAAATCCAGATTTAGCAAACGAAATCTATGTAATATCCCCATTTAAAAATGTCGCTTCTAAACTTGCAGGAGTTTTAGATAAAATAAACTTTACTAAACGAGAAAATGGGAAGCCAACAAATGTTGGAACTGTTCATACTTTTCAAGGGAAAGAAGCAAAAATTGTCTATTTTGTCCTTGGAGCAGATTCTAATAGCAGTGGGGCGGCAAAATGGGCTGTTTCTGATCCAAATATAATGAATGTTGCGGCTACACGAGCTAAAGAAGAATTTTTTATTATTGGCGATAAAAAATTGTATGTATCACTTGGTAGCGCAGTAGCAAATAAGACGATTTCTATTATTAATGACTATAATGCGTATTAAAAACCCCCATATAAAATGACTTAACTTTAAATAGAGATTACGAATTAGCTCTGAAAGTTATTTAAATAAAGAATCCAGACGTAGAGTGCAATAATAGTTTAATTTGCAAACAACAAAGTATGCTTTTTCGGGATTCTAACCGCTTTTATGGGTGTTGTTACTTTACCATTGCAGCCCTGGTAAATGTAGTGCTTTGAGTTTTGTAAAAAAAAATCGGCTGGCTGTTGGGCAAGAAAGAGAAGCGAGTCGCAACCTAACCATCCATATTCTATTTACTACTTTCAGGAAGGATAGATGGGTAGGAGTTATTTTTATATTCGATTTCTTTTATTCTCTCAGTTTAAACCAACATTTAACAAAGGAGCTTTTTTCTAGACATAATTAGAGCAAAAAAATATTAATATTAATATTTAATAAAAGGAAATTATCTTTTTTCAATAAAAAAGAATAGTAAGTACTATTCCCATAATATGGATTTTTTGTATTGTCTTACAAAGAGAGAGTGTTATGTATTAATAAAATTTTAAAGATAATTGAAAGGGGAAAAAATTATGAAAAAAATTACCTCACTAGTATTTGCTTTAACAATTTTATTAACAGGACTTACACTAATATTCGGTACTAATGCAGACGCAAATACTATTAGCGTTAAGGAACGTAGCGACTATTCTTTAAAAGAAGCAGAGTTACTATTTATCGACTTCTTAAAAAACAAAAATTTAAATAGTGAAGTAGGTTCAGAGGAATTTACTAAATATGCAATTGAGCAATTTTACTCTGAATCTATGGATGCTGATTTACTTAAAAGTCCTTATTATGGGGTGTTAATGGCCTATATATCTGAGTACGTATACGCTTATGAAACAACTATAAAAAACACCGACAATGCTAATTTTATTAATGATACAAAAGATGTAGAAATCAAAGCTGAACTAAACCAAAAATTAGCTATTCAAAAAGAGAAGACAATCGGAGAAGTAGAACGGGAGATTGCTGCTGAAGAAGCCATTGCAGAAGCTACTAAAACTAAAAATTCAGCAGCATTAGCTAGCGGTACATATAACGTTACTGCTGCAAAAGCTTATGCAAAAAAATGGTGGAACGGTAGAAATCCGAATTATGAATCGTACTCTTTAGATTGTACAAATTTCACATCTCAAATACTAAGAGCTGGTGGCAAAAATATGAAACAACCTAGAACAATTACACCTATTGTCAACAGTGATACAAATTATTGGTATTACACAACAGTTTCTCGAGTAGGAGTTCCAGTAGATGTAAGATCATCATCCTGGAGTGTTGTTTCAGATTTTTATGCATACTGGAATAAAACTCAACCTACAAAAGCAAGTACAAGTAAATCACAACTTGTTACTTATGCAGATGTAGGAGATATGATTCAGTTTATGAAAAAAGATGCAACTCGTTATAGTCATACTATGTTCGTGTACAAAAAAGGGAATAGTACATTATATTTATCGGGCCATACTGACAACTACTTAGAAAGAAATTTTTACGATATTAGTTCTATATGGGTAAAATATAGAGTAATTAAATTCTAATTTAATTTGGTTAAAAGTAGGTGTAGATAATTCTATACCTACTTTTATAATTTTGTAGAGAAGTTATAAAATTTCCATATCACTCATTTTTTATTAGTGTACTAATAACTTTTACTATAGAATTAATCATAAGGAAGTCTTTTTCTTAATGAATTAAAATAACTTTATTCTATATAGAAAGGGTACTTCCTTTTCTATTTAGTTTTATTAATACAAAACATCTTATACTCCCAACTGAAAGAAGGTAGAAAAATATGAAAAAATCGTACCTTATAGTAATGCTGTTAATAATTCTATTAGGAATAATTTATTTTACCTTTTCAACTTCAAGTATGAAAGGGGCTTCAGACAATGGTACGTGGGAAGTAGTTTATAAAAAAGTAAAAGAAATTGAAGCGGGAGGGGCATGGAAAGTATCTGTCACACAAGTAGATGAAAAAGAAGTAAATGTGAAGAAGCTTGAATTTCTAGAAAATGATAAAGTGATATCTGAGAGAAATGAATTCTACGAAGGAAGAGATATTGATGGTACCGAATACTCTTTACATCCTTTTTCTTTCCCCGATTTATATTATGGAGATGCACCCAAAAAAGGCTTTACTTATTTCGTCATTATTATATGGGAAGATGAACAGGGCAAAACTCATAAGGACAAAATAGAATTAAAATAAATGAATATAAAAAACAAGGGCTAAAAACCCTTGTTTTTTATATGTACACCTAACATTCGCATGAACTATAGGGGGAGGGAAAATCCCGAACCGATGAGGAGATAATCAATTAATTGATGTAATTTATATAGACAAAATTCCAATCCGAAAGGCGAAATTGTGAATTACTAGAGGTTTAAATTTAATAAGACTCGAAACTATGATTTTAATTATTAAATAACAGATTGTTTATTACCTATAAGAATATTCGGAAAGGTTTCGAAAAAAGGTTATAATTAATTGTGTAAATTTCCCAAAAGTTTGAAAACTGTTTTATAAAAATAATTGCAGGCTTTATCTTCAGAGTCGAACTTTTTAATCTGTGATTTAATACTACGTTCACTATAGTATACCTCCCAAATTTCACCATCACTATTCAAACATAAAGCTTCATTAGGTAATCCTCCATTTAAAGCGTATAAATCTTTGGGAACATTAGCATCAATTAAGCACTGTTGCAATTCTTCTCTTTTCATATTATTTCTCAATCCTTCTAATTATATTTTGATAACTGAATGGTTAAACTCATACTGTGTACCAAGAATCGGTTCGTCAAACCAAGGAGCAATTTTTCCGGCCTGTACTTCTATTGGCCTTTTTACAACATAAACTTGATACAGTTTTAAATAGGTTTCTGGAACTAATACTCGCATTTCATAAGGAACATCATATTTATATTTTCTACTTTATCTACAGCTTTTACAATGTCTTTTGAATTATCGACTACATCCATCGTCACTTTTGCAGCTTTTAGCGGTTTGCCTATTGGTAACATGAAAGCATCGGCAATTGTTTTCTCCGAAAGAGAAGCGTTTGGGTCAAAAGAGTCTATGTCACCAAAAAAGAAATCATATGATATGCTGCATCCCCTATGGAGCAAGTCCATCAGATGTTCCTATTCCTCCCAATACTTGACTTTGACCTTCAGATGTAAATAAATATTCAAAGGCATTTGGATCAACAGCTCTATTTATATTAAATTGTGTTTATTCTTCCTTATTGAGAGCATTCACCTACTGGTGCACATTGATAAGAAATCCTATACATTTAAATTTAGCGTAACGAAGAGGGGAATATCATGAAAGTTATCAGCTATATAATCGTGAATGTAACAGGAGAGAGGAAAGTAATACATTCGACATTAGGTAGAGCCTCAAAAAGAAACCTTGAAAACCTCGATAGAGGCTTTGCCATTCAAGGTGTATGAAGGCAAAATTAAAAAGACCAAAGCCCGGTAGAATACCGAACTCAGGTCCTTGAAGTAGTTTAATTACATATGTCTATATTTCTTGGCCAGATCAAATAGAATCTAGTTCTTTATTGCAAACTATATAAAGTCATCCATTTATTTTAGGGATAGTTATTATAGTTTTTTATATACCTCATATAAATCTAATAATTGCTTTCCAAGTTCACTATTAAAATCCCACGAGTCAGCAATAGCTCTTGGATATGAAGGGATATGACTTTTGCTTTTAATCATTAGTTCTATATCTTTATAAAAGTTTTCAAGTTGACTTATCGTCCCATCTTTACCTTGACCTAATTTAAGAGCTTTTATTTCACGCTCTATCATAATTTTTACCTTTTCAGCTTCCTTAATAAAGTTTACGGTTTTATTAGGCTGTCTAGGTTCGTTATATTCCATTGTATTACGACCCCTATATATTGAGCTCTTATTTATAAACTGCGGACCTGCTTTTCCTTTAATTATAATTGTGTCTAGTTTAACCTCATTGTTGAATACCTGTCATTCTGTTCAAATCTGGTGGGGGAGCCAAGTTATTTCTATTAACTTATGGTGAGATTGTTTCAAACAAATATCTTCCTTTTTATAAGCATTAATATTACCATTAAATCTTAACCCATAAGTATTTGAACCTGCAATTTCAAGTCTAGAGGTAGTAATTTTAAATTACTCTAATGTATTCTTTCTAATTTGGCGTGGTACTCCTTGTGATTTTAAGTATTCAGATTGCTTTACTCCAATGTAATGATTGAGACTCTTTTCTTTATCTATCGGCTTCTTCTCAAGACCCTTTATATATTCACATTCACCTAGTTGTTTTACTTCTAAATCAGAGATTGTTTTATCTTGAATATCTTTCGTTTTATCTACAGATTTCCTTCATTCATTTTCTCGTGTACAAGTGTATTTCCTTATTTATCATTTACGAGCTTTGTCAATCTCGTGTGCAAATATAAGTTAAGTAATAAGTGTGATCGTTTATTTAGATGTCTCTTCAACCAATCTAGTATGTCTGCATACCACCATGAGTTATTGATTCAAATATGATCCTTTTTTAATACATAAGTTAATAAAAAAACTTGAAAGGCTCCTATCCATCAAATTTTTATTCGTAGCTACTATGATTCAAAAGCTGTTTTTTCTGGAAATATGCTGCCTTCTCTTACAAGGCAAACTGTCAATCTTTGAGCAGCTCGATCAAAATAAAACTTAGAGGGAATATTTTGATCGGGTAAACTTTCTAACTCTGAAAACTTCCTGGTTATTTTATTTAACTCAATTTTACCCATAATCTCTTCATTTGGTCCAAATTTGTAAACTACAGTTTCATCATCTTCATATTCCTTTAATAATAATACATACGAAGCCATTTTTACTCCTCCTCTGGTGTATACCATGGACGCCTGTATTTCGCAAGTAAAAATTGAGCCATTTATTAATTAAAAACTGATCCACTTAAACCGAACTATTTTCTAGCCATTCTTTTGTATCTAATATTCGATAAGATGGTCCAACCATGTCTAT
>NZ_RHLQ01000078.1 GCF_003711845.1 Lysinibacillus halotolerans
CAATTATTATAATAATGTTCGTATAAAACAAAAATTGGCCGGCATGAGTCCAGTAAATTACCGAAAACATGCCAGCCAATTAGCTGCATAATAATAACTCTAACTTTAAGGGGTCACTACCGGAAAGCGCCCGATTGTGAAAGAACGAAAATTACACTTACTAAGCTTTTCTCCTTATTTAAAATCGCAACCGTTTGTTTAAGTCCATTTCTCACAAATATCTTCTATTCAGTTCATTCTACTTTAAATTTCTAGGGTTATTTCTTTTAAAAATTGTTTCCTCTTCTCATCTGTTGTTAAGTTAACTCCTGAAAAATGAATCCATTTAGTGTGTTCATTTTTAATTCCTAGGTCAGCTAGAGTTCGGTTAATGAAGACCCCCCAAATAGCATTTCCTCCTTCAGATTCAATATAATTTTTATCCGTTGTAGAAGTTGAAATGACAGTTGTTTTTTCTATATTTGTCAATAAACCTTTCAGAGTATTTGTTTTTTTATCCTCTTGGAAAGCGAAGCCACTCAGCATTACTTTATCAATAAATCCTTTTAAAATAGCAGGTAAATCCCACCACCAGACAGGAAAAATAAAAATCAACTCCGTTGCCTGGCTTAATTTTTTTTGATATTCCTTAACTAATTCGTAGGGGGTTTCTCCTCTATTAAATTGCGCCAATTCTTCAGCTGTAAATACGGGATTAAACCCATCTTTATAAAGATCGATCACTTGAACTTTTTCTTCCTTAGCTTCTAAGTCTTTCGTGATAGCGGTTAAGATTGCATGATTATAGCTTCCTTCCCATGGATGTGCATAGACAATGGTTTTCATTATTAATCACCCTTCTCCCTTATTTGCATCATATTTGATGTACATTCATATTATTGTATGCTATAACATTCTACAAGTACGGTAATTTAAGTATGATACTAACCCAAAGGAGAGTGTTAAATGGAAAAAGAATCTTATGTATTAAAAGGTAATTTGAAGGATACTGGTTTTGGATATACTTTGTCATTAATTGGTGGAAAATACAAAATGACAGTTTTATATGCTTTATATTTAAACAATAACCCTATTCGCTATAACCAGCTGAAACGGATGCTTGGCAATATCTCTTTTAAAACATTAACCAATACACTAAAGGAACTTGAGAGTGATCAACTAATTAATCGAAAAGAATATCCTCAAGTGCCTCCAAAAGTAGAATATAGTTTATCGGAAAAGGGTTTATCACTAATTCCTGTATTAGATGCAATTTGCTATTGGGGAGAAGATCAATTGAATAAAAGAAGTAACGTTAAAAGTAGACAATAACTAAAGCAGGCTGCCTGTCAGCAGCCTGGATATACATACATATAAACTTCATGGTGGTACCTGTTAAATAAGAATCAATTATTTCTTCATTACTTATCTCTAATTTTACAAAGTAGAGTGTTGCGCCCGATTTTGGAATAAGAAAATTCAGCAATATAGGATCATCCTTTTATAGTAGAACTCCCATTAGGGTTTATAATTTAATAATATTTTACAAATTAATATTTTCCTCTCACATTCAATGAATGTTCAATGATTAAGTCAAGTAGCTTATGATAAGGAATACCCGCTCCCTGTGCACTTTTGGGAAACAAACTATTTTTCGTCATCCCAGGTAATGTATTTACCTCCATCACATAGGGGATACCATCTTTCAATATCATGTCGACTCGGGCGTAAACACTACATTTCAATGATTTATAGCAAGTCATTGCAGATAAATCAACACGGCTCTGTATTTCGGGAGGGAGCTGGACCACCTCTTCAATGGTAGCCACATCATCATATTTGGACGTATAATCAAAAAACTCACCCTGATGACGAATCGAAATCACCGGTAAAAGCTTTCCATCCAAAATGGAGCAAGTAATTTCCTCACCCGTAATTAGCTTTTCAATGATTACTTCGGAATCCCATTTGAACACTTCTTCAATAGCAGGCTTTAACGTTTCTTTGTCATAAACAATTTTTACCCCTACACTCGAACCACCTGAATTAGGTTTCACGACTAGTGGGAAACCGATCTTTTCCAATTCCTCTAGTTTAAGGTCGTCCATATTTGTAAGGTGAATCCAATCGGGCGTTTGTACACCTTCAAATCGGATGATTTTTTTTGAGATATTTTTATCCATACATAAGCTACTAGATAGGATGCTGCTCCCTGTATATGGAATGCCCATGGTTTCAAAAGCACCTTGAATGGTACCGTCCTCACCGAATTTTCCATGCAACGCCAGTAGTGCAATCTCAATATCTTTTACCTTTTCCACTAGGCCATCTTTGTTCTCTAAGTAGATTGGGACAATTTCATATTTATTTTTATCTAAATGCTCGATTATCTCTTCACCTGTCATAATCGACACTTGCTTTTCGGAAGAAACTCCTCCCATAATTACGCCAACTCTCATTTTTCTAACCTCCATAATTATTTTTTAAGGTATCCCCTATAATTTTAATGCCATCTATAATCTCTCTTTCTGTCAGCCTAGAAAATCCTAATCGTAAGGTATGGTGTCCACTGTTGTCCGTGTGAAAAATATTACCTGGTAAGAAAACAACGCCCTTTTGATAACATTTTTCTAAAAGTTTTCGTGCATCGATGTGGTCTTCTAGTTCTATAAAAAGGTGCAGTCCACCGTCACCAGTTAATCGTTTGAATGGAATAAATTGCTGACAATAATGAACCGTTAATTCATGCTTTCTCTTATAAACGGATTTAGCTTTTTTTAAATACTTCTCAAAGTAACCATCATTCAAATATTGATATAACACGGCTTGATCTAATGTAGACGTATGAATTGTTCGGGCTCTTTTCATACTTTCTAAGAAATTAATTAACTCTTTATCTGCCAAAATCCAGCCAACCCGTAAGCCAGGAAAAAGAATTTTAGAGAAGCTGCTAATATAAATAACATTATTGCCCTGTCCAGCGAAGGATGCCAATGATGCAAGATGTGACCCTGAATAACGTAATTCTTCATTAAATCCATTTTCAATGATTGGTAACTGATATGCGGAAAACAAATCCATAATTTCTTTCCTTTTTTGTGAGGACGTTACTATACCCGTTGGATTATGATAAGACGGAATTAAGTATGCAAAATCATATTCTTTTTTTGATAGTAATGTTTCTAACTGACGAATATTGACGCCGTCATTATCCATTTCAATTCCATCGATTTCGAAGCCATGTAATCGAAAGAGTTTAAGTGCAGAATCATTGGTTGGATTTTCACAAAGAACACGCCCGTTCTTTTTAGTTAAAGAGGATAAAATGAGATCCAGACCTTCAGTAAATCCGTTAGTAATTAATATATCTTTATTTCTAGTGTCTACCCCTTTAATTTCCATATAGTGAAGTAAATATTCGATAAGTGGTTGATAGCCCTTTGCATATCCATAGTTAAGAACGATGTCTCCTTCCATAGACATCCGATTTAAAAAAGCCCTTTTAAAATTTCCCACATCAAAAAGTTTTTCATCTGGTGCGATGCTATTAAATGAAATAAATTCCTTATTCCAGCGCATACCATGCTTTTTAAGGTCCAACTCATCTGCCAACAAGGTTTGTTCATTGACTTTATCAGTCCAATTTAACTGGATAGATAGCGATTTGAATGTCTCAACACGACTTACAAAGTTTCCCTTCCCCTTTACAGCATAGATCAGTCCTTCTTGTTCCAAATCCGCATAAGCAGTTAGAACAGTGTTTCGGCTAATTGATAATAAAGAGCTAAGTTCACGAGTTGATGGAAGTTTTTGGTTCTCAATTAAATGCCCGTTTGTTATCATTCTTTTTAAATATTCCTTAAGTTGAATATATATAGGACGGTTTTCTGTAATCTTAAAATCGTTAAACACGCCATTCATCCCCTTGCTAACATTTTCACATTCCTGCACTCATTCCAAAAGGTCCACCCAAAATGTATTTTTAAGGTCTTGTGGATGGGTGTGGAACTACATCTGTATATGATTATTTCATTTTAATGTAATATTCAGGAAATTTATAGGCATCAAGCAGAATTGGAGAAGCGATTAATAGTTCAGCAAGGTTGGACAGTATAAATGTGCTGGAATCATATTGTTTTCTCAACTAAACAATCTGTCCTTTTTTATGAAGAAAGACGCTATCCTTATTCAGGAAAGCGCCCGATAATTAAAGATCGTTACTAACAAATACCCAATTATACTTGTTTGTATATAAACTTTCCCTAATTGAAATGGAGGTACTGGTCATCCACGTTAAACCTATTTAAAATCCACCTGATCGTTTAATAAATTATTTAAGGTATTTCTTTTCTTATCTCATTTTTTCTAGAAGCTTCTTTTAAAAAACGCTTAATCACAATAGCTAATTCCATTGGTTTTTCTATATTTACTTCATGTCCCGCTTGTTCAATCACTGCATATTGAGCCTTCACTAAAGCCTTAATAAATTCTTTAGAAGCCTGTTGATTAACATAGTCTTTTTCCCCACAAATAGCAATGGCTGGACACTGTATTTGTTGAAGGTTTGTTTTTAAATTGAGATTTTTCAATGAGCGACATAATAACAATAATTGTTCTTTATTTAGATTGTGCTTTTCAAAATACGATTTAGGTAAAAGAGAGAAGATAAATTGTTGAAATTTTAATAAATACGGAGGTGGTTTCAGTTGTACTGCAATCAAGAGTAAAGATTTAACCTTCTTTGGATATTGAATCGCATACTGACAAGCCATCACAGCGCCGAGGGAAATGCCACCTAAATGGAAGGGTGCTGGATATTTTTCACATTCCTTTACAAATTCTTCATATAATTGGTTATATGTGGATGCTTCTTCAGTTTTGAATAATTCAGGACAATGAATCTGCCATTCATTTGGTAAATTTAAAATTGTTTCTTGCCAACTAGCTGCAGTTTGGCCCATACCATGTAACAACACTAACTGCATCACTATTCCCTCACACCGTTTTACTTTTAGCAAAATCGACTACTATGGAAATAAAAGATAATACTACCATTACTAATACATGATAAACACTAGAATTTATATCCATAGTAAAATAATTGAGGAAGTGCATACAACTATACAAAATACTAAAAACGAGTGGTATTGTTATTAAAAAAGTGATGCTCATCGCTCGATAGATTTGCTTTTTATACTTCATATAAATACGGTATACACACCATAAAAATAGGCAACTAATTACTGCAATACTACCACCAAGTGAAAAAATGAGCCTTTGTTGAAGTAACATACTTAATATAAATAAAAACGGTAAAATAAGTAATGTGATACTTACCAAACTATCTCTTAAAGGATGATTTGCTTTTAAAGCGACTGTAAACAACACCCCAAATGCTAGAAGCGATAGTAAAACAATAAGTGACCAGTCTAAATCTGTGCTTATCGTATAGTCACAAATTAAACAAACTATTGCTGCGGCAATCGATAGTATCCATAAAACTAAACCCGAAATACGTTTCATTACAATACCTCCTATCTTTTTCATACCTACTAAATGTATGTATAGTTGTAAAAATAAAATGCCTTTTATAAGACATTTTATTTTTCTGCAAGACGATGCAATTGTTGCTGAATAGTACTACTCACCATTTCTTCATCAAATAATGGTAGGCCCATCTTCGTCAACATATCGCTAATAAATATGAATTTATGAATCATTTCTTCTGGACTTGCAGGATAGACTGTTGGCATCAACCATATTTCTAATAATGGCAATAGTTCTGATAATTCTTTTGCATAAGCTGTTTGGATGGAACCATCTGCAATTCCTTCTTGCATTAACTCTAACCAAAGCGGGCTTAAGTTTCTTCGATTAGACTCAATCATCCCTGCCAAAATACGCGGGTTTTGAAGTAATGGCAGTGCCTGCTCTGATATTCGAATTCCTTCCTGATTAGATTGATTCAACGTAACAGCCAATTTCAATTTTTGTAAGCCATTAAGATCACTACGATTGCGTAATTCATCGAATGGATTATGCTCTAAAAACATTCGGTTGATTAACGCCTCCATAATCTCATCTTTAGATTTGAAGTGGTGATAAACCGCACCTCTTGTCATGCCCTCCAGTCCATCTACAATATCTTGAATTGTTGTTTGATCAAAGCCTTTCTCCAGGAAGAGCTTTTGTGCCACATTCAAAATTTTTTCTATTGTTTGCTCCGGATATTTATTGCGTGCCATCCTTGTTCCAACTCTTTTCATACATTCAGTATGTATCTATCATATAAAGAGATATTCTAATTGTCAATAATTTCAATCAGTATAGACTTCAAATCCCATTGTTACCATTACAAAATGTTTATACCACAATCTGGCCCGATTGCTGAATCGTTTAAATCATTTTCAACCAATTTTATAATGTAGAGTGTCCATTACATAAAATAGAGAAAAGCGACTGCACCGGGCATGCAATCGCTCTTATATTTTCATCGTCTTATCGTATTGTCACTGTAAAGCTTTCAAAGTTTATTTCAGGTCCTTCATATGTTTGGGATTTCGTTATTGCTGTTTCATTGCCTTGCAGGTCGACCTCGACACCCATTTCAGCCTCTGGGAAGATCATATACGGAGTTACTGTTAATTTTTCTACATCAACTTTTTTTGGATCAATTAAGATTGTACCTGTGATACGTTTCTTTTCATGATCGACGATGGCACCGCCTGAATGGGACGAAAGTTCATTCCCCTTCTCATCGATTACTTTAAAGTCGATTCTTCCATTTCCTAAATCTTTATCATAATCTGCTTGATAACTAAACAATAAACTAGCTGGACTGACCTTTACTTCTGATACTTTTAAATCTACGCCATTCGCTTTTTGTTGGTGATTGATAACTACATTTTGAACTTCGTTGTTTTGATTAACTTGAGTTGTGAACTCCCATTGTTTGCCGTCTACCCCAGTAAAAGTTACCCCTAGCGTAAAAGTATCAGGCAAATCTTCCATTGAATCCATATCGACGATTCCCATTTTATGAATAGAAGAAAGTTTCCTTTCGCTATAAGTGCTAGTACCTGAAAAGGCTTTTCCATTGATAGTGATTTCTGGTCCGGAAAATAGATAGAAATCGCCAATTGGTTTTTCTGATACAATGGAAAACCCTATCGTTAAACGAGTCTCATCATAAAACACTTCATCTAACGTCATCGAAGTGTTCCCTACCCTTTCCGAAGTTCCAATGAGTTGAGATAATCCCTGTTCATTTACCTGTTCTAAACCAGGGTCACCTGAATCACTAAACACAGAACCTAATATAGGAATCTTTGAAACGATATGGGCCATAGCTGGTGAGACTGAAGACGTACTAACTAATAGTAGAAAGGCAGCTGCAACAGCGGTTAAGCTATAGACGATTTTGTTGCCTTTTAACTTTTTCCTTTTCCCTTCATATTCGCCAATCGTATTCGAGATAATGGCATCTAGTTTTTCAGTCGGGACATGAATATGATTCATTTCTTCCTGAAACGACCGAGTTTTGTCTGTCATCAAAATAAACCCCCTTTAATTTTGAACGTAAAATTTCTAATCCGCGGCGTATATTCGTTTTCACTGTACCTTCTGGACAATCGAGAAACGTTGCAATTTGTTTAACGGTATAATCTTGATAAAACCGTAATAGTAAGACTGTCTTGTACTTTTCTTCAATGTCATCCATTGCTTGAAGAAGATCTAAATGTTCCTCCGATTGAAAATATGTAACATTCCCTATCTGTTCATAAAGTTCATTGTTCATCAAAACGAACTTTTGTTTCTTTTTTAATGCGGCGATGGCTGTATTTATTAAAATTCTCATTAGCCACGTTGAAAAATAGTCGTTCTGTTTCAATGTACGAATGGAATTTAAAGCTTTATAAAGGCTTTCTTGAAACACTTCGAGGGCATCTTCCTCATTTTTCATATACATATAAGCCATTCTGTACATTTTTTCTTTCTCTTCGTGAATGAGCAACTGAAATGCTTCTGTATCCCCCTTTTTCGCACGCTTTACTAGCTTTGATTTACTCTCCAACGTACAACCTCCTTTCGCTCATACTAATTAGAGAAATGACAACAACAAAACGATTCAACTTTTTATTAAAAAATAAATATCCGCCTGTAAAACAGGCGGTTTTAGTAACGCCCTATAAGGGCTCCTTACTAACTGCCCCTAAAGGGGCTTTTTTAATTGACCGTCAACCGTATTTGTTCTTTAATCTCG
>NZ_RHLQ01000079.1 GCF_003711845.1 Lysinibacillus halotolerans
TCATTTGCACGTATCACCTTTCATTGCTTGTTTCTCGACAATTCAAGTATATAGAAATCGGTGATTACGTGCTTTTTTATTTATGAAATTTTTTTAAACCCCAACAAATATTATAGAGCCATTTTTTATTGATTTTTATATGAAATAATGCAACTTTTATTTGAAATCAACGTAAAAAAGTAAAAAGAAAGGATGAATTGATGGCTGTCTCGATAATATTGATGGTGATTGTTGGAAATGGTTTACTGTTCATTTATAATCAGTGGCAATTTAAAAAGGCAGAAAAATTATATGAGCCGGTTGGGAAATTTATAACAGTAGATGATGATATAAAGTTACATTATATTTCAGAAGGTACCGGTCAACCAGTTGTATTTCTACATGGGGGAATACTCTCTAGCAGTGATTATAAAGAAACCGTTCAAATGGCAGCTCAGCAAGGTTATCATGCAATTGCCTTTGATAGACCTGGTTATGGATATAGTGAAAGGCCTAAAAAAAGAAAAATTACTCCCATTACGCAAGCTTCTATTATTCATAAAGCGTTAAAAGAACTTGGAATCAATGAACCAATCATATTAGTTGGCCATTCTTGGAGCGGTACGATGACCCTTTCCTATGCTCTACAATTTCCAAAGGAAGTTGCTGGAATTGTGATATTGGCAGGAGCGATGTATAAAGAGGGATACGCTGCAGAGAATGGTGACCTGTTATCAAAGTTCGTTACAACACCTTTTTTAGGAAGTATGATTTTAAATTTATTACTTAAAACACCTTTAGCAAAAAGTATGGCTTTCTCAATGGCCAAGCAAACTTTTGCTCCGGAGCAGGTACCAGAAAAGTATGCAAAAGAGCTATATGCAATCGGATTCCGTTCAAGTCATTTTAGAGCAAATAGGGAGGATGTGCTTGTATTCCCTGAAACCTCTAAAATCTTATGTGAAGAATATAAAAAAATTACAGTTCCTACAGTAATTGCAGTGGGAGAAAATGATCCATTTGGGGTGATTGATCAAGCGCGACGATTAAAAGAGGATATTCCCCATGCCACTTTAAATATCATTCCAGACATCGGACATATGATTCCAGAACTTCATCCAGAGATGGTCTTGGAAAATGTGAAATTTATATCTAAAAAAAATACGAGTATTGTTTAAAGTTGTTTATTAAATATCAAACGTAGGAGACTTAAGGGGATTTTAGATTTAATTTCCATTTAAACTAAAAGGGAGAGGAGTTTTATGTATGTTTAATAATGAACAATTACAAGACTTAATTGCTGGGAAAAGTGTTGGGAATAAGTTCCCCTATAGTATAAATGATGACCAAGAAATAGAAGCACATATTCGGCGATTATTTCATCGAATAAACCGTATTCCAAATTTAGTATGTGAAGCAGAGTGGAATCATTTTGGCAGTGGATACGCTTCCTTTGTTGAATTATTTTGTTATCGGAAAGAGGATGTTAAAGTTGTTGAAGAGAAATATGGGCGTCGAGAGATAAGGACAGATGGGATCATTATTGATATTTGTCGTTTAGCACCTGTTGCAATTATGGGTGAAGATGACAGATATAAAACAATACGTACCGAAACAAACGAAGTAGTTGGTGGAGCACATGGGACGTTACTTAGTGGTCCACATCGATTAAAAATAAGTAAAGATTTCCAAACAATTGCAGAAAACTTGAAACAAGTTTTGGAAGAGTTTGATTATGAGCTTTTAGAGGCTAAAGAATTAAATCAACCTTTATCTTTTCAAACGGAAATAGCAACAATTTATCGGGAACCTAGAGAATATTTAGTGATGGATGCGATTTTTTATTGGGAGGATTAGTTTAATTGTAATGTATTACTAAGTCTAATACGACTTGGATTGTTGTAAAAATTAACTCTCTTAATGTCTATCACTTTTGGAAAATTAAATAACTTGATGATCTTAATATATTTTCCATAAAAGCTTCCTTAAATTGAAGTATTCAAATAAATGAGAACATTCTATAAGTAGAGTTTAGAGGATTGAATTCGGTATTAAACCGGACTCAATCCTTTTTATTTTTCTTTTATTCGTTTGTAATTGAAGTAATGTAGAAATAACCTTATCAACAAATTAAACTATATCACTGTTTAATAGGTACACATATTTCACAATAAGGGTGACTAATCATATCACTAATGTACTTTTCCATAATTGGTTTATGATCGATTTGGAAATTGTTATTTTGTAAATGTTGAAAAATAGCCGGATATGCTTTTTGTATTTCTTCTGTTGTATGTTTTACTTCATAAACATAATACTCACCCCCAGAAAGTTCCCTTTCAAGAACTGAATTATCTACTTGAAAATCATTTGGAATGACAATGCAAGCATCGAATCTGCACTGATTAGGTGGTGTTGTTTCTGGGTTATCTAGTGGAATTGCAAACAAAATTGCAGAATTAAGAAGATTATTCTCCTTCGCCCATTTTTTTAACTTCTCCATTACTTCCATATTAGCAGGACCGTATTGACCAACACGTCGCATATAAGCAATACGATAGTTTGGAAAAGTTTCGATTTTATATTTCATTACGTTCCATCCCTTCTATCCATATTCTTTGGTACATTTCGAATGTAACATGTTATAAAACAATATTTCGATTAATTTTAAAAGTAATTTGAAAATTTATTATATAATTGAATGAAAATGAAGGGAAGGGGATGGAAAAATATGTTATACATCATCGGATTTATTGGGATATTTGTAATTATAATCTTCTTAGCTATGGTTAAAACAATAAAGGAAAGTCAACGTCGGAATCGGGATTAATAACTTTATTCCATCCAAATTTTTAAAAATTCACAAATTATTTTGTTATACGGTCGAATAAACTATGGGTGTAAATGTCGAGCAATACGGTTTGGTAGAAAAAATGATTAAAAGAAGACAATGAAAAAAGCAAAAAGGGAAGATGAATAGGAGAGTCTTCCTTTTTGCTTTAACATTGGATTTCAATTCGTTGTTATCCTTTTATTTACTGACCGTTTTTTCTTCGAACCGTTATCGATTCTCCTGCGATTCCCCAATTATCTGTATCAACTTCATCAATGACAACGACCGTTGTGTTCGGATTTTTATCTAAAACATCGACAAGTAATTGAGTGGCTCCTTTAATAAGGGCTGCTTTTTTTTCGGGTGTAACGTTTTCGTTGGTAATTTTAATATTTACGTATGGCATTAATATTTCCCTCTTTTCTTTTTTATTTTATGGCTGAAGTTTCTAATGGTGGTCTTCGTTCAAATCGAATCCCGCTTATAAGAAACAATGCGCCAATAAAGACAACGCCAGCTGCTCCTATCAAAGCAGCGTTATAACTTTGAGTGAAGGATGTTAAAACGCCAGCGATAGTCGGACCAATCATTTGGCCAATGGCATAGATAGCCGTAAGATAACTAATGACTCGACTACTATTCGCCGGGTTCATTTGACGGGCTAATGTAGTAGCAAGGGTAGTGATTCCCATAAAAGTTGCGCCAAATAATAGTGCAGAAATAATAAGACTTATTTGAGATGTCCAGAAAACAGGTAGAGCAATTCCGATAGCTTGTAAAATCATTGATAAAACTAATGATATTACAAAACCTTGCTTTTTTGCTAATGTTGACCAAAGTATACAGGAAGGAATTGCACCTAACCCAACAACAATCCAAACAAAGGATGAGTCCATTCTAAATGTTGGTGAATTTTCTGCAATCGATACGATGAATGTTCCTGTTACAATATAACCTAAGCCTTCTAACCCATAGGCAATCATTAACCATGTTAGCCATTTTGGGGGAGGTACTTGAATTTTTTCATCTTGTTTTTCCGTTTTTGTCAATGTGTTTAGGGAATCTTTTAGCCACATCCATACAAAGATCGTAAGAACTATGCTTACAATCGCTAATCCTATCCATACTCCTTCCCATCCAAACAAATCGTTAGAACTTGGAATGAAAAGGGTTGAAAAAAAGATCCCAAACCCAACGCCAGAATAAAAAATGCCTGACCAATTTGTTTTACCGGCAGAAGATAATTTATCTAATACAATACTAGAAGCGATAACAAAAATGAATGAACTGGCGATTCCTGAAACGAAACGAAGGATAAGCATTAAAACATAAGAGTGGGAAAGTCCCATAACGAAGGTGGTCAACACACTGATGATAAGACTAACTCTTAAAAAATTAGTTTTATGCTTTTTCAACGGAAGTAATCCTGCTACTATTGCACCAGCCAAATATCCAGCATAATTACTCAGCAAGGTAACCTGCTACTGTGTCAGAAAACGAAAGGTCTTTTTGCATGAGTGGTAGGATAGGTGTATAAGCGAATCTTCCAATTCCCATTGCAATCATAAGTGAGAAAATTCCTCCAACTAAAAATAAAATTAGATGCTTCTTCAAATGTTTCACCCCCTCGTTTTGTTTTTTATTTCTATCATTATCATATCTGTTTTTTGATATATGGTATAATACATAAAATTGATATGAAGTCATCATTAATTTATATATCAAAAAAGGGGGATGACGATGGATATCCAATCGTTAAAATTTTTTCGAGCTGTTGCAGCGTCAGGTAGTATATCAAAGGCGGCGAAGGAACTAAATTATGCCCAGTCCAATCTCACAGCAAAAATTCAACAATTGGAAGGTGATCTTCAAACGACGTTATTTTATCGACACAATCGAGGAACGACTCTTACGGATAAAGGGAAAGTATTACTTGTTTATACAGATAAAATCTTTCAACTTTTAGCAGAGGTAAAAGAAGTAATGAATGATAATGGAGTACCAAAGGGACCTTTAGCGATCGGTTCAATGGAAACAACTGCGGCAGTTCGTTTACCTGCTTTGCTTTCAAAGTTTCATCGTGAGTATCCGGATGTTGATCTTACATTAAAAACTGGTCCAACAGAGCAAAATGTACAAAGTGTTTTACAATATGAATTGGATGGCGCCTTTGTTGCAGGTCCTATTGAACATCCGGAACTTTCTTGTCAAACTTTTATAGAAGAAGAGTTAGTCCTTGTTACAGATACGTTCCATCAACCTTTAACTTCGTTAAAAGAGATACAAAATAGAACGATATTAGTATTTCGAAATGGTTGTTCTTACAGAGCAAGATTTGAAAAATGGTTACACCATGAAGGGGTGATACCAGAAAAAATAATGGAGTTTGGAACTCTTGATGGAATAATTGGTTGTGTATCTGCAGGGCTAGGTATCAGTTTACTTCCTCGTAGTGTAGTAGCTAAACATGTGAATGAAGGAGTGCTTGTCCAACACGATATCCCTGAACAATTTGGAAAAGTGAAAACGATTTTTATTTACCGGAAAGATAAATATTCGTCTACTTCCCTCGAGAAAATGATAGAAATGTTGAGCAGTGAAAAAATAGGTTTGGTTTAAAATTGCTCTGATGTAAACGGCAATTATAAAAGATATAGGAAGTAAACTACATATCACTCCATTAATAAGGGGTTAAATAAAATAATATATATCTAAAATGAGGGTTATTGTATTAAACTTATAGGAAATTTTAATTTTTCAGTATAAGCTTAAAATATATTATTTCTATTCTAGGAGGAGAAAATATGGAAGTATTCGCAGAATTTTTAGAGAAAATCGAAAATATGCAACATCGGGAACGAACAGAAGAAGTTTTAAGCTGGGTAAGTGAGAAATATCCAAATTTAACGCCAGTAGTTAAATGGAAGCAGCCTATGTTTACCGACCATGGTACATATATTATTGGCTTTAGTGTAGCGAAACATCATTTAGCTGTTGCCCCTGAAGAGGCAGGGATTACTCATTTTACTAATGAGATTGTGCAGGCTGGATATAGTCATACGAAAGGTCTCGTTCGATTCCCGTGGAATAGCCCAATTGATTACGCATTACTTGAAAAAATGATTGATTTTAATATTTTAGATAAAGCAGATTGTTCAACCTTTTGGAGATAACGGAAAATAGAGTAGAGAAAAAGTATTTTATAGTAGAAGAATCAACTAACCATTGAGCGCAATTCTAAAAATGAATTGTGTTCTTTTTATATATTCGAATTGGATATTTAACCTTTGCAACATACTGTGAAAATGAAGAAGTAAAGGAAAATTTAAAATTGGATTTAGAAACTTTTTTAAAACAACCGCTCTGGTAAATATTAAGTGTGAGGTACTTAATCAGCAATCCTCTTAAAGGGAGGATTGCCAAAAAGTGAATAGTATTATTGTGTATTCAGTATTTCCTTTGAGCGTTTATTCCCTTTATAGATAAAATAAAGAGAAAGAATCATAAATAATAATGCAAAAATACGTTTCGTATCAAATTCAATGACTAAACTATTAAACCATCCAAAATGATCAATGACTACGCCAATCACAAGTTGACCAGCTATTCCAGCAATATTCGTTGCAATAACGCCAATTCTAGGGACTGCCATAACCGTTAATAGTAGATACATAGTGCCTAATAATGCGGCACTTAATTGACATTTTGGCACATCAAAAAGTGCAAGCACATTTCCGCCACCGAAAAATAAAATGAAAATCGTAAGAAACATTGTTCCCGTTAAAAAGGTTAGAAATGTTGTTTCAATTGTCCCAGCTTTCCGACTAAATGTCCCGTTGATAGACGATTGGGCACTTAATGTGATTCCGCCAATCAATGTAAATAAAATCATAAATATCCCCATCATTAGTCCTCCTAGTTGATTAAAATAAGTGCAATAATCATTGATATAACCGCAAATATCTTTTCTTTATTAATCATTGTTTTTTTGCTGCCTAACCAACCGAAATGTTCAATCACCATACTCATTATTAGTTGTCCGATAATGACAGCAACCATTGTTATACCGACACCAACGAATGGGACACTGACAACGATCGATGTTAAATAAACAACACCTAATGCTCCTCCAAGTAATGACCATTTAGGTGCTTCAAATGTATAGGAAAGCTTCCCTTTCCCAAAAAAGAGTAACAATAATCCCATGATTATCGAACCCATAAAGAAGTTATAAAAACTTGTTTCGATTTGTCCAATTGTTTTTCCTAATTCTGCATAGATAGCTCCTTCAAAGCTAAGGGCTGCCCCTGCCAATAGTGCAAGTATATAAGATATAAATCGCATAGGGATATATCTCCTTTTTCATATAATTGTATATCTAGAAATATAGATATATGAGTTGATAAAAAACAGAAATCAACATTTACTAGATCTCTGTTTTAAAATAATTAGCTAATTGTTGAATAAATTCTTCATTTCGTCTGTAGTAAGTCCATTGACCATGTCGAATTGATTCAAGTAGACCAGCTTTTTGCATCATATTTAAGTAGCTAGAAACCGTAGATTGAGAAACTTTAGCCTTTTCTTGAATATCCCCAACACAAACTCCCCCTTTATAACTTACCTCCTTTGGTAGGTGAGCGCCTTGTTTTGGGAAATGTTTCTCGGGTTCCTTTAACCACTCTAGGATATTGAGTCTTGTTTCGTTTGATAACGCTTTGAATACATCAATAAGTTCCATGGGAGTAATTATATATCTAGATTTTTCGATATGTCAATTGGTAAAAGGGTTAACCGAGGAATGTCAACACAAAACCGGACAACCTTTATAAGGACCTATTCTTGAATTCCACAGGCGTTAAATAGCCTAGTGTTCCGTGAATTCGAATGTTATTGAACCAATGAACATAATCATTAAGTTCAAGAGATAGCTGTTCAAGAGAAGCGAAGTGTGCGCCATTTGCGAATTCGGTTTTAAATACTTTGAACATCGCTTCGGCCATTTCATTATCATAAGGGCAGCCTTCATACTTCTGAATCCCAAATGTCTCTAAGACCCCTGAAATGAGTTTGTTATCAAACTCTTTCCCACGGTCTGTGTGGAACATCTTCATGTTATGTAAATTCCCTTTTATGCTAGCTAATGCTTGATATACAAGGTCTGCTGTCTTATTTGGACCGGTACTGTGACCAATAATTTCTCGATTGAAAAGGTCGACAAATAAGCATACATAGTGCCATTTTTTCTCAACACGGACGTATGTTAAATCACTGACAACTATTGCGAATTGTTCTTCTGTTTTAAACTGCCGATCTAACTCATTTTTGATTGGTGCTTCATTACAGGTTTGCTTATGTAGCTTGTATTGGGCCACAGTATAATTTGATACCAGTCCTAATTGT
>NZ_RHLQ01000007.1 GCF_003711845.1 Lysinibacillus halotolerans
TCCAAACAAACGTAAATTTATTCGCATTTGCTTCAATTTTTGTACCATCGATAAAAATCGCTTCTTGATCAATAAGCTTTTCTTCAATCAATTGGCAACGGAATTGAACGAAACATTGACGGATTAAATCTTTCACTTCTGGTTGAATACGGAATCGGTTGATTGTACGGTAGCTTGGTTCATATCCTTGGGCTAGCCACATCATTCGGATACTGTCTTTTAATAGGGCTTCAATTTTCCGTCCTGAGAAGATAGATTGTGTATAGGCACATAAGATAATTTTAAGCATCATACGTGGATGATAGGCAGGACACCCCTCATTTCGTAGAAATGGTTCGAACGCTTCATGAGGGATACTTTCAACTAGATGATGGATATGGAAAGCAATATCATTATTTTGTAATTTTACTTCTAAATCTAAAGGCAAAACGAGTTGATTCATGTTATAATCTTTAAACATAAGGATCCTTCTTTCTGTATAATTTTGTAGTGGTGACTTAATTTTATCAGAAGTGGTCCTTATTTTTTATTTAAAATAATCAAAGCCGGTGAAATTTTACTTATCGTAAAATTTCACCGGCTTTTCATTTCAGAGGTGGGTTTTGTCCCAGCCTCTTTATTTATGAATCTATTGATTGGTATCGGTAGAACCACTGTTGACTCCAGCTGCAGGTTTATCTGTACCAGAACCTGTTTCTTTATCAGGATTTTTTCCGGTATCCGTATTGGAATCTTTATCGTTTGTTTTGCCATCCGTATCTTTATCAGTTCCTGCGTTAGCATCATTATTTTGATTATCTTTGTTAGCATCTTTGTCTGCATCTTTATTTTCTTCTTTAGTCGGTTCTTTAGGTTCGACTTCTTTTGTAGCTATCGTATTAGATTGGGAAGACTCTTTACCTGTTATATCGACAGCTACTACCATGTAAGAGCGATCTTTTGCCACTGTGAATTTCAGACTTTGACCGTCTTTTAATGTAGCAACTAATGAACGTTTGCCATCAGTAATTTCATACACTCTGTAACCGACGACATCATTCGAAGACGATTTTGACCAAGTCATTGTTGCCCCTTTTAATGATGCTTTGACACCATTAGGTGCCTTGTCATCGGCATTAAATTTAGCTGAAGAAACGACTTTACTATTTTCACTCTTTGGCCATAGTTTAGAAGGATCTCCTCCTAATCTACCGAGCATTTTATCTGCAAAATCAGGGTTTATACCGGCCCCTCCTTTAATAACAAATTCACTAGGAGTAGATTCTAGAGCGCGATATGCTTTTCCATTAATCATAACCGATGATGCCGAAATTAAACTATCATCAGTACGACTTGGAACAAAGGCATTTCGATTAAATAAATCGGATCGAACAAGACCAGCTTGAGAACACGCCTTCGATGGAGCATCCCCGGAAATTCCACAGAAGGAAGCGGAAATTACATTTTTCGGTCGTGCAAATTGTTTATCCGTATCCACTAATTCAGGGTTTGCATCGTATTGGGAATTCATCAATTTCGCCCAAAGTAAGTTTACTCGTTCACTTGGCTGTCCGTACGTATTATTAAAACGACTAAGGGTTTTCGGTTTGTCATAACCCATCCAAACACCTAATGTTACATTCGGATTATAACCGACTAACCATACGTCTTTATACTCTTGTGTCGTACCTGTTTTAGCAGCAAAATCAGCAGAGAATTTTAAATTACGTCTTGCTTTTGTCGCTGTACCATATTCTAAAGTATCTCTTAACATATCGGTAACGATATAAGATGTCTCAGGCGAGAATACAGGAACAGGTTCTGCTTTGTGCTCGTAAACGACATTACCATCTAAATCTTCAATTCGCTCAATCATATAGGCATCAATGAATTGACCTCCATTAGCAAAGGTAGCAAAGGCATTTGTATTTTCTTCTACTGTTGGTCCTGTATGCATTGCACCGATAGCTAGCGATAAGTTATCACCTTCACCTTCTCTCAAAGTAGAGAAGTCCATTTTTTCTAAATAGGATGTAGGTTGTCTATCTCTAATTGAATCATATAAACGTATAGCAGCTAAGTTTTGTGATTTTGCTAAAGCTTCTCGGGCAGGAATAATACCCATTTCTTGCGTTGCAGAATAGTTGGAAGGTGACCAGCCTCTATAAGAAAACTTCACGTCTACTACAGGACTTCCTGCACCAATTACTCCATATTCAACGGCAGGTGCATAAACTAATAATGGTTTCATCGTCGAACCGTTTTGGCGTTGTGCTTGTGTTGCGTGGTTCAATTGTTCAAGTTTGAAATCCCGACCACCGACAAAACTTAAAATTCTTCCTGTGCCATTTTCAATCATCATTCCACCAAGTTGAACAGGTTCTTCTACCACTTCTTCTTTGCCTGTTTCTTCATTTACCTTTGTGGAAGTATACGTATAACCGTAGCTTTTGAAGTTTTTAGCAGCTTCCTGCATCGCGTCATACATTTCTTTATTGATAGTAGAGTAAATTTTATAACCACCAGAACGTAAATCCCGATCGGCTAAAATCATATATTTTTCCTTTAAGTTTTCTTCTTCCTCTAAACGTTGTGGATCAATGCCATCTTTTTCTGCAAGCTTTTCAGCTAAAATTTTCTTTGCTCGATCTTCCAGTTCATAAGTAAGGTATGGATATTTATCAATTGCTTCTGGTTCCGGTTTACGGAAATCTTTTGTAATATCGTAATTCACCGCTTGTTCATATGCAGTTTGATCTATGTAGCCAGCTGTAAGCATTCGATTTAAAACAGTTTTCATTCGGTCAATTCCCGGTTTTAAACCTTCAGCATCCTTTAGTTCACCTGTATTGGTGAAAGGTGTATGGGCAAAGGGTGCTTGTGGAATTCCAGCAATATAGGCAGCTTGTGGTAATGTTAAATCAGCTGCGGAGACACCGAAAATACCTTGGGCAGCAGTTTCGACACCGGCAATGTTAACTCCTGAAGCATTACGACCGTAAGGAATAATATTTAAATAAGCTTCTAATATTTCTTCCTTCGACATAAATTTTTCCAATCTTAACGCAAGTAAAATTTCTCTAGCTTTTCGTTCGTAGGAAACTTCATTCGTTAAAATTTGGTTTTTAATTAATTGTTGTGTTAAAGTGGACCCTCCTGTTTGGGTAGAGGAGTTCGTAAAGTCTTGGAATACTCCACGAAGGACGGCTTTAGGGACAATTCCATCGTGCTCCCGGAAATATTCATCTTCTGTCGCAAGTACTGCATTAATCAAAGTAGGAGATACTTTATTAATAGAAGTTTCTCTTCGTTCGATATCAGTACGAATTTTCCCTATGTAAACTTCATTTGCAAAATACATTTCACTCGTTTCTTCATAGCTATAAATCTGTTCCCTCATTTCTTCTTTAGAAAGGAGTGGATCGTCTTTTACGAGGGATGCAAAATAGCCAAGTCCTATACCGCCAACGAATACGATCGCAGTAGTTAGGAAGATTAAAAATATGAGAGCTAAGTTCCATATCACACTACCAGTAATTCTTAATCGACTCATTTTTTTGGATGAAGCCAAGGTATCTATTTTTTCATTGATATGTTTCAATTTATTTTTTAAATGACTTAACCATTCTTTCACTTTCTCGACCCCCTTAAAATCCTGTTTATTATAGCATATTTCCCACATGTGTTAATATATTTATTGACAATCAATTTAGGAAGAGTACAATATACTATAATAGTTTTTCAAGTGTAGATGAGTCTGAAGTAATGTTTACATTCCCTGTTATAGAGAGCTAGCGGCTGGTGAAAGCTAGACATAATGTAAAACATGAATTACGTTCTTGGAGCTTGAACGACCCCGTTGCGTTAAAACGATAATGAGAGGAAGAAAATCTTATTGATAGATTTCTTCAAGCTGGGTGGTACCGCGTTTTTGTAATGAACGTCCCTGCATGTAATTTATGTTACATGTGGGGACTTTTTATTTTGTTTATCAATTATTTTATAAAATCAAATATGTAAATGGAGGAAAAAACATGACAAACCCTTTAATTGAAGATTTACAATGGCGTGGCTTGTTATATCAACAAACGGACGCAGAAGGTATGGAAAAATTATTAAATGAAGAAAAGGTTTCTTTGTATGTTGGTGTAGACCCAACTGCAGATTCCATGCATATTGGACATATCGTTCCATTATTAACGTTACGTAGATTCCAACAAGCGGGACACCGACCGATTTTACTTGTTGGTGGAGCTACAGGAATGATAGGGGATCCATCAGGACGTTCAACAGAGCGAAATTTATTAACAGAAGAGCAAATTGCGAAAAATGTTGCTGGCTTAAAAGCTCAAATGGAGCGAATTTTTGATTTTAGTAAATCAGAAAATGGGGCAAAGCTTGTAAATAACTATGACTGGATTGGGAAATTAAGTGTCATTGACTTCCTACGTGATTATGGGAAATTAGTGAATGTTAATTATTTACTTGCAAAAGATACTATTGCGTCTCGACTTGAAACTGGAATTTCCTTTACAGAATTTTCGTATACCCTCATTCAAGGAATCGATTTTAATTACTTGTATGATAACTATGATGTACGCATTCAAGTAGGTGGTTCTGACCAATGGGGGAACATTACTACAGGTCTTGAAGTAATCCGTAAAACCCATGAAGAAGAAACGAAAGCATTTGGGATTACGATTCCATTAGTGACAAAAGCAGATGGAACGAAATTTGGTAAAACAGCGGGTGGTGCTGTATGGTTAGATCCAGAAAAAACATCTCCTTATGAGTTTTACCAATTTTGGGTAAATGCTGCCGATGCAGATGTAGTAAAATATTTAAAAATCTTTACATTCCTATCCCGTGAAGAAATTGAAGCTTTAGAAGTTTCAGTACAAGAAGAGCCTCATTTACGTAAAGCACAAAAAACATTAGCTGCAGAAATGACAAAGCTGATTCATGGGGAAGAGGGATTAGACCAAGCAGAACGTATTACGGCTGCTTTATTCTCAGGAGACTTAAAAAGTTTATCGGTAGATGAAATGAAAGTTGCCTTTGCAGGAGTTCCTTCCGTGGAACTTTCAAAAGAGGATAAAAATATTGTTGATTTACTTGTGGAAGCAAGTATTTCTTCTTCAAAACGTCAAGCACGTGAAGACGTAACAAATGGTGCCATTTTAGTAAATGGTGAAAAGGTAACAGACCTACACTATGTGGTAGATGCAAAAGATCGTTTAGAAGATGTCTTTGCCATCATTCGTCGTGGGAAGAAAAAATATCATATGGTGAAATTTAATTAATAAAAAAGGCGATCCAAATTTTGTTTGGATTGCCTTTTTTCATCTTACAAAGTGTTATCTGCCTTGTAACATATTTACTGATTATTTAAGAAAGTGTGGGGAAATAACCCGTTTTTCTTCCTATTTAACTAGAGATTTCCGAAAAGAAAGGTTTACTTCTTATTATTTTGTGAGGCGATGAATACTAAATTCAAGATCCTTCTGTAAATGATCAATCATTAATTGTTCTGCTAGATGGGCATCATGGGTAGCGATAGCGTTATAGATTGCGGCATGTTCTTCGATTAAATGTGGTCTCTTTTGTTGAACAACAGTTTTTCGAAGTAAATAAATGATGGATTGCATTCGATCGATAATTTTTACGATCTCTGGGTTGTGGGTTTCCTCTACAATAATTTGATGGAATAAGAAATTGGCTTCCATTACTTCTTCCATTGTCCCTTTTTGCCCAATTTCAACACATTCTTTTAGTCTTCCTAGCGCATCTTTTGAAATATAATCAGCGCAATAACGAGCGGCGAAACTTTCTAATAAAATACGTACTTGGAAAATATTGCGAATATCGATCGGTGTTGGACTAAAAATTCGTTTATTTTTTATCAGCCCTTCTTGTTCAAGTTTTGCAATGGCTGAACGAATTGGTGTTCTGCTTATACTAAGTTCCTCGGCAAGTTTTTCCTCTGTCAGTTTTGTATTCGGCTCAATTTTACCTGTTAATATTTGATCGCGTAAATATTCATATGCGTAAGTATAAGAATGTACATCTTTTTTCTTCAAAACAATCGACTCCTGATGTTAAATAATAATCCTAATTATTTCCTATTGTTATTATAGGTTTTTCTATTACTTTTATAAAGATTATTTTATTTTGTGTACATTTAATATAAAAATGTGTACAAAATACAAAATAATGTGTACAATTCTATATGAAAGTATGAAAGCGCTTTTTTTAAGTGAAACTAAAATATTTTAGAAATATAAATAAGGGAATTTTTCCCTTACATAGATGAAGGAGAGAATGAAGTTGGCTAAAAAGGTTGGATTTGTAGGATTAGGAATTATGGGTAAACCGATGTCCCTTAATTTGTTGAAAGCTAGTTTTGATGTAATGGTATTTGATATTAATCAAGACGCAGTAAATGTTCTTGTAGAAGCAGGAGCAACAGCAGGTTCAGTTGCGGAGATGGGTGAAACTTGTGATTGTATTATTACAATGTTGCCAGCTGCCCCCCATGTGAAATCAACCATTCTTGGTGAAAATGGTATTTTAAAAAATGCTAACAAAGGTTTAGTTATTATAGATATGAGTTCTATTTCTCCAGTAGATTCAGTGGAAATAGCAAACGAAGCATCAAAATATGGAGTGCATATGATTGATGCCCCTGTAAGTGGTGGTGAGCCGAAAGCAATTGACGGTACATTATCTATTATGGCCGGTGGGAAAGAAGATGTCTTTGAATCAATTAAAGATGTTTTACAAGCAGTAGGGAAAGATATTGTTTTAGTTGGAGACAACGGTAGTGGTGTTACAGCAAAGCTTGCTAATCAAATTATCGTTAACTTAAATATCGCTGCTATGTCTGAAGCGTTAGTATTAGCAGCGAAGGCAGGAATTGATATAGACAAAATGTACCAAGCAATCCGTGGTGGTTTAGCAGGTAGTGCTGTATTAGACGCAAAAGTACCATTAATTTTAGACCGAAACTTTAAACCTGGCGGCACAATTGCTATTAATATGAAAGATTTAACGAACGTAATGGATACTGCTCATAATATGGACGTTCCACTTCCGTTATCTAGTCATTTACTTGAAATATTCCACGCTTTAAAAGCTGATGGGAAACTAATGGATGACCATGGCGGCATCGTTCAATACTATGAAAAATTGGCCAATGTTGAAGTAAAGAGAGTGGAAAAGTAATGGCAAATTTAAATACAAAAGAAACATTATCTAATCTTCTACCTCTTCCAAAGGCGGAATTGGTGAATGAATTATTAGAAAAAGAATTAGCACAATTAAATAAAAAAATTATCGTACTTGACGATGATCCAACAGGTATACAAACTGTTCATCATATTTCCGTTTATACCGACTGGACAAAAGAAAGTATTGAGGCAGGTTTTGCAGAAGAAAATCCGATGTTCTTTATTTTAACGAATTCTCGCGGTTTTACTGCAGATGAAACTAGAAAAGCTCATAAAGAAATTGCAACGATAGTAGAGCAAACGGCGAAAAAATTCGATAAAGAATTTATACTTATTAGTCGTGGTGACTCAACGTTACGCGGCCATTATCCACTAGAAACAGAAGTGTTAAAAGAAACAATTGAAGATTTATCAACTACTCGTTTTGATGGGGAAGTGATCATTCCATTTTTCCAAGAAGGAGGACGCTTTACAATTAACAATGTCCATTATGTACAATATGATGATGTGCTTGTACCAGCAGGTGAAACAGAGTTTGCAAAAGATCGTACTTTTGGCTATACGTCATCGAATCTTGCAGAATGGGCAGAAGAGAAATCAAATGGGAAGTATAAAACAAGCGATGCAACTTATCTCTCTTTAGAAGATATTCGTTCCCTTCAAATTGATCGTTTAGTAGATCAGTTAATGGAAGTAGAGAACTTCAATAAAGTTGTCGTAAATGCTGTTGATTATATGGACGTTAAGGTGTTTGTTATTGCATTAATAAGAGCAATGCGCGCAGGCAAAATGTTTATGTTTAGAAGTGCTGCCGCTTTAACGAAGATTATTGGTGGAGTGAGTGATAGACCTTTACTTACACGACAGGAGTTAGTAAAGGATGATTCTACAAATGGTGGACTTATTATGGTCGGCTCCCATGTAAAGAAAACGACTGAACAATTGGAAGAACTAAAAAAATGTGATTTTATCCACTTTATTGAATTTGATGTTCACCTTGTGTTAAATGATGCTGCCTTTAAAGCAGAAGTAGATCGCATTGTCCAATTAACAAATGAATTGATTGCAAAAGGTCAAACGGTGTCTGTTTATACAAGAAGAGAACGTTTAGACCTTGGGGAAAATAAAAAAGAAGAAGAGCTTATACTTTCTGTGAAAATTTCCAATGCAGTAACAAGTATTGTGCAACGTCTAGAAGTTCGTCCAAGCTATATTATTGCAAAGGGTGGTATTACATCGAGCGATATTGGCACAAACGGACTTGGTGTAAAACATGCAACGGTTGCTGGACAAGTGAAACCGGGTATCCCTGTTTGGTATACAGGCGATGATTCAAAATTCCCTGGATTACCATATGTCATCTTCCCAGGTAATGTTGGGTCTAAAACAACATTGAAAGAAGTAGCAGAACTACTTCAACGAAAATAGGGAGGATGAATTGGGATGCTAGTGAATACGAAAGAAATTCTTCTGAAAGCAAAGGAAGAACAATATGCAGTTGCTGCGTTCAATGTGTTTAATTTAGAAACTGTTCAAGCAGCGATTCGCGTAGCAGAGCAACAACAACACCCTGTTATTATTGCTCTTGGTGAACGTTATTTTGGAACAGTGGACGTGGAAGGGTTTGCTAGTCTTGTTAGGGAGTTAGCAATGAAGGCTTCCATTCCAGTAGCCCTTCATCTTGATCATGCCTATGAAAAAGAATCGATTGTACGAGCTATTCGTGCCGGTTTCACCTCTGTCATGTATGACGGTTCAAAATATGAAATTGAAGAAAATACGCGTCGAACAAAGGAAATCGTTGAGATTGCCCATATGGCTGGTGTAAGTGTGGAAGCTGAAATCGGTTCAGTTGCATTAGGTGCCTTTTCAGATGAAGAAGAGGGTGCGGGTACATTAACAGATCCGATAGAAGCAAAAAAATTCGTTGAAGAAACGGGTGTTGATTTTTTAGCAGCAGCTATTGGTACAGTTCATGGTATGTATAAAGGTGAACCAAACATTCGTTTAGATTTATTAGATGAAATACGTAATTTAGTAGATATACCTCTTGTGTTACATGGGGCATCAGGTACACCTGATGAAATTCTACGAGAAGCTGTCGTTCGTGGTATTTGTAAAGTTAACGTCAATACGGAAGTTTCCCTTGCTGCTACCCGTCATCTTGCTGAAAGTTTTGCACAAGAAGAGCGTAAAAATGCCCATTTATCCACAATCATGGCGGATATGCAACAAGCAATGGAAAGTGTAATGACGAAGTTTGTCCGACTTTTCATGAATAAATAAAATGGTGGAATGCCGTGGAAACACGGCATTCTAATAAAAAGGAAAGAGGTATATCATCAATGCCAATAGTTTCGATCGTAATAGGAGTTGTGCTTCTATTAATACTTATGATGGGATTAAAGCTAAACGCTTTCATTTCTCTGATAATTGCGTCTTTAGTTGTCGGTATTTTTGAAGGAATGTCACCAGCAGAAGCGATGACATCTGTACAAAATGGTTTAGGTTCTTCCCTTGGAAGTTTAACAATGGTTATCATTTTTGGGGCAGTATTAGGGAAATTAATGACTGACTCAGGTGGTGCCCAACGTATTGCAACATCTATGTTAAATGCCTTTGGACAAAAACGTGTTCAATTAGCAGCTGTTGTGACAGCATCTGTTGTTGGTATTGCTTTATTCTTCGAAACAGGTGTCGTTGTTTTAGTACCATTAGTATTTACAATTGCTGTTGCAGCAGGTGTGCCAATCCTTTATATTGGTATCCCCGTTACAACTGCCTTAATTACAATGCACGGCTTTGTACCTCCGCATCCGGGACCGACGGCCATTGCGGAAGTGTTTGAAGCCAGTATTGGTCAAACGGTAATTTGGGGTGTCATTATTGCCATTCCAGCGATTATTATTGCCGGACCGTTATTTACAAAGTTGTTTAAAAAAGAAGATTTAGAAGTGGAAATACCAAAAGGGTTATTCAATCCGAAGAAGTTTGAAGAGCATGAAATGCCTGGATTTACAGCGAGTCTTCTAACGGCTATTTTACCGGTTCTTTTAATCGCGATTAAATCAATCATTGAACTAGCAGCACCGAATTCAGCAATTCGTCCCTTTACAGATTTCGTTGGTACAGCAAGTACAGCATTATTAATTTCTGTTATTGTGGCGATGTTTACATTTGGGATTAGTCGTGGTAAATCAATGAAAGAAATTATGAATTCTTTCGCTGAAGCTGTAGCAGGGATTGCATTAATTTTATTAATCATCGCTGGTGGTGGAGCATTTAAACAAGTGTTAATCGACAGCGGTATTGATCAATATATTGCGTCATTAATGGAAGGTTCTTCATTATCTCCAATCTTATTAGTTTGGGTCATTGGAGCCGTTTTACGTGTAGCTTTAGGTTCAGCAACCGTGGCAGGGATGACAGCTGCTGGTATTGCAGCACCTCTTGTAGCAACGACAGGTGTTAGCCCAGAACTGATGACTTTAGCAGCCGGAGCAGGTAGTGTTGGTTTCTCCCATGTAAACGATGCAGGTTTCTGGATTTACAAAGAATACTTCAATTTATCAATAGGTAAAACTTTTAAAACATGGACAGTGTTAACTTCTATAGTTTCAATCATTGGATTGATTGGCGTATTAATTTTAGATATGTTCTTATAGACGAAAACACGGTGATTTACGTTTAAACTTAAATCACCGTGTTTTTTATTAGTCTATTAAAAGTAATAAAGAGTCTGATAGATTTAAGCATAATCTTAATTTAACTTTTCAAACCAATTGATACAAGAATTTTAGTTCTTGAGTAGTCATATTAAAATTTTAAAATTTTCACTCATGAAGTTTGTTACAACATTTGTTACTTTATTTGTGTAACAAGCAATTTTTTATAATAAGATTTCCATTAATATTAAATTCAATTAAAAAACCCCGAAAACAAAGGATTAACCAATGTTCGAGGTTTAGAAAAATTGCTTCTAATTTGAGCAAAAAGATTAACGAGAGTAGAACTCAACGATTAATTGTTCTTGAATTTCAGCTGATAATTCAGAACGTTCTGGAAGACGTACAAATGTACCTTCTTTTTTGTCTGCATCAAATGATAAGTAATCTGGTACGAAGTTATTTACTTCGATTGCTTCATTTACAACAGCAAGGTTTTGAGATTTTTCACGAAGAGAAATCACTTGACCTGGTTTAACGCTGTAAGAAGGGATGTCAACGCGTTTACCGTCAACTAAAATGTGACCGTGGTTAACTAATTGACGAGCTCCACGACGAGTGCGAGCTAAACCTAAACGGTAAACAAGGTTGTCAAGGCGAGTTTCAAGAAGGATCATGAAGTTTTCACCGTGTAGACCTTGTAATTTACTTGCTTTGTTGAATAGAGTTTTGAATTGACGTTCAGTCATACCGTACATATGACGAAGTTTTTGTTTTTCTTGTAATTGTAAACCGTATTCAGATAATTTTTTACGTTGGTTTGGACCGTGTTGACCTGGTGCATAAGGGCGTTTTTCTAATTCTTTACCTGTGCCGCTTAATGAAATACCAAGGCGACGAGACACTTTCCAAGATGGACCTGTATAACGAGACATAGTTTGTCTCCTCCTTTAAATTTGGTTTTTTGCACTGATTGAAACTTAGTTTCCAATCAGTATTTGTAAAACAAAAACCAGTTGTACCCGACACTTGCAGCATTTTATTTTCATGTATCTTCGCCCTTGCAGCCGAAAGGGTTACACAATACACCTTCTAATTTGATTCTTGTTCGAAATTAGAGGAATAAAATACATGCACAGCTTATACAACTGCTGCATTCATTTTACACGAGGATTATTGTATATTTTTTTAAGCCTCGAGTCAAGGAATAACTTTATAAGTATACCATAAATACCGAGGGTAATTTTTAGTAAAATGATATTTGTTAAATTTTTGAAATTGCTATACTATAGTATTATAAAAAATAGATAATAAATCCTAAATTGATGGATAAATATAGTTAATTTTACATAAAAAGTGTATACTTTCTTCATCAAATATATTTGTAATTTATTTCTATTGATATAGAAAAGGTGATGTTATGTTCGAATATTCGAAGAGATTAACTTATATGAAATCGGAGTTATTAGACTTATGCACCAGTTCTGTCAATTCACAAAATCGTTTCCATGAATTTGCTTTACTATTACAAAATTACTTAGAGCAACATTTCCATATTCATCATTGTTGTTTCCTGTTTTATGATGGGGAAGCAGCACTAAAACCTTTTTACGTTCATTCATCTGTACAAGTAGACTATCAACAAATGAAAAAGATTTATTTTAATTCCTTTCTTTCACAACAAAAGGTAGTCGATATAACAGATGTAGAACAAGGTTTTCCGTTTAACCATATGGTTTTCATAAAAGAGAGTCACTTCGATAAATATGGTGTTGTATTTATTCAATCTTCCCCTGAATGGCTCACTTTTTTACAATCTGATTTTTTTGAAGATTTCATCAATTGCGTTTCGAAAGTCTTTTATTTAATTAATGAACAGATGGAAATTCGGCAAAATGAAAATCAATATCGAAAATTGTATAACATGACCGATTTGTTCCATTCGACAATGGATATCGATTTTATTTTGGAAAATATGCTCATTACAATTCAAGAGAATTTTCCAAATCTTGATGTAGAGTTGATCTTATCTAATGATCAAGATCGACAAACGAAACTACAAATAAAACCATTTGATTATTTATCAGAACGACCTACTACAATACAAGCTTTTGTTTCAGGAGAGATCACGATAGAACAAGCCTTTGATTTAAACCGTTGCTTATTAAATGCTCCTATTAACGGTAGACAAGCAATTTATGGAATTTTACAAGTAAGTGCACCGATTTCTTATGTTTTTTCCAATGCCCAAAAGGACTTTATTCGATTACTTGCCCATACATCAGGAAATGCATTGGAAAATGCTAAACTTTATCGACAATCACACCGTTTAATTCGGGACCTTCAATTAATCAATGAAACCTCTCATCATTTGAATAAGCTGTTAACTTTAAACGAAATGTTTCTATTTTTGCAGAAGCAGGTGATGCAACATTTTCAACCGATGGAACTTTGTTTTGTGTTGAAGGAAGGAAATGAATATAAAATTACTGAAGCTACAACGGATTTTTTCAAAACGGAGGAAAGTACCGTATATATCCAACATGTTGTAAAACATTTTGAAAGTAGCCAAGATTCATTGTTTATCGCGGATTTTAGTCGAATTGTTGGCAAGGAAATTTTATTTAAATCTATTATGGTCATTCCAATGATTGTTGAGCAACGGATAAATGGATTTTGTATAGTGTTGCATCATGAACCGTATTTCTTCTCCTTTGATAGTTTTAAATTATTGCAATCGTTAATTCACCATTCATCATTGGCCATTGCGAATTTAGTTTTACGTAATCAATTACAAGAAATGGTGAACCAAGATTATTTAACGAAGCTATATGCACGTAGATATTTAGACCGTTTTATTGAAAGATCTTTAGAAAACGACCGTTCCGGAATGTTTTTATTAATTGATATAGATAATTTTAAACTAATTAATGATACTTACGGTCACCAAGTCGGAGATGACATATTAGTTCAAATTGGTAACCAGTTAAATAAAATCATTGGAACAAGTGGAATTTGTGCAAGATGGGGTGGGGAAGAGTTAGCTATTTACATTCCGAATATTTCAGAGGATGAGGCAGAGAACATAGCAACTGAACTTTTACGAACGATTCCGCAAGCAACGAACCCAACGGTTACGATTTCTGCTGGTTTAGTATTTTGGAATCATGAACAACGACCGGATTTTCATTCAATCTTTTTACAGGCAGACACAGCACTATACAATGCAAAGGAAAATGGGAAAAATCAAGTTTGTGTTTTTAATGGATCGTTTCCTTCGCATCAATAAAAAACTTACTACAGCCCATGGGACGTAGTAAGTTTTTATTCGATATTATAAAAATTTCATTAATGTTTGAACAAATAGTTCAAGGCCTTCTTTGTCTTCTGAAGTAAAGCGTCCTTTTAACGGACTATCGATATCTAAAACGCCAATCACTTCATCATTTTTAATAAGAGGAATGACGATTTCAGAATTAGAAGCAGCATCACAAGCAATGTGACCAGGAAATGCGTGAACATCATCAATTAACATCGTTTCACGTTTCGAAACAGCTGTACCACATACACCACGACCTACTGCAATTCGTACACATGCTGGTAATCCTTGAAATGGTCCTAGTACAAGTTCACCATCCTTCATTAAATAAAACCCAACCCAATTGATCCGATCTAAAAATTGATTTAGTAAAGCAGAGGCATTGCTTAAATTCGCAATAACATCCTTTTCTCCTTCTAATAACGCATTTAATTGTTTTGATAATGTTGTGTATTGTTGTAAAACCGGACCTTCATAATTAATTTTAGTAAACATACTATTAACCTCCATCATACGTTTTTATAAATCGTTTCATAATGTTGATGCAAATCTTTCACACTATGGGCATCCGATCCGAAAACTAGGGGCAAGGATATAGAACGGGCAAAGTCAATGTATGGCATTGGAGGGTATGGTTCTTTACAGAAGGTTTTACTTAGTCCAGCACTATTGACATCCAGTTCATAACCGAGTTCTTTCATTTTCGTTAACATATCGGTAATGCGAGAATGATCGTTAATTTTCTCACCATGGGCAAGTTGGAATTTATGAATTAAAGTTGGGTGTCCAATTCTCCGAGGTTTAAATCGCCCAAGGTTTGCCTCTAAAGATTTTAAAACTGTATCATAGTATAAGTGATAAAGGGAATCGATTCCACCAACTTGTTTTGCAAAGTCTAAATAAACTTCATCTGAAAAATCAATGCAGGCATATGTATCGTTATGTTTTAAAAAGTGTACCGACAAAATGGCATCATCTAGAAATGGACCGACAATGTCGAGAAAAGCTCTCGTTTCCGTTTCGTAGCCGATAATATAATCAATCTCTAAACCTACATTTATTTTAATCTGTTGTTTATATTGTTCTTTTAATTGTTGAACCGTTTCGATATAAGCTGTTAAGTCCTTTGGATCCATTCCACTGTCCTTATCAGGTGTTGGATCAACGAAATTTGTTGGCAATGGTGCGTGTTCTGTAAAAGTGATTTCGGTAAATCCATGTTCAATTGCTTTTTCAATATAATGCTCGAATGGATCTTTCGTACCATGAGGACAGAAAGGGGAATGGATATGGCCATCTTTTTTCATTTTTGCAACCTCCATTACATTTATTTTTCATCAATATCGTTTACAAGCTAAAGGTTTGGAACGAGTAAAAAGTCTTCTTCATTAAGCTATATATATGGTGAAAAACCGGAACGAATTCTACATAATTTAATTAAATCTAGTTAACTTTAACAAAAACCTTTATTTTTTTAAACAAATGCCTAAAAACATGGTATATTATAGTTACAAAATAGTAGGTACAGTGATTTTTGGAATAGGGGGCTTATGATGCAGTATATCATCATTGTCGTCATCGTACTATTAGCATTATTTATCGGTGGACTTATCATCCGTCGAAAACATAGTGTTGTTATACAGCGACTTGAACAAGAAAAAATGCAAATCCAGCATTATCCTATATTTGAGGAGCTTACAAAAGTAAAAGCTTTAAATATGAATGGTCAAACGGAAGAGAAATTTGAACAATGGCGAAATATGTGGACGGAAGTGATCGATGTTCACATAATTAAAATTGATTCGATGCTTTTTGATGCTGAAGAATACATAGATCGTTTCAAATTTAAAAAGGCTTCGGTTGTTGAACGGGAAATTGAAGAATATATCGCAACATGTACCGAGAAACAAAATCAAATCATAAATGAATTAAATGAACTGATCGGAAGCGAAGAAAAAAATCGGATTGAAATTGAGCAATTAAAAGAACATTATCGTTCTGCACGGAAAACGTTACTTGCCCATCAATATTCTTTTGGTCCTGCATTAAGCACTTTGGAAACGAGAGTAGAAAATTTTGTTCCGAAATTTGAAGAATTTGATCGGTTAACGGTAGAAGGAAACTATCTTCAAGCAAGGGAAATCGTGCTTGCATTACATAGCGAATCACAAATAATTTTTGATTTATTAACGGAAGTACCTACATTATTATCGGAAATACAAACAAAAATACCGGCAGCAATCCATGAGTTGAGAAGTGGTCAACGGGAAATGGAACAGCAATCGTATTATTTAAACCATTTAGAATTAAATGTTTTCTTAGATAATGTTGAAAAAGAGCTAGATACTTTAAAAGAAAAGTTAGCAGCTTTAGACGTGTCGTCAGTAGGTCCTAGACTTGATGAAATTAATAATGAAATTGAAAACTATTATGATTTGCTCGAAAAGGAAGTTATCGCAAGAAAATATGTTGATCAAAATTGTGATGAAACCTTTAATACGTTAAATGAAGTATTACGTGCAACGAAAGAAATAAGCAATGAAGCGGTCTACGTTCAAAGTAGTTATCATCTTCCAGAAAAAGAAGCTGAAATTCCAAAGCTTGGCTTGAAACAATTAGAAGTCATTCAAAAACGTTTTGAATTACTTGTTTCGCGAGTAAAGGAAGAAAAATCAGCTTATTCAAGTCTACAAGAGGAATTAGTTGAAATTAGCGAGGAAATCGAACGAATTCAAGACGAGCAAGAGCAATTCTCGAATCGCTTGAAAAATTTACGTATTGATGAAAATAAAGCAAGAGCTCAATTAGATTCGTTAAAACGATTACTACAAGAGACGGATCGACAGCTTAATAAAGCGAACATACCAGGTATTCCAGAAGAGATGGATAAACGTTTAGAGGAAGCTGAAGAACAGCTGTTCATTGTAATGCAAAGTTTACAAGAGATTCCTTTAAATATGAGTCATGTTCATAGCAATTTACAAAATGCTGAAAAGTGCATTCAAGAAGTAAATAAACATGCGAAAGAAATGATTGAAAATGTCATTTTAATTGAACGAATTATTCAATATGGTAACCGTTATCGTACGTCCAATTCAAAGGTAAATGAGCTTTTATTACAAGCTGAAGATGCCTTTCATCAATACCGCTATATAAAAGCATTAGAAGATGCGGTGACAGCGGTAGAATTAGCAGAGCCAGGTGCGATTAAAAAAATTGAAGAATTAGTTCAAGATGAGCTATACGCAAAAGTTCAAAACTAAAAGAAAAATGGCCACCTCACAATTGTGAAGGTGGCTTTACTATTAAAGAAAACTGTTAAAAAGGATTCCCATTTTCCATTAAAAGATGGATTTAATTAGTAAATAAAATTAGTTGGTGGTCATTTATGAAAGTTTGCGTTATGATAAATAGCGTTAAATCAAGCTTTGAAGAGAGTGTGATTATATATGAAAGAAAATATTGTCTATCTAGATAATAGTGCAACGACAAAACCGTTAAAAGAGGTTTTAAATACATTTATTCAAGTAAATGAATCCTTTTATGCCAACCCGTCTTCCATCCATGCAGCAGGTGTGGAGGCAAACACATTGCTTGATCGGGCAAGAAGTCAAATGGCCGATATTCTTCATACGGAAGAGCCGCTCGTTTTATTTACTGCAGGCGGAACGGAATCAAATAATTTTGCGATATTTGGTGTTACAAAGGCAAATACTCATATAGGAAAACATATTATTACAACGGAAATTGAACATCCGTCCATTTTGGAAGCTGTAAAGTCTTTACAAAAAGAAGGCTATGAGGTGGACTATTTATCCGTGGATGAAAAAGGTGTCATTTCCTTATCTGAATTACAAGAAAAGCTGCGTAAAGATACCGTATTCGTTAGTATCATGCATGTGAATAATGAAATGGGGGCTATTCAACCGATTGAAGAAGCGGCTAAACTCATTCATGAAAACAGTAGAGCGGTATTCCATGTAGATGCTGTCCAAAGTTTTGGTAAATTACCAATTCGTTTCAACGGAGAAGCTGGACCAGATATTGTTTCAATCTCCGGTCATAAAATTCATGGTTTAAAAGGAACTGGCGTCATAGCCTTCCGCAAAAAAATGAATATCATTCCACTTCTTTTAGGTGGTGGACAGGAAAGAGGATTGCGAAGTGGTACGGTCGCTGTTCCTCAAGCGGTTGCTTTAGCGAAAGCTGCTCGAATGGTGACGGAAAATATGGAACAATCCATGAATAAATATCGAAAATGGTTTAATGACTTATATGAATTTTTAACAGGATTCGGTGAAAATATTCATATCCTATCGACGAAATCCGGAGCAGCTCATATCTTGTCATTTAGTGTGAAAGATTTAAAAGGGGAAATTTTAATCAATGCATTGCAAAGTAGAGGAATTATCGTATCTACTTCAAGTGCTTGTTCCTCAAGACAAAAGAAAACTAGTCATGTCGTTGAATCGTTAAAAGTAAATGCGAATTATAAGAAAGGCGTAATCCGATTAAGTTTTGGACTACTTAATACAGATGATGATATGGAAGCGTTCAAAAAAGCATTTACAGAGGTAATGAATGAATTAAAAGGAGATAATAATTAATGATTTGGAAAGAAATTTTAATCCGTTATGGGGAATTATCCACGAAAGGGCGTAACAAAAAAGACTTCATTAGTCGTCTTCGTACAAATATTCGCCATAGCTTTCACGATATAGCACCTCTAGATATTGTAACGGAACGAGACCGTATGCATATAAAAATTGAAAGTGAAGAGCAATATGAAGTATTGATGAAAAAATTGCCAACCGTATTTGGTATTCAATCCTTCAGCCCTGTAGCTGTATGCGAAAAAGATTTAGATGAAATGAAAAAATTGTCCCTTATTATTATGGAGCAATATAAAGAGAAAGAAATTACATTTAAAGTAGAAGTTCGTCGCTCTGATAAAACATTCCCAATGGAATCCCATGAACTTCAACGAGAAATTGGCGCACACGTATTAAGAAACAATCCGAATATTTCAGTACAAGTAAAAAATCCAGATGTAGAGCTTCGGATTGAAGTGCGAAAAGATGCCATTTATATGATGGCACAAATCATTCAAGGTGCAGGTGGAATGCCTGTCGGTTCCAACGGAAAATCATTACTCATGCTATCTGGAGGGATTGATAGTCCAGTTGCTGGCTACTTATTAATGAAACGCGGTGTTCGTCTAGAAGCGATTCACTTCTTTAGTCCACCATATACAAGTGATAATTCTTTAGAAAAAGTAAAAGTATTAGCAAATGAATTAACGAAGTTTGGCGCAAATATTCGATTACATGTCATTCCTTTTACAGAAATTCAAGTATTAATAAAAGAAAGAGTTCCAAGTAATACAATTATGACATCTACTCGTCGTTTAATGATGCGAATTGCCGATAAAGTACGAGAAGAGATTGGTGCCCTTGGTATTGTGACAGGGGAAAGTTTAGGACAAGTAGCGAGTCAAACGTTAGAAAGTTTAACAGCAATTAATGATGTAACAAATACTCCGATTTTACGTCCGTTAATTGCCTTTGATAAACTTGAAATTATCGATATCGCACAACAAATCGGAACATATGAAACATCGATTCAACCTTATGAGGATTGCTGTACGATCTTTACACCAGCAAATCCTAAAACAAAACCGAAAGTCGATAAAGTAAATTATTATGAAAGTTTTACGGAATTTGATGAATTAATTGAACGGGCAGTACGTAATCGTGAAGTTTATAAATTCCCTGAAACAAAGAAAACAACAGATAAATTTGAAGGGTTATTATAAAAACCAGTCAATCGGAAAAAAAAGAACAATTTACCTCTCATCTTTTGTGTATTAAAAAAACAATATCGCACATTCTATATGCACAAGGAGGTGAGAGACATGGCTTCAAACAACAGCGGAAACAGAAACAAGCTTGCTGTACCTGGTGCAGAACAAGCATTAGATCAAATGAAATACGAAATCGCGCAAGAGTTTGGTGTTCAACTCGGACCTGAAGCGTCTTCTCGTGCAAACGGGTCAGTCGGAGGAGAAATTACTAAACGTCTTGTACAAATGGCTGAATCACAATTACGTGGTACTTCTGGCCAATAATATTTAAACAATTTAAAAGGGCTAGTAGCAGAAATGCTACTAGCTTTTATTATGGGGAAAAATATTTTTTAAAAAACTTCAATTATAATTATTTATATGAAATTAATACGGATATTTCTATCTTTCGAGGAATATTTTGATATTTAAGTTGAATATTATTATAATTAGCATAATGTATCAGGGAGATACATCAAAGGGGGATGTATATGAAAAGAGAAGATTTATTAGCTCCTAGAAAATACAACATCGTTGATGAAATTGAGAAATATGCAACTTCAAGTACAAAAACGGCATTAATGATTCATCATGAAAACGGAGAAATTGAGAAAGTTTCCTATCAAGAGTTAATTAAAAAAGCAAACAAGGTTGCAAATTTGTTTAAAAGCAATGGACTGAAAAAAGGTGACGTAGCTCTTGTAATGGTACCTCGCTCAGAAGACGCATATGTTACATACATCGGAGCGCTAAAAGCTGGACTAACGATCATCCCTAGTTCTGAAATGCTTCGAGCAAAAGATATTGATTACCGTATTGTTCATTCTAAAGCGAAGGCAATTATCGCCTTTGAGAAAGAGATTGAGCAATTTAATGAAGTTGAACACTTGGATGGACTAAAATTATTTGTTTACGGTGAATCGAAAGAACCGTGGATTTCGGTAAATGAACAGTTAGATAGTCTATCTGACGTTTTTGAAGGTGTTCAAACAGAAGATACGGATATTGCATTTTTATCCTATACAAGTGGAACGACCGGAAATCCTAAAGGGGTTGTTCATTCCCATGCTTGGGGTTATGCTCACTTACGAACAACGGCTGCCCAATGGTTAGGTGTTCAAGAAGATGATATTGTTTGGGCAACGGCAGCACCTGGATGGCAAAAGTGGATTTGGAGTCCGTTTTTAGCGACTTTAGGAAGCGGTGCAACCGCTTTTGTTCACTTAGGAAAATTCGATCCGAAGGAATACCTTCAAATACTTGAAAATTATCAAATAAACGTTTTATGTTGTACACCTACAGAATATCGTTTAATGGCGAAAGTTGATCATCTTGAACAATATAATTTATCCAGTATTAAAAGTGCTGTATCCGCTGGAGAACCGTTAAATAGTGAAGTAATTAAGAAGTTTTTAGAAGTCTTTTCCCTTCAAGTGCGGGATGGATATGGTCAAACAGAAAATACATTATTAGTGGGTACCTTACTTGGTATGACGCCAAAACCAGGATCCATGGGCAAACCGACTCCAGGTAATATTGTTGAAATCATTAATGAATTAGGTGAACCTACAAAACCAGGAGAGGTAGGAGACATCGCTGTTCATTCATCGACACCAGCTTTGTTTAAAGGTTATTTAAATGAAGAAGAACGAACAAAAAGGCAATACCGAGGAGAATGGTTCTTAACTGGGGATCGAGCATACAAAGATGAGGATGGCTATTTCTGGTTCGAAGGTCGAGGGGATGATATTATCATTTCTTCTGGTTACACAATTGGACCTTTTGAAGTGGAGGACGCCCTCGTAAAACATCCTGCAGTGAAAGAATGTGCGGTTGTTGCCAGTCCAGATGAAGTGCGTGGCAATATTGTAAAGGCATTTGTTGTTTTACGGGATCATAATTTGAAAAATAGCCCAACAATTGTAAAAGAATTACAGGATCATGTAAAGACGATTACGGCACCTTATAAGTATCCAAGGGCAATTGAATTTATCGATGAATTACCGAAGACGTCATCAGGAAAAATTAGACGTATTGAGTTACGTCAAAGAGAAATGCAAAAAGAAATTACGAATTAATGTTCTTATTTCCTAGGGAATAATGTCGAAATGAGGGAAGACTTTAAAGTCGTGTAAAATGACTTTAAAGTCTTTTTATTTAATTTGATAAAATTAAAATTTTTTGAAACAATTGGATTGTAAATACGTATGTATGGATGGAGGAGGAGTAGCAAAATGAATACAAAAAGATGGCTTGCTTTAGGAGCCGCAGTCGTTTTATTAGTCGGTTCCATAGGGTTGAATACGGTTATTTCCATATTCAAAACAGATTTCTTTTCGAGTTTTAATGATGTAATGAGCACAGAACAAACGGTGGTTGAAACTGTTATCGAGCCAGGCGATTATGGTGAACGAATTGCACTTTTATCTGTTGATGGAACAATTCAAGATGTTGGTACAAGTTCCCCATGGACAACACTTGAATATGATCATCAAAATTTCTTATCCCAATTAGAAAATATTTTGTATGACGAAAGTGTAAAAGCGGTTGTATTGTACGTTAATTCACCTGGTGGAGGCGTAATCGAATCAGCTGATATCCATGAAAAGTTAGTAGAAATTAAAGAACAACGAAATATCCCTATTTATGTTTCGATGGGATCTTACGCAGCTTCTGGAGGCTACTATATTTCTGCACCTGCTGATAAAATCTTTGCCCATAGTGAGACTATTACAGGATCAATCGGTGTTATTATGCAAAGTTATAATTTTTCAGAGCTAGCGAACAAATTAGGAATTGAGTTTGAAACAATTAAATCTGGCGAACATAAAGATATGTTTGGTGGAACACGGCCAACTACAGAAGAAGAAAAGGCGATGGTACAAGAAATGATTAACGAATCCTATGAAGCTTTTGTAGATGTTATTGAACAAGGAAGAGGTATGTCCGAAGCGGATGTTAAAAAAGTAGCTGATGGACGTATTTTAGGAGGATCTCAAGCGATTGAAGCAGGTCTAGTTGATGAAATTGGAGGACTTGAAGATACAATTGCGGCTATCCGTGCAGACTATGGTCTAGAAAATGCGGAACTTTTTGAGTATGAATCCAGTTTTGGTGACCTTACTTCGTTACTTGGCGTAAAAATTAGTTCATTATTCGGCCCTTCACCTGAAGAACAATTTTTAACTAAGTTTATGACTTCCAATGGCGGTCCAAGAATGATGTATTTATACGGTGAATATTAAGGAGGAGTTTATAGATGTCAGAATTTGAAAAGAACGACTCAAATGTCTCTCTTCCTAAAAACGAAGCCGTACCTACTATGATTAAACAAACGAAAGTAATCGAACAAATTGAAGAGAAGACGGCAGGATTTTGGATGCGTCTTTGGGCTTTTACTGTAGATTTTTTAATTGTCAGTGCTATTGTAGGAATTGTTGTAAATCCAATATTCCATTTTTTTGACTGGAGTTTTTCAGAAGAAAGATGGTATTCACCTATGACAATCATTTCGGGGCTGTTTTATTATGCGTATTTTGTGTTGACGACAAAATATTGGCAGCAAACCATTGGAAAAATGTTATTTGGCTTAAAGGTGAAGTCTTTACATGAGGAAAAATTAGGATGGTTAACCGTTTTATTTAGAGAAGTAGTCGGTCGCTTTATTAGTAATAAACTGCCTATCATTTACATTATGGTTGCCTTTATGCCTAGCAATAAAGGACTAAATGATATTATTGCGGATACGGTTGTTGTACAGGAAAAGGTATTTATTAAACGCAAAAAAGAAATCATTCAAGAAATCGCCCCAAAGGATGAATTCGATGGAGAAAATTCCATTTCACCAATAGGCTAAAGAAAAACCATCTGAACAAAAAAGTTCGGATGGTTTTTTCCGTAAAAATTTGTAAGGTAAGTTATTTGCAAAGAGGGAAATAGGTTTAGTAAGATTATTTACGTAATATAAAGGAGGGGACTTAAAAATGGCACAAGTAACATTTAAAAACAACCCAGTAACATTAGTAGGAAATGAGGTAAAAGTAGGTGATAAAGCACCTGATTTTACAGTATTAGCAAATGATTTATCACCAGTGACTCTTAAAGACTCTGAAGGGAAAGTACGATTAATCGCGTCTGTACCATCTTTAGACACAGGAGTTTGTGATGCTGAAACTCGTCGTTTTAATGAAGAAGTAGCAAGTTTAGGTGGAGATGTGGCATTTTACACAGTTTCTGTAGACTTACCATTTGCTCAAAAACGTTGGTGTGCAGGAGCTGGAATCGATGCAGTGCATACGGTTTCTGACCATAAAGATTTATCTTTTGGTGAAGCATACGGTGTTTATATGAAGGAACTTCGTTTATTAGCTCGTGCTGTATTTGTAATCGACAAAGAAGGTACTGTAACATATGTTGAGTATGTTCCAGAAGGTACAAGCCATCCGAATTATGAGGCAGCGATTGAAGCTGTTAAAGCATTAATTTAATGGTTTCGTTTCTTGCTTTCATAAGGTAAGATAGAATGATTAATAGGCTATTGTCTATAATTAAGTATGGTTAATGTATACCCACTCAAACTTTGAGTGGGTTGTTCATTTCAAAAGGAGTTTATTATGGAAAAGTTTGAGCAAATATTTTCATTCATTAATGATAAAGCAGAGAAGTATGAAAAAGATGAAGGTATGTCCTTTTTAGATGGTGTTTTGCAAGCCCTTGAAGATGTACTTGATGAAAAAGAATCTTGGATTGGCAAAGAGGCAACGAAAGAAGAAGTACGAAAAGCCGTTCAAATCGCTATTTTAAAAGGGATGCGAAAAACTTCTCAACCAAATCATCAAATGACACCTGACACATTAGGGCTTCTAGTTGGTTATTTTGTAGAGCAGTTTTTCGAAGACCAACTAAAAAATAACCCGATTTCTATGTTGGATCCGGCCGTCGGTACAGGTAACTTACTTTTTACTGTGATGAATTTGTTAAATGATAAAGTATCAGCAACAGGAATCGAGGTAGATGAATTATTAATCCGTTTAGCAGCGGATACAGCTGAGTTACTCGAACAACCGGTTTTACTTTATCATCAAGATGCATTACAAAAGATGTTAGTCGATCCAGTTGATGCGGTTATATGTGACCTTCCAGTAGGATATTATCCGAATGAGGAAGTGGCATTAGATTATGAGTTATGTGCCCATGATGAGATGAGCTATGCCCATCATTTATTTATAGAACAGTCGATTAACTATACAAAAGATGGTGGTTATTTATTTTTCTTAATCCCTGCTAATTTATTCGAATCAAATCAAGCGAAGCAATTACAAAAATATTTGAAAAAACATGCTTGGATTCAGGCGGTCATTCAACTACCAGAAAATTTATTTGCTTCAAAAGCCCATGAAAAAAGCATTCTTATTTTACAAAAACAAAGTAAAGAATTAAGAGCTCCCCGTGAAGTGTTGCTAGCAAAAGTGCCAGCTATGTCCAATAAAGAAGCGTTATCGATGTTTTTTGAAAAAGTTCAAATGTGGAAAGAAAATAAATAAAAAAAATTGAAAAGTCATTATAATATTATCCCCTTTAAGTAGATAATGTTAAAAAAACTACAGTACGCTGTAGATAACATTTTACTTAAAGGGGATTTTTCTATGTCGAGAAAAAATAATACGTATTCAAATGAACTGAAATTGGAAATCGTACAGGCCTATCTAAACGGGGAAGAGAGTATGCAAAAAATTGCGGACAGATACGAGATTCGCAATGTTTCGCAGGTAAAGGCTTGGGTGAAGAAATTTAAAGAAGTAGAATCGATTGAAGCATTTAACCGTCTTTCATCTACAGGTTCAGGGGCAAAGGGTGTGAAGAATCCGTTAAAAGGCAAACGTGTCCATTTTAAAAATGTAGAAGGAGAAATTAGACAAGCTGTTGAATAATATATTTACTTTTATAACTTCCAACGATTCCAAAAAAGACTCAACCACCTGGACCGATAGAATATCGACACCAGATGGCTGCTTAGTCTTTTTAAAGTTGTCTACTTGACAGGGGTAAGTCCACAATACTGTAAAGGTAATGGCTTTTTATATTTTACTGCCACGAAAGGATTATTGTCTAAATTTATAGGCTTATGATACATAAAATGATTGGAAAACATCTATCCTATATTTATATGAACAAAATGCAATTTTTTATTTTCAACTTTTTGCGGCTTCAACAGGAAATGATGTATGAAAAATTTAAGATTCTGTAGTAAAAATAGTAAAGTTTTAATAAATCCTTTACAGAAGAATTTTAGTTGTTAACGTGTTCCGTTAGATTCAAAAGGAAATGAAAAAAAGTTTTTAGAGATAAAAAATCTTAATTTTTTAAGAAAAAAACTACTTTTTCCTAATTTTTTATTATTAGAAAAATATTTTTTAGTTAACTTCAAAATAGTATCTTACATATTAGCTGGAAAATTGTTATTATGTATATAAATTCAATTATTTGAATACATAAGTTCACAACGGGGAGAGGAATCAGCTATGAAAATTGGAGTACCAAAGGAAATAAAAAACAATGAAAACCGTGTTGCAATGACACCTGCTGGAGTTGTTACATTAATCAGTGCTGGACATGAAGTTTTTATTGAAACGGGTGCTGGTTTAGGTTCATCCTTTACAGATGAAGATTATGTTGCTGCTGGTGCAACAATTGTTAGTTCAGCTCAAGAAGCATGGGCTCAAGAAATGGTGATGAAAGTAAAAGAACCAATTCCAAGCGAGTATTCATATTTCCATGAGGGGTTAATTTTATTTACGTATTTACATTTAGCACCGGAACTTGAGTTAACACAAGCTTTATTAGACAATAAAGTAGTTGGAATAGCTTATGAAACGGTTCAATTACCAAATAGATCTTTACCACTTCTTACACCAATGAGTGAAGTGGCAGGTAAAATGTCTGTACAAATTGGGGCGCAATTTTTAGAAAAAATGAATGGTGGAAAAGGTATTCTTTTAGGAGGAGTATCTGGTGTTCCGCGCGGTAAAGTTACAATTGTAGGCGGAGGTATGGCCGGTACAAATGCTGCTCGTATCGCAGTTGGTATGGGTGCCGATGTAACAATTTTAGATTTAAACCCAGAGAGATTACGTCAACTGGAAGATATTTTTGGTTCTTCTGTTCAAACGTTAATGTCTAATCCGTACAACATTGCAGAATCAGTTAAAGATTCAGATTTAGTTATTGGTTCAGTTTTAATCCCAGGGGCAAAAGCACCAAAACTAGTTACTGAGCAAATGGTAAAAAGCATGCGTCCAGGATCTGTCATTGTAGATATTGCAATTGACCAAGGGGGTAGCTTTGAAACAACAGATCGAGTAACGACTCATGATAATCCAACTTACATTAAACATGATGTTGTTCATTATGCAGTTGCGAATATGCCTGGTGCTGTACCACGTACATCAACCATTGCCCTTACAAATAATACAGTACCTTACGCGTTACAAATTGCGAACAAAGGCTATAAACAAGCATGTATTGAAAATGAAGCGTTGAAAAAAGGGTTAAATACATTAGAAGGTCACGTTGTTTATAAAGCAGTTGCTGAAGACCAAGGTCGTGATTATGTACCTGTCGATTCTTTACTTATTTAAGGGAAGCTTATAAAATAAATAACAAGCTACTTGTTAGAAAAAACTAACAAGTGGCTTTTTTTATGGAATGGTATATTTATCAGAAAATATTAACTATTTCGAAATTTATCATTTACTTTTCCATAAAAATGTAATTTAATAGAATTGCTCTACTAAAAATAAAATATTGGGGGAATTCAAATGAAGGGGATATTTCAAAAGTCGTTTACTCTTATGCTCGTATTGATGTTATGTTTACTTACGGCATGTGGTGGGTCAAGCGCAGGTGAAGAAGGCTCAACGAATAGTAATGGTGGCACAATTCAAGCAAAAATTGGGGTAGTCTCCTATTTAACTGGTGCTGGTGCAGCTTATGGAGAAGCCATTACAGAAGGTTTAAAATTAGCCCAAAGTGAAATTAATGAACAAGGGGAAGTTAACATAGATTTAGTAATTGAAGATTCTGCTGGGGAAGCGGAGCAAGCCCTTTCTGCTGCTCAAAAATTAATGAATGATGAAGAGATTCTTGCCATTATAGGTCCTACATTAAGTACAGAATTTTTTGCAGTAGCTCCTGAAGCAGATTTGAACGGCATATCGATAATGGGTACTTCCACTACGGCGGAAGGTATACCGGAAATTGGTGATTATGTGTTCCGAAACTCTATCCCAGAAGCATTAGCTATTCCAACGGCGATGGAAAAAGCCGTTGAAAGAACAGGTGCGAAAAAAGTGGCACTTATTTATGGTAATGACGATGTTTTGACTAAATCGGGCTTCGATACAATGAAAAAGACAGCTGAAGAAATGGGATTGGAAATATTAACGATTGAAACGTTCCAAAAAGGACAAAGCGATTATAATGCACAACTAACAAAAATTAAAAATGCAGATCCAGATTTAATTTTAGCCTCTGCATTATATAACGAAGGGGCTGTCATTATGGACCAAGCACGTAAAATGGGGATCGATGTACCGTTTGTTGGTGGCAATGGCTTTAACTCCCCTCAAGTACTTGAAATTGCTGGAGATGCAGCAAACGGTTTAATCGTTGCTACGCCGTGGTTTGGAGAGTCTGAAGATCCAAAAGTAGTTGAATTCAACAAAAAATATGAAGAAGCCTATGGAAAGCTGCCTGACCAATTTGCTGCTCAATCTTATGACGCATTATATATTTATGCAGATGCTTTAAAAAGAGCTGGTGAAGCAGATCGAGAACTGTTCCATGAAGCTTTAGCAGAAACGAAAAATTTTGAAGGATTGTTAGGAAATTTTTCATTCGATGAAATAGGTGACGTTGTTATGGACGTTAAAGTTGTTGAAATAAAAGACGGAAAATTTGTTGAATTCCAATAATTGCACCTTTAAATAAGTGGAAATGAAAATGATTCATCTTTATGTAAAAAAATAAATTTCATTTTTGCCAATCGAAATAAAAAAATGACTTTAAAGGATGATGATTTTGCTTTTAGAACAATTTATTAACGGAATAACTTTGGGCAGCATCTATGCAATCGTTGCCCTAGGGTTTACGCTTGTTTTTGGCGTTTTAGGTATTATTAATATGGCCCATGGGGAAATTTTTATGGTCGGTGCCTTTGTAGGAGTGATGACGACAGGTGTTTTAGGTTGGCCATTATGGTTAGCCTTTGTTGCATCGATTGTCGTAACAGCAATTTTAGGTTACTTATTAGAAACTTTTACTTTACGACCTTTAAGGGGAAAAAGAGGGGTATCCCATTTGGCTCCTTTAATAAGTACGATTGGTGTTTCCATATTGCTTGAAAACTTATCCCATCATCTATTTGGGGCAGGTAATAAACCTTTTCGTACAGAGTTTGCGGAAATGAGTATTGAAATTGGTTCTATAACGATTTATATCGTTCAAATTGTCATTTTCGTTATTTCGATTATTTTAATGATCGGCTTATCGATATGGTTATCCAAAACAAAAGCAGGTAAAGCGTTACGGGCAACAGCTGAAAATTTAGAAACAGCTAGTATTCTAGGTGTAGATACAAAGAAAATCATTACGTTAACGGTCATCATCGCCTCTGCAATGGGAGGCATAGCAGGAATATTAGTTGGAATGGCGTTTAACTCTGTCAGCCCACAAATGGGATTAGCTATCGGTTTGAAAGGTCTTGCCATCATCATTTTAGGTGGAATGGGGAATGTCAAAGGTGCCATGGTGGGAGGATTAATTTTAGGATTATCGGAAACATTCCTCGTAGCATATGGTGATTCGGGTTACCGGGATGCCATCGCATTTATCATGATCATCGTCATTCTTTTATTAAGACCACAAGGTATATTCGGATCAAAGATAGTAGAGGGCAGGTGAGTGTATGTTAGCTGATTTTATTAATCCATATCATTTACAAATTGCTTCATTTATATTAATCAATATTCTTCTTGCCATTAGTGTGTACGTCCCATTATCTTCGGGGCAATTATCATTAGGTAGCGCAGGATTTATGGGTGTCGGTGCTTATACGTCGGCATTGTTAACGATTCATTTCGATTTACCTATTTTTGTTGGTATTTTAATAGGTGCTAGTGTTGCGGGATGTCTTGGCATTATTATCGGAATTCCATCTTTAAGATTATCAGGTGTTTATTTAGCGATAGCTACTTTAGGTCTTGGAGAGGTTATTCGAGTCATTTTTGTTAACTGGGAATCCCTTACGAAAGGATCGATTGGATTAACCGGTATTCCCCAAATGGGAAGGGAATTATTAAACTTGGCACGGGATTTCGGTATTCAGCCTGCTATGTTCGGGTTAAGGAATAATCAATTTGTTTATTTAATGGTGTTTGTCATCTTGTTTATTTTAGTCACTGCAACGATCTGGTTTGTTTTTCGCCAACAAAATTCCCGTGTAGGTCGATCCTTCTCATCAATCCAAATGGATGAAAAGGCAGCGGAATCTATGGGGATAAATATTACTTACTTTAAAGTTCTTTCCTTTTCCCAAGGTGCCTTTTTAGCTGGGTTAGCGGGTGCATTGTTTGCCCATGTAATGGGATATATTTCTCCTTCCGATTTTTCCTACCATCGGGCTGTTGAAATTTTAATTTTCACTGTCTTCGGAGGTAGTGAAGTAATTATTGGTTCGATATTCGGTGCAATCTTTTTAACGTTAATACCAGAAGTATTACGCTTTGTAAGCGAATATCGATATATTATTTACGGAATTATGTTAGTTATATTAATGGCCGTTCGCCCTCAAGGAATTTTAGATATTCAATTATTAAGTAAGTTCAAAAGGTTGAAACGTTCTAAAGGAGGGGTCCGTTAATGGTTCTTGAAATACGGAACGTATCAAAAAACTTTGGTGGTATTCACGCTTTAAAAGATGTTTCCTTTCAAATTCAAGAAGGGGAAATTTATGGTTTAATAGGCCCGAACGGTGCTGGGAAAACGACGATGTTTAATTTAATTACGAATATTTTTGAACCAACTTCAGGTCAAATTGTTTTTAATGACTCCAATATTACCGGTTTAAAATCTTATAAGATTACGGAACAAGGAATATGCCGGACGTACCAAAATATTCGCCTCTTTTCCCAAATGTCCGCTTTGAAAAATGTGATGGTCGGTGGTCATTGTAGGAGCACATCTGGCGTATTTAGTAGTGTTTTCCGAACAAAAAAGCAAAAGAGGGAGGAGAAAGCACTTACTGAAAAAGCGGAGGAGCTTTTAGATTTAGTTGGATTATTGGAGCATAAAGATGCATTGGCGGAGAATCTTGCCTACGGTCAGCAAAGAAGACTTGAAATTGCTAGGGCGATGGCGAGTAATCCGAAATTATTATTATTAGATGAACCGGCAGCTGGGATGAATGAAAAGGAAACGGATAGTTTGTATGATTTAATCAAACTTATACAATCTAAAGGAATCACCGTATTAATAATTGAACATGATATGCCACTTGTTATGAAGCTTTGTGATCGGATAACGGTGTTAAATTTTGGAGAGAAACTAGCTGAAGGTACTCCATATGAAATTCAAAACAACGAAGCAGTTATTGAAGCCTACCTCGGTCGAGAGGAGGATGTAGATATTGCTTAAATTAACGAACGTCCAAACCTATTATGGACAGATTCAAGCTCTAAAAGGTATTGATTTAGAAGTACCTGAAGGTCAAATTATTACGTTGCTTGGAGCAAACGGTGCGGGAAAATCGACGACGATGAAAACGATAGCCGGAATTCTAAAGCCAAAAAAAGGGACGATCGAATTTTTAGGAGAAAATGTAACGGGATTAAGGCCAGATCAGTTACTCCGTAAAGGAATCGCCCTTGTGCCTGAAGGACGTGCCATTTTATCTTCAATGACAGTATTAGAAAATTTAGAGATGGGGGCTTATCATCGAAAGGACAAAGGGGTAAAAGAAGACATTGATAACGTTATGAAACGTTTCCCTATTTTGTTTGAAAGACAAACTCAACTAGCCGGTACCCTTTCTGGTGGACAACAACAAATGTTAGCCATCGCTCGAGCATTATTATCTAAACCTAAATTACTTTTACTCGATGAACCGTCCATGGGATTAGCGCCACTAATCGTGTCGGAAATTTTCACGATTATTAAAGAAATAAAAGAAGCGGGAACGACGGTGCTTCTTGTGGAACAAAATGCAAAACAGGCTTTAAAAATTGCTGATTTTGGCTACGTTATGGAAACGGGGAAAATCATCATTGAATGGAAATCATCAGATTTATTAGCTGATTCTCGAATTGTAGAGGCCTATTTAGGAAGAAAATCAATAAAAGATCAAGAACAATTGCAAGATCAGGGGATATAGATTTTTTACAGGAAAAGGTGATGCGAAAAAATTTTCGCATCACCTTTTAACTTTTTAACAATTAGTTATGATAAAACAACTAATTCTTTTGTGAATTTCGTTAAAACTTCAACGCCGTTTTCAGTCACAACGACATCATCTTCAATACGTACACCTGTCACATCGGCTTTATAAATGCCTGGTTCAATTGTAAAGACCATACCAGGAGAAAGTTCCATTTCATTCGTTCCTGTCACAGATGGGAATTCGTGAACAGAAATCCCAAGACCATGTCCTAAACGGTGGGTGAAATATTCACCGTAACCGGCATCGCTAATTGTATCGCGGGCGATTTTATCTAAATCCATAGCTCGAACACCAGGTTTTACTGCTGCAATAGCTCCTTCATTTGCTTGGCGTACTGCATTGTATATTTCCTTTTGTGCTTCTGACGGTTCTCCAAAGGCAACAGTACGCGTAATATCTGAGCAATAGCCATCATAAATCACACCTAAGTCAAATAAAATCATATCGCCTTTTTGAATTTTTCGATCTCCTGGTGTACCGTGGGGAGATGCTGTTTTAGGACCGGAAAGTACCATCGTTTCAAAGGACATCGAACAACCCTTTTCTTTAATCGCATTTTCAATAGCCGTTAAAATTTCCATTTCCGTTTTACCTTCAGCAATTTCTTTACAGCCTACTTCAATGGCATAGTCAGCTAAACTTGCCGCTTTTCGTAATTTTTCAATTTCCACTTCATCTTTAATAACACGATATTGGTTAATTTGATCGTCAAGACGAACAAAGTTTGCTTGTGGATATATTTGTTGAAGGGCTTCTAAACGCTCAACTGTTAAATGGGATTTTTCGATTGCCATCGTTGTCATTTGGACTCCGCGGGATTGTACTGCCTGTGCAAGTAACTCCCAAGGGTTGTCTGTATCCAGATGGCCAATTATTTCTCCATTCCAACCAGAAGCTTTCGCATCAGGTGCTTCCATTTTAGGACAGATTAAGAAAGGTTCAGCATCTTTAAAAACCATCACCCCTAATAAACGTTCGTGGGGATTGCTTTTAAAATGGGAAAAGTAAAAAACGTTATCTGGTGTTGTAATAAAAGCTGCATCGTATTCATTTTCTTTTAAATAATTTTGTAGTTGATTTAATTTATTCATAAAAACCCTCCTCAAGATTTCAAAAAGATATATCCATTGTTTTGCACCGTTAGCTTGAACGGGGTACAATAAATACGAATAATTCATATTTTAACACTTTTATATAGTATAGCAAAAAGAAGGAAAAAAGCTTATAAAAGCGGAATAAGTAAAATTGAACATCATATTTTAGGAGGATAAATAATGGAATTATTTTATCATGGACATTCAGTAGTTAAAATTAAAACAAATGATACGAATATTTTAATTGATCCTTTTATTCGTGGAAACGGTTCGACAGATTTAAAAGTAGAGGAAGAAAAACCGGATGTTATTTTATTAACCCACGGTCATAACGATCATGTAGGTGATACAGTTGAGCTGGCGAAGGCAAATAATGCCCTAGTTGTAGCACCGAATGAGCTTGCCGATTATTTATCTTGGCAAGGGGTCAATACGCATGCAATGCATATTGGTGGTTCTTATCAATTTGAGTTTGGGAAAGTGAAATTTACACAAGCTTTCCATGGTTCATCGTATGTAACGGAAAATAATGAAATTATTTATACAGGTATGCCATCAGGAATTTTATTTTATGCTGAAGGATTCACAATTTACCATGCTGGCGATACAGCCCTTTTTGGTGATATGAAGTTAATTGGAGATCGTAACGAGATTGATGTAGCCTTTTTACCGATTGGTGATAACTTTACAATGGGGCCTGAAGATGCTGCTTATGCTGTATCGTTGCTAAATCCAAAATCAGTAGTCCCAATTCATTACAATACGTTCCCGGTCATTCAACAGGATCCAAAGCACTTTGCTGATTTAGTAAAAAATAGTAAAGTTCAAATTTTAAATCCAGGTGAAAAAGTAGAATTATAATTTTCCGATATAAATCGAATAGAAATGGAAGTTATAAAAGAAAGTAGCGAAAGGTAATGGAAAGTTTGTATGTAAATCAAACTGGAATAGGCTACTTTCTTTTTTTCTATACATAATTGAAATATGATACACTATTGGCAAGGAAAGATAGATGGGAATAGGTGATCGTAGTGTCTACAAAACATGAGAAAATATTACAATATATCGAATCGTTACCCGTTGGTGACAAAATTTCTGTACGCCAAATCGCGAAGGAAATGCAAGTAAGTGAAGGTACAGCTTATCGCGCAATAAAAGAGGCGGAAAATCGTCGATTAGTTAGTTCCATTGAACGGGTTGGGACGATTCGAATTGAAAAGAAGAAAAAGGAAAATATCGAACGTCTAACCTTCGCTGAAATCGTAAACATCGTAGACGGACAAGTATTAGGTGGTAGAGCAGGATTGCATAAAACCCTTAATAAATTTGTCATTGGCGCTATGCAATTAGAAGATATGATGAGATACACAGATGCAGGAAATCTTTTAATTGTAGGGAACCGATTCAAAGCCCATGAAAATGCCCTTAAGGCTGGAGCAGCAGTATTAATAACAGGTGGCTTTGATACAACGGAAAATAATAAGCGATTGGCAGATGAATTAGAACTGCCAATTATTTCGTCCAGTTATGATACGTTTACTGTAGCAACGATGATCAATCGGGCTATTTATGACCAATTAATTAAAAAGGATATTTTATTAATTGAAGACATTTATGTGCCGATTGAAGAAACTGCTTCGTTAAAAATTACCGATACAATAGCAGATTTCCACAAATTGAATTTACAAACAACCCACGGTGCATTCCCTGTCGTTACGAATGCTAACAAATTAGTCGGTATGATTACAGTGAAGGATGTTATTGGAAAATCGGAATATGAAACGGTCGATAAAGTGATGACGAAAAATCCAATTTCCGGTTCAATGAAAACGAGTGTTGCTTCGGCAGGACATCGAATGATTTGGGAAGGTATTGACTTATTACCTATTGTAAATGAAGACGGTATTTTGCAAGGAGTCATTAGTCGTCAAGATGTATTAAAGGCGTTACAGCATGCCCAAAGACAACCACAACATGGTGAAACAATTGATGATTTAGTTAAAAGTGAAATGAAAGTAATGGGCGAAGAAGATGTGGTCGTAGAATTTACAGTAACCCCACAAATGACGAACCAATTTGGTGCGATTTCTTACGGTGCCTTTACGACATTACTTTCAGAAGTTGGAGCCTTTGCGTTGAAACGGAGAAAACGTGGAGATGCAGTGGCAGAAAATATGACCATTTACTTTATTAAACCGGTTCAAATGGAAAGCGTATTAACGGTTATTCCTCATATTTTAGATATGAGTCGTAAATTCGTAAAAATGGACTTCGATGTTTTTCATGAAACGACTTTAGTTGGAAAAGCGATGATGATGTTCCAACTATTAGAGCGTTAATCATTCAATAAAAAAGCAATATACACCGATTTGTATATTGCTTCCTTTTACTTATTTGTTTAATTCGTATTCTTCTTTTACGAATTGTCCTTCGTGGCGAACTCGTTTGTAGCTTGCAAATGCTTCCATAAATCCAACTAGGATGAATACGGCTGCAATCATAAATCCAACGAGGGTAGGATAAATGATACAAGTATTTAAGCCGAATACCATGATAAAGAGTCCTAGGGCAACGCCAGCTTTTGCTTTGTACCATTTTTTACGAATCGGTAATGTGGAACGAAATTGTCTCGTTTTATAATAAAAATAAGCTACAAAGGATACAACGATAAAAAATACAAAAATATAGTTTAACATTTTTAACCTCCCATTAAGGTGCAACAATTGCTATATGTATGTAGTGCCTTCATTATTGTAACGATTTTTTATTAAAAAAGCTAACACAACCAACAAAAAATAGTAGCTATAGGGGGAAATCCGCTTGAAATTACAAATCATCGACAAAATTGAACAATATGATACAATTATCATTCATAGACATGTTCGTCCAGACCCAGATGCATACGGGTCTCAAATAGGTTTAAAAAGATTGCTAGAAAAGAACTATCCAAATAAAACGGTTTATGCAATTGGTGAGCATGACCGATCCTTAACTTTTTTAGATACACCAGATAGCATTAGTGACGATGTATTTGAAAATGCATTAGTGATTGTAACAGATACAGCTAATACAGATCGTATTGATGATGCCCGCTATACAAAGGGCGATTTTTTAATTAAAATCGATCACCATCCAAACGACGATGCTTACGGTGATTTATTATGGGTTGATACCAATGCCAGCTCTTGCAGTGAAATGATTTATGAATTATTCGTTGAAGGACAAGCATCTAAAGGTTGGGAAATGTCAGATAATGCTGCTCGACTAATTTTTGCAGGTATCGTAGGTGATACTGGTCGCTTTTTATATCCGAGTGCATCCGTCCGTACTTTTGAAATTGCAGGTCAGTTAATCAAGTATAATTTTGATCGCAATGAAGTGTTTAATGGAATGTACGAAAAAGAACCTAATCTATTACATCTTCAAGGCTATATGTATGAAAACTTTGTAATGGATGAAAACGGGGCTTGTTCGATTAAATTATCGAAGGATCTTTTACATAAATTCAACGTCACTGCTTCTGATACTTCCTTGTTAGTCGGTTCTTTAAGCAATATTAAAGGTGTTTGTGCATGGGTTATATTCGTAGAAGAAGAGAATCAAATTCGAGTAAGATTACGTTCAAAGGGTCCTATTATTAATGAGTTGGCGAAGAAGTATAATGGCGGTGGCCATCCGTTAGCATCTGGTGCAACCGTGTACTCATGGGAAGAAGCGGAACGATTAATTGAAGATTTAAAAGTGCTTTGTCAAAATTATAACTAATATAGGAGGGATGAAGTTTGACAGTCGTATATCCGCAAATACGAACAAGTGCAGATCTATTAAAAAGTACAATTCGTATGGAAGAGCTCATCCCTTTTTTACAATCCCAAAAGGCAGAAGCGTGTGCAATGGTAAATACGAAATTGTACGGGCTTTTGCCTTTTTGGCGTTCATTAAAACAAGCAGGAATCCATCCAGTAGTTGGATTGTCTGTCCAAGTACAATTTTCGAAGGATCATTCATTACCTCTCTTAATTTACGCTCAAACGGATGGTGGCTATAAAAATTTATTAAAAATTAGTAGTGCCATATCCATTCGGGAAGATGAACTGTTACCGTGGCGTTGGTTAGCAGCTTATTCAAAAGGATGTGCCGTCGTCATCCCAACATCAGAAAGTTTACTAAAGGAACAATACATCTCTTTTATTCAACAAATGGTGGAAACGTTCCATTCGAATCTTTATATGGGGATCTCTCGTAGTGGAGGGATGGTTTCTTCCTTCGAAGGGCAAATTGTACAACTAAGTCATCAATTGCAAATAAAATGTATGGCGATTCATGAATGTTTATATATGAATCGGGAAGATTATTTTGCTTATAAAGTAGCCCGGGCTATTGAAACTGGCGTGAAATTAAATGAGAGCACTCAAATAGAGCAAGAAAATCAATATATGCCTACTGCAATGGAGTGGCGGGAATGGTTTAAGGATACCCCCCAATGGTTAGAAGAAAGCAGACAATTTTTATTAAATTGCCAAGTGGAACTAACAAAGGATCAATATTTTATGCCGAAGTTTCCTTTACAACAAGGGCAAAGGGCGGAAGATGTGCTGACTGAAAAGGCTTTTGAAGGGTTAAAGGAACGTTTACAAACGGATACGCCTAATGAAATATACCGAAAACGATTGCAATATGAATTACAAGTTATCAATTCAATGGGTTACGCTGATTACTTTTTAATAGTGTCTGATTTTATGCATTTTGCAAAAAGTAAAAACATTTTAACAGGTCCTGGAAGGGGTTCCTCTGCCAGTTCCCTTGTAGCCTATTGTCTTCATATTACTCAAGTAGATCCATTACAATTTGGCTTATTATTTGAACGGTTTTTAAATCCTGAAAGGGTAACCCTTCCGGATATTGATATCGATTTTGTTGATACAAAACGGCAAGATGTTATTCAATATGTTGCTCAAAAATATGGACAACAACATGTGGCTCAAATTATTACATTCGGTACTTTATCGGCGAAGGCTGTAGCCCGTGATGTAGCGAGAATGTTTAATTTCGAAAGTGATACATTAGCGATGATTTCCAAGCTAATCCCAAATAAATTAGGTATTTCATTGCAAGAGGCTTATACAAGCTCACAACCATTTAGAACATGGATCGAAGCAGACGATATTCGGAAAACGTGGTTCCAAACAGCGAAAAAGTTGGAAGGCTTACCGAGAAATGCATCTACCCATGCGGCTGGGGTAGTTCTTAGTCCGATGCCTTTAGTGGAAGTAGTACCGATTGAAGAAGGTCATGATGGTATTTATTTAACCCAATGGCCGATGCAGGAAGTGGAACAAGTTGGTTTGTTAAAAATGGACTTTTTAGGGTTACGGAACTTAACGATTTTAGAAACGATTCGTCAATCGATTTATTACACACATAAAAAGTGGATCGATTTTAATCGAATTCCACTGGATGATGCGAAAACGTTCCAATTGTTAAGGGAAGGGGATACAACGGGTATTTTTCAGTTGGAATCAGACGGCATGAAAAATGCGTTAAAGGAAATTGCCCCTACAGAATTTTTAGATATTGTGGCTGTCAATGCCCTTTATCGTCCGGGACCAATGGAGTTTATACCTGTTTACGCTAGAAGAAAGGCAAAAAAAGAACCAGTTGTCATGCCCCATCCGGTGTTAGAGCCTATATTAAAGGAAACTTATGGCGTAATTGTCTATCAGGAACAAATTATGCAAATTGCCCATTTGTTTGCTGGTTTTACAATTGGACAGGCAGACTTACTGAGAAGAGCTGTAAGTAAAAAGAAAAGGGAAGTATTAGAACAACAGCAATCGGCCTTTGTAAAAGGTGCTGTACGTCAAGGATATCCAGAACAGGTGGCGAAGGAAGTATATGCGTTAATCGTTCGATTTGCCGATTACGGATTCCCTAAAAGCCATGCGGTAGCATATAGTTTTATTTCTTATCAAATGGCTTATTTAAAGGCGAACTTCCCAGCAAACTTCTATGCAGCATTAATGACTAATGCAACGGGTAATCCAGAAAAACTGTTCCAGCTTATTTTAGAAGCAAAGCAGAAAGGCATTAGTATATTAAGACCGTCCATTCATAGAAGTCAGCGAATTTTTACGGTTGAAGGTGGGAACATTCGATTTAGTTTATCAGCTATTAAAGGAGTTCCCCAACCCTTTTTACAAAAAATTGTTGCCCTTCGAAAGTTGAAAGAACAACCTTTTGAAGATTTATTTGATTTAGCTGTTAGTTTAAGCGGCAGTCATTTTAATCGAAAAGCAATTGAACCGCTTATTAAATCCGGTGCTTTAGATGATTTCGGAAAAGATCGGGCAACCCTTTTAGCAACGGTGGAAGCGGCAGAAAAACATGCCTCTTTAGTTCGGCCAAATGAAGAGGAAAATGATTTGTTTTCTTCGGAAGTTTTACTTTTCGGGAAACCAAAGTATGTGGAAGCTAGTCCAATACCGGATAAATTAAAACTTCAATTCGAAAAAGAAACATTCGGATTTTATTTATCCGAACATCCTGTTGCATTGGAGCGAGCTAAATGGCAGGATATCAATGCAACAACGGCAGCTATAGTTCAATTAAGACCAAATTCATTTGTCAAAATAGTAGGCATGATTGAATCAATCCGTCAAATTCGTACAAAAAAGGGTGAGTTAATGGCATTCATCCAGCTCCAAGATGAATTTGGAACGGTTTCGACTACATTGTTCCCCCAAACGTACAATGAAGTAATTGGCTGGGTTAAAGAAGACCGAATTGTTTATGTTGAAGGGGTAATAGATTATCGTAATGGTAATACACAAATAAAAGTGAAGACGATGACTAATAGCCAATAATGATATAAATTTTAAGAAGTCATTGTAAAAACTGTGCAAGGTTGCACAGTTTTTTTCTTTACAAATAAAGAAACATCATGTAGGATAGGTTAAAAGTGGTCAGACCACTTTATGTTTGTTATGTGATTTAGTTTAACAATGCCCATTCATTAATTGGTCCCATGTTAAACGTATAAACGGGAGTTTACAGATTTTGTCAAGGGGTAGACTTATGTGACAAGCATAAGTCCAAAATCTGGACGCAATTACGTAAGGCGTAATTGATAATATTGAACGATAGTGTCTTTTTTTAGTTCCTATTGTCTTGCGAGGTGCTTATGGATAAAAAACAGGAAAACAAAAAAGTATTTTTAGAGATTGTCAAACAGCTGAGAGAGTTAATTAAACACGAGGGGATTCAGCCAGGAGAAAAACTTCCATCAGAACGTGTGTTATCTGAAAGGTTGAATGTTGGTCGTTCATCTGTAAGAGAAGCATTGCGAAGTTTAGAATTGCTTGGACTTATTGAAACGAGACATGGAGGAGGTACATTTTTAGCTTCCATCCATTCGAATCAATTGGTCGAAATATTAGCGTCCTTTATATTACAAGAAAATAAAGCGGTGGAAGATGTCCACACGACAAGAAGGATGCATGAAAAGGAAGCAATTCGCATTATTTGTTCGAATCAATCTTTAAGAAGTTTACCTGTTTGGGAAAGTTTGTTCATGAAACTAGAAGTGGAACATGAAGTAGTACGAGATCATTTATTGAGGGAACTCATAATCGCTTCTGGTAATCGATTAGCTTTAAAAATTTGGATACAACTCGCGGCATATAGTGCAACACCATTAAAGAAAACGACAACAGAAGAAGAAAAAACGATGCTACAAATTCTTTTAAAATCATTGCAACTAGGCTATGAAAAGGAAGCATTGGAAGCATACGATGATTGGATTCGTTACTTAAAAAAATTAAGGGGGAAAAGCAGTGGCAATTAAAAGTTTATTATCGATTAACAAAAAGAAACAAAAAGGTGTCATTGTAGATCGTAACAAAGAGAACTCCTTTCCCGCAGATTTAATGACAAAATGTCCTGAATGTAAAAAAATTTATTTAACAAAGGAATTAGAACAGAATTTAAAGGTTTGTCCAAATTGTGATTATCATTATAAAATGACCGCTTGGGAACGCGTATCTATATTTATTGACGAAGGGACATTTGAAGCCTTTGATGACAACATTCGAACTTCCAATCCATTAAAGTTTCCATCCTATTTAGAGAAAATCGAAATCGATTCTCAAAAAACAGGATTGAATGAAGCTGTTTTAACGGGAAAAGGAAGTGTTAAAGGGGAACAAGTTGTTGTCGCTATAATGGACTCCCATTTCCGTATGGGTTCAATGGGTTCAGTCGTTGGTGAAAAAATTACTCGCGCAATTGAGAAAGCAACAGAATTGCAAGTACCATTCATTATTTTCACAGCTAGTGGCGGTGCGCGTATGCAAGAAGGGGTTCTTTCCCTTATGCAAATGGCGAAAACGAGTGTTGCTTTAAAACGACATAGTGATCAAGGATTGTTATTCATATCCGTTATGACCCATCCTACAACTGGTGGAGTTTCTGCAAGTTTTGCTTCTGTAGGTGATTTAAATATTGCAGAACCCCAAGCATTAATAGGATTTGCAGGTAGAAGGGTTATTGAACAAACTGTTCGCGAAAAATTACCGGATGATTTCCAAACGGCAGAATTTTTACTTGCCCATGGACAATTGGACGCGATTTTCCATAGAAAAGAAATGCGCGATAAACTTGCAACAGTTGTGAGATTACATCGTAAAGGAGGCATATCTCATGTCTAAATCAATGGCGTTTGAAGAACCTATTGTAAAACTTCGAGAAAAGATTGATGAATTAAAAGAAATCGCTAAAAATGCAGATGTGGATATGTCTGATGAAATTGTAACGTTAGAAACAAGACTAAAACAATTAGAAACGCAAATTTATTCTAATATGGAGCCTTGGGATCGGGTACAAGTTGCAAGACATGCCCAACGTCCAACGACAATGGATTATATAGAAGAAATTTTTGAAGATTTTATCGAGTTACATGGCGATCGTTTCTATGGGGATGATGAAGCAATCGTTGGGGGAATAGCAAGTTTTAATGGACAACCGATAACAGTTATCGGTCACCAACGGGGGAAAACTACAAAAGAAAATATTCGAAGAAATTTCGGGATGCCCCACCCAGAAGGATACCGAAAAGCTTTACGTTTAATGAAGCAAGCGGAAAAATTTAAACGACCAATTATTTGTTTCATCGATACGAAAGGTGCTTATCCTGGGAAAGCAGCAGAAGAGCGCGGACAAAGTGAAGCTATAGCAAAAAATCTAGTTGAAATGGCAGGACTTAAAGTACCCGTTATTAGTATCGTTATTGGTGAAGGGGGAAGTGGAGGAGCATTAGCTTTAGGGGTAGCTAATAAAATTTATATGCTTGAAAACTCTACGTACTCTGTTATTTCTCCAGAAGGGGCAGCATCGATTTTATGGAAAGATGCAGCTTTAGCAAAACAAGCAGCAGAAGCGATGAAAATCACTGCATATGATTTGAAAAATATGGACATTATTGATGATATTGTTCCGGAAGTCGCAGGGGGAGCGCATCGGGATATTCACGTTCAAGCAACATCATTAAAAGAATGTCTAGAAAAGGCATTAGCAGAATTAAATGTATTATCGGAAGAAGAATTAATCGAAGATCGTTATAAAAAGTTTCGAAAAATCGGTCAGTTTAAAGAAGAAGACGAAGTATAATCAAAAAGCGTTTGCGCTTTTCATGAATAAATTTCATTTTCATTTCCATACTTTATATGGTTGGAAAGAGCTCGTCTGAAATAAAAATGACAAAATCCAAAATGGGTTTTGTCGTTTTTTTGTAATAAGGGTAAAATAAAAGTATGAATCGTTATTTTTCTTAAATTTTGATAAAAATTCCATCTTGTTTCGTAATAATTTGCTATTTTGTAAAAGTATCGTTATAAGTAGCTTTGAATAATTACAATGTCTTCATTTTATGCTAATGTGTTTAATATGAGGAAATATTAGGAGGTTTAAGAACGATGAGGAGAATAGCCGTTTTAACAAGTGGGGGAGATTCACCTGGAATGAATGCAGCTATCCGTGCGGTCGTTCGTAAAGCAAACTTCCATGGTGTTGATGTCATGGGGATTTATCATGGATATGAAGGCTTTATTGAAGGTAGAATGGAACTGTTAGATTTAGGTTCTGTTGGAGGCATCATCCAACGAGGAGGGACGAAGTTGTTTTCTTCTCGTTGTCCACAATTTAAAGAAGAACGATATCAACTACAAGGTATTGAAAAAATGAGGGAAGCGGGCGTAGAAGGTCTTGTTGTAATAGGGGGAGATGGTTCTTATCGCGGTGCATTGGCTCTAACTAAAAAAGGATTTCCTTGTGTTGGCGTACCAGGAACAATTGATAATGACATACCTGGTACCGAATATACAATTGGTTTTGATACAGCATTAAATACCGTTATCGAATCGATAGATAAAATTCGAGATACTGCAACGAGTCATGAAAATTCCTTTGTTGTGGAAGTAATGGGAAGGGATGCTGGGGATATTGCCTTATGGGCAGGGCTAGCTGCAGGTGCTGAATCAATATTAATACCTGAAGAAGAGTATGACATCGATGATATCATTAGTAGAATACAGCACGGTGTTTCCCGAGGCAAAAAACATAGTATTATTATTGTTGCTGAAGGTGTAATGTCAGGAAATGAACTAGCAAAACTTTTGAAAGAAAAGGGAAATATTACAACGAGAGTTTCTGTATTAGGACATATCCAACGGGGAGGTTCGCCTTCTGCTCGAGATCGGGTTTTAGCTGGCCGCCTTGGTGCAAAGGCAGTGGAAGTATTACTGGAGGGCAAAGGTGGACGAGCAGTAGGTATAAAAAATCATCAAGTATATGATTATGATTTAGAAGATGCATTTACAAAAAAACATAAAGCAGATCTTTCGTTATATTCATTATCAAAAGAACTGTCAATATAATAAAAAACGGAGAGAATAATATGAGAAAAACAAAAATTGTATGTACAATCGGTCCAGCAAGTGAATCACCAGAAATCCTTGCAGAATTAATGAATGCTGGTATGAACGTTGCAAGGTTGAATTTTTCCCATGGTAGTCATGAAGAGCATGCTGTAAGAATTGCAACGATTCGTGATGTTGCTGAAAAGTTAGGGAAAACAGTAGGGATTTTACTTGATACGAAAGGTCCTGAGATCCGTACCCATACAATGGAAAATGGTGAATTACATTTAACACAAGGACAAGTCATCGATATTTCCATGACGGAAGTAGTAGGAAATGAAAAACGTTTTTCGGTTACTTATGATCAGTTAATTGAAGATGTAAACCAAAATGACAAAATTCTTTTAGATGACGGTTTAATTGAACTTCGTGTTTTAGCGAAGGATATGGAAGAGGGATTAATCCATACGATTGTTGAAAATGCGGGTGTGCTAAAAAATAAAAAAGGTGTAAACGTTCCTGGTGTTTCTGTAAAACTACCTGGTATTACAGAAAAGGATGCGCAAGATATTTTATTTGGTATTGAACAAGGAGTCGACTTTATTGCTGCTTCCTTCGTTCGTACGCCAAAAGATGTTCTTGAAATTCGAGAATTACTTGAACAAAACGGTGGTAGCCATATTCAAATTATCCCTAAAATTGAAAACCAAGAAGGGGTCGATAATATTGATGAAATTATCGAAGTATCCGATGGTTTAATGGTTGCCCGCGGTGACTTAGGTGTAGAAATTCCTGCAGAAGTCGTACCACTAGTACAAAAATCGTTAATTAAAAAATGTAACTTAGTTGGTAAACCGGTTATTACTGCAACACAAATGTTAGATTCTATGCAACGTAATCCACGTCCAACACGGGCAGAGGCAAGCGATGTTGCCAACGCGATTATTGATGGTACAGATGCGATAATGCTTTCTGGCGAGACAGCAGCAGGTCTATATCCTGTAGAATCTGTCCGTACTATGAATAACATTGCCGAGTATACAGAAAACTCATTAGATTATCGCAACATTGTTACAACTCGTAGCAAAGAAAAAGGCTCTACAATGACAGAAGCCCTTTCACAAGCGGTTGCTTATACGTCCATTAATTTAGGAGTAAAAGCGGTTCTTGCACCAACAGCTAGCGGAACTACTGCTAGAATGATTGCAAAATACCGTCCTGGTGTTTCGATTATTGCCATTACAAATATTAAATCAACAGCTCAAAAATTAACTCTAGTTTGGGGTGTAACACCAATTGTGACACCAAAAGTGTCCACAACAGATGAAGTGTTAGAGTTAGCTGTTGACGCATCATTGAAGCATCAGTTTGTTGATCATGGGGATGTAGTAATTATTACAGCTGGTGTTCCAGTGGGTGAAGCAGGTACAACGAACTTAATGAAAGTCCATGTAATTGGTGACTTGTTAGCGAGAGGCCAAGGTGTTGGTAAATTATCCGTTGTAGGAAATGCGGTTGTTGTGAAAAACGCAGATGAGGCAAAAAGCTACAATACGGAAGGGAAAATATTAGTCACTGTTGGTACGGATCGCGAAATGATGCCAAATATTGAAAAATGTGCAGGAATTATTACGGAGGAAGGTGGCCTAACAAGCCATGCAGCAGTTGTCGGTTTAAGTCTAGGCATTCCTGTTATCGTAGGGGTTAAAGAGGCAACAACGATTATTAAACACGGTCAAGAGATTACAATGGATGCAGAAACAGGTGTTATTTATAAAGGGCATGCTAGTGTTCTTTAAAGATTAATGAATCGATTAAATGAAAGGAGAGCATCTCAAACGGAGAGATGTTCTCCTTTTTAAAATGATAAAGAATGGGGGGAGATGAAACTTTTAATAGAATGAATCGTATAAGAAAGAAGAATACTCTTTAAAATGGAGGGTTATTATTTTGAGAAAGATATTAGGTTTTATTATAGCAATCGGTTTATTGGAAATTGCTATTTTTATATTAGTTGGAAAAGGAATAGGTGTCTTTAACACATTATTGTTGATCATTTTAACAAGTATCATCGGTATTACTGTTGCAAAAAAACAAGGTCTTCAGTCCGTGCAAAATATACAAAATAGTTTATCTGTAGGTGAACCACCTGGACATGCGATGATTGATACCTTTTTAATCTTTATAGGTGGAATTTTATTAGTATTACCAGGATTTCTAACAGACCTTTTAGGCTTTTTATTGGTCATTCCATTTACAAGAAAGTGGTTTAAACCGGCTATTTATTTATGGTTGCGGAAAAGAATGAGAAATGGACAAGTCTTCATTATTCGTAGATAGATTTTTGCTTATATTTAACAGCAATTAATAGTAGAAACGGGCTAAGTAATATTCCGTAAAAGCCAAATAGGAGAATGGAGGCTGCGCTTATAAAGAAAGTGTGGACCGTTCGCAAGTGGAAGGTAGATGCCCACAATAAAGATTCTGCAATTTGTCGTGTTATTTGAATGAAAATATATAAAATGATCAGAGCAAAGCATAAATATTTTTCGCCGATTGAAAAGAAATAAATAGCGATCGGAATAAGAAATAGTCCTATCCCAAAGAATGGTAGAGCATCAGCTAATGAAATTAAAAAGGATTTATTAATCGGATTTTCAAATTGTAACAAAGCCAGTCCACAACTTAATAAAATGAATGTAATAACAAATAACTGAAATTCTACGTAAATGAAATAGCCAAAAAGACTTGTTGCTTTTTTAAAATAATTCTTCCATTCTTCCCGGTATTGTTTCGGAACATATATAAAAAACCATAATCGATTTTTCTTCGATTCAAATATAGAAAAGAAAAAGGCTACTAAGAAAATAAATAACTCAATAATATAAGATAAAATATCTTGTAAAATATTAGCTAGTCCCATTATAGCAGTGTCAATATAGGATAGGGACTTATTAAAAATCGTCTCTAACATAATATGATTTCCCGAATTTAAAATATCTAAGTTTTCGACTTGTACCTTTAATTCAGGATAAATAGAGATGATGCTTTGAACGGTAATATAAAAAAATGAATATGTTGCCATGAAGATTAATATAGATATAAGGATAGCACTTAATATGTATGGTATTTTTAATCGCTTATGACAAAAGTTGATGACGGGATATAAAAAATATCCGAAAAAGATTGCTAAAGAAACAGGTAATATTAACCATAAAAGGATAAAATAAACAATTAAAACTAAATATTTTATGTTATTTTTAAACGGAAAAGTATTGATTTTGTTCGTTTGCAAAGTAATCCACCTCAATTTATGTAATATCTAATCTCGTTCAACTCAATTTTTTCTCTTTTAATCCTTTTTTCCTTTCCCTAATCAATTTTTTCTTAATTTCATCTAATTTCATTCACAAAGCCGTCAAAATTTATTATAATAGTCGTGTAAGCGATTTACTTATAGGTTCATATGAGCAGAACATTTAGGTGCTATATAGAAAAGAAAGAAAGCACTTACAAACTAATAATATTAAGAAGGAGCGATTTTTTATGACAGCAACACGTGGTTTAGAAGGTATTGTAGCTGCAGAGTCAAAAATCAGTTCAATTATCGACGACACACTTACATATGTTGGATACGACATTGATGATTTAACTGAAAATGCTACATTTGAAGAGGTTGTTTACTTACTTTGGCACACTCGTCTACCAAAAGCAGATGAACTTGCCGAGTTAACAAAGGCTCTAGCTGAAAATGCTGAAGTACCTCAAGCAATCTTCGATCAATTCAAATCTTATCCATTACAAACAGTACACCCAATGGCAGCTCTTCGTTCAGCCGTATCTTTATTAGGTGTATATGACGAAGAAGCGGACGACATGTCTCCAGAAGCGAACTACCGTAAAGCAATTCGCCTACAAGCTAAAATTGCAACTGTAGTAACTGGTTTCTCTCGTATCCGTAAAGGATTAGAACCAATTGCACCAAAACCTGAATTAGGATATGCTGCTAACTTCTTATATATGTTACACGGTAAAGAACCAGCACCGATTGAAGTAGAAGCATTCAACAAAGCGTTAGTTTTACATGCTGACCATGAATTAAACGCTTCAACATTCACTGCTCGTGTTTGTGTAGCTACTTTATCAGATATTTATTCTGGTATTACATCTGCAATCGGCGCATTAAAAGGTCCTTTACACGGTGGTGCTAACGAGCAAGTAATGAAAATGTTATCTGAAATCGGTTCTATCGAAAACGTTGAATCTTATATTCAAAATAAATTAGATAACAAAGAAAAAATTATGGGCTTCGGTCACCGCGTATATCGTAAAGGTGATCCACGTGCGAAACATTTACGTGTAATGAGCGAAAAATTAACAAAATTAACTGGTAAACCAGAATTATATGAAATGTCCGTGAAAATTCATGACATGATTGTTGGACAAAAAGGTCTTCCTGCAAACGTAGACTTCTTCTCTGCATCTGTATATGATTCATTAGGAATTGAACATGATTTATTCACACCAATTTTTGCAGTTTCTCGTACATCTGGATGGATTGCACATATTTTAGAACAATATGCGAACAATCGTTTAATTCGTCCTCGTGCAGAATATATTGGACCTGGAATGCAAAAATATGTCCCAATTGATGAGCGATAATTTTATAAAAATATGCTAAAATTGTCTAGGACTGTATTTTTCATAAATTAGTCGGTATGTTACCGACTAATTTATGGCAATTGGCTCCTGTGGGTGTTACAGATTTTTTATCGATTTAAGATATGAAATCTGAATTAGTTACCTAAGGTGTAATTGATCAAATACGGTTCTAGACTTATGAATTTAGGAGGCAACATTCATGACTAACGGTAAAATTGTAGTAGAAAACGGTGTACTTAAAGTACCAAATAACCCAACAATCCCTTTCATCGAAGGTGACGGAATTGGTCCTGATATTTGGGCTGCAGCATCTCGTGTAATCGATGCAGCTGTTGAAAAAGCATACAACGGTGAAAAGAAAATTGAATGGTTAGAAGTACTTGCTGGTGAAAAAGCATTCAACCAAACTGGTGAATGGTTACCACAAGAAACTTTAGATAAAATCAATGAATACTTAATCGCTATTAAAGGACCTCTTACAACTCCAATTGGTGGCGGTATTCGTTCTCTAAACGTAGCATTACGTCAACAACTTGATTTATATGTATGTTTACGTCCTGTACGTCACTTCGAAGGTGTTCCTTCTCCAGTAAAACATCCAGAAGATGTAGATATGGTTATCTTCCGTGAAAATACAGAAGATATTTACGCTGGTATTGAATATGCTCAAGGTTCAGAAGAAGTGAAAAAAGTAATTAACTTCTTAAAAGAAGAAATGGGTGTTAACAAAATCCGCTTCCCAGAAACTTCTGGTATCGGTATTAAACCAGTTTCAGTTGAAGGTACTGAACGTTTAGTACGTGCTGCAATTGAGTACGCTATTAAACATAACCGTCCATCTGTAACATTAGTTCACAAAGGTAACATCATGAAATTCACTGAAGGTGGATTCAAACAATGGGGTTACGCTTTAGCTGAACGTGAATATGGCGATAAAGTATTCACTTGGGATCAATATGACAGAATTAAAGAAGCTGAAGGTGTAGAAGCTGCTAACAAAGCTCAAGACGAAGCTGTAGCTGCTGGTAAAGTAATCATTAAAGATTCTATCGCTGATATCTTCTTACAACAAATTTTAACTCGTCCAAAAGAGTTCGACGTAGTTGCTACAATGAACTTAAATGGTGACTATATTTCTGATGCATTAGCTGCGCAAGTTGGTGGTATCGGTATTGCACCAGGAGCTAACATTAACTATGTAACTGGACATGCAATCTTCGAAGCAACACACGGTACAGCTCCTAAATATGCTGGATTAGATAAAGTAAACCCATCTTCAGTATTACTTTCAGGTGTACTAATGCTTGAACACTTAGGATGGCAAGAAGCTGCAGACTTAGTGACTGCATCTGTTGAAAAAACAATCGCTTCTAAAGTTGTAACTTATGACTTTGCTCGTTTAATGGACGGTGCAACAGAAGTGAAATGTTCTGAATTCGCTAATGAATTAATTAAAAACCTTTAATTCTCCATAAGCGATTTCTAACAATATGAATAATTGGGTAGCTTTTGTGTATAAAGTAGTATTCATTTACTTTATGCACGAATAGCTACCCTTATTTATTTTAGTTCAGAATTTTGTCAATAAGGGGGTAAACTCCTATATAATAAGGATTTAATAAGTCTCCTATTTTATCACATCCGATTTATTACATTTTCTCTTCTCATTCTAAAGTAGCATGTTTGTCGAAAAGGCATATTTTTGAAATGTTCTGATCAACTTCAACTTTCCATATAATATTGTTATTTTCTGAAATAATTGATACTATGAAATTAATCTCACTATAAAGGGGTTGCTTAATTGCTGCTACGGAAGGGTATAAAACTTGGAAAGAAAATTGATGAAATTACTGTTGGCGAAAAGTTACAAATAACTGAAAAAATCGAGGATAAAGATTTACTTTTATATTTAGGCTTAACAAATGACAGTAATCCACTCTATATTCAACATGATTATGCTCTTGAAACACCATTTAAAAAGCCGATTGTACCGACAATCATGTTAAATGGAATCATTACTTCTGCTATATCGAAACATATGCCTGGTCCTGGTTCCCATGTTCGTGAACAAAATTTAATTTATTTGGAACCGGTCTATCATAACGAAACGATAGAAATCTTATTAGAAGTTCATCATATTGATATTACCCAAAATGTAGTAGATATTTATGTAAATGCTTCTAAAGATAAAAATGTACAGGTATTAGAAGGAGTTATAAAAGTATTGCCTCCCCATTAGTGAAGTGTGGCTTACTGATTTGAAATGGGGGTTTCAAATCGACGTTGGAGGTTCTTTATGTCAAAAACAATTTTAGTGGTAGAAGATGAAGTATCAATTGCAACTTTATTAAAGTACAATTTAGAACGGGTAGGATATGAAGTGCTACTTGCCCATGATGGAAAAGTAGGACTAGATATGGCAATCGAACATTCACCAGATTTAATATTATTAGATTTAATGTTACCGACGATGGATGGTATGGAAGTATGTAAAGAATTACGCAGTCAAAAGCGAAATATTCCGATCATTATGTTAACTGCTCGTGATGATGAATTCGATAAAGTGTTAGGATTGGAGCTAGGTGCTGACGATTATATGACGAAGCCATTTAGTCCACGTGAAGTTGTTGCACGAGTAAAGGCGGTTTTACGTCGTTTTACACCTATGCAACATCAAGATCAAGATGAACCTGAAAATACCGTTTATCAATATGGTAAATTACAAGTTTATCCAAACCGTTTTGAAGCACTTTTAGACGACGAGCCTTTAGAATTCACACCAAAAGAATTCGAATTACTCGTATATTTATTAGAAAACAAAAACCGTGTGTTAACGAGAGATCAGCTGTTGAGTGCTGTTTGGAACTATGATTTTGCTGGAGATACTCGAATTGTCGACGTACATATTAGTCATTTACGAGACAAAATCGAGGAAAATAGCCGAAAACCGAAGTTTATTAAAACGATTAGAGGGATTGGATATAAATTCGAGGAGCCAAAAAATCTATGAATTCCTATCGTAACCGATTATTTGTGATTTTTATTATATTAACCGGTTCAATTTTAGCTGTCCTTGGCTTCGTTTTAGGTCAGCTATTCCCTTTTTTTATTCAAAACTTTTCAACGGAAACGAATATCGATTTAAATAAAGAGGAAATAGCCTACATTAGTAGGCATTTTAATTATATTATTACTTTCTTATTGCTCGTTTCATTAGTATTAATAGGCTGCGTTGCTAGTTATTTAATTCGAAATTTGTTAGATCCAGTTGAAAATATTACGCAAACTGCTCGTGAGTTAACAAAAGGAAATTACCGTGCGCGCGCTTATGCAGTAGGTCCAAAGAGCATTGTAGAACTAAGAAATTCTATCAATAGTTTAGCAAGGAACCTTCAAGAAATTGAAAAAACTCGGGAAATTGAAGAAGAGCGGTTAAACACATTGATTGAAAATATGGGTAGTGCTCTCATTATGATTGATCGGGAGGCGACCGTATCAATTGTTAACCGTCAATTTTTAAATGGTTTTGATTTAAACATTGAAGAAGTAAAAGGTCGAAACTTTTTAACGTTAGGTTTGCCGGAAGAATTAGAAAAGTTTATAGACCATGTTTTTTTAACTGAGTTGCCTTACAGAAAACAAGTGGAAGTAGTCGTTCATCAAGAGATCCAATATAAACAAGTTTACGGTGCACCGGTAGTAGGTGAACATGGCCGATGGTTAGGTGTTGTCATCGTAATGCATGATATATCGGAGCTAATTCGACTGGAACAAATTCGAAAAGACTTTGTTGCGAACGTTTCCCACGAATTAAGAACACCAATTACATCGATTAAAGGCTTTTCTGAAACCCTTTTAGATGGTGCTTTTAAAGATGAAAAAATGCTTCTTTCCTTTTTAGACATTATTCATCAAGAAAGTAATCGTCTACAAATGTTAATTCAAGACTTATTAGAGTTATCGAAAATTGAACAGCATGGATTTTCTGTTAATCTTATGCCGACGAGTTTACAAGAGGTTTTAATACGTTCTGTTGAATTGACTAGTCCGCGTTTAGATGAAAAAAATATGCAATTTGACGTAGATATTGTTCGAGATGTTACAGTTATGGGTGATTTCAATCGCCTAATTCAAATATTTACAAATCTAATTGCTAATTCCATCACTTATTCTCCTGAAAATACTACCGTTACCCTTCGAATAAAGGAAAATGAAGAGTATGGTATTGTGGAAGTAGAAGACCAAGGAATGGGTATTGAAAAAAATGAAATAGCCCGTATTTTTGAACGGTTTTACCGAGTGGATAAAGCTCGTAGTCGTAATTCGGGCGGCACTGGGTTAGGCCTTGCCATCGTTAAGCATTTAATTGAAGCCCATTTCGGGAAAATAAATGTGGAAAGTGAAGTAGGGAAAGGTACGTGTATGAAAGTGTATATTCCTCTTAAAAAGAGTAATTAACAATTTATTTACAAAACTGTTATTGTAAATTCATATTCGAACGATATGATGATTAACAGAAACCCCCCTATTTCAAATTTAGTAATTAGCTTAAGTTCATAAGAAGTCCCTGAAGGAAGTGTCCCAATTTGTTGGGGCATTTTTTTGTTTTCATACGTTGTTTTAAAGGGGAAAACAAGTACTTTTATTGAAACTTTTTACATAATCGTCCGTAAATTAACTAAAGGTTCATGATACACCTTTAGAAAATAAGGGGGATTATAAATGAGTGTAAAGCGAACGTTATTATTAACAGGTCTAATTCTGCTATCCGCAGTCGCTTTAGTCGTTGTGTTCACTTCTTGGTATACAGTGGACGAATCGGAACAAGCGGTTGTTATTACATTTGGTAATGCAGATGAAACAATAACAGATTCAGGTCTTCATTTTAAAATGCCGTGGCCAATACAAAAGGTTGAAGTTCTATCAAAGGAAACATACAGTTTACAATTCGGCTATGAACAAAATGAAGATGGCGAAATTGAGGCATACGATGATGAAACGAAAATGATAACAGGTGATGAAAACATCGTCTTAACAGACTTAGTCGTTCAGTGGAAAATTACAGATCCAGAAAAATATTTATTTAATGCAGAAAATCCAAAACAAATATTACATAATGCAACGTCCAGTGCTATTCGTTCTATTATAGGTAGTTCTACAATTGATGATGCTTTAACAGATGGGAAGGCAGATGTTGAAGCCGATACGCGAAATTTGCTAGTTAGCCTCATTGAAAAATATGATATAGGCGTAAGTATTTTAGGTGTTAAATTACAAGACGTGGAATTACCAAATGATGAAGTTCGTGCTGCATTTACAGCGGTAACGGATGCCCGAGAAACGAAAAATACGAAAACGAATGAAGCGGAAAAATATAAAAACCAAAAGTTAAGTGAAGCAGAAGGGGAAAAGGATGCGATTATTTCCCGTGCAGAGGGGGAAAAAGTTGCCCGAATCCAGGAAGCTGAAGGGGAAGTAGAAATTTTCAAGAAGTTATATGCCGAATATAAAGGGAATCAAGAAATAACACGTCAACGATTAATTATCGAGACGTTGGAAAATGTGCTGCCAAATACTCAACTTTACATTATGAATGATGATGGTGAAACGTTGAAATATTTACCGTTACAACCGACAACAACTTCTCCTGTAAAGGAAACGGAAGAAACACCGGAACCGACAGCAGAAGCGTCTGAAGGGAGTGATAAACAATGAGCAACAACAAATATGATGGGGATTTAGAAAAGTTTATTAAAGCTTTATTTGGCAATAAAAAGAAAAAAAATGTCGTTGATATAGAAGCGGCAAAGGTGATAAAGGAAAAAAACAACAAACAACCTATTAATGGTCGTCAATTTGCCAAATCAGCCATTTTATTCACAGCCATTTTTGCTGTATTCATTATACTCATTGCCAATATTTATGTTGTAAAGGAAAATGAATACCGCGTCGTTCGCCAATTTGGTGAAGTGGTGAAATATGAAGAAGATCCTGGTTTAAACTTTAAAATACCATTTATTCAAAGTGTTACAACTTTACCGAAAAATTTAATGACGTATGATATGACGGAAGAAGAAATTAACACGCTAGACAAAAAGCGAATTATTATTGATAACTATGCGGTGTGGAGAGTGACAGATCCGAAAGCGCTTATTTCCAATTCTGGTACGTTAATTAATGCGGAATCTCGTATGGAGGAGTTCATTTATTCGGTCCTTCGAAATGAGCTTGGTCAATTAAATTATGACGAAATTATTAATGATGAAAATTCATCTCGAGGTAGTATTAATGAACAAGTAACGAAAAAAGTAAATGAACTTTTAGTAAGTGGGAATTTCGGAATTGAAGTAGTAGACGTACGGATTCGTCGTACCGATTTACCTGAGGAAAACGAACAGTCTGTTTATACACGGATGATTTCTGAACGGGAATCGATTGCACAAAAATACTTGTCAGAAGGGGATGCTGATAAAAATCGTATCGAAGCTCAAACGGACCGACAAGTGAAAGAATTACTTGCAGCTGCTGAAAAGGAAGCCGCTTTAATTAGAGCGGAAGGGGAGTCTCAAGCTGCTCAAATTTATAATAAAGCCTTTTCGGTCGATCCTGAGTTCTATTCTTTATATAGAACGCTAGAGTCGTATAAACAGACGATTGGTGAAGATACAATGATTATTTTACCATCGGATTCTCCTTATGCGAAATTGTTATCGGGATATTTAGAGTAAACTACTGACATCTATAAGTATGGGAAACCATATTTATAGATGTTTTTCTTTTATAGTGTCATATTTTACTACTTTATAATAATATTATTGTTGTTATAATAAAGTTATAATTACTAGAAAGTGAGGTATGGACGTTGAGTAGTATGAATAAATGGATTCAAAATGTATTGCTGGCCTTTATAATGTCTTGTTCGATGACCGCTTTATTTAGTTCAACTCCATACTTTTGGATGAAACTAAATATTTTTCATATACCGATTGTATTTATCGTGGTTTTTTGTTTAACGATTGGAATTGCGGAGGATGTTCGAAACAGCTTTAAAAAAGTGTTTAAATTTGAAAAGAGGAAAGATAAACGTCCGATATGGGAAGTAGGGGTAGGGATGATCTTTTTCTTTTCCCAAGTTGGATTTGTTGAAGTGTTTGGACGCCATTTAATGGGGTATGAATTAGGTGGAATGCCGCTTTACTTCGTTTTTGCCTTCATGAATGCCTTTTTACTAACGGTTATTTACGAAGAACTCTTTTATCCAAAACAATCGAAAATACAAGGTTAATATTTTTCATAAATAACACGTATTGATCGTCATCGTATCAATACGTGTTTTATAATGGAAAAAAGGCTCTATTAAGGATAAAGTAAAATAGAGAAGTTATGAATATAAAGAGATTCTTGAGATAAGTGTGAAGGAGACCCATACATGACAAAAGAAAAGTTATTATTATTAGATGGAAATAGTTTGGCCTATCGAGCATTTTTCGCCTTGCCGTTATTAACGAATGATAGCGGGGTTCATACGAATGCTGTTTATGGTTTTACAACGATGCTTCAAAAAATTTTGGAAGAAGAAAAACCGACGAAAATGCTCGTTGCCTTTGATGCTGGGAAAACGACTTTCCGTCACGAATCGTACGGAGAATACAAAGGTGGACGTCAAAAAACGCCACCAGAACTTTCTGAGCAATTCCCGTATTTACGAAAATTAATCGATGCGTATCAAATTAAACGATACGAAAAGGAACTTTATGAGGCAGACGATATTATCGGCACCCTTGCGAAACAAGCAGAATCTGAAAATATGGACGTAATAATCGTCTCCGGAGATAAAGACTTAACTCAATTAGCTACAGATAAAGTAACTGTCTACATTACCCGTAAAGGGATGACAGATATCGAAAAATATACGCCAAGCCATATTGAAGAAAAATATGGACTTTCTCCCCTTCAAATTATCGATATGAAAGGGTTAATGGGGGATACATCAGATAATATTCCAGGTGTTCCCGGTGTCGGCGAAAAGACAGCCATAAAATTATTAAAGGAATATGGCTCAGTAGAAGCGCTATATGAACAAATTGATGACATGAAAAAATCGAAAATGAAAGAAAAGCTTGTGGAAAACGAAGAACAAGCGAAAATGTCAAAGAAACTGGCGACTATTTTTACTGAGGCACCGATCGATATTTCATTGGAAGATTTAAATTATCCGGGACCAAATGAAGAAGAAGTTTTAAATGTTTGGCAAGAACTATCCTTTAAATCGTTAATTGAGAAAAGTGATTTCCAAATGGAAGAAAAGGAAACGGCTGAATTAGTCTTTGACATCGTAACAGACGTGACACCAGACATGTTAAAGGATGTTATGGCTGTTCATGTTGAGTTGGAAAATGAACATTATCATACATGCCGTATTTTAGGATTAGGTTTCACTGATGGAACGAAAAACTTTTATATCTCCTTTGAAGATATGAAAAATAATGAAACGATTAAAAATTGGCTCGAAGATGAATCAAAGATTAAATATATGTCTGATAGTAAAGCGGCCCAAGCGATTTTAAACCGTATTAATATTGAATTGCGCGGTGTCGACTTCGATTTAGTTTTAGCGACATACATTGTAAATCCAGCAGTATCGGGCGATGATCTTGCTACATTAGCAAAAGAATATGGCTATTCGGATGTACAAGCGAATGAAACGATTTATGGGAAAGGAGCAAAATGGACTGTACCAGCAATGGAAGTGTTGGCGGAACATGTTTGTCGTAAAGCCTTTGCCATTTGGTCATTACAACCGGTCGTAGAAGAAAAGCTAAAAGAAAATGAACAGTTTGACTTATATCATAATTTAGAGCTTCCTTTAGCTTCCATCCTTGGAATTATGGAAAGCGAAGGGGTTAAAGTGAATATTTCTACATTGGAAAAAATGGGCGGAGAATTAGAACAAAAAATTTCTGCTTTAGAGAAGGAAATATATGAACTTGCAGGAGAGAAGTTTAACATTAATTCACCGAAGCAATTAGGCGTTATTTTATTTGAAAAATTAGGCCTTCCTGTTGTGAAGAAAACAAAAACAGGCTATTCCACTGCTGCCGATGTATTAGAAAAGCTCCAATCGGAACACAAAATCGTTAAATATATATTAGATTATCGTCAATTAGCTAAATTACAATCCACTTATATTGAAGGGTTAATAAAAGAAGTACACAGCGATGATAGTAAAGTTCATACAAGATTCCAACAAGCCCTAACAGCTACTGGAAGGCTAAGTTCAACGGATCCAAACCTTCAAAATATCCCGATTCGTTTAGAAGAAGGGAGAAAAATTAGACAAGCCTTTGTGCCATCAAAGGAAGGCTGGGTTTTATTTGCAGCCGACTATTCTCAAATCGAATTGCGTGTGTTAGCCCATATGTCAAAGGATGAAAATTTAGTAGATGCCTTTATTCAAGGTATGGATATCCATACGCGTACAGCGATGGATGTATTCCATGTGTCAGAGGAAGATGTAACAGCTAATATGCGTCGTGCAGCTAAAGCGGTTAACTTCGGTATTGTGTACGGAATTAGTGATTACGGTTTATCTCAAAACCTTGATATAACACGAAAAGAAGCTGGCGAATTTATAGATAAATATTTGCAAAGTTTCCCTGGTGTAAAAGAATATATGGACAGAATTGTGCAAGAAGCGAAATTAAATGGCTTTGTTACAACGATTTTAAATCGTCGCCGATATTTACCAGATATAACATCTAGAAACTTTAACTTGCGCAGTTTTGCTGAACGAACAGCTATGAATACACCGATCCAAGGTAGTGCAGCTGATATTATTAAAAAAGCAATGATTGATATGGATGCCCGTTTAAAACAAGAAGGTTTACAAACAAAAATGTTATTACAAGTGCACGATGAATTAATTTTTGAAGCACCGAAAGAGGAAATTGAAATTTTAGAGCGAATTGTACCAGAAGTAATGGAACATGCCATCGAGCTAGCTGTCCCATTAAAAGTTGATTTCTCATACGGGCATACATGGTACGACGCGAAATAAGGAAGTGGGATTATGCCTGAATTACCAGAGGTAGAAGGTGTTGTTCGAGAACTAGTGCCTACAGTAGAAGGAAAAACAATCGAACGCGTCAAACTATCCGATACGATCTTCACTTCTTGGGGAGCAGGGAAGCAATGTATTGTTAAAAACATGGATCCCCATCTATTTGAAGAAGTAATGCAAGGAATGAAAATTAATACAATTACTAGAAGATCGAAATATATTTATTTTCATATTGAAAAAGGGGAAGAACGATATCTTTTCGTCAATCATCTAGGAATGACGGGTGCTTGGTTTGTAGTCAAATCGTTGGCCGAAATTGGGGAGGAAAAATTTCGTAAACATGTGCATGCCATTTTTTATTTGACGACAGGAGAACTTCTTGTCTATTCAGATATACGCCGATTTGGTGAAATGCGATTTATGACAAAAATTGAGGAGCATCCCCCCCTTCTTCAAATGGCACCGGAACCATTTGAAGATGATGCTTGTGATTACTTTCTAAATAAATGTGAGCTTCCAAAGTATCAAAATAAGCCGATCAAAGAAGTAATCATGGATGGCCAAGTGATTTCAGGGTGTGGCAATATTTATGCAACGGAATCATTATTTAAAATGGGGATCCATCCGGCTAGGAAGACGAATCGCATTAGTAGAAAAAGAAAAATAGAATTATTTGAAGTGATCCGCGCCATTTTACTAGAAAGTATCGAAAGGGGCGGTTCAACGATTTCAGATTATCGTAATATAAATGGGGAAGCAGGTAGTATGCAACATCGCTTAAAAATGTATGGGAAGAAAAATTGTCCTACCTGTGGCACGTTAACAAAATCGTTGGTCATTGGGGGTCGTACTTCGGTCTTTTGTCCAAAATGCCAACATTAAAAGGTGTGTTGAGAAATGATTATTGGATTAACTGGAAGTATTGCTAGTGGAAAAAGTACGGTTGCAAAGATGTTGAAAGATTATGGTCTTCCAATTGTCGATGCCGATTTAGTAGCAAGAGTAGTTGTTGAACCGGGAACACCGACATTACAAAAAATAGTGGAAGCCTTTGGTGAGGTCGCGTTAACGGAAGATGGGGCGATGAATCGTCAAAAAATCGGAGAAATGATTTTCAATGATGAAGAACAACGTAAACGATTGAATCGTATAATTCATCCTGCAATACGTCAAGAAATGTTGCGTCAGAGAGATGAACATATCGCAAAGGGTGCCCAAACGGTTATTATGGATATTCCATTGTTATTCGAAAGTAAACTTCAACATTTTGTAGATAAAATTTTAGTTGTCTCAGTTACGGAAGACACACAGCTAAAACGATTAATGGAGCGAAATCAGTTAAGTGAACAGGAAGCAACCGCACGCATTTCGAGCCAATTACCTTTATCGGTAAAAGAACAAGGTGCTGATGCGGTGATTAATAATAATGGCACAATCGAAGAAACGGCGGAACAATTACAACGTATTTTACGCAATTGGGAAGTCATTGAATAAAAGAACTTTAAAAGACTTGGTTTTATACCCAAGTCTTTTTTATTTATTATTTTCAGAAAATAGAAATTTTTTAAATCTACAAGAAATATGTTCACCTTTTTATTAAATGTGCTATACTAATTATGAGAAAAAGATAACCTTATTAAAACGTAAATACAGGGGGATATATATATAATGACAGTTTCTATTGCTATTAATGGCTTTGGCCGTATTGGACGCATGGTTTTCCGCCAAGCAATTGTACAAGATGAATTTAATGTTGTAGCGATCAATGCGAGCTACCCATCTGAAACGTTAGCACATTTAATTAAGTATGACACAAATCATGGCAAATTTGAAGGTACTGTTGAAACTGAAGAAAACGCTTTAATTGTTAATGGCAAACGAGTTCAACTTATTAGTGAGCGCGATCCTATTAAATTACCTTGGAAACAACTCGGTGTTGATATCGTTATTGAAGCGACAGGGAAGTTTAACGACCGTGATAAAGCTGCGATGCATTTAGAAGCAGGTGCAAAAAAAGTCATTTTAACTGCTCCAGGTAAAAATGAAGATATTACAGTTGTAATGGGTGTAAATGATGACTTGTTAGATATGGATCAACATGATGTTATTTCTAACGCATCTTGTACAACAAACTGTTTAGCTCCTGTAGCGAAAGTGTTAAACGATACATTTGGTATTGAAAGCGGGTTAATGACGACTGTTCACGCTTATACAAATGATCAAAAAAATATCGACAATCCACATAAAGATTTACGCCGTGCCCGCGCATGTGCTGAATCGATCATTCCAACTTCAACAGGTGCTGCAAAAGCTCTATCTTTAGTGTTACCAGAGTTAAAAGGGAAATTACATGGTATGGCGTTACGTGTACCGACATCAAACGTTTCTCTTGTAGACCTTGTTGTTGATTTGAAAAAGGATGTCACAATTGAAGATGTAAACAACGCATTCAAAGCTGCAGCTGAAGGCCCATTAAAAGGAATTTTAAATTTCACGATGGAACCTTTAGTTTCAACTGATTATAATACAACGACTTATTCTTCAACAGTTGATGGTCCATTAACAATGGTAATGGGTAGTCGCAAAGTGAAAGTACTTGCTTGGTACGATAATGAGTGGGGTTACTCAGCACGTGTTGTTGATTTAACAAAGAAAATTGCAAAAGCTTTAGAAGTAGTAGTAGCTTAATTAAACCAATTAGTTGAGATAGGATAGGAGTAAATGCTCCTATCCCTTTTTTTATTTGTCAAAATATATTAAAATGTAGTTTTGCATACACAAAGAAGAGCTATTTTTCTAGAACAACTAGATTTGTTATAATAAGATTACTAATTAAAAGTGAGACGGGAGAAAAATTTTTATGAGATGTCCAGATTGTCAATATAATGGAACAAGGGTAGTGGATTCAAGGCCAGTAGATGACAATAAAGAAATTCGCCGAAGACGTGAGTGTGAGTCTTGTGGCTTTCGTTTTACAACCTTTGAAAAAATCGAGGAAACACCTTTAATTGTCGTTAAAAAGGATGGTTCCAGGGAAGAATTTAGTCGGGAAAAAGTATTGCGTGGTTTAATTCGAGCATGTGAAAAACGGCCGGTCGCTTTAGAAACGTTAGAGGGGATTGTCCTAACTATTGAAAAGGATTTAAGAAGAATAGGCAATTCGGAAGTCCGTTCGGAAGATGTAGGAGAAAAGGTCATGGATTTATTGGCACATGAGGATGAAGTCGCTTATGTTCGATTTGCCTCTGTTTATCGTCAATTTAAAGATATCAACGTCTTTATTTCTGAGTTGAAAGAATTGCTACATCGCCAAACGGATATAAAAAAATGAATGTGTGGAGGGAATTAAATGGTTCATTTGTATAAAGAAGTGCAGCCTACAGATCATTTTGAAATTAGTCTCCCTCAATTTCTTTCAACAAATGAACGCCAACTGTTAACATTATTTTATCAACCGTTGACAGGTCCTGAACCAATTAGTCTCTATTTAACTTTATGGGCAGAAGGGGAAGATTTACATACTACGCCTATGACCCATTATTATTTAATGAACGTTTTAAATATGTCTATTGGAAAAGTGTTTGAAGCACGTATTGCTTTAGAGGCGATCGGATTACTTCGTACATGGCGAAAGGATGAGGAAGATAGTCGCCATTTTATATACGAATTAATCCGACCCCTTGATGCCCATTCCTTTTTCCAAGACCCATTGTTATCGATGTTTTTATTTTCAAAAATTGGGGAACAGGCATATCGGAAATTGCGAAGACGTTTTATTAAACCGATGAATAAACAATCCTTTAAGGAAGTATCCCGTTCGTTTATGGATGTGTACAAGCCTGTCCATACGAATATACCAAAGGATGTAATAGAGGCAAATAGTAATAATCCAAATCAAAATTATCCTTTTTACTATGAGCAATTTGATTTTAATTTGTTAATGTCTGGTCTTTCAGAAAATCTGATTCCTTCCAGTAGTATTACTACGGATGTGAAGGAAGTGATAGCAAAACTGGCATTTTTATATCATTTATCCCCGTTGGATATGCAAAAGGTTGTGATTTTAGCATTGGATGATAATATGCAAGTTTCTCATGACCGATTAAAAAAGGCGGCAGCAGATTATTATAAATTAACTTTATCGAAGGAAGCGCCAAAGCTAGAGAAAACCTTTGTTCAAAGGGAACATCCAATGCCCGAAAAAATATCAAAGGAACAAGAGTTACAATTGTATTTGGAAACGACTCCACCCCTTCAAGTGTTAAAGGATATTAATAATGGGAAGGAACCTTTACCATCTTCGGTTCAATTGGCGGAAGATTTAATTGTGAAACATGGGATGCCCGTTGGTGTAGTCAATGTATTGTTGGAGTATGTTATGCTAACAACGGATATGAAGCTTCCTCGAAAATATGTTGAAAGAATTGCAGATCATTGGATGAGGAAAAATTTAAAGACTGCAAAAGAAGCGATGGAATTAGCTCGTACGGAACGGGATAAATATACGAAGTGGAAAAATGAAAACGACAATAAAACTCAAGTGGCTACTTCCGGCTATAAAAAGCAAGCGAGGGCAAGTAAAGAAATCATTCCGGAATGGTTTTACAAAAGGAATGAAGAAAATAGTGAAAACGAGCAACAAGAACAGAAAGCTATTGATTTTGAGCAAGAGCGTTTGAAAATATTAAAAAAACTTGGTGTACAAGATGGGCAGGTGAACTAACATCGAACCGATTAATCAATCATTAAAAAGAACAATTAAAGTACCGTCCTTTGAAGAACGATACAACCAAATTCGTCGTGAAATATTGGAAAACCGTGAGATTCAACAATTTCTAGCAGAAAATGATCAAATCGTAACGACAGATATGGTCGATAGAAGTTTACCTAAATTACAGGAATATATTAGTCAATCGATTGATTGTTGTCATTGTGGCAATACGGAAAATTGTACAAACTATTTAAAAGGCTTTGTACCAAAATTATATATTTCGCAAAATACGATAGATGTTCGTTATGAAAGATGTCAGCAAAAAATACTTGAAGATGAACGCCGGGAAGTTGAACAGATGATTTCTAGTATGCATATGCCAAAGGATGTATTAAGTGCAACATTGAAAGATTTACAAATTGATCATACGTCCCGTGTCAATATTGCCAATAAAGCGGCAGATTTTATTGCTCAATATAAAAGCACGAATGAACTGCCTACAAAAGGTTTTTACTTATATGGTCAGTTTGGTGTTGGAAAATCCTTTGTACTAGGTGCGATTGCTAACGAATTAGCAACTTTAAAAATTCAATCCGTCGTCGTTTTCGTTCCTGAATTTTTACGGGAAATGAAAAATTCCATTCATGATCAATCGTTAAATGAAAAAGTGGATTATGTGAAACGGGCCCAAGTGCTCATGCTGGATGATATAGGTGCAGAAACATTATCCAGTTGGGCTAGAGATGAAATACTCGGTACCATTTTACATTATCGTATGAGTGAACAGCTCCCAACTTTCATTACTTCTAACTTTGACTATAAAGGCTTAGAACACCATTTAGCACAAAATTCCCGTGGTGACGTTGAAGTGATTAAAGCTGCCCGCATAATGGAACGTATTCGTGCTATTACAGTACCTATTGAAATGGGCGGAAAAAATCGTCGCCACGAAAATTAAAATATTCATCTTTCGTAGTTGCATTTTTGCGACTTCGGGCGTATACTTTCTTAATAATTAATCTAAATATGCAAGCTTTGAAAAGGACAACAAGTTTGTGAGACGACTTTTAGAGAGGGAAGCCTTGGCTGGGAGCTTCCTAGTACGACACATTCTTTACTACCTTGGAGCTTTAGCAGGGATAATCTGCTAACGTCAATCGGTACGTTAACCGACCTAGAGCTTCGTCTGAAACGTTTGTTTCGGAAGGAAGAAGGGTGGAACCACGAGCATACGCGTCGTCCCTTTACGAGGGATGGCGCTTTTTTTATTGAAAAAGGCTTTGTAAGTTCTAATTGTTTCCCTTTCAAAAAGCTGCAAATTTACCATATAAATCTTAAAGGAGAGAAACAACATGTCAGAAGTAATTCAATTAACTTTCCCTGATGGCGCCGTAAAGGAATTTTCGCGCGGTACTTCGACAGCGGATGTAGCTGGTTCGATTAGTCCAGGACTTAAAAAACAAGCTTTAGCTGGTAAATTAAACGGCACACTGATTGATTTAAAAACACCAATTGAAGAAGATGGTGCAATTGAAATTATTACACCAAAATCCGAGGAAGCATTGGAAATTTTGCGTCACTCCACTGCTCACTTAACAGCACAAGCATTGAAACGTTTATATCCTGGTATTAAATTAGGAATTGGTCCAGTCATTGAAGGTGGTTTTTACTATGATGTAGATTCGCCAGAGCCAATTTCTACAGAGGATTTCCCTAAAATTGAAAAGGAAATGAAAAAAATCATTTCTGAAAACATCGAAATTGAACGAAAAAATGTTTCTCGTGATGAAGCGCAAAAAATTTATGAAGAAGTTGGCGACGAATATAAATTAGAATTGTTAGAAGCTATTCCAGCGGATGAACAAGTGTCTATTTACTACCAAGGTGACTTTTTTGACCTTTGCCGAGGAATTCATGTACCGTCTACAGGAAAACTAAAAGAATTCAAATTATTATCGATAGCAGGTGCTTATTGGAGAGGAAACTCTGATAACAAAATGCTTCAACGAATTTACGGTACTGCTTTCTTCAACAAAGAAGATTTAAAACAACATCTTCAAATGTTAGAAGAAGCGAAAGAGCGTGATCACCGTAAAATTGGGAAAGAATTAGAATTATTTACACTATCTCAAACAGTAGGTCAAGGTTTACCTTTATGGTTACCAAATGGGGCAACGATTCGTCGAATTGTGGAACGCTATATTGTTGATAAAGAAGTAAAACTGGGTTACAAACATGTTTATACACCAGTATTAGGGTCTAAAAAACTATATGAAACTTCTGGCCACTGGGGTCATTATCAAGAAGATATGTTCCCACCGATGGAAATGGATAACGAAACATTAGTTTTACGTCCAATGAACTGTCCGCATCATATGATGGTATACAAATCTTCTATGCATTCATACCGTGAGTTGCCAATCCGTATTGCGGAGCTTGGTACAATGCATCGTTATGAATCATCAGGTGGATTATCTGGGCTGCAACGTGTGCGTGGAATGACTTTAAACGATTCTCATATTTTCGTTCGTCCAGACCAAATTAAAGAAGAGTTTAAAAAAGTTGTGGAATTAATTTTAGATGTCTATAAAGATTTCAATTTAACAAATTATAAATTCCGTTTATCCTACCGTGATCCTGCTGATACTGAAAAATATTATGATGACGATGAGATGTGGGAAAAAGCGCAAAGTATGTTAAGAGAAGCGATGGATGATATGGGGCTGGAATATTATGAAGCTGAAGGCGAAGCGGCTTTCTATGGTCCAAAATTAGACGTTCAAGTGAAAACTGCAATCGGTAAAGATGAAACATTATCAACTGTTCAACTGGATTTCTTACAACCAGAACGCTTTGATTTAACTTATGTAGGAGAAGATGGAAAACAACATCGTCCAGTCGTTATTCACCGTGGTGTTGTATCAACAATGGAACGTTTCGTTGCCTTCTTAATCGAAGAATATAAGGGAGCTTTCCCAACTTGGTTAGCACCTGTTCAAGTGGAAATTATTCCAGTATCCAATGAAGTTCACTTTGACTATGCAAAACAAATCGAAGAAAAACTAATGCAAGCTGGCATTCGAGTAGAAATGGATTACCGTGAAGAAAAACTAGGGTATAAAATCCGCGAAGCTCAAATGAAGAAAATCCCTTACATGCTCGTATTAGGGGACAAAGAAATGGAAGCAGGAGACGTTAACATTCGCCGTTACGGCTCAAAAGATTCGGAAACTGTTTCCTTCGAAAGTTTCTTAGAAAGCATTAAAGCAGAAGCAGTAAAATAAATATCTTGTACGAGAATGGTTCAACTTTTTGGACCATTCTTTTTTATCATCTTTCGATCGGGAAATGCAAAAAGATTATCGACAAAAAGTTCATCGTGTTGTAAAATCATAAAGGCAAATAAATCATAGATGAAATTTTGTTGACATCGTAAATCAACAATGATATGATTATTTAGGTTATGAATACAGTTTGTGGTTGAAGTAGAGGCTGCCCGCTTCTCACCTGAATGACGCAATTGCAGTTAACAGGTATTAACACGTTGAATTAATTACGCTGTCTTAGAGCGTATGTATATATAGCGGGCGGACATCTTCTGAAATGTCCGTCCTTTTTTTATGGACATACTTAGGAAGTGTACCGTTCAACCGGGCGTTTTTGCTCTTAATCTCATGTATTCGCGACACAACCTTGGAGGTGGATTCGTATTAGCAAAGACATGTATGTAAACGAAGGCATTCGCTCACGTGAACTTCGTGTAATCGACCATAATGGTGATCAGCTTGGAGTTAAAACTCGTAATGAAGCGTTAGAAATTGCCGCTCGTGCAAACTTGGATCTTGTCCTTGTGGCCCCTCAAGCTAAGCCACCAGTCGCACGTATCATGGACTATGGTAAGTTTAAGTTTGAACAGCAAAAGAAAGATCGTGAAATTCGTAAAAATCAAAAAGTCATCAATATGAAGGAAGTTCGTTTAAGTCCAACAATTGATGAGCATGATTTCCAAACGAAATTACGTAATGCAATTAAATTCCTAGAAAAGGGCGACAAAGTAAAATGTTCTTTACGTTTTAAAGGTCGTGCTATTACTCATAAGGAAATTGGGCAACGTGTTTTAGATCGTTTTGCTGAAGCTTGTGCCGAAGTATCGACGGTTGAACAAAAACCGAAGATGGAAGGCCGAAGCATGTTCTTAGTTCTTCAACCAAAGAACGAGAAAAAGTAATATTGACGAATAGTTTAGGAGGAAATTCGAAATGCCAAAAATGAAAACTCACCGTGGCGCTGCGAAGCGTTTCAAAAAAACGGGCAAAGGAAAATTAAAATTTGACCGTGCTTATGGTAGCCACTTATTCGCTAACAAATCTACAAAACAAAAACGTCACCTACGTAAAGCAAAAGTTGCGTCATCTGGTGATTTCAAACGTATTAAATCTTTATTAACTTACATGAAATAATTTCGTTTATGTAATAAATGTACGTATTTAAATTAAATATTCGGAAGAATTAGCAGGAGGTAATTAGTATGCCACGCGTAAAAGGCGGAACAGTAACGCGCAAGCGTCGTAAAAAAGTTTTAAAATTAGCCAAAGGTTATTTTGGTTCAAAACATACATTATACAAAGTAGCTAACCAAGCAGTAATGAAATCAGGTCAATATGCATATCGTGACCGTCGTCAAAAGAAACGTGATTTCCGTAAATTATGGATTACTCGTATTAACGCTGCTGCTCGTTTAAACGGTCTTTCTTATAGCCGTTTAATGCACGGTTTAAAAGTAGCTGGTATCGAAGTTAACCGTAAAATGTTAGCTGACTTAGCAGTAACTGACGCTCAAGCATTCGCTCAATTAGCTGAAGAAGCTAAAAAAGCAGTTGCGAAATAATTATTCAATAAATGGCTGGTAGGACATCCTATCAGCCTTTTTATATATGTAAAAGGAAGGTGGGTTAATCCTATGGAATTAGCATTAATATCATATATTGCCGTAATGTCAATCATCCTATGTATTTTCATGTATGTCGATAAGTCCAAGGCAAAAAAACATGAATGGCGCATTTCTGAAAAATCATTATTTACGTTAGCTATTCTAGGGGGAGCGTGTGGGGGCGTATTAGGAATGTATTTATTCCGCCATAAAACAAAACATAATTCCTTTGCCTTTGGATTTCCGTTAATAGCAGCTATACATATTTATATTGTTGTAAGGATTTTTACGATTTATTAATCAGTAGATATAGGTATGATGGGGTTATTTAATCACATTATAGAATGAGCAGGTGGAAAACAAATTTTGTTTAACTCTACCTGTTTTTATTTTATAAGAAGTTATCAATAAAAATAACGGATGTGCAACCTCTTTTTGAACGAATCGATAAAAAACGAATTGATGAGGAATTAGAAAAACTATATGCTCGTTCCAAACACTTTTAACAGAAAATATAGGATTGCCTTTCATACATAGTTCATCCCATGTTAGACAATCCTTATTTTACTGTTGTTAAACATTTTGATCTTTCATTAACTGTTCAATAGGATTTTTCCAGTTTATTTTGGCTTTCGGGTAGCTCATTAAAATTTCTTTTTCTAAAAAGTGAAAGTCGTCCTTAGTTAAACCTTGAAGCTTCGTTATATCATGTACCCAAACAAATATGGACACAACCTCAAAGGCATCTTCAGTCGTTCCTAAATATTTCTCTCCCTCAAAAAGGGCACCTTTATAGGAAATGAAAAAGTTTTTTCGGACATTTTTAACATCATCATAGAAGTAATATTGCCCTTTTTCATAGGCTTCATCTAATTTACGTTTTGGATCGGTTAAGAAACGTACGGCTTTATAAAATATGTAAATGATTAGAATGATAATGAGCAGACGGAATAATAGAAGAGCCACGTAAAAGTCCCCCTTGTAAAGACATAGTTACTTCCTTTACGATTAAAGAGAACAATAAGTTTCATTTTTTAAAGAAAAAGAGGGATTTTTTTATGGAATTTAAAGAACTATTTGAAATGCAACGAGAGTTAGATGCATTCATCGAAAAAACGCAAAAGATTGATCGAGATGTTTTTAAGGAAAAAGGGCTCGCTTTAATGATTGAATTAGCGGAATTAGCGAATGAAACAAGATGTTTTAAATTTTGGAGTACAAAAGGTCCTTCTGAAAGAGATGTTATATTAGAGGAATTTGTCGATTCTATTCACTTTTTACTATCTTTAGGAATTGAAAAGGAATTATCATTAGATGCTTGGCCGGAAATTTCAATGAAACAAGATTTAACAGATTGGTTTTTACGCACACAAGATCAAATATTAACCTTTATTCACCAACCAAACATTGATCATTATCGAAGTGTATGGCAATGTTATGGTGTCTTAGCATATAATTTAGGTTTTACCCTTGATGATATTATTCAAGCCTATATAGCAAAAAACGAAAAAAATTATGAACGTCAGAAAAACGGGTATTAATGACCGTTATTTTTGAAAAACTTATAATTGTTTGGGAATTAATATTTCAACATTCGAAATATTAGAGGTATAATAAGGAAAAACACCTATTTAGGAGGCTGCAACATGTCCGAATTAGATCAAACATTAACTATGTTGAAAGAATTAACAGATGCAAATGGAATACCAGGGAATGAACGTGCCCCTCGCGAAGTAATGCGAAAATATATTGAACCATATGCAGATGAGATTGAAACAGACAATCTTGGAAGTTTAATTGCAAAAAAAGTTGGGGATGCCAATGGACCAAAAATTATGGTTGCCGGCCATTTAGATGAAATAGGTTTCATGGTTACTCAAATCGATGACAAGGGCTTTGTGAAATTTCAAACAGTTGGTGGCTGGTGGAGCCATGTGATGCTTTCTCAACGAGTAACAATTACAACTCGAAAAGGGGAAGAAATTATTGGGGTTATCGGTTCAAAGCCGCCTCATATTTTACCTGCTGACCAACGTAAAAAAGTAGTGGATATGAAAGAGTTATTTATCGATATCGGTGCAACTTCTAAGGAAGAGGCCCAAGGATGGGGAATTCGACCTGGCGATATGATTACGCCTTACTTTGAATTCAACGTAATGAAAAACGAAAAAATGTTATTGGCAAAAGCATGGGATAATCGTATCGGTTGTGCCATTGCCATCGATGTGTTAAAACAACTAAAAGATATTAAACATCCTAATGTTGTTTACGGTGTAGGAAATGTTCAAGAGGAAGTTGGGCTTCGCGGAGCAAAAACTTCTACCTTTAAAATTAAACCGGATATTGGGTTTGCTGTTGATGTCGGTGTAGCTGGAGATACGCCAGGTATTACACCGAAGGAATCTACATCGAAATTAGGTGATGGTCCTCAAATCATTATTTTCGATGCATCAATGGTAGGACATAAAGGACTTCGTGATTTTGTAGTTGATGTGGCAGAGGAAAACAACATTCCTTATCAATTTGATTCCACGCCAGGTGGTGGTACTGATGCTGGTTCTATCCATTTAACAGCAAATGGCGTTCCAGCTATGGCAATCGGAATAGCTTCCCGTTATATCCACTCCCATGCAGCGGTCATCCATCGTGATGATTATCATAATACAGTTAAATTACTTGTAGAAATCATTCGAAAATTAGATCGTGATACAGTTAATAAAATTATATTTGATTAATAAATAATGAAAGGGAAGGGCGAAAATGCTCTTCCTTTTTTCATGTCTATAAATAAAAATCATGCATATATATGGTGGAGTATACTATTTTTTGATTCATCGTATAAATGAATATTTATAGAAAATATGGCGTGATAAATAAAAATTATTAACAATATATTATTTTTATACTATCAAAATGTATATTTATTATTGTTGGTATAGATGAAATTTATTATAAAAATACACTTGATTTAATAAATATGCATATGTATAATGAATTACATCATCCATTGTATAAGGGGCGGAGAAAACAATGAAATTATTAGAAGAGGTTCAATTGAAATTAGTTTCCAGTTTAAAAGGGAAAGATTTATTAACGTTGTTAGATTATACGAGCGAGGAAGTCCATGATCTAATTACATTAGCAAGCCAACTTAAAAAGATTACAAAGGCGGGCAAATGTCCAAAGTTATTAGAAGGTAAAACATTAGGCATGATCTTCGAGAAGCATTCCACGCGTACGCGTATTTCCTTTGAAGTCGGGATGAATCAACTTGGAGGAAAAGCGATGTTTATGCATTCCCGAGATTTACAAATCGGACGTGGGGAACCGATTTCTGATACAGGGCATGTATTATCCGGTTATCTTGATGGGGTGATGATTCGCGCGAATTCTCACGAAATGGTGAAGGAATTAGCAGACCATGCCTCTATTCCAATCATTAATGGTTTAACAGATTTATATCATCCTTGCCAAGCGTTAGCAGACTTAGAAACAATTATTGAGAATAAAGGTCATTTTAAAGGATTGAAAATTGCCTATGTCGGGGATGGTAATAACGTTGCCCATTCTTTAGTCGTTGCTGCAGCCCATGTTGGCATGGATATCGTTGTTGCAACTCCTGTCGGTTACGAACCTAATGAAGAAATTATCAAAAAGGCAAAACGCATTGCAAAAGAAAATGGCAGTCTTATTACCGTAACGAATGATCCAGTAGCAGCTGTAAAAAATGCTGATGTAGTTTATGCGGATGTGTGGACTAGTATGGGGCAAGAAGAGGAATCTGCTAAACGTTTAATAGATTTTAAAGGTTATCAAATTAACGACGAGTTAGTTGCCAATGCAAAACCAAATTATATGTTTTTACATTGTTTGCCAGCCCATCGTGACGAAGAAGTGACCGCATCCGTTATTGATGGTCCAAATTCTTATATTTATGAGCAAGCGGAAAATCGATTACATGCACAAAAAGCCGTATTAGCATCCATTTTAGCTTAAAAATGGGGAGCTTCCCCATTTTATGGACTTAAACGAGTAACATTTATTTTTTTACATTGTAGTAGGTGGGAATTGTCCCCACTTACTACAATTACGATGCTGATTTCAAGGTGGAAAAAAGTATCGCTACATAGGAATGGCAACTTGGGAGACGCTGAGTTGCCTTTATTTTTTTCCAAAAAAAACAGCGAAAAGAAAATTAGGCAATTTTCTTATCACTGGAATGCACAATTATTGATTGACAATCATTTCTAATTCATCAATCGGAATATTTAATATTTCTAGGATTTTTGTATGGATTTGTTCAATTGACATCTCTAAAGAGAGGGCCAATTCTGCAAATAAAATATTTTGAATAGACATTAATAGCTTTCGATCGTATTCAGGGAATTTCTTGTCGTTACATTCAAGTTCATATTTTTTTATCATTAAAGTTTTAATGATTTTTGCAATATCTTCACGATTCCCTTTTCTTGAAAGATTTGAATACGTTTGAGTACGATGGTTCGTTTTTTCAATCCATTCAATACCAGGTTGTGTAAATACATTTAAAATTGCATTTGCTTCTTCTTTATTCATAATTTCAAGCATGGAAATGGATTTATTATCTACGGGAGTGCAAATTTCTAACTTATTGTTATTGAGTGGATGTAGGACGTAGTAAGTTTTCGTAACACCGGAAAACGTTTTTTCACTGATGTCATCAATATGGCATAATCCGTGAGCAGAGTAGATGATGGTATCTCCAACCTTAAACATATGTTTTGCCCCCTTTTCATCGTCAACTTGGTTGACTAATTTTATTGTACGCTATTTCAAGAGAAATGTCAACTTAGTTGACAATTGAGTAGCCATTCAGTATATTTATTTTCGAATAGATGTACGGGGTGAGAATAGTGGATCATGAACAATTGGATTTATTGGAGTTAATTAGTGAATGTTATAATTCGATTCGAAAAAAAATAGAAGAAAGATGGAGTGAGATAAGCGATATTACCATTTCAAATTCTGAATGGTATATTATGATGAAAATATATAAAAAGCAGCCGACGATTTCTTCTGTTACAAAAAATGTTCGCATTTCGCGACAAGCAACCCATAAATTTATTAAAAAGCTAGAGTCAAAAGGGTTAGTTGAAACGCTGCCGGGAAATAATAATCGGGATAAATGTATTCAATTAACAAATATTGGGGAATTATGTGTAGAGAAATATATCGTATTAAAAAAAGATTTAGAAATGAACATTCGAGAAAAAATTGGTAATGAGAAATTTACGATTATAAAAGAAATTTTGCAAAGTGAGTGGGGAAATTAATAGAGGGCTGACAAAGTATCAAAGAAATGCTTTGTCAGCCTTATTGTTTTAGTTCTGAAAAGCTTTTGAAAGTTTTTCTGTAAATGCTTCTTGCTCTGCTGCGCTAGATGATTTCCACCATTTTTCTAAAAATACACCAAGACCAGGTAATAAATGCTCATCACCACGTGAAATTGCATCTTCTACTGTATCACGGAATTCATTTGCACTATCACCTTTTACATTCGATGTAATGGCATCTCTAATTTGAAAATTCATTGCATTCGCCTCCTCAATGACTAGTCTGCTTCGTCTCGCTGAAACTATACATAGTAAATTCATTTAGAATTGCTTAAATTAAACAAAAATAAATAAAAGGAGTAATTTTTATGGAAATTAAATTTTCAACAAATGTTCAAGAAATACGTGAAGTGATGCTCCAAGCCTTTGAGGAGTATCGTAATGACCCAGCACCTTCTAGTGCGTTAAAGGAAACGGAGCAATCTATTTCAGAAGAGTTGCAAAACGGCGCCTTTGCGTTAGTTGGATATGAAAACAATGTACCAGTTGCAGCCGTTCGCTTTCAATATGTAGAGGATTATGTTTATTTTTATCGTCTATCCGTAAGCCCTATGTGTCAAGGAAAGGGTTACGCAAAAAAATTGTTACATAAGATAGAAGAAATTACAGTTCAACATGGTTATAATAAAATTCAATGTAAAGTTCGGATGAGTGTACGAAGAAACATTCAACTTTATGAATCCATAGGGTATCAAATTTTAAATGAAGAGCTTATTACGAGACCAACAGGTGAACAATTTAAAATTGTAAATATGTTTAAAGAAGTTGCTTTAACCAAGTATCCTCTATAATAGATAGCAAGAACTTAATTCACGATGAAAACATTTTTTACACAGTCCTACTTTTCATGTAAAATTAGGCATTAGAAACAGAAGAAAAAGGCGGTAACTGTCAAATTATGAAACGTATTGAATCAACACAAAATGCCCTCGTAAAACATTGGAAAAAACTTGTCACGACCCGAAAAGAGCGAGAAAAAACAGGGGAGTTTATCGTAGAAGGTTTCCATCTAGTAGAGGAAGCGTTAAAAAATAAAGACCAAATTGTACAAATGATTGTCCGTGAAGGGGTAGACCTTCCTTTACTTTGGGAAACGGATAATGTCATGATCGTAGAAGTGACAGAAACTATTGCAAAAGAACTGGCTGAAACGGAAACTTCTCAAGGGGTATTTGCCCATTGTAAACAGCTAGAAGTCAAGTTAGAAGCAAAACAAAATTGGAGAAAAGTATTGCTCGTTGATGCGGTGCAAGATCCGGGGAATATCGGAACGATGATTCGTACAGCGGATGCTGCTGGCATCGATGGGGTCGTATTAGGAAAAGGGTGTGCGGATGCTTATAATCCAAAAACATTACGATCAGCCCAAGGTTCCCATTTTCATATTCCTGTCATTCGCGGCGAGCTAGCAGAATGGATTGAAGATTTACAAGATAGCGGTGTGAAAGTGTATGGAACAGCATTACAAGATGCTATTGAATATACAGAAGTAGAACATTCAGGAAGCTTTGCCCTTATCGTAGGGAATGAAGGAAGTGGCATACATCCGCAACTTTTAGATAAAACTGATCAAAATGTCATCATCCCGATTTTCGGACAAGCTGAATCATTAAATGTAGCAGTGGCTACAGGCATTTTATTGTATCAATTTGTAAAATAAATTGCTTCAAATGAAAAGACAAAGTCAGTTTAAAACTTTGTCTTTTTTGTTATTTAATAGGGGAGGAAGTATTTTTTATAGAACTTGGTTAAATACAACAAGCGCTTGAAATGTACTTTAATACAATAGAAGAATAATTTAAATTGCAACATAGAGACAATACTTGAAACCTTTTCCGATTTAACGTAAAATAATTTAAGATTTAGAACATATATGAATAAAAGAAAATGCGCTTGGAGCGGGAAGAGTAAATATGGATAAGACATTTTAGGGAGCGTAAGCCGAAGACTGGAAGCTTATGTAATGTCATACATATTGAAGTTCACCCCGTAAGCAGCTTCCGGGATCATGTTAAATGAGAAAGGAAAGCCGGCCGATGAGTCGTTATGTCAATGAAGTGATTGCAATTTTTTGTAATAACTAGGGTGGTACCGCGAACTTAGTCCTCGTCCCTTTTTTAGGGGCGGGGTTTTTTGTTTTTTCTTAACGAAGGAACGGATACAAAGGCGGATTTTCACTTACAGACGAAAAAACAAAATATGAACTATTCATAAGGAGGTTTTTATACGTGGAACAACAGTTAAAGCAATTGGAACAAGAAGCATTAACGAAAATACAAGCTGCTGCCAATTTAAAAGAACTAAATGACGTTCGCGTGGCGTATTTAGGGAAAAAAGGTCCGATTACGGATCTATTAAAGGGAATGGGGAAATTATCTCCAGAAGAACGTCCGAAAATGGGGGCCCTTGTGAACGCGGTGCGTGAGAACGTTACAGCCCAACTAGAACAAAGGGCGACTGTGTTAGAGGAACAAGCGATTCAAGAACAACTAGAAAAAGAATCGATTGATGTTACGTTACCAGGACGTCAAGTACGATCAGGAAATCGCCATCCTTTAACTCGTGTTGTGGAAGAAATTGAAGATTTATTCGTTTCAATGGGATATACAATTGCAGAAGGAACGGAAGTAGAAAGAGACTACTACAATTTCGAAGCTTTAAACTTACCAAAAGGTCACCCGGCCCGTGATATGCAAGATACATTTTATATTACAGAGGAAACGCTATTACGTACCCATACGTCACCAGTGCAAGCGCGTACGATGGAAGCAAAAAAAGGGGAACCAATCCGAATTATCAGTCCGGGTAAAGTATTCCGCCGAGATAATGATGATGCGACACACTCCCACCAATTTATGCAAATTGAAGGGCTAGTCGTTGGCGAAAATATTCGAATGAGTGATTTAAAAGGAACGCTGGATAAATTAGCGAAAAAAATGTTCGGCGAAGATCGGGAAATTCGCTTACGTCCAAGCTTCTTCCCTTTTACAGAGCCTTCAGTAGAAATGGACATTTCTTGCTTTAAATGTGGTGGCTCAGGTTGTAACGTATGTAAACAAACAGGTTGGATTGAAATTTTAGGTGCTGGTATGGTACATCCAAATGTACTTGAAATGGCAGGCTATGATTCGAAAAAAGTTTCAGGTTTTGCTTTCGGTATCGGCGCGGAACGTATCGCAATGTTGAAATATGGAGTAGATGATATCCGTCATTTCTATACGAATGACAGTCGTTTCTTATCACAATTCCATCGAACAGAAGGGTAAGGGGGTACGAATATGTTAGTTTCATTAAATTGGTTAAAACAATATGTTGATATAGAAGGAATTGCGCCTGAAGAATTGGCTGAAAAAATTACCCGTTCAGGGATTGAAGTAGATGCAGTGATTGATCGTTCTCAAGGGATGACAAACATTGTCGTAGGTTATATTGTATCAAAAGAAAAACATCCGGACGCAGATAAATTAAATATTTGCCAAGTAGAAGTAGGAGAAGGGGATGTACGACAAATTATTTGTGGTGCACCAAACGTTGCAGCAGGTCAAAAAGTAATCGTCGCATTACCTGGTGCTCGCCTTCCTGGTGGTATTAAAATTAAAAAGGCAAAAATGCGCGGTCAAGAATCCAACGGGATGATTTGTTCCCTACAGGAACTAGGTGTGGAAGGTCGCGTTGTTCCGAAAGCTTATGCTGATGGAATTTACGTTTTACCAGAGGATGCTGTTCCTGGTAGTGATGCATTGGAATTAGTGGGGCTACGGGATATTGTTTTAGAATTAGGCTTAACGCCAAACCGTTCAGATGCATTGTCTATGTTAGGGGTTGCTTATGAAGTAGCTGCTATTTTATCGAAGGAAGTTAAATTACCAGAAATTCAATATGAAACGATTTCTGAAAAAGCAGGGGACTACATTAACGTACGTGTTGAAGCGAAGGAAAACCCATTATATGCAGCAAAAGTAGTGAAAAATGTAAAAATCGCAGAATCACCTCTTTGGTTGCAACATTACTTAATGGCAGCTGGTGTTCGTCCTCATAACAATGTTGTCGATATTACGAATTATATTTTAATGGAATATGGTCAACCGTTACACGCCTTTGATTATGATTCATTAAATTCGAAAGAGATTGTAGTTCGTTTAGCTCACGAAGGAGAAAAGATTGTCACTTTAGATGAACAAGAACGTACATTAAATGCCCATAATCTTGTCATTACAAATGGTGTAGAACCTGTAGCTGTTGCCGGCGTAATGGGTGGTGCTAATTCTGAAGTGACGAATAAAACAACAACTGTTGTCATTGAAGCAGCTTATTTTGAAGGCTTATCTGTTCGTCGTACTTCGAAGGAATTAGGCTTACGTTCTGATTCATCAGCACGTTTTGAAAAAGGCGTCGATCCTAACCGAGTGCTTTTAGCTGGTGAACGAGCTGCCCAAATGTTAGCTGACATTGCAGGCGGAGAAGTATTAGATGGTACAGTATTAGTCGATGATTTAGATAAAACACCCGCGCGAGTAGTTGTATCACCTGACTACATTAACTCCCGCCTAGGTATGAAAATTTCTTTAGAAGAAATGCTATCTATTTTAAATCGTCTACAATTTGATGTGGAAGCGGCAAACGGTTTATTAATTATTGATGTTCCGACACGACGCCAAGATATTAAAATTGAAGAAGATATTATTGAAGAAATTGCCCGTCTATATGGATACGATGAAATTCCAATGACATTACCAGAAGGAAATGAACAAGTAGGCGGATTAACACCTTACCAAGCTAAACGCCGTATTGTACGAAATGTGTTAGAAGGTGCTGGTCTATACCAAGCGATTACGTATTCGTTAACTTCTGATGAACTGGCCCAAAAATTTGCTTTAAAAACAGAAGATACGACGAAATTATTAATGCCGATGAGTGAAGAACGTTCCACTTTACGTCAAAGTCTGATTCCTCATTTGGTGGAAGCGGCAAGCTATAATGTGGCTCGTAAAGCAGATTCCGTTGCCCTATATGAAATTGGTTCTGTATTCCTTGGTCAAACGGAAGAGCAGTTACCATATGAAGAAGAACATATTGCCTTTGTGTTAACAGGTAAATGGGTTGACCATACATGGCAAGGTGAAAAGTTAAATGTGGATTTCTTCGTCGCAAAAGGCATTATCGAAAGCTTATTTGAAAAATTAGGCTTAACAGATCGTTTATCCTTCTCAAGAACAACAATGGATGGTTTACACCCAGGTCAAACTGCTGCCATCTACTTAGATGGAGAAAAAATCGGTTTAATCGGTGGTTTACATCCAACTGAGCGTAAACAATACGATTTGAAAGAAACGTATGTGGCCGAATTAAATTTAAAAGCTATTTTAGCTGCAACTGTGGAAGATTTAGTTTATGCTCCAGTACCACGTTTCCCTGCAATGACACGAGATATTGCATTGGAGCTAGATCGCTCAAAACCTGCTGGCGAGATCGTAGAAATCATTCGTCAAGCTGGTACAAAATTATTAAAAGAAGTAAAAGTGTTCGACGTTTACGAAGGAGAAAAAATGGAAGCTGGCAAAAAATCAGTTGCTTTCTCATTAACTTACTTCGATCCAGAACGTACGTTAACAGATGACGAAGTGGTAAATGCCCATAACAAAGTATTAAAAGCATTAACAGAAGCAGGCGCTGAACTTCGCTAATATAAGAGAAGAGTTGCTCGTAATACTCGGGCGCTCTTCTTGTTTTGTTTACTTTTAAAATAGGGAGACCTTCTAGCTGTTTCGCTATTCAAATTTTTATTATAATGAATGGGGATAGCGCAATGATATAAATTTAAGGGGGATGTTTATGTTACAAAAAGAAGAAACAGTTCTTGTATTAATTGATGTACAAGGAAAGCTAGCTGAAATCGTAGATAATAGTGAATTTGCGATTCATAATATTGCGAAAATGACAGAAGGTGTTCAAATTTTAGATATACCTGTTCTTTGGTTAGAACAATATCCAAAAGGACTTGGGCCGACTACGGAAAAAGTTGCCCAAAAACTACAAAATCAAAAACCAATTGAAAAAATTACATTTAGCGCTTACGATACACCAAAATTTGTAGAGCAATTAGAAAAAACGGGACGTAAAAAAGTATTGCTTGCCGGTATTGAAACCCATATTTGTGTGTATCAAACAGCTGTTCATTTACTTCAAAATGGTTATGAAGTGGAAGTATTAGCTGATTGCGTTTCATCAAGAACGGCTAAAAATAATGAAATTGGGCTTCAAAAAATGATGCAACTAGGTGCGAAGGTAACGAGTGTAGAAATGGCCCTCTTTGAAATGCTTCAAGTCGCTAAAGGAGACCAATTTAAAGCGATTAGTAAACTTGTAAAATAAAAGGGTTCATATGTAGCCATACTCCAATTTTGGGGTATGGCTTTTTAGTTTGTGGTCGAGTTGTTAATTTACTTAAAAATACATTGAAGGGCATTCGCTTAAAGAAGTGTACGAATTTATAAATAAAAGTTAATTTTTGAGCAGTTACTTTAGTTGAATAACAATCCTCCCTAATCCGATGTATTGCTGATAAACAGTCTATTAAATGGATAATTATGTTAAAGAATAATGGAATGGGCTGGCGATATACAAAATGATTGGTAACAAGGTGTTAAGCCAAAAATAAAGATGGATCAACTTTTAAAAGTGGAAAGGTTTATTGCAAAATAAAAGTATGGCGTGTTTTTTAAACATGTTATTCAATAAAAAAAGCGCATAGTTTTACCTAGCGCCTCTTTCCAATTTATCTCTTTTTCTCCACGAGTTTTTTTGCTTTTTCTGTATTAGCAAAATGCCATTTTGTAATCGACTTTAATGTATCTTGACCTTGTTCTAACCAAATGCGAGCAGCCATTTCATCGACTTTACCACTAGCACCCTTTTGTAATTCGAAGCCGACCATTTCTGCAAGCCGATCCATTTCTTTCAAAAAGGCGTAGCGGGCTAAGATAGAAGCAGCAGCAACTGCGACATGAAGTTGTTCGGCCTTTGTAGAAAACAAAACATTTTCTCGAACAATTTCTTTTTCATTTTTTATATGGTTATAGTAAATGGAGCGTTCTGCAAACTGGTCAATTAAAATATAATCCGGCTTTGCAGGGTCCATTTTAGACAATACATGTTTAATCGCTTGGTTATGAAGCAATGCTTTTATTTTCCCTTGGGAATAGCCTTTCCCTTGAAGTATATTATATTTTTCATTGCGCAATGTTAAGATGCTATAGGTGCACACTGACATAATGTCTGGTGCTATTTTTCGCATAATGCGATCGTTTAACATTTTTGAATCTTTTACACCAAGCTCTGTAATTAATTCAATTTTATCTTTCGGAACATAAACAGCAGCAACCGTTATCGGACCAAAATAGTCACCGGTACCTGTTTCGTCTGACCCAATGACCGACATTGTTGAAAACTGTTCGGGAAGGGTATCGCCCTTTGTTTTAATTTCTTTGGAAGTAGCTGTTTTCGTTTTTAATTCCCCCCAACGACTTGCCTCTCTTTTTGCCCCAACCCCTTGAAACATCACTTTACCAGATTTATAGATCGTAATGGCTGTATCTGGTAGTTTTGCAGCAAAAATAACTCCAGGTGCATTTCGTTCAACGCTTGATGAAGCATAAAAACTTTTCACCTGATTTTGTATATCGGTTGAAAGTTGTAGCACAATATTTGCCATAAATTCGTTCCCTTCTTTGTTCCATGTACTATAAATATTAAGGATGACATAAATCATGATGAAAAAATAGTACATTGTTTTGTGTATCTGTAGGTAATTGATTTTTATAAGATGCTTACATTATATATATTTAAATAAGAATGGAAAAATACTTCTAAGTTTATTTATAGCCTAACAAAAATCCATCAATTATCTAGTACAGAAAACATAGCAAAGATAGTTTGAAAAATAATGTGAGGCTATGATTACAAATTGCCTTCATTGACATATTTCATCTCACCATTTACAATAACCAATTCTAAATTTAATTTTGCGAATGGAATGAGCTAAAAGTCCTGCTAGTATTGGTTTTGTAACCTTATTGTAGTTGTACTATGCAAACTAAAGATGGTATGATATGTATTATAAATTTCGTAATAGATTCAAACGTAGTAGAATTGACCAAACAGTTAATTTGTTTGGTTGTTTTATTCATACTTTGCAAAGAAAAAAAGATTGTAAATGAATCATTGGGTTTTGCTTACGGTTTAGGGGGTATTGCATTGGCTGAACAAGAAAAAAATCGAATATCAGTAGAAATTTTCGGGCATTCGTATAAAATAGTTGGCTCCGAATCTACTGGACATATGCGATTAGTTGCTTCTATAGTAGATGATAAAATGCGAGAAATGCATGTACATAATCCATCATTAGATAGTTCTAAGATAGCCGTTCTAACAGCTGTCAATACCGTTCATGAATTATTAAAATTAAAAGAACAAGTTGAAAAACTTGAAGAAGAAGTGAAAAAATTAAAGGGTTGAATTGAATGTTAGATATTATATTACTGATTATATTTGCTGCTAGCCTACTAGTAGGCTTAAAAAGAGGCTTCATCGTGCAAGCTATTCATCTTGCCAGCTTCTTTGTTGCACTGATTGTCGCTTATATTTATTACAAACCGCTAGCAGAAAAATTTGTACTATGGATTCCTTATCCAGGGGTGACAGATAGTTCATCCATGGTACTAGTTTTAGATTCTTTAAATGTAGATGAAACATTTTATCGAATTATCGCCTTTGCGGTCATTTTCTTTGCAGTAAAAATTGCCTTACAAATTCTTGGTTCAGTATTTGATTTTATTACATATTTACCAATATTAAATTCTGTTAACCGTATTTTAGGGGCTATCCTTTGCTTTATCGAGTTCTATTTCATTTTGTTTATATTAATGTATGTGTTAGCATTAATTCCGATGGGACCGATTCAAAATATGATGGATGGTTCATTCATTGCCAATCTTATGCTTGAGCACACACCAATTTTTACCGATATGGTTCGGGATTGGTGGTATATTTACAAACAATAAGTATATTTGTTATTCGTCTGTCGTTTGACAATCGACTTAAAGGAAATGTCCCAAAGCGACTTTTGGGGCATTTCCTTTTTCAGCGGAATAGTATAGAAATTAGACGGTTATCCACATATGAAAGAGTTGCGGCAAAGTATGTCCCTATATTCTTTCTTAAAGAGGAGGCAACATAAATGAATAAAAAAATGGTCATTAAAACGTTAGAAAAAATTGCCCTTTTATTAGAGTTACAAGGGGAAAATCCCTTTAAAGTATCTGCCTTTCGAAAGGCAGCTAATGCCCTTGAATTAGATGAGCGTAGTTTAAATGAAATTGAGGATATTACGGCTTTAAAAGGAATTGGAAAGGGAACAGCAACCGTTATTCATGAATTGATAGAAACAGGGCAATCTACTCAGCTGAAGGAGCTGGAAGAAGTTGTACCAAAAGGGTTAATCCCATTATTAAAACTTCCAGGTTTAGGTGGGAAAAAACTAGCAAAACTTTATAGTGAACTAGGAATTGATAGCGCTGAAAGTTTGAGAGCTGCATGTGTTGCTCAACAAATTCGTCAGTTAGCTGGTTTTGGACCGAAATCAGAAGAGAAAATATTAAAGGAACTTGACCAATTAGGAGAGCGCAGTGAACGATTACCGATTTGGTATTTACAACAAATTGTTAATGAAATTAATGAAGTGTTACGTTCTATTACAGAAATTCAAAAGTTTTCTGTAGCGGGAAGCTTCCGTCGAGTAAGTGAAATGAGTAAGGATATCGATTTTATCGTTGCTACAGAGAAACCTGAACAAGTAAAGGATCAATTACTGAAACAATTGACAATTAAAGAGGTTGTTGCGGCTGGTGATACGAAGGTATCGGTCGTATTAGATGCAGAAGATGTTGTCAATGTTGATTTTCGCCTCGTTACAATGAAAGAATATGCAACAGCCCTTCATCATTTTACAGGCTCGAAAGATCACAATGTACGCATGCGTCAACTAGCTAAGGAACAAGGAAAGAAAATTAGCGAATACGGAGTAGAACAGCCGGATGGTACAATTATGACCTTCGATACTGAAGAAGATTTCTTCGCCCATTTTGGTTTGCCATTTATTCCTCCGATGGTTCGGGAATCAGGGAAAGAGTTGGAACGAGTAGATGAACTCGAAGGACTTGTATCCCTTGAACATATTGTATCGGATTTACACATGCACACGACTTGGTCTGATGGTGCCCATACCGTAAAAGAAATGGGACAAGCTTTAATTGAGCGAGGATATACCCACGGTGTTATTACAGACCATTCCCAATATTTAAAAGTGGCAAATGGTTTGACGCCAGAACGACTTAAAAAACAACGATTGGAAATTTATGATTTCAATGAAGCGAACCCAGATTTTCGTTTATTTGCTGGGACAGAGATGGACATTTTACCAAATGCTACATTAGATTTTGACGATGACGTACTAAAAGAATTGGATTTTGTTATCGCATCCATCCATTCGAGTTTTTCACAGCCCCAAGAAAAAATTATGGAGCGGCTATTTACAGCAATACAAAATCCATACGTCCATATGATTGCCCATCCAACAGGACGAATTATTGGTCAGCGGGAAGGGTATAATCCGGATGTGCCGCAATTAATTCAGTGGGCAGCGGAGTATGGGAAAATTTTAGAATTAAATGCAAGCCCTTATAGATTAGATTTATGTATTGAGCATTTAATGATGGCGATGGAATACAACGTACCGATTGCCATTAATACAGATGCCCACGCCATTGAACAACTGGATGTGATGGAAATTGGCGCGAAATATGCTCAAAAGGCTTGGTTGAAAAAAGAGTTAGTTGTCAATACGTGGTCTTTAGAACAATTTGAAACTTTTATTAGGAAAAACAAGTAAGTATATAGATATGTTACAAAAACAGGAGGTGTTCGGGAGTGATCGCAGAGCGCGCATTGAAAACATTAGAATATGATAAAGTACGTGAACAAGTGGCGAGCTTTTGTACTTCATCAGTAGGAAAAAATGCTATAGAGCAACTAATTCCCGAAACTGATTTTGATAAAGTGGTGGAACTGTTAGATGAAATGGATGAAGGTTTATCCATTTTGCGGGTAAAAGGAAACGTTCCAATGGGCGGTATATTTGATGTTCGTCCCCATGCAAAGCGGGCGCAAATTGGCGGTATGTTAAGTCCAATGGAATTAATGGAAATCGCTAGTACGATTCGTGCAAGTCGTATACTACGAAACTTCATAGAAGATATTGAACAAGAAGAAACGATTACCATTCCACATTTTGTTGAAAGAAAAGAACAAATGCCGATTTTAACGGCACTTCAACATGAAATTAATGATTGTATCGATGATAATGGTGCCGTGTTAGATTCTGCTAGTACGACCCTTCGTTCCATTCGCCAATCTTTAAGGGCAGAAGAGTCAAGGGTAAGACAAAAATTAGAAAGTTTAACGCGGGGCTCCAATGCTGCGAAAATGCTGTCAGATGCTATTGTCACAATTCGGAATGACCGTTTCGTTATCCCTGTTAAACAGGAGTATCGCGGACATTATGGTGGGATTGTCCATGACCAATCTTCCTCTGGGCAGACGTTATTTATTGAACCGGAATCGGTTGTACAGGCAAACAATGAAATTCAACGATTAAAAGTAAAGGAAAAGGCTGAAATTGAACGGATTTTATTGGAACTGTCTGCTAAAGTACAAGAAGTAAGCCATGATTTATTTGTCCTTGTTCAAATTTTAGGGGATATCGATGTCATATTAGCAAAAGGTAAATACGGTCAAGCGAATAAATGTACGAAACCGACGATGAACAAAGAGGGGTATATTCGCTTAGTACGGGCAAGACACCCGCTTATTTCAATTGACGATGCTGTGCCAAATACAATTGAATTTGGTCGAGATATTACAGCGATTGTTATTACTGGGCCGAACACAGGTGGTAAAACGGTTACATTGAAAACGGTTGGTCTTTGTACGTTAATGGCGCAGGCTGGTTTACCTGTTCCTGCCTTAGATGGTTCAGAACTTGCCGTATTTGATCAATTGTTCGCTGATATTGGTGATGAACAGTCTATTGAACAATCGTTGTCGACTTTTTCATCCCACATGGTAAATATAGTGGATATTTTAGCGAAGTTTGATTCCCGTTCCCTTGTATTATTCGATGAATTAGGAGCAGGAACGGATCCACAAGAAGGGGCTGCGCTTGCGATTTCCATATTAGACGAAGTAGTTGGTTCCGGTGCCCGCGTAATGGCGACAACCCATTATCCAGAGTTAAAAGCTTATGGTTATAATCGAAAAGGGGTCGTCAATGCGAGTGTGGAATTTGATGTGGAAACATTAAGTCCTACTTATCGATTACTTATTGGCGTACCAGGTCGTTCCAATGCCTTTGAAATTTCTAAACGTCTTGGCTTAAAAGAATCGATTATTCAACAAGCAAAATCCTTTACCGGTTCTGATCGCCACGAAGTGGAATCAATGATTGCTTCATTAGAACAAAGCAGACGTCAATCAGAACGGGAAGCAGAAGAAGCCCATGCTTTATTAGAAGAGGCTCAAAGATTAAGGGAAGAACTGCAAGAACGCTTACGAACGTATGATGAGAAAAAAGAGAATTTAGAAAAGAAAGCAAAAGAAAAGGCACGGAAAATTGTGGATGAAGCGAAGAAAGAATCCGAAAAAATTATCGCTGAACTCCGTGAAATGCGAGCGAATGCAAGTAAAGTTGTAAAGGAACACGAGCTGATTGAAGCGAAAAAGAAACTTGAAAATGCCGCTCCGCAAGAAAATCCAGTATTGAAAAAGCAAGCACAAATTCGTGAACGGGCTCAAAATTTAAAAGTCGGCGACGAAGTGAAAGTTTTAAGCTATGGTCAAAAAGGAACAATCATTGAAAAAGTATCGGACCATGAATGGGTCGTTCAAATTGGTATTTTGAAGATGAAATTAGATGAATCGGATTTACAATATGTAAAACCTGAGAAAGAAAAACAAACGGTTGTTATGACGAATGTAAAAAATCGCAATAGCCATGTGAAGTTGGAATTAGATTTGCGCGGTGAACGTTATGAAGAAGCAATATTGAAAACGGAGAAATATATTGACGATGCCCTTTTAGCAAACTATCCACGCGTATCGATTATTCATGGGAAAGGTACAGGTGCATTAAGACAAGGAATCCAAAATTACTTAAAGGGTCATAAGCGGGTCAAATCGTTCCGTTATGGTGAAGCAGGTGAAGGTGGATTCGGTGTAACCGTTGTAGAATTAAAATAATATAGGGCAAATACATGCAGTGAGCATATCTCATTGTATGTATTTGTGCAGAAGAAGAAGAAGGGGTGACTCGATTTGTTTGGTTCAGATTTTTGGCAACACCCTTTAGTAGAGACGGCAGGATACTTCAGTGTTGTTGGCCTTTGTTTAATCGTTTCCATGGTGTTATTCGAAATTATTACTAAGTATAAAAATTGGGAAGAAATCAAAAAGGGCAACATTGCAGTTGCATTAGCTACGGGTGGCAAAATATTAGGTGTATGTAATATTTTTAGATATTCCATCGAACGACATTCGACTTTATTCGAAATGGTTGGATGGGGATTGTTCGGATTTGTTCTTTTAATTTTTGCGTATATTTTGTTTGAATTTTTAACACCTAGTTTTAAAGTAGATGATGAAATTGCCCGTGATAATCGTTCTGTAGGTTTTATTTCATTTACAATTTCGTTAGGGCTTTCCTATGTTATTGGGGCAAGTATTTGGTAGGAGCGAATCAATGGAAAAATTAGCAAAAATATTAATCGTAGTCTGTATATTATTTGTCATTGTAGGTATTTATTATTTATTCACTATATAGCAATGGGGAAAGAGGCTGGGACAAAACCCACCTCTGAAATGAAAAGCCGGTGAAATTTTACGATAAGTAAAATTTCACCGGCTTTGATTATTTTAAATAAAAAATAAGGACCACTTCTGATAAAATTAA
>NZ_RHLQ01000080.1 GCF_003711845.1 Lysinibacillus halotolerans
TCTTCTCCAAAGAAATCACCTCTATACGCTCCTAACTCTATGAAGTTAGGATTATTTTCATATAAAAGTGGCTCACTTTTCAACTGCGATGGTGGCTCAGTTTTAGCTTATCAAATACACTGTCTTATATGGCTGTATTGTATGGTCTTTCTAAATACAACTTAAAGAAATATATTACAAAAGATGAATTTATTAAGATTATAGATGATCTAGGTATTGAAGATGTTACTGGAGAAATCATATATAATGAATTTTTATTGACTAAAGATAACGTTGTTACTCACTTAAAATCTAATGATGACTACATATGGACAGTTGAAACTAATGAGAATAGATTAAGTCTTAAACCATTTATACATATAAATTCAGGCAAAATTATGACTAATAGAGAATTACTTGATAGATCCATGAATACCTGGATTAGCTATTTATTAAATGGTGGAAGTATATATGTTAAAAATCCGCAAGATAAATTGTTAAAAGCTTTTCAACTTAGGAATGAGCAGTTGGGTGAAAGATTAGTAGAACTGCTTAGAAATATTCTCAGAGTAAACTATAATAGTACTTTTGATGAAATAGAAGTACCCAATTCTATGATTTGGGGGAAACGAGAAATTAATTATGGTGATTTTGATCTCATGTTTTACTCTGAAGAAGCAAAAGAATTGTTCTTAATAGAGGCAAAATACATATGTGATTCGCTAAACGCAGCTGGAATGGTATCTGATTACGATAAGATGTTTAGAGATAAGGGATATCATTTTAAATGTAGAAGGAGATATGAATTAGTAATTAATGAGCCAGAAGCTTTAAAGAAGTTCATTGGTATAGATGGAGAAATAAATGTACATTTTCTTTTCGTTACATCCAAACCCTTAGATATAGAACTTCAAGATAAAGATGACATAGTGACTTTTATTAGTCTGGAAACGTTTGAGTCATACATCAGTGGCAAATATGAGTCCGAAGATGGCAAAGGTTTTGTTCGTCCAACATATAAAATTTAATAAAAAGTGAGTTTAAAGAACATATCTATTATGGCATACGGGATATTAAAGGAATTCAAAGAAAAATATTAAGGAAAGAGAGTTCAGTTGTTGGTTGCGGCCATTCGGCAATTAATACGATACTAGAACTTTCTCAACCTAGATAATAATGTTGAAATTTAATGGATTATTAGAAAGAAACGGGTAGAGATGCTTATGGTGGGAAAGAAAAAGATGCACTTAAAGGAAGAGAGGAGCCAGGTAGTCGTATTCATCAATGGTTGATGATGGTCATGTTAAAGTATTGATACCATTTAAAATACACCAGTTAAACCATAATGATGATGGCATTGATTGGGAGAATATGAAGGTAATGATTTTACACATCAAGAATTGATGAGATTATTACAAACACATTTAACCTTCATAGTTGTAGTACAGTACGACCTCATATCGAAGAAATTTTAAGACAACCTGAGAAAAACTTCTATATTGTTGGAATGAAAATTTACGGACGTGCTCCAACATTTTTAATGGCAACTGGATACGAACAAATTCGTTCTATTGTTTCCTACTTTTCAGGGGATATAGAGGCATCCAAAAAAGTAGAACTTGAATTACCTGAAACGGGTGTATGTAGCATAAACTTAGTTCCAAAAAATTCAACATCTAGTAGTAGATGTAGTTGCTATGGAGTGAATAGTATGATTGTTAATAATTGAGGCAACTTATCAAAAGAATATTTTAGTGACTTGTTATGAATGCGAATAATAGTTCATTGATCCAAGCACAAAATTATATGATGGAGCATTTTTTTAAAGGTAATGAAAATACATTTGGTAAGTATAGCTATTCAAATTATTTAAAGGCAATAAAGGAACTTTCATAATTACAAAATAAGTTAATTATAATCATCTCACTCTTGGTTACTTTGAGTTGAGGTGATTTTTTTAATCTTAATACAAGGTCAAGCGTTTTTATTTCTTTTTAAAAGTATTAAATATTTCATTTGCTAATTTTAATATCAAACGAATTTCATCTTCATTCTTGTTTTCTAGTAAATTAAAAAGTAACATACTCAAATCTTTTTTCTGAAGGTATTTTTCATCGAGATTCAAAGCCTCAAAATTAAAAATTCTTGCTGGAACTTCTTCAAGACCTTCAATTATTTTCTCTAATGTTTGTAGAGTAATATTTCTATCTCCTCTTTCTACACCTGCCAAATAAGAAGTCTGAAGTCCACATTTTTCAGCTAGTTCTTCTTGAGTCATTTTTTTCGATCTTCTTATATTTTTTATATTAATACCTACCAATTTCATTAAACTATCCATATTTATCACCTCACTTTAAGACTATGTGAGGTTTTACAAGCATTACAGATACATATAATATAACTTTAATTGATTTTTGAACTTATAAGTTATATACTTTCGGAGTATCAAATTTTTAATAAGGAGAAATTATTTATTATGAGTAATGTTTTACCTTCAAATATAGCAATAGAAAACGTAATACAATCAAAGATGAGAGGTCGTGTTACTTATCAAGGATTTGTATCGTCACAGGTAGCTGTTAATTTTTCCTATTCAAAACTATACAATGATCCATCAGGTAAAGGCTACCAACGTCCTATAGATAAAAAACGATGTAAAGATTTTGCTAAATATCTTTCTCATGGAGAAGATGCACTTTATACGCCTATTTTATTAAATGTTGCAGGTCATTGGGAGTTTCATGCATATGAAAATCATCGCCCAACTACGGAAGATTAATTTGTAAAAAAAAGGCGACTTTAATGGATGGTCAGCATAGATTAGGTGGGATAGAGGAGTATATAAAAGAAACTGACAGTATGCTTAATGTTCCTTTTTTAGCTTTTCATTATTTAGATGAAGATGAGGAGATAAAATTATTTGATGTAATTAATACAAAAGCTAAAGGGATAGGTACGTCTTTAAGTCGTTATCTTAATAGAGAAAATGATGAGATTAGTTGGGTTGCAACTAATTTAATTCTTAAGCCAGAGAGTCCTTTTTTTAGTAAAGGAACTCTTATAGGAAAAAGAACAAGAGAGAAAAATATAACACTTCAAAATCTATATAACATAGTAAAGTATTTAACTATGAAATCAGAATTAGAGAACCTATCCAAAGAAAAGAAACTAAACTTGGCACTCTTTTATTTCAATTTGATTAAAGAATTATTTCCTGAAGAGTGGGAAAATAATAAATCATATAGATTAACTCATATTACTTGTTTAAACGGCTTAGCTATAGCTGGTAATAAGATAATTAATGATAATTATTTGGCAAAGTCTCAACAACCTGATTCTTCTAAAATTTGTAGTCTTTTAGTAAATTTGAAAGAAATTGATTGGTCTTCTAGCGGGGATTTAAAATATTTAAAAGGTATACCCGGGGCAAAAATGTTAGCAGGTGATATTTTAAATTGTATTAAGGGATAAACCATTATATCCAGATTATAAGGAATCGCTACTAAAAAATATTTAATTTTTAGTTTAACTATCTAATTGCATGATGATAAAATCACCTCAATAAATTAGAGGTGATTTTTTATATCTGAATATAGGTAGGTAATTCTTTAGCAAATTAACTTCATTCAAAATACGATGTTTATTTTTACATGAGAGTTAAGAATTAATGGCTGGTTACTGAAGAAATTTAAAATGAGTCTTATGTTCTTTTACATCCCAAGTTAGGAGAGCATTAAAAGTTTTTTCTCCTTTTTTAAAACCTTTTATTAAACCAGTTTCACCAGTTGTTAATAGCTTTTTCATATTAGCTTGTGAAATAGTTTTATTAAAAATTTTTTTAGAAACTGAGAATTTACAGTTGGAAGTTTTATAATTTGTACAACCGTAAAAAGTACCGTGGTCTATAATGGAGCCATCGCAAAGTAGACATTTTCCTATAACAGTTTTTTCTTTTTTAAATCTTTTGTTATAAGGATTATTTGCAGTAATTTTATCAATTTCATTTTGATTAAAAGACCATTCTTTTTCACGATTATTTGCATCAGTAATCAATTTATTCGTTAACTTTTTCACTTGCTCCATAAATACTTTAGGAGATGCTTCTCCTGCACCAATTTCAGCTAGTCTTTGTTCCCATCTAGCAGTCATAGAAGGGGAAGTTAAGATACTTTCACCTAGTGCTTCAATTAATAGCATTCCTTTCGTTGTTGCAAATACTTGATTTTTCTTGATATCAATATAGTTTCTTTCTTTAAGGGTACCAATAATTCCAGCACGTGTGGCTTCAGTACCTAATCCTTCGGTTTCTGATAAAACCTTTTCTAAATCTGAATCTTCTATGTGTTTACCAGCTGTTTTCATCAATGTAATTAAATTACCTTCAGAATATCTATTTGGTGGTTGTGTTTCACCTTTTCTAATTTTAGATTTAGCAACTATACCAATATCGTTTTTGTGAAGTAAGGGGACCATTTCACTTTCATCAGTAGATGAACTGTCTTTAGAATGATAAATAACCTTACGCCAACCTTCTTCAATTTGTTCCTTGCCCTTAGAAATGAACTCTGCTCGTTTATCTACAAGAGAATGAATTGTTGTGTAAGAGAAAACTGCATTATTATAATGAGCTGCAATGACTTGTCGAACTACTAAATCATAAATCTTCTCTTCTTCTGTACTTAGTTTCGTAAAGTCAGGTAATTGTTCTGTAATAATAATGGCATGATGATCCGTGACTTTTTTTTCATTAACATATCTTTTGTTATTGATAATTGATTTTGACTTAGGAGGAAGAATGTTTTTATACTTATCAATTTTTTTCAAATTGTTTAATATAAATGGTATTGTTTTTGCTTCTTCGTTCGTCAAAAATTGTGAATCAGATCTTGGGTATGAAACTAAGCCCTTCAAGTAAAGTTTTTGCAAAATATCTAATGTATTTTGAGGTGAGAATTTATATGCTTTATTTGCTGTTGCTTGTAATGCTGAAAGGTTAAACAATAATGGTGGAGCGTATTCTTTTGTTTCTTTTATTATATTTGTTACTTCTACATTTTTATTTAAACAGAAATTTGCAATAGCAATAGCTTGTCTTTCCTCTTGAACTCTTGAAATATTATTTTTGTGCCACTTTGCTTTTAAAATTTTTCCATCGAAATTAAATTCTGCTTCAATTTCCCAAAAAGGTTCAGGTTTAAAATTCGCTATTTCATGTTCTCTTTTAACTATTAGTGCAAGCGTAGGTGTTTGCACTCTGCCTATTGAAAAAACATCTTTTACACCGTTTTTTTTGAGAAGAACTGTATACAATCTTGATGTATTGATTCCAATTAACCAATCTGCACATGAACGGCTTAATGCCTCAAAATAAATATCTCTTGTTTTTTCTTCTGGCAGTAGGTTTGCAAACCCGTTTTTTACGGCGTTTTCAGTTAAGGATGATATCCATAAACGTTTCATTGGTTTGTTTACACCGCATACTCTTAAGATGGAACGAATAATTAATTCACCTTCGCGACCAGCATCTCCACCGATTATGATTTCTTGGATATCAGGTCTTTTCACTAAACTTTTGATCACATTGAATTGTTTATATTTTGATTTTGAAACTTTATATTCGAATCTATCAGGAATAATAGGTAATGTTTCTAAAGTCCATTTTTTCCACGATGAATTATATTCTTCAGGAGCTTTCAATTCACATAGATGTCCAATAGCCCATGTGATTAATGCACCTTCTGGAAAGTATGAATTTTGTTTGACTTCAAAATATCCTGCTTTTTTAGTAAAAGCAAAGGGAGCAGCTAACTTTGCTGCCTGATCTGGTTTTTCTGCAATAACTAAAAATTTGCCCATTCTTAATACCTCCTTATCGGTTTTAAGGTTAAAGTGAGGCAAGAAATAAATTATTTCTTATTCTACTAATCTTTTAAGTTTCTCATAACAATTATAGTTGGAAAATACGGTTAAACAAATAATTTAAATTATTCATATACAGAGGGCTTATTTTGGTGATAAGAACAGGAAAGAAACTAATATTGTAGAGCAACTTAATATAGTTAAAATGTTAACATTAATTTTCCACCGACTATATTATAGCCGGGATTACTCCTGAAATATTAGCTCCTGAAAAAAAGATGAGAAGATCAAATTGAATCTGTTAAAAAGGAATTATTATTATTTCCAGTCTTAATCAAAAAGTTAAAGGTGAAAAAGAAACAGAGGACTTTATTGTTGTTAGAGGTAAAGAGCTTCATTTGAAAAGGAGAAAAACTCAATATAAGTCATACTAGTGTACAGGGAATTCGTCATAGTATTTTAGATATGATGACAATATGATTCAATTGTTCTAAAGGTGTAGTTGTAAATTTATTGATTCTGGATTACAATTATTACAAATGTAGGTAAATTGTAGTATAAATTATATAAAGAAAGGTAGAATCGTATGAATGAAATATTAAAAGATTTACTAGAAAAACTTATAAGAGGGGAGAGAGAATTAAACGAAGAAGAGGCTAAGCTTATATTAGATTTATTTCGTGATAATTTAAGAAAATCTGGTTACTATGAAAGAAGAGGTTCTATAAGAGAAAGCCTCTCAATTGCTTCTGAATTTTGCCCTACTTGTGGAAATCCTAGGTAATGAGAGAAGTTTATTATGGGAATTTTTAAGTATATAGTAAAGAATCCAGAAGAGAAATATGATATTAAATTTGAAATAGAACCAGGTGTTGACTTAGATAACGATATGACTGATATTCAAAAAAGCCTTTTTAGTGATATTGAAAATACAAATAATATTATTAAAAGCCTAAGTCATACAAATGAAGAAATAAAAGAAAAATATTTTAATAAGCTTTACTCTTTGGCTTCTGCTGGTTTTATAAGTGATAACCCAGCCCTTGCTCAAGAAGCGTTAAAATCTTTAAAAGATGAAATGCTGTTAATAGAAGGCTATAGAATTAAAAATAAATACATGTTAAATTTAGGCATGTCTGTAATTATATCGGTCATTTTATGCTGGGTCATATTCGGTATTCTTGGCTCCTTATTTGATCCGTCAGAGATTTTAATATATTTTGTAGTTTGGACTGGGGCAATGTTTGGGACTTGGATTTCTTTTGGAGCTAGAAAGTTTGTTATCCAGTTGGAAGATTTAAGTGTATTAGAAGAAGACAAAATGAGTATATATATTAGATTACCCTATATTGGTATATGTGCGTTGACATTCCTTTTGTTTTTGAATAGCGGCATTTTTAATTTTCAAATTGGTGGAATATCATTAAATGATATAAAAACTAATATAGAATTTCAGCTTGTACTAGGAATTGTTGCTGGTCTTTTAGAAAGTAAATTAGGTGTAAAAATTTTTGAAAAGGCCCAAAATATGACCGTTAATACATGAAAATGAAAAGCAAGCATTAATAGGTATATAGTACACATTTAAATGCTTTAGAACAGATGTATAGTTAATGGTGTTAAAAATGTGACATATGTTCCAAAGATTTAAAAGAAGTTGCTTTCATATTTAAAATGTAAGGTAGGGCGAAGTGCTTAGAAATTCAATCTTATTTTCTTAACTGAAAAAGAGACAGACCCGACCGACACAAGACCTTTTCACGGTTACACCAAGTGGTAAACAAGATATGAGGAATCATAAACTTTTGGTTAGCTCTTATACTATACAATGGTGTAAATCCTTACTGTCTTATCAAAAAACTATTACATACAAATCCTCCCGCATCTCCCATTCTTCCCCTTTTTATTAAATTTAATTTGATAACTATTCACTGCCTTTAACTTGTTTTTTTGGTTCTATGTCAAATGTTGGGGTGAAGTGATATTACACGGCACCCCGATTATCCTAAATGAATCCCAATTTTCTTAGATAAATTATTTAATAAAATTTTCGCTTTAAAGTGTTCATAGCTT
>NZ_RHLQ01000081.1 GCF_003711845.1 Lysinibacillus halotolerans
AATAGTCTAGTGATGATGGCAAAGAGGTCACACCCGTTCCCATACCGAACACGGAAGTTAAGCTCTTTAGCGCCGATGGTAGTTGGGGGCTTCCCCCTGTGAGAGTAGGACGTTGCTAGGCTCAAAAAGTCATTGCTGATTCAGTCGGTAGTGGCTTTTTTATTTCGTTGTAAACATTTTTGACCTTTCCATTTTGTATAGAAATTCAATAAATAACTTGTATATTTTACTGATATCAGTATAATAATAAATATATGTAAAATGGTATTTATGATCGTTCCGAAGTAGCTCAGTGGTAGAGCAACCGGCTGTTAACCGGTTGGTCGTAGGTTCGAGTCCTACCTTCGGAGCCATTTTTTTTTTGCAAAAAATTTTTACTAAAAGTATTTTTGGATTATTTACTAGAAAATAGATAGACATAAATTTTTAACAAAAACTTTTAAAAATAGTTGCATTTACTAATTAATAGTGGTATTATAAATCTTGTCTTGTTTAAGAATTGTAAAGGCCCGTTGGTCAAGTGGTTAAGACACCGCCCTTTCACGGCGGTAACACGAGTTCGAATCTCGTACGGGTCACCAAATAAATTAAGAAATAAAAAATTATCACTTCTAATTATGGAGGATTAGCTCAGCTGGGAGAGCACCTGCCTTACAAGCAGGGGGTCGGCGGTTCGAGCCCGTCATCCTCCACCATAAGTGTTAATTTGGAGGGGTAGCGAAGTGGCTAAACGCGGCGGACTGTAAATCCGCTCCTTCGGGTTCGGCGGTTCGAATCCGTCCCCCTCCACCATTTTGGGGTATAGCCAAGCGGTAAGGCAACGGATTTTGATTCCGTCATGCCCAGGTTCGAATCCTGGTACCCCAGCCATTTTTTAATATACATAAAATGAAATAACGTCATAATATTAATTCTAATCCCAATCCTTTACTCAAACGAGTAGGGGATTTTTTTATGCCTTTAAAAATTTATATGGTTATAGAATCGATCCTTCTAAAAATAACTGAATAATATTAAATGAATAAATATTCAATATTTTGTTGAGTTGAGCCATTTTAATATTCAATATAAAATATAAGGAATTCAACAGGGGGGATAGATATGAGAAAAAGTGAAGTTTCCATTATAGGGGTACCATCAGATTATGGACAATTACGCCGTGGGGTAGATATGGGGCCAAGTGCAATTCGTTATGCTGATGTTGTAGAAAGATTAGAAAATCTCGGTTATGAAATAAAGGATGAGGGCGATATATTAGTTAAAAAGGGGACAGTCCCATCCCAACTAGGAACTAATCTAAAAAATTTAAAAGAAGTAATTGAGGTATGTACAAAACTATCCGTTAAAGTACAAGAAGTAATAGATAATGGGAGATTTCCATTAGTTTTAGGTGGAGATCACAGTATAGCTATTGGAACATTAGCTGGTTTAGCTACAAAGTATAAAAACTTGGGAGTAATATGGTATGATGCCCATGCGGATATTAATACACCAGAAACTTCTCCATCAGGTAATATCCATGGAATGCCTTTGGCGGTTAGTTTAGGATTGGGAGATAATCGGTTAGTTGAAATTGGGGGATTTGCACCGAAAATCAAGCCTGAAAATATTGTTATTATAGGTGCACGGTCTGTTGATCCAGGGGAACGAGAGCTAATAAAAAAATTAGGAATTAAAGTTTATTCAATGCATGAGATCGATCGTCTAGGTATGACGAAAGTAATTGAAGATACGATTTCCTATTTAAAAGAGCGTCAAGTTGACGGAGTCCATTTATCACTTGATTTAGACGGAATTGATCCTTTATATACACCAGGTGTAGGTACAGCTGTACCGGGAGGAATTACATATCGGGAAAGTCATCTCGCAATGGAGATGTTAGAGGAAGAAGGATTTATTACATCAGCAGAGTTTGTAGAAGTAAATCCTATTTTAGATGAACGAAATAAAACGGCAGATGTAGCCGTTGCTTTAATGGGTTCACTATTTGGTGAAAAACTAGTATAAGGAAGTATTTTCGCCCAGTATTGAGGATAATAATACCAAATAAGTCATTTTAAGGCATAAAAAATTTTGATATAATATTAAATGTCATGAAACTTTTTCGGTGGATAGACGTAAATAATAATAAGCCTAAAAGGTGGAGAGGGAATACACAAATGGATGCGTTAGTGAACAAAAGAATAAAGCAAGTGCTAAAAGGTGATCAAAACGCATTTTCAGATGTTGTGAGCCTCTACCAGCACAAGTTATATCAAATATGTTATCGTATGCTTGGGAACAAACAAGAAGCGGAAGATATTGCGCAAGAAGCGTTTGTTAGGGCATACATAAATCTTCATACATTCGATCAAAAAAGAAAATTTTCAACATGGTTATACCGTATTGCAACAAATCTTTGTATTGATAGAATTAGAAAGAAGAAGCCAGATTATTATTTAGATGCAGAAGTTCCAGGAACGGACGGACTTGATATGTATTCACATGTTCCTGCATCTGACCAATTGCCGGATGAAACGGTAGAAAAAATGGAATTACAAGATCGAATACAATATGAAATCAGCAGATTACCTGATAAATATCGATCGGTAATCGTATTAAAATATATAGAAGAGTTGTCGCTGCAAGAAATAAGTGAAATTCTAGATATGCCTTTAGGAACAGTTAAAACAAGAATTCATCGAGGGCGCGAAGCTTTAAGAAAGCAATTAAACAATCTGTAGGAGGGGTAAAGCATGAGTACGTGTCCACAATACATTGTTGACTATATGCACGAATACTTAGATGGCGACATCAGTCGTGAACATGAACAACAGCTAAAAAAACATTTGCAAGTGTGCTCTGACTGTCAACAACATATGCACGAGTTAAGTGACACGATTGCTTTTGTTAAGAGTGCAGCGCATATTACAGCACCTCCACATTTTGAGGAAATGGTAATGAAGCGTTTGCCGAAACATAAAAATCGGGTTGGCGTACAAAGATGGTTTAGACAACATCCGATTATTGTTGCAGCTGCTGTATTCTTCTTGTTCATGAGTGCTACTTTATTAAGTAGTTATCCTACTGATGAATTTTCATTCACTGCCAAACCGAATTTAATTGTAGATGGGCAAACAGTTATTGTCCCAGAAGGTGAAGTTGTTGAAGGTGACATCGTTGTGAAAAATGGTGATATTGTCATCGAAGGAGAAGTAAAAGGAAATGTGACGGTTATAAACGGACAATATATGGCTTCTACTTCGGTCGTTACCGGTCAAATTGAAGAAATTGATCAAGTATTTGAATGGCTATGGTATGAAATAAAAGATACGGCAAATGATTTCATGGCTTTATTTGAAAAATAATAATTAAATGAATGGATTATTTTATATAAGTAAATAAATATGTTAAAGTCTGCTCATTGGAGTAGACTTTTTTCTTGATGAAAGCTTTATAAGGGGAAAATATGATATACTGTTTTTAATGATTTCATGGCTCATTTTGAGCAGAATTCCAATTTTTTAATAAGAAAAATTCTCTCTAGTCCTTTTTATTTTTTTATAAAAATAAAAAATAGGTATATTTTAATAAATATTCTATACTCACGTAATAACGTAATAACTTCGTGACGTCATTGATATACATGAAATAGCAAGAAAAAGTGGGGGATGCCACGTGCAGATTATTGAGCAGTTTACAGACATTACGCCTGTAAATATTGTGTTTAGTTTTTTGGACGTACTATTAGTATGGTACGTAATTTATAAATTGTTAACCCTCATTAAAGGAACGAAAGCTGTTCAGTTATTAAAGGGAATTTTTGTTATCATTATCGCCAGATTTGCTACTGTTATTTTTGGCCTTGATACCCTCGGATGGTTACTACAAGAAGTAATCGATTGGGGATTTTTAGCGATTATCATTATCTTTACACCTGAAATTCGAAGAGCGTTAGAACAACTAGGTAGGGGGAAAATATTTCAACGTTCAACGAGTCAATTAGAAGATGAACAAACACGTTTAATTGAAGCGATGAAAAAATCGGTTAGCTATATGGCTAAACGACGAATCGGAGCGCTTATTTCTATAGAGAATGAAACAGGTTTAACAGAATATATTGAAACCGGTATTAAGTTAAATGCTGAAATTACTTCAGAACTATTAATTAATATTTTTATTCCAAATACACCGTTACATGACGGAGCTGTTATTATACAAAAAGATAAAATTATCGCAGCTGCATGTTATTTACCATTGTCAGAAAGTACGTTTATATCAAAAGAACTAGGTACAAGGCACCGTGCTGCAGTTGGTTTAAGTGAAGTAACGGATGCGATCACAATTGTCGTATCAGAAGAAACAGGGGCAGTTAGCCTCACTCGGAATGGAAACTTATATCGTAATTTAACAATTGAGGAATTTGAAGCTCAGCTAAGGAAAATGTGGTTTGGCCCTCAACAGGATTCAGAAATAACCTCTAAGTGGACTTGGGGGGGAAGAAAGAATGGATAAATTATTTGATAGTCACTGGGCTCTAAGAGTTGTAGCCCTTATACTTGCTATTTTGCTGTTCTTTTATGCGAAGGCTCAACTTGATAGTGGACAATCTACAGGTATAAATCCCGAAATGGATATTATTACGGACGTTCCCCTTGAAGCCTATTACGATTCGGAAAACTTAATTGTGTCAGGACTTCCAGAGACCGTTGATGTAAAGATTGAGGGACCAAGACAACTTGTCCTTGAAGCAAAATTACGAAAAGACTTTAAAGTGTTTGTGGACTTAAATTCGTTGTTAATTGGTGAACATACAGTTACAATTCAACATGAAAATTTATCGGAGAAACTTGATGTTACCATCGACCCAAAAGTAGTAGATATTGTAATTGAGGAAAAAGTCACGAAAGAAGTAAGTGTAGACCCGGAACTTAATAGTGGTCTTATCGCAGAAGGTTATGAGCTAACGGATATGAGTGTTGAACCAAGTACAGTACTTGTTACAGGTGCTAAAAGTATTATTGACAGTATCAGTTATGTTAAAGCTACTATTAATGCAGAAGAAGGTATAAATGCTTCCTTTGAACAAGAAGCAGATGTTAAAGTGTTGGATAGTAGCTTGAATAAACTAGATGTCATTATTGAGCCCACCACTGTTAATGTAAAGGTGAATGTAAGAGCTTATAGTCGTGAAATACCAATCGTTGTTCGACAGACAGGAACACCTATGGAAGGTGTCACCATTAACAGTTTATCGTCAAAAATAAAAACAATTGAAGTGTTTGGTCCAAAAACAATGATTGACCCATTAACCCAATTAGAAGTAGAATTTGACGTATCAGAAATTACAGAGTCTGGTGTTTATGATGTGGATTTAGTTTTACCAAAGGGTGCAACGAAACTTTCGGCTAAATCCATAGAGGTACAAGCTAACGTAACAAAAACAACGACAGAACCCGAGGAAGAAACTCCTGACCAACCAGAAGAAGAACTACCTGCTTCGGGGGAAACAAACACTAGTGATACAAATACTAGTGAATCAAATGATGAAGATACAAATACTGGTGAAACAGATACTAATCAAACTCCAGAAGAAACACCATCTGATGAAGGTAATACAACAGAATAAGTAGTGTGAAATGAAAACAATTATAGATCATTCATTGCAGAGATATAAATCATATAAGATCTCAATTTTGAAGCATAGAATGTCTAGCATTGAAGGAGAGAAAAAGTAATGGGAAAATATTTCGGTACTGATGGCGTGCGTGGTGTCGCCAATTCAGAGTTGACGCCTGAACTAGCGTTTAAGCTAGGTCGTGTTGGAGGTTACGTATTAACTAAACATGCAACAGAGCGTCCAAAAGTAATTATTGGACGAGATACACGCATATCAGGGCATATGTTAGAAGGAGCATTAGTTGCAGGTCTACTATCCATTGGGGTAGAAGTAATGCGACTAGGTGTTATTAGTACACCAGGTGTAGCTTATTTAACACGTGTAATGAACGCAGCTGCAGGTGTAATGATTTCCGCTTCTCATAATCCAGTTGCTGATAACGGTATTAAATTTTTCGGACCTGACGGCTTTAAATTAACAGATGCACAAGAAGCTGAAATAGAAAACATACTTGATATGGAAGAAGATACATTACCACGCCCTATCGGAGGCGATTTAGGTACAGTAAGTGATTACTTCGAAGGTGGTCAAAAGTATCTTTCATATTTAAAACAAACTGTGGATGAAGATTTCCTAGGTTTACATGTTGCACTTGATTGTGCCCATGGAGCTACTTCTCAACTAGCAACTCATTTATTTGCGGATTTAGAAGCTGATATCTCTACGATGGGTTCTTCGCCGGATGGCTTAAACATTAACGAAGGTGTAGGTTCAACTCACCCTGAAAAACTAGCCACATTAGTACTTGAACGAGGTGCAGATGTTGGACTAGCATTCGATGGAGATGGCGACCGTTTAATCGCTGTAGACGAAAAAGGTCAAATTGTTGATGGTGACCAAATTATGTTCATCATCGGTAAATATTTAAACAGTAAAGGTCGCTTAAAGAAAAATACAGTAGTGTCAACTGTCATGAGTAATTTAGGCTTCTACAAAGCACTTGGGGAAAACGGAATGTCAAGTGTGAAAACAGCGGTAGGAGATCGCTATGTTGTAGAAGAAATGCGAGCAAATGATTATAACCTAGGTGGAGAACAATCTGGACACATCGTGTTCCTAGATTATAATACAACTGGTGATGGCTTATTAACTGCGATTCAACTTGTTAACATTATGAAAGCAACGGATAAACGTTTATCTGAACTGGCTTCTGAAATGACCGTGTTCCCACAACGGCTTGTAAATGTTCGTGTTGTCGATAAACATGCTGTTACTCAAAATGAAAAAGTGGCAAAAGTAATTGCCGAAGTAGAAGCGGCAATGGGAGGAAATGGACGTGTCTTAGTTCGTCCTTCGGGTACGGAGCCTCTTGTACGTGTAATGGTTGAGGCAGCTACAGAAGAAGAATGTGAAAGCTACGTTAACCGAATTGCAAACGTCGTTCGTGAAGAATTAGGATTAACAGATTAAAATAAATATAGCCAGTAGATAAGCTGTAAATTTCTTAACAGTGGATTTACTGGCTTTTTCTATGGCCGAGGCTTTTTTCGTTTATTTGTGCAAAAAATCGGCTATAGTATAGTTGAAAGGAGTGTGTGTAAAATGGCTAAAGTAGCTACATTAATTACTGATTTGTTTGAGGATATTGAATATACAAGTCCTAAGGAAGCATTAGAAGAAGCAGGTCATACCGTAGTAACCATTGATAAAGTTGGAAACAAAGCGGTCCGAGGTAAACAAGGTGAAGTTCGAGTAGAAATCGACTATGGAATCGACGATGTAAATGCAGATGATTTTGATGCATTATTTATTCCAGGGGGCTTCTCGCCAGATTTATTACGAGATGATGATCGGGTAGTTGCCTTTGCGAAGAAATTTATGACAGATATGAAGCCTGTCTTTGCCATCTGCCATGGTCCACAGCTTTTAATTACTGCTCGTTCATTGGAAGGACGAGATATTACTGGTTATAAATCCATTCAAGTAGATTTAGAAAATGCGGGTGCTAACTTCCATGACCAAGAAGTTTTTGTTTGCCAAAAACAACTTGTGACAAGTCGTACACCAAAGGATTTACCAGCCTTTAACCGCGAAATTGTTAATTTATTAAAAGAAAAAGAATTATAATCAATAAAAGAGGCTGGGACATAACTAGCTTCAAATAGTGGGAAAGGTGAATTTGAGGAAACTCAAATTCACCTTTCTCTATTTTTGTATGTAAATTCTTTTTTTCTTTAGTTAATGGCCATGAAT
>NZ_RHLQ01000082.1 GCF_003711845.1 Lysinibacillus halotolerans
AATAACTTTTTCGACATGTTCTTCCGCTCCATCAACCATTTATTTTATTTCATTATAAATAAAAGTACCCTATAAGAGAGACCTTTTTTCAAGTGTCTTTCTTATAGGGTACATTTTAAATTTAGACGTCCTTTTTATTATGGATTAAGCTAAAGGGCCACCTTTTTTCAAAATATCTTCAGAAACGTTTGTGAACTTTTTGAAGTTTTCTTTAAATAAGTCTGCTAAATAAGCTGCTTTTTTATCATAAGCTTCTTTATCTGCCCAAGCTTCACGAGGATTTAAAACTTCGCTTGGTACACCTTCTACGGCAGTCGGGATATGTAATCCAAAGATTGCATCTTGTGTAGTCTCAACATTATTAAGTTTTCCATCAATAGCAGCACGAACCATTGTACGTGTATAGGAAAGCTTCATACGGTTTCCAACACCATACTCTCCACCAGTCCAACCAGTGTTTACTAAGAATACTTGAGAACCGTGTTCATCAATTTTTTGACCTAACATTTCAGCATAACGAGTTGCTGGAAGTGGTAAAAATGGTGAACCGAAGCATGTAGAGAATACTGGCTCAGGAGATGTTACGCCACGTTCTGTACCTGCTAATTTTGAAGTAAATCCACTTAAGAAGTGGTACATTGCTTGCTCTTTCGTTAATTTGCTGATTGGAGGTAATACTCCGAAAGCATCAGCTGTTAAAAATACGATTGTTTTCGGATGTCCTGCAACGGAAGGTGTAACAATGTTATCGATAAAATGAATCGGATAAGCAGCACGAGTATTTTCCGTTAATGTTACATCATCATAATCAGGAATACGAGTTTCTGGGTCAATTACAACATTTTCTAAAACGGAACCAAAGCGGATTGCGTTATAAATTTCCGGTTCTTTTTCAGCGGAAAGGTTAACCGTTTTTGCATAACAACCACCTTCGATGTTAAATACGCCATTGTCTGACCATCCATGTTCATCGTCACCAATTAACTTGCGATTGCTATCAGCAGATAAAGTTGTTTTACCTGTACCAGATAAACCGAAGAATAACGCTACATCACCAGCTTCACCAACGTTTGCTGAACAGTGCATTGACAGGATATCACGTTCTGGTAATAGGTAGTTCATAATACCGAAAATAGATTTTTTCATTTCACCAGCGTACTCAGTACCACCAATTAAAATGACTTTCTTTTCTAAAGATACAATAATGAATGTTTCGGAAGTAGTACCATCTACTGCTGGATCTGCCTTAAAGGTAGGAGCTGAAACAATTGTAAATTCAGCCACATGAGAAGCTAACTCATCTTTTGTTGGACGGATGAATAATTGATGACAGAATAGATTGTGCCATGCATATTCATTAATTACTTGGATTGGAAGTTGTGATTCTTTATCAGCTCCTGCAAACCCTTTGAATACAAATAGCTCATCTTTTTCTTTTAAATAGTTTACAACTTTAACGTAAAGGTTATCAAACACTTCAGCAGAAATCGGACGGTTTACATTACCCCAGTCGATTTTGTCTTTTGTGCTTTCTTCTTCTACAATATATTTATCTTTAGGAGAACGGCCAGTATATTTACCTGTTTCAGCACGTAAAGCGCCATCTACAGTTAATGTTGCCTCTCCACGTTCGGTAGCTTTTTCCACTAATTGTGGTACTGAAAGTTGAACATTTATATTTTCTCCGTTTAATAATTCCTTCAGTTCATTTGCAATTTCTACTGAATTCATCGATTAAATACCATCCTTTTTTAAGAATTCCCACTTGCATTGGGAGGGTTGATTAATTTCAAAAATAGTATAACACATTGATTTAAATAATCTATACTAATTCCTGAAAATTATTTTATAATTTTAAAACATTTCATGATTTAGGTAAAATCCATTGACAATTAAAGTTACTTTACGTAAGATGTTGTGTTGAACGGATACTCTTATCCCGAGCTGGTGGAGGGTCAAGGCCCTATGAAGCCCGGCAACCTGCATTTTCATTTTATAATGCGATGGTGCCAACCTGATGCAAGGGGATACCCTTGAACGATAAGAGTGAAAGGTAATGTAATGAAACGACAATTCCTTTTACTCATGCAAAAGTACTTGAGTAGAGGAATTTTTTTTTTCAATTTAGAACACAATGAAAAGGATAGTTTAACTACCTATTTTATATGTGCCTTTCTAAATCCATGTATCAAATTACGAATAAGTGAATTTCACTTGCCATAACTTTTGATGCCACTCGATAAAAACTAGATTTCAAAAATGTTCTACAATACATTTTATACGAAATCTAACACAAAAGGTAGCTAAAAATTGTTCAGAACATGTTTTTGTACATATTTCATTATACAATTACTGTCCTTTTTAACTATCTTTAAAAAGATGGAAAATTTAAGCTAAACAAAAAATATCATTGTGACGGCTTGAAGTACTAATCTTTATAAGTGGGCTAAACATGGGTAATAGAGTACCGTATCAACAACGAGGAAAGAGTCTCGCTATAAACTTAGGAGGAAATCAAATGACAAACCGTCGACTGTTTACATCAGAAAGTGTAACAGAAGGGCATCCGGATAAAATTTGTGATCAAATTTCCGATGCTATTTTAGATGCAATCATTTCTGAAGACCCAAATGCACGGGTAGCTTGCGAAACAACGGTAACAACTGGATTAGTGTTAGTTGCCGGGGAAATTACAACATCTACATATGTTGATATTCAAAGTGTTGTTCGCAATACTGTTGCGGAAATTGGCTATACACGTGGGAAATATGGATTCGATGCAGAAAATTTAGCAGTATTAACTGCTATCGGAGAACAATCTCCTGATATTGCGTTAGGTGTAGATCAAGCTTTAGAAGCACGTGAAGGATCTATGACTGATGAAGATATCGAAGCAATTGGTGCTGGTGACCAAGGTTTAATGTTTGGATTTGCATGTAACGAAACGCCAGAATTAATGCCATTACCAATAAGCTTAGCTCATAAATTAGCTCGCCGTTTAACGGAAGTTCGGAAATCAAAGGAAATTCCATATTTACGTCCCGATGGTAAAACTCAAGTTACAGTAGAATACGATGAAAACAATCATCCAGTTCGGATTGATACGATTGTTATTTCTACTCAACATGATGAAGATGTAACATTGGAACAAATTCAACAAGACTTAAAAGAAAAAGTAATTAATGAAGTTGTTCCTTCTGATTTAATCGACTATGAAACAAAATACTTCATTAACCCGACAGGACGTTTTGTTATCGGTGGTCCTAAAGGGGATGCTGGTTTAACAGGACGTAAAATTATTGTCGATACGTATGGTGGTTATGCTCGTCACGGTGGCGGGGCATTCTCAGGTAAGGATCCTACGAAAGTAGACCGTTCTGCCGCATATGCTGCAAGATATGTAGCGAAAAATATCGTAGCAGCTGGTCTTGCAGAGCGTGCTGAAGTTCAATTAGCATATGCCATCGGTGTAGCTCGACCTGTTTCAATATCAGTGGATACGTTTGGTACAGGTAAAGTAGAAGAAAATAAATTAGTAGAATGGGTAAGTGAATTGTTTGATCTACGCCCAGCTGGCATTATTAAAATGCTTGATCTACGTCGTCCAATGTATAAACAAACGGCTGCTTATGGTCATTTTGGTCGCACAGATTTAGATGTCCCATGGGAAAACACTGATATCGCTCAAAAATTAAGAGAAAAGGCCGGACTTTAATTTTCTACATGAAAGAAAATTAGGCTGATTCATAGATAACAAGAAAAAATCTGCGAGATTTCTAAGGTGGTTTTTCCCACTTCAATAGAAATTAAGCAGATTTTTTTTTATTTCGGAATGAATATGTAAAAGAAAAATTAATGGAAGAAAAATTTAAATAATGTTTTAAGCATCCTTTTTACAATAGATAAAATGTATAAAACAATTAAGGAAAAAGCGAATATAAAAACATACAGAAGGATTTTTTGAAAAAACAAAATTAGTTGGTCGCTCCCTATTTCATCTAATGCAATCGATATGATGAGGGGAGTTAAAAATACGATGACCGGTGCAGTAAAAATAATAAGGCTGATTAGTAACCATTCAGATCCCTTTATAAGACGTATTACGAAGCACCCCTTCTTTATTTATATGAACAAAAAATAGAGGTAATACTTCGAAGATTTTAATAAAAAGAGTGTAACATGAAAGTTTACACTCACTTAAGAACATTATTTTTGAATTGATTTGTAGTATTGTCCCTTTTCAACGTATTCTCGGATAATGCGGTCCATATCTTCTCTATCTTCTGGGGTAACCATACGAACTACTTTTGCTGGTCTACCCATTGCTAAAGAATTAGGTGGAATTTTTTTACCCGGTGGTACTAAACTACCAGCACCGATAAATGCACCCTCTCCTATCTCAGCACCGTCTAATATAATGGACCCCATCCCAATTAATGCTCGTTTACGAATCACGCAGCTATGTAATGTTACTTGGTGGCCAATTGTTACTTCGTCTTCTATGATTAAAGGATTGTTCGGGCTTTGATGCAAACAACTTAAATCTTGAATGCTACAGCGTTTCCCGATTATAGTAGCTGATACATCCCCACGAATTACCGTATTAAACCAAATGGACGTCTCTTCACCAATTGTGACATCACCAGTAATTACGGCATTATCGGCAATAAATACAGATGGGTCTATTTTAGGATTTTTATTTTTAAATGGATAAATCATCGAAAAATACCTCGTTTCTAAGTATGATATATTATTATCGTATCAAATAAATAAAAGTATGGAAAATAATAATTGGTATATATATCCACAACTGAATAAGTAATGGGCAGGAGGGTGCGTTATGTGGAAATGGGAAGCAGATGGACAAGCAAAGGCAGTAGTCGTTATCATACATAGCGTTTTTGAACATCATCGTTGGTATGCTTGGTTAATTGAAAAACTTCGCTTAGAAGGTTATCACATTGTTATGGGAGATTTGCCAGGCCATGGCGAACATTTAAAATATTCAAAGGTTCATGACGAAACGATTGAAGAGTATTTAGATTATATTAAAAAGTTAATGGAAAGTGCTTTAACATATCAGTTGCCGGTTTTTATTATTGGTCATGGATTAGGTGGAACATTAGCTATTAGATTTTTAAAGAAGAATACAGTGGAATGTGCAGGTCTAATTTTAGCTTCGCCTTGGCTTCATTTAAAGAAAACGGCTAATTTACTTACGAATGCAATTACAAGTTTAGGAACTATAGCATCGAACAAAAAAATCTCGTTGAAGTTCGATAAAAATATGTTAACTAGAAATTTAGACGGCTACAATGAAATGGTTGATTATTTACCATATCATTCCAATGTAACGGTAAGATGGTTTAAAGATATCCATAATTTAATGAAAAATATGACGGCAGAACAGGAAGGGACATTAGCATTACCCATTTTGTTAATGGTTGCTAAAGAAGATAAAATTACTGATCCTCAGCCTGCAAGAAAATGGTTATTTAATCAAATGTCGTCGGAAATTCAATATAAAGAATGGCCGAACAGTTATCATAACTTATATCATGATTATGAACGGGAAGAAGTATTTACGTATGAGAAGGACTTTATCAATAATGTTATTCGTTCGTTAGGATACATTATTAAATAAAATGACATTTAAAGAAAAGAACTATCCATGAAATTCCTTTCGTTGGATAGTCTTTTTTTATGCGAATTCCAAATAGTAGAATAATGAAAATGAATACAATAAATTATCTTAATATTCTAACGTTTTATTTTTATAGTAATAGATAAAAATTTTTATTGAATTGAGGTTTTAATTTATGTAATATAAAGAATATTCTAAATAATAAATGAAAATGAGGTGCATCCATGATTGAGGAGATTGTTACGTGGTTAAACGATATGTTATGGGGTCCAGTAATGATTTATGGTATTTTAATCGTCGGACTACTGTTCTCCATCTTAACGAAATTTGTTCAAGTCCGAAAAATTAAGGATATGTTTGTCCTAATGTTTACAGGAGAAAAATCGGAAGCGGGTATTTCGTCATTCCAAGCTCTATCAATAGCATTATCCGGTCGAGTTGGTACGGGTAATATTGTAGGTACAGCTACAGCTATTGCTTTTGGTGGACCAGGTGCTGTATTTTGGATGTGGGTAACGGCATTTATTGGAGCATCAACTGCATATGTGGAATCAACATTAGCTCAAATTTATAAAGAAAAGAAAAATGGTGTTTACCGAGGAGGTCCAGCCTTTTATTTAGAAAAAGGTACAGGTCAGCGTTGGTTTGGCGTTGTCTTTGCCGTAGCTGCCATTTTAGCCGTAGCTATTTTAATGCCAGGGGTACAATCAAATGCGATTACTAGTGCGGTAAATAATGCTTTTGGTGTTGAACCGTGGATTACTGGTTTAATTGTTGTAGCGATATTAGCATTTATTATTTTAGGTGGCGTGAAACGTATTGCAAACGCAGCTCAAATTATCGTTCCTTTTATGGCTGTTGCCTATATTTTATTAGCCATTATTGTAATCATAATGAATATTTCCCTTGTTCCAGATGTATTTGCCCTTATTATTCGTAGCGCATTTAATGTTGATGCGACCTTTGGCGGGATGATTGGTGCAGCGATCGCGTGGGGTGTAAAACGTGCAGTTTATTCGAATGAAGCAGGACAAGGTACAGGACCACACTCTGCAGCAGCAGCTGAAGTATCCCACCCAGCTAAGCAAGGTTTAGTACAAGCGGCTTCTATTTATATTGATACATTATTCGTATGTTCAGCAACAGCATTAATGATATTGTTTATGGGTACATATAACACAAATGTAGGAGATGCTAATGGGGAATTAGTAGTTGAAAATGTAGCAGGGGCTACTTATTCAGAATTCACACAATTAGCCGTAAATAAAGCATTCCCTGCCTTAAATGATTTTGGTTCGATGTTTGTGGCCATTGCGCTGTTCTTCTTTGCCTTTACTACAATTATGGCCTATTATTATATTGCTGAAACGAATGTGGCGTACTTATTCACCCAGAAAAGGGAACAATTCTTTACTTGGGTCTTAAAATTTGTCCTCATCATTTCCACTTTCTATGGGGCAATCCGTACATCGGATTTAGCTTGGAAATTTGGCGATTTAGGATTAGGTTTAATGGTTTGGATTAATGTAATCGGAATACTCATATTAATGAAACCAGCTATGTTAGCGTTGAAAGATTACGAGCAACAGAAAAAAGAGGGGAAAGATCCAGTATTTGACCCTATTAAACTAGGAATTAAAAACGCAACCTTCTGGGAGAATTATAAAAAAGATAAATAAAATAAAAAGAGCGGGCAAAAGTAAAATGTACCCTATAAGAAAGACACTTGAAAAAAGGTCTGAACTGAACCCCGAATAGTGGACACTTTAAAAAAAGTGGACCTATTCGGGGTTTTTCTATTTTCTTCAATGAACTACCCCG
>NZ_RHLQ01000083.1 GCF_003711845.1 Lysinibacillus halotolerans
AAGCTATGAACACTTTAAAGCGAAAATTTTATTAAATAATTTATCTAAGAAAATTGGGATTCATTTAGGATAATCGGGGTGCCGTGTAATATCACTTCACCCCAACATTTGACATAGAACCGTTTTTTATGAACGATTTCGTTCGAAACTTTTCAACCGTGTTCCTTGGAACGTAAGAATTCCTACATCACCTTCTGCAAGTAGACCAAATTCTTTACCAGTTATTTTAAATTCCATACGATCACCGCTTTCAACTTCAAAGGTTGCATAATAGCTAGTATAGGAATGGTCACCTTTCACTTCTGTTCGTTTTGCAATGACTCGTGCAGAAACTGACAAAACTGGTGCAGCATTATTGTTAACATTTTGTTTAATAGTTGAAGTGATTTGCCACAATATAACCCCAAATACGATGATAAAGCCAGCAATGATAAAAAATGTGATAGAACTAGTAAACATATCCCCTGTATACATATTCATCCCCCTAACTTTCCCATTGTCGAAATGAATAGAATCATATGTTAAAACATAAAATCATGGAAGTGAGATTCGAAGTAATAACGCCAAACATTTCGAGCTGTTGTTTCATAATAAGAAAAAATCTTATGTTTATTACGTTCCTTTTTTATAAAAGTTTCACATGTTGAAAAGATAATAACACTTAATTTAACCTCTATTTGGAAATATAAGTTACTTTTCGTAAGTTAGGGTAAAATGGTATACTATATAGAAGAAAGCTCATAGATCAGTTCATCCAAAAAGTAAAATTACAGAGTAGCTACTGTCGTAAAAGGGAAGGTGAACAATCTTGAAAGAAACGACAATTTGTCCTCGTTTATCGAAGGCGATGGAGTTATTAGGGAAACGTTGGACGACATTAATATTATATCAATTATTAGACGGCTCACAGCGTTTTAACGAAATAGAATCGGCTCTCCCTGTAAGTGGTCGACTCCTTTCAGAACGTTTGAAGGAATTGGAAAAAGAAGGGTTAGTTGAAAGGAAAGTATTTACAGAAGTACCAGTACGTGTGGAATATTCCCTTACAGATAAAGGAAAAGCGTTGGAAGGAGCAATCCGAGAAGTCGAGAAATGGTCACAAATTTGGATAAATTGATACGATGTATTACTTGTCAAAAAGCTTTTGATTACCCATACTAATATAGAGTATGACGTTAGAAAGGACTTTGCTTTTATGACAATTCAACAATGGGCAAAAGATTTAGCTCAAATCGTTAATCCAAATAATATTAAAATTAATGAATCTTTAAAGAAATACACAATGACGAAACTAGGGGGCAATGCAGATGTATTTGTCCTACCTGAAACAGAAGATGAGGCAGCACAAATCGTAAAATATGCCTACAATCATAATGTGCCGATTTTAATGTTAGGGAATGGCTCTAACATGGTAGTACGTGATGGGGGTGTACGAGGAATTGTTGTGTCTTTTACTAAATTAGATGAAATCCGAGTAGAAGGAAACCGACTTTATGCACAAAGTGGAGCTTTGATTAAAGAAGTTTCCCGTATTGCAGCAACAAATAGTTTAACAGGTTTTGAATTTGCTTGTGGAATACCAGGTTCCGTTGGTGGAGCAATGGCGATGAATGCCGGTGCATATGGTGGCGAAATAAAGGATATTATAATTGATTGTACAGTATTAACGAAGGAAGGCGAGCGCATCGTTCTAAGTAAAGATGACTTAGAATTGGGATACCGTAAGAGTATTATTGCGCAAAAAGGATACTTCGTCCTTTCCTCCAATTTCCAACTAGCAGAAGGTAATCAACAAGAAATTGATGAAAAAATTGCTGACCTTACCTTTAAGCGTGAATCAAAACAGCCTTTGGAATATCCATCTGCCGGAAGTGTCTTTAAAAGACCACCTGGTTACTTTGCAGGGAAATTAATTCAAGATAGTGGGCTCCAAGGTAAAGGTGTAGGCGATGCGGAAGTATCAACAAAACATGCTGGGTTTATCATTAATAAAGGAAATGCTACAGCGACGGATTACATTCAAACAATTCAAATGGTACAACGTGTCGTGAAAGAAAAGTTTGGTGTTGATCTAGAATTAGAAGTGAAAATTGTCGGTGAAGAAAGAACACAATAATGATTATTGGGCGCCTCTCTAATGATGGGCGCCTTCTTACATAGAAAGGGTTAAAAATGAAATTTATATCGTGGAATGTAAACGGAATTCGTGCATGTGTGAAAAAAGGCTTTGTGGATTATTTTAATGAAGTAGATGCAGACTTTTTCTGTATTCAAGAAACAAAATGTCAAGACGGTCAGATTGAATTACCATTCGAAGGATATTATCAATATTGGAACTATGCAGAGAAAAAAGGTTATTCTGGCACAGCGATTTTTACGAAGCATGAGCCCCTTTCAATTAAATATGGCGTAGGGGATCAAGAAACAGAATCAGAGGGTCGAATTATCACTTTGGAATATGAAAAATTTTATTTAGTTAATGTGTATACGCCAAATTCTAAACGGGATTTAGCCCGCCTATCAGAAAGATTAGAATGGGAAGATAATTTACTAGATTACTTGAAACAGCTCGATCGTATTAAACCGGTAATTTACTGTGGTGATTTAAATGTTGCCCATGAAGAAAAGGATTTGAAAAATGCGAAATCAAATGTCGGAAACTCTGGATTTACCTTTGAAGAACGGGGGAAAATGACAAATTTACTCCAATCAGGCTTTACAGATTCCTATCGACATTTTAATCCGGATCAAGATGATGCTTTTACTTGGTGGTCCTATATGAATAAAGTACGTGAACGAAATATAGGATGGCGTATTGATTATTTCATCGTTTCTAATAGATTAGTAGAATATGTTCAAAATACAGACATACATGCCCACATTTTAGGAAGTGATCATTGCCCAATTCTTTTAGAATTAGATTGGAAATAACATCTTAGTAAAAGGAAAAGTGTTGTGAAAAATTCCTATTAAGATAGTTGACATTCAAAAAACATCAGTTACTATTAATGAGTAATGTTTTGAAGCGATTTGTAAATAATAAAGGGTGGTAGAAGAAAGGTCTATGACAAAGCCGATATTAGTAAACGTCACAGAAGAAATTGTACAGGGCCTTGTTAGATTTATATTACACGGATCGGAATATCAAACATTTTGTCATTGCGAATTTTGCCAAATGGATATTGCGGCCGATGTTCTAAATCATTTGCCAACAGTATATGTATCAACGAGCACAGCTAGAGAAGAGGCGTTTCAATTATTAAAAACTCCTGAAAAAATGGAACGAATTAATAAACAAATTATATTATCGGTCCATAATGTTGGTAAAAGACCTCACCATAAAATTTAGCATGTCCAATTCGTCTAATAAGGCTTATTGGGCATTTTTGGCTTATATAGTGAAAGTATTTAGTAGTATTTTCAATAATATAACTGTCTATTATAGTTTTAAAGTTACCTTTTTAGATAGGTTGTAGTAAAATGAAACTGATATTTTGAAAGTGAGGAGACTTGTTATGCCAACACCTAGTATGGAGGATCATATCGAGCAAATTTATTTGTTAATTGAAAGTAAAGGATATGCGAGGGTGTCTGACATAGCTGAAGCATTATCTGTTCTTCCTTCCTCAGTTACAAAAATGGTACAAAAATTAGATAAAGACGGTTATTTAGTATACGAAAAGTATAGAGGGCTTACACTAACAACGAAGGGTGAAAAGCTAGGGAAACGTTTAGTAAAAAGACATGAGTTGCTAGAACAGTTTTTACGACTAATTGGCGTAGATGAGGAACATATATATGAAGATGTGGAAGGGATTGAACACCATTTAAGTTGGAATTCAATCGACCGCATTGCTGATTTAGTACAACTATTGGACGAAGATGAACAGTTAGTTAAAAGGTTAGAAGAAATGAAAGAATAATAAAGCAATTAAAGACTTTTGGTATGTGGAAAGGAAAGACGAAATTGAACGAATTAAAATCAGGTCAAGTCACGGAATTAACCGTACTAGAAGAGCAAGGTTCCAAATGGATATTAACGGATGGTCATATTGAAATTCCTTTAAATAGCTCTGAAGTACAAAGTCCTTTAAGTATTGGCGAACGTTTAAAAGTTTTCCTTTATGCAGATCGTCGAGGTAATTTACAGGCGACAACAGCCATTCCAACTATCTTACAAGGTGAATACGGTTGGGCCCGTGTCATTAAAGTGACAAAGGAAGGGGCTTTTGTTGATATCGGATCATCTAGAGAAGTTCTAGTAAAAGCAGAAGACTTACCTCCTATTGACAATTTATGGCCAGAAGTAGGCGATCATTTATTTTTAACTCTTCGTACAGATCGAAATGGCGATTTATTTGGGCGGTTAGTAACAGAGGAAAAAGTAAATGAGCTTTATGAAGGCGCATTTGACGAAATGCATAATAAAAATATAAAAGCCCGTCCTTATCGTTTATTGCCTGTAGGTTCATTTTTACTTGGGATAGACGCTCCTTATCGAATTTTCGTACATAATACGGAAATGGAAGCTGAACCAAGACTTGGTCAAGAAGTAGAAGTACGCATCATTGCGGTAAAGGAGGATGGTTCTTTAAACGGTTCCATGCTACCTCGCAAACATGAAAGACTTGGTAAAGATGCAGAAAAAATTTACGACTATTTACAAAGTGTAGGAGGGAAAATGCCCTTCGGAGATAAATCGACGCCTGAAGAAATTACAGAAATGTTCCATATGAGTAAAGGAGCATTTAAAAGAGCACTTGGTTCTCTAATGAAAGCAGGCAAAGTAAAACAACAAGACGGTTGGACAGAAATGATATAAAACGAACATGTATGCTGTGACGAAAACGAATTGTCACAGCATATTTATTAAAGGGAAAAAAACTTAGCATATTTAATAACTTCAAAACTAGAATAATATAATGGATGGTCATCACAGAAAGGGAGATTAGGTTTACTTTGGAACCTTTTACGTTCTCTAACGTACTAATTGGAGAACAATCCATTTTTATATGATGATTGTTTTGAAAGGGGATATGAAAGTGAAACAAAAGTGGTTATCTATAGTAGCGGTATTTACGTTGTTTGTAACGATGATTGTTCCAACGAATGTCTTTGCTGCTGCGAATAACAGTCAAAATGCGATTAATGAAAAATTAGGTGTTCCCATTGTAGTTTATGGAGCAAATTTATCGGAAGATGAAAAAGCGTTAGTAAAAGAAGCATTACAAGTTGATAAAGATCCAGAGGTAGATGAAATAACCGTTTCTGGTGAGGACTTAGTGAAATATATTAGTGATAGCAACCCAAGTTCTAGAATGTATTCCTCCGCAAAAATTACACGGGAAGATGAAGGGAAAGGGTTAGTTATTAGCATTGTTACACCGGATAATATAACTGAAGTAACTTCAGAGATGTATGCCAATGCAATGCTTACTGCAGGTATTGAAGATGCAACAGTGGAAATTGCTGCACCAAAACCGGTTACGGGCCATTCCGCATTAGTGGGAATTTATAAAGCATATGAAGTGAAAACTGGGGAAACATTAGATACAGAACGTACAGATGTTGCAAACGATGAGTTATCAGTAGCGACGGAAATTGCAGAGAATGCCAATATTAGCGATGAGAAAATCGCTGAATTGTTAACAGGTATTAAACAACAAATTGCTGAATTAAACCCTGCTACAAAAGAAGAAGTAGAACAAATTGTAAAAGACCAATTAGCAGCTCTAAATATTGAGTTGAGCGAACAAGACCGTCAGTTACTAGTGGATTTAATGGATCGCATTAGTAAACTAGATATCGATTTCTCTAAACTATCCGATCAATTATCTGATTTAACTACTAAATTTGAGGAAAAGTTTGGTGAATTGATGCAAGATGAAGGATTTTGGGATGGTGTGAAAAACTTCTTTAATAATCTAATTGATACGGTTTCTTCTTGGTTTAAATAGTGGCTTGAAGAAAACTATTGAAATGAAAGCGAAAATATTACAAAATTTCCTCAACTATGTTATATTTTTAGCGAATGGGAGGGATGAAAATGGATTTTAAATTAGCAGAAAGAAGTCCAAAACATTTTGCTTTTGAGTATGAACAAGAAGGGGAAAAGTTAGCAGAAATTGAGTGGACGGAGCATGATAACATTATGGATATGAACCATACGTACGTATCTGATGTGCTACGTGGTCAAGGGGTTGCCAAAAAATTGCTCGATAAGGCTGCTGACTATGCTAGAGAAAATAATTTAAAAATGAATGCCATTTGTTCTTATGTTGTAGCGGCTTTCGAAAAAAGCGACGCTTATAATGATGTAAAGGCATAATCATAAGGGTGTCAATAAGTAGAGTTTATACTTATTGACGCCCTTTTTTTAAAAGTTAATACACATTGGTGAAAGTATAGACGAAAAAAGTTAAAACAGTGGAAACAATGAAAATAGAGCTGATTTCTTTCCAGTCATAAGTAATATCTTGAAAATTCATCATAAATTCCTCCTTTAATCACGATTCATTTTTATCGGTTTTAGAGTAAATTTGTTATTTCACTAAAAAGTAGGAGTGCTGTTATTGAATAGTGCAAGATATTTTAGGGTGAATTAATAGAATTGTTATATATAAATATTCAAATGTTTTCAAGAATATTCATATATTTATATAAATTTTATTAAGTCATTTATAAATAGTTTTAAAAAAGTAAAATTGGGGAAAAGTATAGCATAACAAAAAACAGGAGGGATAATAAATGACAAAATTAAGAGGAAAAGGTTTTGTAATTTCGGCATTAGTAGCTGGGGCAGCTTCGTTTTTAAGTAAAAAGGAAAATCGTGATAAAACGATGAAATTCATTAATAATATGAAAAACCAGGCAAGTTCTCTTCTAGGTTCTAAACAATTGAATGGACAAACTGGTCAATCGTTAAAGGAGATTGCAGAAACACCAGCAAGTGCTAATACAACAAAAATTCGAGAAAATAACTTTATTGGCGAAGGTGGAGGTCAAACAGCCCTTGCCTATTATAATGAAAGTGATCAAAAACCAGTACATTAATTAAGAACGGAAAAAGAGGCTGGGACAAAACCCACCTCTGAAATGAAAAGCCGGTGAAATTTTACGATAAGTAAAATTTCACCGGCTTTGATTATTTTAAATAAAAAATAAGGACCACTTCTGATAAAATT
>NZ_RHLQ01000084.1 GCF_003711845.1 Lysinibacillus halotolerans
CAAAGAAGCTGAGAGCTTAAAAGATTTGAAATACATAGTAGAAAATTATATGGATTACTACAATACTGCAAGAAAACAATGGACATTAAAGAAGATGACTCCGGTAGCATACCGAAGCCATCTAATCGCCGCTTAAAATAGGTGGCGAACTCCCTTTTAATTAAACTGTCTACTTTATAGGGTTCAGTTCAATTTTAGGGTCGCCCTCTTCTACTAATCTACTTTTATTGTTTGCGTATGCATTGGATCCTCTTTTTTTATCCCAATCATGTTAAACACAATGTTCAAAATAATAGCTGTAATCGATCCGCAAACAATTCCGTTGGATGTTAAAACGGAAATACTAGATGGTAATACCGCAAAGATTTCAGGTACCATAATTACTCCCCCACCAAGACCGATGGAAATAGCAGCTACCATTGCATTCTCTGGTGAGCGCATAATTTCAGGAGCTAACATCGCAATCCCTTGCGTTACTACCATACCGAACATCGCCAGCATCGCACCACCTAAAACAGCTGTTGGAATAATTGTAGTCAGTGCAGCTACTTTTGGTAAGAATCCTAATAATACGAGTAAAATTCCTGTTACAAAAATAACTCTTCGTTCTTTTACCCCTGTCATTTTGATTAACCCGACATTTTGGGAAAACGTTGTATATGGAAATGCATTAAAAATTCCTCCAATAATGGAAGCTAAACCTTCAGAACGGTATCCGCGAGATAAATCCTTAGAATTAATTGGCGTTTTCGTAATATCACTTAACGCAAAGTAAACTCCTGATGACTCTACTAAAGAAACCATTGCAACAAGGGTCATCGTAATAATAGCACTTACATCAAAGGTTGGTGTTCCAAAATAGAACGGTTCGACCATATGTAACCAAGATGCCTCATTTACTGGAGAGAAATCAACTTTCCCTAAAAAGGCAGCAATAATTGTACCAACTACTAAACCTAATAGAATGGAAATAGAACGGATGAATCCAGTAGTGAAACGATAAATGAGTAAAATAATAATTAACGTAAGGATAGCCAAAGTAATGTTTGATGCAGAACCGAAATCAGCCGCTCCTTGCCCACCACCCATATTATTCGTCGCCACCGGAATTAAGGAGATCCCGATAATTGTAACAACAGAACCTGTAACGATTGGCGGGAAAAACTTCACAAGCTTTCCGAATATCCCAGAAATTAATATAACGATAATTCCCGAAGCAATAATCGCTCCATAAATAGCTCCCACACCTTTGTCCGAACCAATGGCAATAATTGGACTTACTGCAGTAAAGGTACAACCTAACACGACTGGTAAGCCAATTCCGAAAAGTTTACCGCGCATTACTTGTACAATCGTTGCGATACCGCACATTAAAATATCGATTGCAACTAAATATGTCATCTGTTCCGTACTAAATTTTAATGCCCCACCGATAATTATTGGTACTAAAATGGCACCGGCATACATAGCAAGTAAATGTTGAATCCCTAGCGTTACAACTTTTGCTTTGTTCATTTGAACAAAATCCTCCTTAGTTTCTAATAGTTTTATTAATCAAAAAACTCAACTTGTCCATTTGCTAACGATTTAATATTGGCTAATGATTCAACGCGAATGCCTTGTTCGCGTAAAAGTTGTCCACCTTGTTGGAATCCTTTTTCAATAACAATCCCTACTCCGATTACATTGGCCTCTGCCTGTTGTGCAATATCTAATAATCCTTTTACCGCTTCACCGTTTGCTAAAAAATCATCGATAATTAGCACATTATCGTCTGATGATAAGAAGTCTCTAGAAACTGAAATTTCATTCGTTTCATTTTTTGTAAAGGAATGTACTTTAGAAGAATAAAGATTGTCTGCTAAAGTTAATGATTTTCTTTTACGGGCAAAAACAACAGGTGCCCCAATGACTAAACCTAACATAGTAGCTGGCGCAATACCTGAAGATTCAATCGTTAAAATTTTTGTAATGACATCATCTGAATAACGATTGGCAAATTCTTCACCAATTTCTTTCATCAATAAAGGATCAATTTGATGATTTAAAAAGGAGTCAACCTTTAAAACCGTCTCTGATAAAACTCGTCCTTCTTTAAGGATTTTATCTTTTAGTAATTGCATAAATGAAATTCCTTCCTTGTTTTGTTTTTGAGCAAATAAAAAAACTCGAAAAACTTATCCCGCTATGAGTGGAACAAGTCTTTCGAGTAAAATGTCGAAAGTTAATAGAATACGAAATTCCCCCTATAAGGGTACCGTAATCTAAACATTGCCTCTCATAGTCGACTTATTTACGGTAAGTCGGTAGAAACTTGCGAGCCATATCCTCGCCATTATATGAGTGAAAATATTAATAGCTTAATAGAAAAGCTAATTGTAAAGATTGTTAAGAATGTCCCAATTATAAACACGGATAAAATGAAATGCAATAACCCGCAAAATAATAAAACGATTCTAATTATTCGGAAATTAGACAAATTAGAAGGTATTTTCTAAACAATGTTCGCCTTTTAACCTTTTATTTCCTTCTTTAGATATAAATTAATGTAATAGCTGAATAAGTGTAGATTTAATCTGTCCAAAGGAGTTTCCTTCTTTTCCAAAATACCCCATACTTCGACACACTAGAACATCTACAATGCCTCCATTGTTCAGCTGTAGCTTTGCTATTACACCCTTTCGCTCTAGATTAGCAACTGTTTCATTTATATCCTGTTCTCTCAACTCGACTAGTTGATGTTGGAATTGTTCTAAAAACAACTTATAAGCAGAGGCACCTTGAAGTACTAAAATGTTTGGTTCAAATTCATTGAGCACTTGTTGAAATACTTCAAACCCTTGAATATAAAGTGGGTGTTTGCTTTTTTTCAATTGCTTCAAATTATCCGGGTCCGAAATAAAACAGTTTACGCTAGATAAAGTAACTGACGCATTCAAATGTTCCTCTACCCATTTCGCAAAGTTTATAGACCCTTTATATTCACGGGACATCTCGTCATGGAATACATCATGAAATAATTTGCTATCGACTAAAGAATCTGCATAGATTTCGATATCACCTGCATCTAAATGAAAATGAAGTTCTGGTTTTGCCCCTACTAAAAAAACCTTTGATTTGTATGGGTTTCCATCTCCTTGAAAAGGTAAAAACGCAATACTATCGGACTTTTTGTCCACTGCCCAACTTTGTATTTTTTTTAAAAATCCTTTCGACACTGACATATCTCAACATCCTTTACTTAGCGCTACTTTAGTTTATTATGTCCATTATAACAAGGAAAGTCTTTCCCTAAAGATGTAATTTTTAATTCCTTAAACAATAAAAAATCGGCAAATTATTTTGCCGATTTTTCTTATTTATCGAAATCGTAATCCTTTAATGAGACAACCTTCGTTTTATGTTTGATTTTATATCCTATCCATAATGCTAAAAATAAAGGTATCCCAATATAGGAAACTGCTACGCCATACCAATCAATGGATCCACCGATAAATGCAGTGTAATTTTGTCCAACTATAACGATTATACAAACGACAAGTGCAAATAAAGGTCCGAATGGGTATAACTTCGCTTTATATGGCAATAAACTTAAATCACGACCTTGTAATTGGTACGCCTTACGGAAACGATAATGACTAATCGCAATCCCAATCCAAGCAAGAAAACCGGAAAGACCTGAAGCATTTAATAACCACATGTATACGGCACCATCGCCAAAGAAAGAAGATAAAAAGGCTAAACAACCGACTGCTAACGTAGCTAACAACGCATAAACCGGAATACCACGCTTACTTAACTTTGCAAAAATTTTCGGCGCTTTTCCATCCACTGCAAGCTGCCATAGCATACGTGAAGATGCATAAAGACCTGAATTACCCGCAGATAGCATGGCAGTTAATATAATCGCATTCATCACTGAAGCAGCGAAGGCAATTCCTAATTTATCGAACACTAACGTAAATGGTGACACGGCCACATCTTCAGAAAGTAAGCGTGAATCTGTATAAGGAATTAATAATCCGATTGCAAGAATAGCTAAAATATAAAAAAGTAAAATACGCCAGAAAACTGAACGAACAGCTATCGGAATGTTTTTTCCAGGGTCATCTGTTTCCCCAGCAGTAATTCCTAAAAGTTCAGTTCCTTGGAATGAGAATCCTGCCGCTAAAAAGATACCGAAAATAGCAAGGAATCCACCATTAAAAGGCGCATCTCCAACAAAAAAGTTTTCAAATCCTAATGGATCATGACCACCTAAAATGCCAAAAATCATTAAAAACGAAACAACGATAAAGACAATAACCGTTGCCACTTTGATCATGGCAAACCAATATTCACTTTCACCATAGGCTCTAACGGATAATAAGTTAAAAGTTAAAATGATAATTATAAAAAGTACCGTCCAAAGAGCGGAAGAACTATTTGGAAACCAAAATTTCATAATGAGGGTTACGGCGGAGATTTCCGCTGCAATTGTTATCGCCCAGTTATACCAATAATTCCAACCCATGGCAAATCCGAAGGCCGGATCTACAAATTCCGTTGCATATGTACTAAATGAACCAGATGTCGGCATGTACGCGGCCATCTCCCCTAGACTTGTCATAAGGAAATAAACCATTATACCAATAAGAGCATATGCAATTAGCGCTCCACCTGGACCAGCTTGAGCTATGGAAGCTCCACTTGCTAAAAACAAGCCAGTCCCGATAGTTCCCCCAAGGGAAATCATGGTTATATGACGACTTTTCAAAGCCCTTTTTAGTTCAGGCTGATTTTGTTTTGATTCTTTGTCACTCATGTTGAAAATCTCCTTTAATATACGCATACATACAGTATGTACAATAATTCGATTACAAACTTACATGTTTAAAAAATAACAGCCATCACTTAAGGATGGCATTTTTAACTTTCATCACACTACCATAAACCTGGTAGAAGTTGTATGATAAAAATTAGCTCGTTTCATAGTTTAACATAAAAATTTATATTTTCTAATTTGTAGAATTTTCACATACATATTGGAGGGTCCAAAAATGACTACAAATAAAATTTCCCATCGAGAAAAAAAACTACATACCAATACGATACTTTTTGTCGTCGCAATTATTTTTTTCGCAAGTACATTAAGAACACCTTTAACTGGGGTTGGCCCTATTATTTCATTTATTCGGGATAGTCTTGGGATATCCAATGTATTGGCCGGCTTTTTGACAACTATTCCCCTTTTAGCCTTTGCCTTTGTTTCACCCTTTGTTCCACGCATTTCCCGTAAATTCGGCATGGAATGGACTTTATTTTACTCCATCATATTACTAACCATTGGTATTATTTTACGTTCCGTTGGAAGTACATCCCTTTTAATTATCGGAACCGTTTTAATCGGTGTTGCAATCGCTTTTGGAAATGTATTATTTCCAAGTTTTTTTAAAATGAAATTTCCTTTTCACATCGGTTTATTAACGGGTATCTACACTGTTTCAATGAATATTTCGGCAGCTGTAGCCCTAGGCATTAGCAATCCAATTGCGGCAAATTCAAACGTCGGTTGGCAAGGTGCATTAGCTGGTCCCATCGTCTTAACATTGATCACTTTAATCACTTGGATTCCCCTTCTCCGTGGAGAAAAAGTTGATTTAAATAACATTTCTAAAAATGGTACAACAAAGAGTGAATCTACCAAACTTTGGAAATCTCCGTTGGCATGGGCTATTGCTGTTTCCATGGGTTTACAGTCCCTTATTTTTTACTGTTCTGCTGCTTGGTTACCAGAAATTTTAATCTCCCAAGGCTTTAGTGCAGACAAAGCCGGATGGATGACTTCTGTAATGCAAATGTCTCAAATTCCAATGACATTCCTTATTCCTATCATTGCTGAGAAATTACGCTCTCAACGGCCCATCGTTATCCTTTTCACTTCGTTTTATATTGTAGGCTTTTTCGGCGTATTTTTTGAATTTACTAATTTCACTATACTATGGATGATCTTAATTGGACTAGGTGGAGGCGCGTCCTTTGGTACCGTCGTCATGTTATTTACATTACGTACAAAAACCGCTTATGAGGCTGCCCAAATATCCGGATTTGCCCAATCAATTGGCTATTTACTTGCAGCTATAGGACCAGTATTATTCGGATTTTTACATGATATGGCCAATAGTTGGTATGTACCGAATGGTTTATTTATTATCGTTTCCATCGTTTTATGTATTTCTGCTTATATTAGTGCAAAAGATCGCTATTTATAGCACACTATACAAACATACGTACCCCTTTTATGTTACAATGATATAAATTGTTACATAAAAGGGGTTAACCATTTTGCGAAAGCGCAAAGAAAAAAAGAAAAAACAAATTAGAATATTTCCCATTATCATCCTTGCGATTATTGGATATTTAGGATGGTACTATACAAATACGTTTAATGGAGCAATTTTTGCGATAATCCTTTTTCTTCTCTTAATTATTAGTTTTAAAATTTGGCGGAAGACACGGGGTTATGCCAGATTAAGAAAAGCTGGTATTAAGGAAATCGATGAAATGACCGGTGAAGAATTTGAGGAATTTTTAGGTCACCTCTTCCAAAAGCGTGGATATAAAGTTTCCTATACAAAGGCTTCAAGTGATTACGGTGCAGATTTAATTCTTGAAGATCGAGATGATATTATCGCCGTCCAAGCTAAACGCTATTCCGGTTCTGTTGGTGTAAAGGCTGTACAAGAAATTATCGGTTCATTGAAAATGTATGATGCGACCGAAGCATGGGTTATAACGAACAGCTATTTTACAAGACAAGCAGAGAAATTAGCCGAAACAAACGACGTGTATTTAATCGATCGAGACGAACTAATTGAAATGATTTTAAAGAAAAGATAAACAGTATACAAATCCAATAAATAAAAAAATCTGCTCTCTTAGCATTGGTACTGACCATCATTTTTGAGACAATAAGAAAATACCCTACTTTACAGTTAGTTGACGGTATTTAACCGGCGATTGGCTGTTTAGTTTCGTTTGAATACGGATATTGTTATAATATTTTATATAGTTTTCGACGATTTGGATCACATGCGCATTC
>NZ_RHLQ01000085.1 GCF_003711845.1 Lysinibacillus halotolerans
AATTTGGTTTGACGGCCATTTTCATTATATCGAGAGGAGTTTTTAATTCCATCTCCATTACCACTCTAAAAGTATATTTTCACACGTGCAGAGCACGTGGTTTTAAAAGAATTAATAAAAACGAATTCCAAAAATAGGAATTCGTTGTTTAATAAGAGTTGAAAGAACGCAATGAAGACTCGATTAACGAACAGCTTTGTGGGAACCATCACAGTTAGGCATTCTTTTAGACAGTCCACAAGTACAATCCTTTAATCCTTTACCATTCAAAATTTGTGGGATATATTTTTCAACCCTTGCCGCCCGTGTTTTCGATTGTTTCGGTTGGGAGAAGTGAAAAATGTATGCTCTTTGACGCCCAGGAGTTAGTGCTTCAAAAGCAGTTTTCAAGTCGAAATTTTCATCTAATTTCACTTGAAATTCTTCTGGAATGACGTATTCCGTATCTTTTTTGTACTCCACTTCCAAACCAGCTTTTTCAACTTCAATAGCTTCATGAATGTACTCTTTTATAATATTTTCCATCTCAACAATCTCTTGGACATCCGTAAATCGAATCTGACGGGCTGCTTGTACATTCTCTGTTTGTTGGATCAAAATCCCATGATTATCTTTTAATAGAGCGCCTTTGTGAAACAGCAATGCACAATATTCTTTAAATCCGTGTATTAATACAATATTCTTTTTCTTATAAGTATAACAAGGATGCATCCACTTAAATTCCTCAGTTAGCCCACATTCAAGAACAATCGCTCTTAACTCTTCAAATTCAGCCTTCCATTTTTCAGCTTTATTTAGAAATTCATCCACTTTAGGATTGATATTACCCTTTGTCATAATAAGAGCACCCCTCTCCATTATTCTTTTGTTTGAAAACCATTTACCTTCGTTCATCCATTATAAATAGTATAAAACCCCATATAAAAGATAGGCAAATTGCAAACTAATAGAGGAACTCTTTCAGGAATCTTTACCTATTAAATAGTTGCTGAACAACATGATTCACTTGAAATGATGGAGAAACAATTAATAACATTTAGAGGACAAAGTTACAAAATCACTTATGAAAAATGGGATTCTTCGTAGTAAACCAAGTTCCATATGATGAAACGGAACTTGGTCTGCTAGATTTTCAAAGTATGTGCGGCAATATTCACACTTCAAAATATAAATGTTGATGAATGTTGCAACCTGGATTAAATGCACTTTTGCAGGTTGGACATGTAGAATTGCAAGATAAATATTCATTAATAGTAAGTTCATATCCACATGCCCCGCATAACACGGCCTTTTGGTGAAATTGATTTTTCGGCCAAACTTGTGGATGGGTGCAACCTACTTCTTCATGACAGGAGAAGCACGGAAAATATGTATCGCAACAGTAAAATTTAATTGCAATTCGATCAATTTCAGAATGATAATGCAAACACCGTGTTTCTTTATCGATGCCTTTCCCTTTTATTTCATGGCCATGAATAAGCATTTGATCCTCCCCTTTTTGCTAAACATCATTTCTTATACTTTTGTACAATTGGCTTTAGTCGATAGCCGAATATTCCGGCAAAGATAGCTAAAATTATATCTTTTGGTAATGGGACCATCATCCATGCCCAAGCCATTTGATAAGTAAAGTTTGTCGGTGCTTCAAACCATAACTTATATGCAACATACATCCAATTGGTCCCTATGAAATAATTTATAGCTGTTCCAGCCAATGCAGCAATTACAAATCCTTTTGTTGTAGGAAACTTCCGAACGATTGCTCCAACTATGTAAGCAACGATAACATATGAAAGAATAAACCCAAAAGTAGGTGTAACGAGTGAATCTATACCTCCTAAAAACTTGGCGAATACCGGTAAGCCAGCTAGTCCAATAAAAAGATAAAAAAGCATAGCAACAGCTCCTGTGCGACTACCCAATAAAATTCCGGCTATTATCGCAAAGAATGTCTGAAGGGTAATTGGTACACCACCGATAATCAAAAATGAGGAAATGTTGGCACCGATCATCATCAATACGGAAAACATTGCAATTTGTACCATACGTAAAGTGCGTGAATGATTATTTGTTCTAGTGATAGTAGCAGTCATCATATACCTCCCTATATCCAATTTTAGAAATAGTATATTGAAACAGTATCATTACGTCAACCTATTTTATATTTTAGTTAACATAAAAATTCCCCTTTCAAAGAAAAAAACAACAGCCAATTAGACTGTTGTTTTCTTTTACTTATAGGTGAGCTCATTTACTCTCTGCATCAATCTATTTGGTTCGCTTCAAAATGATCAAGTAATGCACGTACTTCATCCGTTGTTTTTGTGTTCATTAATTGATTTCTGAGTTCGCCTGCACCACGGAATCCTTTGACATAAATTTTGAAGAATCGATGAAGCCCTGTCACTGGACGTGGCAATTCTTCTTTATATTGATCATGTAGATCAAGCTGCAATCTTAAAAGGTCTAAGTACTCCTTACTACTATGCTCTTTCGGCTCTTTTTCAAAAGCGAAAGGATTTTTAAAAATCCCCCGTCCGATCATTACGCCATCCACACCGTACTGTTCTACGAGCTTCAGACCTGTTTGACGGTCAGGAATATCTCCATTAATTGTGAGCAACGTATTTGGTGCCACTTCATCTCGTAACTTTTTAATTTCCGGAATTAGTTCCCAATGGGCATCTACAGCGCTCATTTCTTTTCTAGTACGTAAATGGATGGAAAGATTAGCGATATCCTGTTTTAAAATATGCGTTAGCCATTCCTTCCACTCATCTATTTCTGTATAGCCAAGTCTTGTTTTCACACTTACTGGAAGTCCTCCTGCTTTTGCTGCTTGAATAATTTCAGCAGCTACATCTGGTCGAAGTATAAGGCCACTTCCCTTTCCTCTAGAGGCAACATTCGGTACAGGACAACCCATATTAATATCAATACCTTTAAATCCTAACTCGGCCATCCCAATACTCATTTGACGGAAATATTCGGGCTTATCCCCCCATATATGTGCAACAATTGGCTGTTCGTCCTCTGTAAAAATCAAACGCCCGCGCACACTTTTTTTTCCTTCTGGATGACAATAGCTTTCCGTATTTGTAAACTCCGTAAAAAATACATCCGGTCTACCTGCTTTACTTACGACATGACGAAAAACAACATCCGTCACATCTTCCATTGGTGCAAGTACAAAAAATGGCCGCGGTAAATCAAGCCAAAAATTTTCTTTCATCTTCAAACTCAAATCCTCTCATTATCTATAAAACATCAAACTTATCGTAAAAAACTTCTTTTACACTTATATCATGTTCAGTAACCTATTATCAAAGACAATACACTCAGACAATTTAGTTTGTCAAAAAATATTGGGGTCAAAATTTTAGTAAACAATATAAAATGAGAAGAAGTTGACATTGTAAAAAGACATGCCCCTATAAACTATCTGTGGAAGTTTTGCTTTACTAAGTTTATTTTCTCTCTTCTCCAACAAATTTATTTACATAAATCAATAAAAATAGTGCAAGTAGTAATGCGGCGATTTTCGTAATTTAAACTACTAATAAGATCTTTTTTAGTTCCTTGTGGTAGCCTCACATTTCCCATTATGTAAATATTATCTCACTTAATTTGTAATAAGGAACATAAAAGAAGACAACGCCAAATAGGCATTTGTCTTCTTTTAAGAACATCAAGTATCGGCATATATTAATAACTCAGTTAACCGAACACTTTTCCCTAGATTTATAATCGTTCCAGGCATTCACTAATTTTGTTGCCTCTAGTTTTGGATTATCAGCCTCCGTCACAGCTGACACAACAAAGAAACCATCCGCTCCTGTTTGGGCAAGGGAAGGTATATCAGCAAGCTTAACACCACCGCCTACGACTACCGGAATCGAACTAAGCTCAGAGATTTTAGCGATATCATCAAAACTTCTTGTAATGACCCTGCCATCTTTTCCAAGTCCACAATCAGGTTTTGTTTGTGTTTCGCGTAATGGTCCAACACCAAAATAATCAAGTTGAGAAACATCCGCTGTTTTTATATACTCAAATAATTCATCTGCCCGAGCTGATAAACCGACAATGAGCTCTTCACCTAAATATTCACGACAAACATCTACTGGTATATCTGTTTGTCCCACATGAATACCATCCACTTTAATCCCTTCTTTTCTCGCAGCTAAAACAATATCTAGTCGGTCATTTACAAGGAGCGCAACCTCTTTGGATTTTCCAGCTTCTTCAATGGCTTCTGCCGCTTGACGTGTTAGCTGAATCAATTCCTTCGCAGAGGCAACTTTGGAACGAATTTGGATACAAGTAAACCCTGCATTCACCGCATCTTTAATAATTGTGGCAACTGGACGACCTTTCGTATTTTCCGGACCTATCACTAAGTATTTGGAAATATCAAGTTTTTTTACAATACTCATTTTATCCTCCTAAAATATCATTTACTTTATCTACTTTCGTATTGATCGTATTTGTATATCCTGGTCGAATATCTGCTTTTAACACTACTTCCGTTCGAATTCCCTTCTCCGCAAGGACAAATGTCGCCTCTTTCACTACTTTCATTACTTCGTCCCATTCGCCCTCAATCTCCGTAAACATCGATGTCGTTCGATTTGGTAATCCTGACTCCCGAATCACTTTCACAACTTCTGCGACTTCCTCTGCCAATTCATCGCCTACTCCAAAAGGCGCAATAGCTACTGCAACTAATGTATTCATAAAAATGAAACCTCCTCTATATCCAATGAATTGTTCGCAATGTCTTCCGCCGTTGTTTTATATAATTCATCTATAAACTGAACTTGGAAACTTCCTGGACCATCCACTTTAAGTTCAGCCCGTTTACCGGCTACATTGTACACCGTAGTGGCGGTAAGTGCCGCAATGAATGGTGATGTTGCTGTAGCGTAGACAGCTGCTACTCCACCTAACGAACAACCTGCCCCCGTAATTTTCTCCATAAAGTGAGAGCCTCCATAGGAGACAGCCATGATTGAGCCGTCTGTTACTAAATCCGTTTCACCTGAGACAGCAACAGCGCCTCCTGTCCACTTAGCAAGCGCAATAGCTGCTACTTTAGCCCCACTTACTGAATCAGTAGAATCAACACCACGAACATTCGATTGTTCTGTACCTCCATCTAATCCCCATAAACCAGCTAATGCGATAATTTCCGAAGCATTCCCTCTAATAATTGTTGGCTTATATGCCTTAAATTGTTGTAAAAGTTTTGTTCTAAGTGAACCAATACCGACAGCAACGGGATCTAAAACCCATGGCTTTCCTGTTTCATGCAACACCTTCGCTACATAAGGTAACGTCTCCTCATAAATCGGTAACAACGTTCCCACGTTGATACACATAGCTCCGCCAGCTTTTGCCAAAAACTCCGCCTCATCTGGCAAGTACACCATAGCGGCAGATCCACCAACAGCAAGCTGTGCATTTGCTACAAGATTAATCGTTACAGTGTTCGTAATCGAACCTGCCATCGGATTCGTCCCTCTTACCGCTTCAACCGCCTGCATCATTTTACTTTGAATCTCTTGCTTGTTAACCACTTTGCAAACACCTCTCTATTTCCATTCTTTATACGAACGAATAGATCAACAAAACAGGGGATTAAGGTATGAATTCACTTAGGCTCTATATAATAAAAAAATGCTCTCCCATTAAATAAAAATGGGAAAGCACAATTCAAATTATTGCTTATAAATCTAATGAATCGCTTCCCTACACCAGTGTTAACTGACAGGTTCAAAGAGTCAGGTTTTAACCTTCTCAACTCCGAAGAGTCCCCCCGCAATATTTACTATTCAGTTTGTTACTACACATACTACCAACTGATACACCGTATGTCAATTTGTGCTAGTTCCAGCACGAAACTGCTTCATCATATGCGGACCGTCTTTGGCAACACATGAATGTTGTAAAGCTAGGAAGCGTTTTAAGTCTTCATATTCATAAGCTTATATAAAATTCACTTTATTTTTGGCAATTAGGGCAAAAGAAAGTTTTCCGATTAGAAATTTCTTCTTTTAAAATGGGGGTATGGCAACGGGAACATGCATTACCTTCTTGATCATAAACATAGAATTGGTAACCTCCTGTTTTGTTATCTCCCTTATATAGTGGGTTTTCCATATAACCACCTTGTTCGATTCCTTTTTTAAAAATAAACTGAATCGACTGATAAACCCGAGTTAATTGTTGCTCGTCTAGCACATTGATTTTTTTATCTGGGCGAATCCCTGCATGCCAAAGAATTTCATCAGAATATGCATTCCCTATTCCAGCTAGCACTTCTTGATTGATTAATGTTGTTTTTATCATTCCCTTTCTTTTTTCCATTAGCTGTTGAAAGGTATCCAATGTGAAATCGGGATCAAGTACTTCTAGTCCTAGTTTTTCAAACTCTTTCTTTATCTCTTCTGGTGATAAAAGATGCAAGTAACCTAAACGCAGTCCAATAAAATATAAATGTTGTTCTCCAAAAGATAATTTTACTTGAATTGTTCTGTCTGGTTTATCTTCCTCTTTACCAAAAAACATCCATCCACCAAGCATTAAATGTAACAGTAAACACGAATCATCCTGTAATTGGAAAATTAAATACTTCGCTCTTCTCGTAATCGTTTTTATCGTTTGATTTGAAACTTGTGCAATAAACCGTTCAACTGGTACGTTAATCGATTTTTCCCGTCCAATCTCAACATCTGAAATTTTTTGCCCACCTATCAATGACCCTAGTAATGATTTATATGTTTCCATCTCCGGCAATTCAGGCATAATACTGTCCTCCAATTTATCTTCGGTTTATACAGTATTTCCTATTGGATGGTTATTATAAATGGATGCATTTTGGAAACAATCTAGCCCGATTGGTTACTTTTTTAAATGGGTTGCAAAGTGCTTTCTGAATTAATAAATATCCGCCTGTAAAACAGGCGGTTTTAGTAACGCCCTATAAGGGCTCCTTACTAACTGCCCCTAAAGGGGCTTTTTTAATTGACCGTCAACCGTATTTGTTCTTTAATCTCGTT
>NZ_RHLQ01000086.1 GCF_003711845.1 Lysinibacillus halotolerans
TGGTACATGAGCATCGGACTGACGCAGATGACGCAGTTTTCCGACGTGTCATCGCGCTTCGCAGAAAGCGTCGATGGTAGTTGAGGGGTACCCCCTGTGAGAGTAGGACGTTGCTAGGCAAATAGAGACCACTGAGATTCAGTGGTCTTTTTTATATCCAAAAAGTCAGCCCCCAACATACAAAAGCCGAAGGCTTGGTCGGCGCGTTTAAAAACAAACAAAGGTACAGAAAAAAAACTCGAGAAGTGGGAGGACCGAGGAAAACAAGGAATCAAGGAGGCCCGAAGCGCAGTGTACTTGGTACATGAGCATCGGACTGACGCAGATGACGCAGTTTTCCGACTTGTCATCGTGCTTCGCAGAAAGCGCCGATGGTAGTTGAGGGGTACCCCCTGTGAGAGTAGGACGTTGCTAGGCAACAAAGACCACTGAAAATTCAGTGGTCTCTTTAAACTTAATTTTGTTCATGCTCTTCCTTTAATATGGAGTAAATTTTTAAATCTTTATGTTCTCCTTTAACAAACATCGATTTTCTGAGGATGCCCTCAAAAGTCATGCCCGATTTTTGCATAACCCGCTCTGAACCAAAATTTTCTACAAAACATCGTGCTTGAATACGAGTAAGGTCCATATGTTCAAAGCCGAAAGAAATCACTTGCTTTGCTGCTTCCGTCATCATCCCTTTCCCCCAATGTTCATGAGAAAGGGCATATCCGATTTCAGCTGTTTTATGTTTTGTGTCCCATGTTATAAAATCGATGGTTCCAATGAATTTTTTATTTTCTTTGTCTACGATGCCCCAAGGAGAAAGTTGATGAGCTTTATATCTTTTTAATGAGAAGTCGATAAAGGCTTTCGTATCTTCAATCGTTTTGTGTGTATCCCACACTAAATATTTTGTAACTTCATCATTAGAACAATAATGAAACATTTCTTCTAAGTCATCGAGAGTTATTTTTCGAAGGATTAGACGTTCTGTTTCCAATATTGGGAGATCACTATAAATATCTTTTATTTTCATGACATCGCCTCTTCTCCAATTAAGTTAATAGTAATTATAAACGATTCGATGTCATCTACAAAGATGGTAGTTACTAAATTTTAACAAAATTATATTTATAAAAAGATTAAAACTCTAGTGCTCTTCTCAAATCATGGATATAAGACTGACTAACGGGTAGTTCTTCTCCATTTTTAAGTTCAACAACAAAGTTTGACGTTAAGTCTCGAGAGATTTTTTTTATATAGTAAATATTTAATATATAGGATCGATGAATGCGCAAAAAATATTCTGGAAGTTTAGTTTGGAGTTCCTTTAATGTCATATTTGATTTAAATTGTTCATTGTCGGTGTAAAACCAAGTTCGTTTTTGCAGACTTTCAATATAGGATATTTGCTTAACGGGGATAGGAGTCCAATCTTCATCTCGTTTCCCAGTTAAAAATTTAAAGGATTGTTGTTTTTCCGGAAAATATGTGGAAGGCAAAATAATAATTAAGGCAGCGTCTTGTTGATCAATCGTAATAGGATATCCCATTGTATAATAGGGTACTCCAAGGGTGGACGCATCAAGTACCAATTCAGTTTTTTTACGATGCTTCAGGACTTGTGCGGCAATGCTATCTGGATGAACATATTCCCCCGTTTTTAAATGAATATGATGAATGCTAGGACAATAGTAAATATACGTATTATCCGTTGCAATGGCTAAAGATGCATCCTTTGGTAGCCAATCTTCTAAAATAAGTTTGAATTGCTCTAAGCCCTCTTTAGATACATTCAAATTTCCTATTTTCATATTTAGAATCCCCCTAAGTGTTATAACTAAATCTAAATACTTCATCACGAATTAATACCAGTTCATCCCAAATTCTAAAGGTTTCGTCAGAAAATAATGAAAAATAAAATACTCTGTTATATATTAATTTACATCAAATACTTCTGTTATGGAACAGTAAATTCAAAAAATTTTTAACAGATTGTATTTAAACAAAGGGGAAGGTGTGAATATTCATGTCAACAAGACAAGAAAAAATTGAAGCTATAAAAAAGGATTGGGCAGAAAACCCACGCTGGAAAGGGATTGAAAGAACATATACTGCTGAAGAAGTTGTAAAATTACAAGGTTCTGTAGTAGTTGAACAAACTTTAGCCAAAAGAGGTGCGGCTCGTCTTTGGAAGTCATTGCATGAAGAAGACTTTATTAATGCTTTAGGTGCGTTAACTGGTAACCAAGCGGTACAACAAGTAAAGGCTGGTTTGAAAGCGATTTATTTATCTGGATGGCAAGTAGCTGCAGATGCGAACCTTGCTGGCCAAATGTACCCTGACCAATCATTATATCCAGCTAACTCAGTGCCTCAAGTTATAAAACGTATTAATCAAGCGTTACAAAGAGCAGATCAAATTGATCATGCAGAAGGGCGAAATGATGGCTTCGACTGGTTTGCACCAATTGTTGCAGATGCAGAGGCTGGATTCGGCGGACCTTTAAATGTGTTCGAACTTGTAAAATCAATGGTTGAAGCGGGTGCTGCTGGCGTTCATTTAGAGGACCAGCTTGCTTCTGAGAAAAAATGCGGTCACCTTGGCGGGAAAGTATTACTTCCTACTCAAAACGCTGTTCGTAATTTGATTGCTGCTCGTCTTGCAATGGACGTAATGGGAGTAGATACAATTTTAATTGCACGTACAGATGCCGATGCTGCGGACATGGTAACTAGTGATATTGACCCTCGAGATGCAGAATTTATTACAGGGGAACGTACGCCAGAAGGATTCTTCCGTACGAAAGCAGGCATTAAGCAAGCAATTGCCCGCGGTTTAGCGTACGCACCGTATGCGGATTTAATTTGGTGTGAAACTTCCAATCCATCTTTAGAAGAAGCTCGTCAATTTGCAGAAGGGATTCATGCGAAATTCCCAGGTAAAATGTTAGCTTACAACTGTTCACCTTCCTTTAACTGGAAAGCGAAACTGTCAGATAAAGAAATTGCAGAATTCCAACGCGAGATTGCGAAAATGGGCTATAAATTCCAATTCGTTACATTAGCTGGTTTCCATTCACTTAATAAATCGATGTTTGAACTTGCATTAGACTATAAAGATAATGGTATGGCTGCATACTCAAAACTTCAACAGGCGGAGTTTGATTTAGAAGCGAAGGGCTATACAGCTACAAAACATCAACGTGAAGTAGGTACTGGTTACTTTGATGAAGTGTCACAAACAATTTCTGGTGGTACATCGTCAACAACTGCAATGGCGGGATCTACAGAAGCAGAACAATTCGTATAATACGAATGTTTGAAATTTGCCTAGGCATGATTTGAATAATGTTATTTATATAAGGGTGGGGATTTTGAAAATGGAACAGGCAACATCACAAAAGCTTAAAATTGTTGGGGAACTAACAGAACAAGCAAAGGAAATTTTAACGCCTGAGGCACTTGAATTCATTGTTTCACTTCATGATAAGTTTAATGGGCGACGAAAGGAATTATTAGAAAAACGGAATGAAAGGCAAAAGCGACTTGATGGGGGTGAGCAACTAGAATTTTTACGAGAAACAGAGGAAATTCGTCAAGGAGATTGGACAATTGCCCCCCTTCCAAAAGATTTACAAGATCGTCGTGTAGAAATTACTGGGCCGGCAGTAGACCGCAAAATGGTTATTAATGCATTAAACTCTGGTGCCAAAATGTTTATGGCATGTTTTGAAGATGCATCGACGCCAACATGGGAAAACATGATTGCTGGTCAAATTAATATGCGGGATTCCGTCCGTCGTACTATTGAGTTTACCCAAGAATCGAATGGGAAAACGTATAAACTTAATGAACAAACCGCTGTTCTTTTAGTTCGGCCGCGTGGTTTGCATTTACTTGAAAAAAATGTACTCGTTGATGGGGAACCTATGTCCGGTAGCTTCTTTGACTTTGGCTTGTATTTCTTCCATAACGTAAAAGAATTATTGGCTAACGGATCCGGTCCATACTTTTACTTACCGAAGCTTGAAAGTCATTTAGAGGCAAGACTTTGGAACGATGTGTTTGTTTATGCCCAACAATATTTAAATATTCCACAAGGTACAATTAAAGCAACTGTATTAATTGAAACAATCGTTGCTGCCTTTGAAATGGATGAAATTTTATATGAACTGCGGGAGCATTCAGCAGGACTAAATTGTGGTCGTTGGGATTATATTTTCAGCTTTATTAAACGATTACGAAATCAGCCGGATGTTGTTTTGCCAGACCGTGGTCAAGTAACAATGACCGTTCCGTTTATGAAGGCTTATACATCCTTATGTATTCAAACTTGCCATAAACGGAATGCCCCTGCGATGGGCGGTATGGCAGCCCAAATTCCGGTGAAAAATGACGAAGAGGCGAATAAACTTGCCTTTGCAAAAGTTGCGGAAGATAAACGTCGTGAAGCAACGGATGGTCATGATGGTACTTGGGTTGCTCATCCAGGGTTAGTTCCGGTTGCCATGGAACAATTCGATGCGATTATGAAAACACCGAATCAAATTGATAAAAAACGTGAAGATGTTAAAGTAACGGCAGAGGATCTTGTTGCCGTACCAAAAGGTACAATTACAGAAGAAGGTCTTCGTATCAATTGTAGTGTAGGTGTACAATATATTGCATCATGGTTACGAGGAAATGGTGCTGCACCTATTAATAATTTAATGGAAGATGCAGCAACTGCTGAGATTTCCCGTACCCAAGTATGGCAATGGATTCGTCATGAAAAGGGAATTTTAGAAGATGGACGTAAAGTGACATTGGAGTTAACACTGGAAGTATTAAATGAAGAGCTTGCAAAAATTAAAGAAGCTGTTGGGAAACAGGCTTATAACAGTGGTCGTTACGAAGAGGCGGCGGAACTGTTTAAAACTTTAATCGAGCAAGACGAGTTTATTGAATTTCTAACTTTACCGGGTTATGAAAAAATAAGCTAATTTACAAAAGGGATGAAAAGGTTGCCTCCTTTATTTATTCCTTCGTTCTAAGGGGATTATATATAAATTAATTGTTCGACATGGGGATGGGTGTCTTACTAGTGTAATAGCTAGTAAGACATTCTTTTTGTTTTAAAGAAGGGAAATCATCGATTATTGGAGAAAAGGTTAAGGATAGAAAAACGTACATAAAGGGAAGGTGTCACATGAAAAATAAGGAATTGCTTTTAGTGCCAGGACCAACACCGGTTATAGATGAGATTTATGATGCTTTAGCGAATGAAACTAGGGGACATACGGATCCTCGGTTTGTAGCAATTTATAAAAATGCTATTGAACAGACGAAACAGTTGCTTCAAACCGATGGGGAAGTATTTATTGTTGCAGGATCAGGAACTTTGGCAATGGAAATGGCAATCGTTAATACGATTGGAAAAGGAGAAAGACTACTTGTAATAAGCCATGGTTATTTTGGTGATCGATTTAAACCTTTAGCAAAAGCTTATGGAATTGAAGTAGATGTGTTGCAAGCAGAGTGGGGCAAGCAAGTGGATCCATTACTTGTAGAGGAAACATTGACACAAAAAGAATATAAAGCGGTAACAATTACGCATGCAGATACTTCGACGGGGGTTCTTTCAGACTTAGACATCCTCGTACCATTAATTAAAAAAACAGGTGCCTTAGTTATATTGGATGGAGTAGTTGCTACGGCTGCCCTTGATGAGAATATGAGTAAGTCTTATGGTGGAAATGCAGAATATAAGATTGATATTGTATTAACTGGATCCCAAAAAGCGATTGGTATTCCACCGGGTCTTGCGATCATAGCTTTCAATCAAACAGCCTTAAAAGCAAGGGATGCCTTAGGCGAAGTAGCTGCCTACTATTGTGATATAAAGAATTGGATCCCTATTATGCAAGATCCATCGAAATATTTCGCAACGCCACCAGTAAACTTAATTTATGCATACCAAAAGGCAATGGATATAGTGCTAGAAGAAGGAATAAAACAAAGGGAGCAACGTCATATTGCTTTTGGGCGAGGGATACGTGCTGCCCTACGTACGTTCGGTATGAAACCTTTAGCTAATGAAGAAGTGTCAGCCCCTACTTTAAGTTGTATTTTATATCCTGAAGGGGTAGATGATGTAGCTTTTCGAACGTTACTTTCCCATAAAGGAATTATTGTCGCTGGAGCTTTGGCCCACTTAGCAGGCAAAGCTTTCCGCATTGGTCATATGGGGAATACAACTGCGGAAATGCTAGAACAAGCAATTCGAAGCGTAGGGGAAGTATTGCATGAGCTAGGGGTGGAAGTAAATCAAGAACTAGCTCTACAGTCGTTTAAAGAGGAACTGTTATTGATTGGACAAACCCATTAAAAATAAGGGCTCCTTACTAACTGCCCCTAAAGGGGCTTTTTTAATTGACCGTCAACCGTATTTGTTCTTTAATCTCGTTTAAATGGGTCTATATATTCTCTACTCGTCATTTGATCACGTAAT
>NZ_RHLQ01000087.1 GCF_003711845.1 Lysinibacillus halotolerans
AATTACACGCATCTCCCTTTTGTTTTGTTTATTGGTCTAAACAAAGTCTAACAAAATTAGGAGATTGCGTGTTTATTTTTTCTGAATTTTATCTGTACCCCAACAAATATTTTAGAGCCAAAAAGGGATTTAATAAAAATGAAAAAATCTGCGCGACTCCTTTGGAAACAGCATTATGCTAATAACCGTGGAAAGTAAGCAGATTTTTAAAGGATAGGATGTCTTTTCTGACATACCTTTTTGTTTTCAAAAGAAATGTCCCAAAGATGAAAACCTTTGGGACAAGTATATTATTTGTGGTTGTTAATGAACTCAACTAATGCTTCTTTTGGTTGGAATCCAACAGTTTTGCCTTTTAATTCGCCATCTTTGAATAATAATAAAGTTGGGATAGACATTACTTGATATTCCGCAGCAGTAGCTTGGTTGTTATCTACATCAAGTTTTGCGATTTTTACTTGATCTCCGATTTCAGCATCGATTTCTTCTAAAACAGGAGCGATCATTTTACATGGTCCACACCAAGTAGCCCAAAAATCAACTAAAACAACGCCTGAAGCGATTTCTTCTGAAAAGTTTTGATCTGTTACATGAACAATTGCCATTTAAATAGCCTCCTTAAACTAACATCTGAATGTAGTATAGCACGATAGAAAAAATAGGAACAGTAAAGTGAACTCAAATTGAAATATAAAATTTACAATTTTTTTAGAATGCTAAATAAATAGACATTCGTAAAGCTATTCATAAAGAAAAACCTTACCTGTATTTTGGCAAGGTTTTTAACAAATTATCCATTAAGAATTTACTTTTAACGCTTTAAATTCTTCCACTAACATTGGAACGACTTCGAATAAGTCACCAACAATTCCGTAGTCAGCTACTTTGAAAATGTTAGCTTCTGGGTCTTTATTAATTGCTACAATCACTTTTGAATTAGACATACCGGCTAAATGTTGAATCGCACCTGAAATACCGCAAGCAATATAAAGATCCGGTGTCACCACTTTACCAGTTTGACCAATTTGTAGTGAATAATCACAATAATCTGCATCACATGCTCCACGAGAAGCGCCGACTGCACCGCCAAGTACATCAGCTAATTGTTGTAACGGTTCAAAACCTTCCGCCGATTTTACTCCGCGTCCACCTGCCACAACTACCTTTGCTTCTGATAAATCAACACCTGTAGAAGCTTTACGCACTACTTCTTTAATGATTGTACGTAAATTTTGAATGTCTACAGTTAGGGTTGCAACATCACCTGTACGACTTGCATCTTTTTCTAAAGGAGCGATGTTATTTGGACGAATCGTCACAAAGACAATACCATCTTTAATTTTTACTTTTTCAAAGGCTTTACCAGAATAGATAGGACGGATGAATAAAGCATCCTCTCCAGAACCTTCGATTTCTGTAACATCGGAAATTAAACCTGATTGTAATTTCGATGCAATTTTAGGTGATAAATCTTTACCTAGAGATGTATGTCCAAAAACAATCGCTTCAGGTTTTTCTTCCTCGTATACTGCTAAAAAGGCTTGGCTATACCCATCAGAAGTATAAGATTTTAAATGTGGATGCTCTACTGTAACTACTCGGTCTGCACCATAAGCGATTAATTCACTAGCTAATGAAGTAACGCTTTCTCCTAAAAGTACCCCTACAACTTCAGCGCCGTCAGCAATTTGTTTTGCCGCTGCAATTGCCTCAAAAGATACATTACGTAAAACACCATCTCGAACTTCGCCTAACACTAACACTTTGTTTGCCATATGATGATCCCTCCGATACCGTCTTTGTATTTTTAGACTACTTTTGCTTCTGAATGAAGTAAGTTCACAAGCTCTTTTACTTGATCTGCAAGCTCACCTTCTAAAACACGACCAGCTGCTTTTTGAGGCGGTAAATAAATATCTACTGTCTCCACTTTTACTTCTACATCGTCTTCATCAATGTCTAAATCATCCAGTTCCAACTCTGCAAGTGGTTTTTTCTTCGCCTTCATAATCCCTGGTAAAGATGGATAACGAGGTTCATTTAACCCTTGTTGAGCTGTTACTAACAACGGTAAGGAAGTTTCAATAATCTCTGAATCTCCTTCGATATCACGAACAATTTTCACATTTGTCCCATCAATCTCTAAATCTGTAATCGTTGTTACATAGTTAATACCTAGTAAATCGGCAACGCGAGGACCGACTTGACCAGTTCCCCCATCAATTGCCACATTACCAGCTAAAATTAAGTCAACCTCTTTATCTTTTAAATATTCTGCTAGAATAACTGCAGTAGAATATTGATCTAATTCATCTAAATCATCTTCTGTATTAATAAGGACTGCTTCATCAGCACCCATTGCCAAAGCAGTTCTTAGTTGCTTTTCAGCATCTTCGCCACCGATTGTCACTACGGTTACTTTACCGCCATTTGCATCGCGCAATTGGATTGCCTCTTCGATGGCATATTCATCATAAGGATTGATGATAAATTCTGCCCCATCATCTTGAATTTTCCCATTGGCAATGACAATTTTTTCTTCAGTGTCAAACGTGCGTTTTACTAGTACAAAAATGTTCATTTCCCTAACCTCCTAAATGCGATTATCAGGCTGAATTCACAACCCATTTTTTATTATTTAAAGAAATTACTTACCTGAAAAAGTTGGTTTGCGTTTTTCAATAAATGCTTGTATTCCTTCTTTTGCATCTTCTGAATTAAACACGGAACCAAAACTTGCAGATTCTGCTTGAACACCATCATAAAAGCCTTTATGTTTACTATATTGCAACATATCAATCGTTGCCTTTAAGGCAATCGGACTTTTCGTAGCTATTTTTTTAGCAATCTCAATCGTGTTGGATAATAAGTCATCCACAGGGAAGCTTCGAGTTGCTAACCCCCATTGGACTGCCTCAACACCAGTAATTGGCTCACTTGTAAAGAGCATTTCCGCTGCTTTTGCTACTCCAACATAGCGTGGTAGACGTTGTGTTCCAGCAAAACCTGGAATTAAACCAAGCTGCAATTCTGGTAACCCAAGCTTTGCATCTTCAGCTACATATCGAATATGACAGGCCATAGCAAGCTCTAATCCACCGCCTAACGCAGCGCCGTGAATGGCTGCGATAACAGGTTTGGAGAACGATTCTAAACGTTCAAATACTTGTTGTCCATTGCTAGCAAGTTTTGAAAACTCTTCTCCTGAAGATACTTCGGTAAATTCTTTAATGTCTGCACCGGCAGAGAAGAAACGTCCCTCACCGTGAAGAACAATGACACGAATCGCATCATCGTGTTCAACAGCGCTTAACATTTCATCGACTTCATGAATTAAGCCCTTTGATAATGCATTGGCAGGTGGTCGTTGAATTGTAACAATTGCTACCCCTTCTTCAACTTTCCAAGTTAGAAATTCCATTCTCCCACTCCCTTTGTAACAAATATGCTTCAGTTCATTGTACGTTTATATTTAATCGGCCATTACCCCTACTGAAACATCGTTAACCTTTTAAACCGTTTAACAGCAATTGTCTTACTTTCGGTGCTGTTTCGATTAAATCGTATCGGAACTCATTCATGACCCAAGTTGTAATGGTTTCATCAATCGTTCCAAATACCATTTGGCGAGCAATTCGAACATCCATCGTCGAGTTAAACTCCCCTTTTAGCATTCCTTCCACTAAAATCTCATCAAGCAGTTTTAAATACTCTTTTAAAATCGAGTTAATTTTTAACCGGAGATCTTTGTTTGACTGCCTTAACTCTAATTGCGTGACAGTTGCAAGGTGGCGATCATTTGCTAAAACGTTAAAATGATTATCGATCATCTGAGACAATTTCTCTGTTGAAGATTCCCCATTTTCAATAATCTCGCGTAAATTCTCAACGAAAACACCCATTTTCTCACGAAAGACAGAAATCAAAATATCTTCCTTATTTTTAAAATATAAATAGATTGTTCCGTCTGCAACGCCTGCTTGTTTCGCAATCTTTGAAACTTGGGCTTGATGATAGCCGTTTTCAGCGATTGCAATAACGGCAGCATCAATGATTTGTTTATATTTGGGTTTATCTCGTTTCATGTTGTCACCACCAAAAATACAAAAATATGAATGACTATTCATTCATATTTTTATATTATAATTTATAAAACTTTCTGTCAATAAAACCTATTCATTTATTTCGCTTGTAATTCCGCCATTTTTAATTTTTCTTCTTCAACTAATGAACGTCTTAATATTTTTCCGACTGTCGTTTTCGGTAATTCTTTACGGAATTCATATTGTCTCGGTACTTTAAAAGCTGCCAAATGTTCACGACAATATTTATTTAATTCTTCCTCTGTGACGTTTTTCCCTTCTCGTAAAACAATATAAGCCTTCACTGTTTCTCCACGATACGCATCTGGTATACCTGCTACAACACATTCTTGAATCGCTTCGTGTTCATAAAGTACTTCTTCTACTTCACGAGGATAAATATTAAATCCACCTGCGATAATAATATCTTTCTTCCGATCAACGACGTAGAAATAGCCATCGTTGTCCATATAACCTATATCTCCCGTTAAAAACCATCCATTTACGAAACTCATCGCCGTATCTTCTTGACGATTCCAATATCCTTTCATTACTTGTGGTCCTTTTATTGCTATTTCTCCGACTTCCCCAGGAGGTAGTAATTCTCCATCTGATGAGCGGATAATAGCTGCCTCTGTATCTGGCCAAGGAACACCAATAGAACCTTTTACCCGTTTATCCCAAATAAAGTTTGCATGGGTAACTGGCGATGTTTCGGTTAAACCGTAGCCTTCAACTAACTTTCCACCCGTTAACTTTTCGAATTTCTCTTGCACTTCGGCTGGTAATGGTGCAGAACCACTTAAACAAGCTTTTATAGAAGATAAATTATATTTTTCTAAATCTTGATAATTCAAAATTCCAATATACATCGTTGGTGCACCAGGGAATAAAGTTGCCTTCTGTTTTTCAATTGCTTTTAATGTTTGCTCCACATCAAACTTTGGTAATAAAACCATTTTGTTGCCTTTTAAAACCGATAATAGTAAAACCGTCGTCATACCATAAACGTGGAAAAATGGCAGGACACCTAATATAACTTCTTCTCCCGCCTTACATTGGTACATCCAAACATCACACATTTTCGCATTGGCAATTAAATTTTTATGGGTGAGCATAACTCCTTTTGGCGTTCCCGTTGTACCACCCGTATATTGCAGTAGGGCTAAATCTTCCTCGATATCAAATTCCATTTCGATCGGTGTTGCCTCACTCGTGCGTAAAACTTCCGTAAATACATGGGTGAGTCCTTTATGTTCTACTTTCACGTGGAAGCCATATTGTTTTTTCTGAATGAAAGGATAGACGAGATTTTTAGGGAATGGCAAATAATCTTTAATAGCCGTAATGATAACGTTTTCAATTTCAGTTTCTTTTAACACCTTTGTAATACGTGGATACAAAATATCCATTGCTAAAATGACTTTTGCTCCTGAGTCGGCCAATTGATATTGAAGCTCCCGTTCAGTATAGAGAGGATTTGTTTGGACAACGATACCTCCTGCAAATAACGTACCATAATAGGCAATAACAGATTGAGGACAATTCGGAAGCATAATAGCAACTCGATCCCCTTTTTCTATCCCTAGTCGACGTAAGTAATTGGCAAACTTTAAGGACGATTCATATAGTTCTTTATACGTAACGTCTCTCCCCATAAAATGAATCGCTACTTTAGTAGGGCTATGCTCATACGCATTCGTTAAAAAGCTTTGAACAGGTATATTTTCGTAAGTCATGCTGTGAGGTATTTCTTTCGGGTATTGGGAAAGCCAAACCTTCTCAGTCATTCATAACTCCCCTTCGTTTCAAAGTTTTAAATTTTCTTACAATTATTATAATAGAAAAGAAAGACGCTTTCAAACTATTTTTACAAAACTTTCACTTTTTCGCTAGATAATGCGTTTATTTTCTATCTTAAAAACAAATTTAATAGAGTGGAAAAATTTGTAGAATGTTGTCATAAATTGCCCCTTTATATTTTTAATATAGTATTTTTTCATTAAAAAAAAAGAGGCTGGGACATAACTAGCTTCAAATAGTGGGAAAGGTGAATTTGAGGAAACTCAAATTCACCTTTCTCTATTTTTGTATGTAAATTCTTTTTTTCTTTAGTTAATGGCCATGA
>NZ_RHLQ01000088.1 GCF_003711845.1 Lysinibacillus halotolerans
ATCCTAGTGAGCCACTTAAATATTCTTGAACCACCATCAATTTAAATTCTTCATTATATTTAGTTATAAAAAATCACCCCAAAAGTTAGTTTTTTTACTCTAACTTTTGGGGTGCAGTACCCAATCGCGCCCGATTGTGGAATACTCGATAATGCAAAACAATATTATTTATTTTATCCTAATAATTTTCAATGACTCCTCCAAGCGAAGAAGCTTTAATGATAGGATTCTCTAGGATTTCTTTTAATTCATCCTTCGTTCCATAAACGACCACCCCTAATATTTCTACATCCTCTAACTTGATATCTTTCATCTTGTTAAAAGCATTCTGGTGATCAGGGGAAATACTCATTTGCAGTAAATCTAAAAATTGTTCATACTCACTGTCTAAATCATGGAGTGAAATATAAGGCGTATTTATTGAGAAACCTAGTGCATCTTTTTCTCTAATAAATGTTGAAGACCAATCGTTTTCTTTTGCCTCTTTTTGAAACTTGTTTAACTGTTCACTACTATAAGTGTCTATCCAAAACCATGTCATTTCAGGAAGTTGTATAAAAAGTTCATTTGGTTTGTAAGGCTGATCAAATGAAAGTGCTACCTCATAAACTTTGTCTCCCTGCATACCGTTAATTAACTGTTCATCATCTTTATATTGTTTATAAGGTACATTGGGGTGGAAAAATAGCATTTCTCTCCACCCATTTTCTTTATAGCTAAATTGCCAATCTTCACCTGTAATTCCCACGTTTCCACCTGAACTTCTTGAAGTTAAAACAGATGGGATTAGACCAAATGAATATTGTTTTTGTTCAATAACGACCGATTTAATTTTAAAATCCTTTGAAATTTCATAGTTGCTTATTCCACCTAATACCCCCCTTGAATCCACGGTTTCACTTATGTATCCATTAGGAGTGCTGAGACGGACATATGCATCCCATTGATTAAAAGCCTTTTGGCTAAAATGTGATGAAATAGCTAAATTAGCTATGTTCAAGATTACAAATACCACTAAAGAAACAAAAATAGTTATAATGATCGTCTTCATTTTTCCTCTTCTTACTGCCTTCTTGATTTTCTTTTCATCAAAAAGATAAAGATCGTCTGAAAAATCATTCATGTAGATTCCTCCACTTCTTTTGAAATTCTTTCCTTGCCCGAAATAAATATGTCCTAATCGTTTCTTCCTTCATTCCTAGTAATAAAGCAATCTCTTTATAACTAAGTCCAAGCTCGTATTTTAATAGTAAGAGCTGCTTATAGATTTCTTGAATGCTTTCTAAAATAAGTGAAATTTCTTGATTCATTTCGATATTTATAACGCTCAATTCAGTATCATGGTCATTTGCAAAATTATTCCAGAAGCGATGTTCATCAATCGAAATAGCTCTTTCTATCCCTTTTTTCTTTAAACACTTTTTAAATTCATTCATTGCAATGGTAAAAATATAAGAAAGAGCTTTCTCTGAAGGAACACCACTACTATAAGCGATAAATTTCGTATAACTCTCTTGAACAATATCTTCTGCATCTTCATGACTACAACCGTTCTTTTTTAAATAGTAATAAATCATTTTTGCTTGTTTATTGTATATATCCAACAATAGATGAGAATTCATAGCTCCTCCTTTCAAAGTCTTCATTAATAAAGAGTCCATTTTCGTAAAAAGGTTTACAGCAAAGCTGGAAATAGTTTTAAAAATACGGAATGCCTGTGTTAGAGTTAGGGACAATAAAAACTGAATTGGTTTATGTAATGGCTAATTCTCATTTAAGGATACTCTTTTTGCTAAAATAAAAAAGCTACCCTTCCTTTTGAAAAATAGCCCCCGATTGTGGAATAAAGAAATACTCTACAAAATAGTTTTTTTATCTTCAAATGCTCTATTTTAAACTGTCTCGGCTGGAGTAATAGCTTCCCATTGATTAAATAAACCAACACTCATTAAATGGTTCTAAATTCTTCTCCATGATTATAATCTTCTCCCCTCCACCAAAAAAGGACCTTAATATCGTTTGGTCCAAAGTGAATGATACGATCTCAGCAGCTAAAGATAAATGGAATGAGTTCGCTAATGACGAATCAACAAAAGGGTTAGTCGATTCATTTACAAATTTTGTATCAGAACTATGGGATTGGGTTCTTTCAACTTTCACAACAGAAGAGTAAAAGGTACGCTAAAAAATTCCAGTCTTTATTTTAGAACGAATACAATTTTGAAGGTATTAGTAGTTGTTTTCAGCCTTTTTTGCATTCGAAATCCATAGGGAAAATTAGCGAATATTAGTTTTTTACACCTCCAAAGTCTTGCTCAGAAGTATTTGACATTTAATAGATTTTCATTGCAAAATTATATATATAATGGATAATTATTACAAATATACTTGTAATAAAAAAACAACAAAGGAGCATTGGAAATGAAAAAATTAATTTACACAGCAGGTTTTGCCCTTGGTCTATCCCTCGCGGGTATCAGCTCTTCCGCTTTTGCTTCGGAAGGTGTAGACTCTTCGACTAACAATGTTTTGGTAGAGCAGAACGCTTTGTTTGAAAAAGCGAATGAAAATTTGTTAGAGCCGAAAAACTCCGTTAAACGAAGTTTAGGAACTGACCATCCAACTCCCTATTCTCAAATCACTACATATTCAGATGGCTCAGCAAGCGGAGTTGATTTTAGTGAAGCCACATTCTACGATGAAGCAGGAAATGTAATTGAACCACCAATGGATAGCGATACAGATTTAATAACGCCTCTTTCAGACGGTACTTCTGGAGGAACCTGGAGCAGCGGATCAGGATACAATTGTGCAAAAGGAGTAAAAGTGTCAGGCTGGTATTCTTACCCTAGTATCGAAATGAATTTTAAGGCCGTTGTAATAGACGATGTAGTGATGAATCTTCGCAGTGAGTTCATCGAGTGTTTTTACTTAATTAAAGTCTACTTCATCTTTAAAATGCCGAAAAAAGATTCCTGGGGCGCATTGTCCCAACACTTTCCTTGGCGTGACATCAATTGCTCTAAGTTATGTCCTTTAAAATAAAATCTCGGGCTTCTAAATCCTTCTGTTCCTTCTCTACTCGCTTGTCAAGCGCCTTTATAAAGCTGTAAGTTCCTCAACATTCTGGCCCTATTTCTGAAAAAGGTAACAATTCCTCTTCAAGAATTGCGACCGATTCTTCAGGATTGTTCTTCTACAAAGCCCCTCTTGTTAGTAGTTGAATAAGAACTCCTATAATTAGAATATCAACTCTTATACCCCATTTTAAAAAAAACAACTAAATCGTTGATCTCAAAAAAAATATTTTAAATTCTTCTTCAACGAATGGAAAATGGTTACTGTAATCGAAGGTTTTTAATACTGCATTAGGCATTAATTCTACCTTTTCCTCAGCAAATTCGTATGGACACTGAGCATAATGTCTTCCTCCATAGATGTAAGCCTTTAAAGTTACTTCCGGTAATTGTGGACGTAAATCATAAGAAGGCAATTCCTCATATCAAAAATAATCCAAACGTTTCGATACTGTTTTTCCGCTATTTGGATGGTTAATCATTTTTTCGTAACTTTCCTCAGAAAACAAAGACATCAACGACCATTCTTTATTACCTGCTCTTCGCAAATTACCTCTCGAATCATATTCACTATATAAATGAGTAACACATAGTGGTTGTCCCTTCCCACTTTTAAAAATTTCAAACATTCCCCTTGATGTTTCAATAAAATGTTACTGCACATATTTGGCACACTTCCATTTATTGTAATTTAATAATATCCCATATATTTTTTATTTATCAATGAGATTATGATATTTCTAAAGCTTCAATTATATGGCCCGATTGCTGAAAAAAGCACAATCCAATTCAAGAATTGTGCCCGATTATTGAATAACGATTTGTTTTAAAACGAATTTTAGTTCCTTTTTCTGAAAGCTTTTGTTAATATCTATTTTCCATGCCAAAAATTCCTGTAGAGAAAACTGTAATCCTTTTTATTATTTAATATTTACATCAAAAACATACGAGATATTCCCTTCATTCCATTTTGCATTTACTTCATAAATATAATATCCCTCATTTGTAGGTAGGGTGATTTCGCTTTCTCTAATATCTATAGATTTAACGGACCCGTCTTCACTTTCCTCGTTTATTTTTAACGAAAGAGGGCTTCCATCAATTTCAATTTTTAATTTTGTACCTTTCTCCAACTCTAACGTATCAAATTCATCCGCTAACCCTTTTTTATCTAAATTGCTTTTTTTATTTGCTTCAAAATCCTCTTCAACCCACTCGAAATCTCCTATTATCATTGTATATTCTTTATTATCGCTAACAATTTTGCCTTCCACAGGTTCAAACGTATCAAAAGAAGATAAAACATTACAACCAGATATATAAATAACTGACAATATCAAAATAAGAATTTTTTTCATACTTCTTCCTCCCATATATCACTATAAGTACTTTAGTAAATGTATAATTCATTTTATCAAAAAATAACTATTAACTTTAAACTGTATTAAATATATTACAATCTATTACAATCGCAATATATTATTGTATAATTTTGTCATATAATATAGGAGGTTGGTTATGAGAAAATTATTTTTTGGCTTTCTCTTAGTGGGAGGCAGTTTTTTATTTTATGATGAGGCAGATGCAGCCGAATTAAGTAATTCTACTGAAGAACAACAAGTAGCACAAACTGAATCAGAAGTAGAAACGATTTATTTTACTGAAGATCAAGATATTTTAATAACTGATGATGTCATTATTAGAAGAATCTCTGATTCACCAAGTGTCGAAATGGCTAATTTATCATTGAAAAGCAACTATAATAATACAGGTATTTCTCTTCTAGGCGCTGGAGAATGGGACCTAATTGGCGACGAATTTGTTGGAAGTAAATCTAGTATTTATCCATCCCATGGCGGAGATTACCGCGTAACTATTGTTCAATCTAAGTTTGGTCCCTATCTATACTCTTTAAGAGAACATGATCCTTTACTTGATACGACTGTAAAAAATTTCAAATTTTCTGGTGCTGGTTTTTATGAAATGATATTCCCTGATATTTCAGGATATTGTGACGGGGATAATGGCCAAGCTGAATTTTTCATTTATAAGTCTACTATGCAATCTACAAAAGACTTAATTACTTTTTGGGATTAATTAAAATATTAATAGATACAATTCTATTATTGTTTTATAAAAATAAGAAGAGGCTTACTTTTATATATTTGAGTAAGCTTCTTTTAACATTAAAGAAAGGAGTTCTATTAAAATTATAAGAAGAAATACTCGCTTAAAGTGTATGAATAAATCTAGTTATGAATATGCGTTCCTTAACAAACGAGCTAGAATGTTGACATCAAGATGATAATTATTCCCTTTACTTGTTGAACTAAAGCAACTGTTAGTTTACATAAAAAAAGTATATATCTGACTAAGTTGCTTACAATTCTTTCAAAATCCAGGACCTGCCATGATATAAATTAAAACAAACAGGAACATAATTAAAGATACTATAAAAATTTCTCTTCTATTAATGTTACTTGCTTTTCTATTTTTATTAATTATCTTCCTATAATTCCCTTGAATTTCCCTTTTTTTTTGATTTTTTTCTTCTAAGTTCATTACACCCGCTCCTTTTCATCTAATACTCTTGTTTACTATTTCCCCTAAAAATTTCAATACAATATTTAGATTCTTAAACTAATCTACTCCATTATTTAACTATATTCGATACAATCTCAACCTTAACATTAACATAATTATACAAGCCATTTACTGAGTCTTATACCACAATCTGGCCCTTTAATTGAATAAAGCACTTTCCTTATTCAAGGAGGTACTGCACCCCAAAAGTTAGAGTAAAAAAACTAACTTTTGGGGTGATTTTTTATAACTAAATATAATGAAGAATTTAAATTGATGGTGGT
>NZ_RHLQ01000089.1 GCF_003711845.1 Lysinibacillus halotolerans
ATTCATGGCCATTAACTAAAGAAAAAAAGAATTTACATACAAAAATAGAGAAAGGTGAATTTGAGTTTCCTCAAATTCACCTTTCCCACTATTTGAAGCTAGTTATGTCCCAGCCTCTTTAATAGAATCCTAAACATACCGTAAGCAAGTAACATCGTTTTGAACCCGCTTCCCATGCAGGTGGGTACCCTCTTCATCCCTTTAAACTTCCCTCGGCCAGTTGCAGGGCTTGTTTGCCAAGATAAAATATGGGTTCCCGACGATTGATTGTTCGGTCAAAAGAGTTGAAAAGCAATTACAAGTAAATTAGGATTCTTGTTATTATTATATTAACAACAATTATCTGAATTTTCAATATTAAAATATAAAATATTAAAATTTTTTTAAATCAATCCGTTTTAAACCATTTTTACTAGATATATTTCATTACTTATCGATAATAAAAAACAAAAACACAAGAATGTATAAAACATTCTTGCGTAAACGTAAAGTCAATTTATTTTTCTTCTTTCTTTGTAACTGTTAAGCTAAGTTCTTCTAATTGGGCAGTAGAAACTTCGCTTGGTGCTGATGTTAATAAACAGCTCGCTGTTGCCGTTTTCGGGAATGCGATCGTATCACGTAAATTTGTACGACCTGCAAGTAACATAACGAATCGATCTAATCCAAAGGCAAGGCCACCATGTGGCGGAACTCCATATTCAAACGCTTCTAATAAGAAACCAAATTGTTCTTGGGCTTCTTCTTGACTAAATCCTAAAAGTTTAAACATTTTTTCTTGAAGATCACGTTCGTAAATTCGTAAAGAGCCTCCACCTAACTCGTAGCCATTTAATACGATGTCATATGCTTGGGCACGAACTTCTGAAGGGTTCGTATCCATTTTTTCAATATCTTCATCAAATGGACGAGTGAATGGATGATGAGCAGCTGTATAACGACCTGCTTCTTCATCATATTCTAACAACGGCCAATCAGTAACCCATAAAAATGCATATTGGGATTCATCGATTAAGCCTAATTCTTTTCCTAATTTATTTCTTAGAGCACCTAAAGCAGCCGCAACAATGGAAGATTGATCCGCTACAAATAATAATAAGTCTCCTGCTTCCGCATTCGTTGCTGTCATTAAGTTTTCAGCCGTTTCGCCTTCAAAGAATTTAGCAATTGGACCCGATAATCCTCCTTCTGTCACTTTCAACCATGCTAATCCTTTTGCACCATAAATGGCAACAAATTCTGCTAATGCATCAATATCTTTACGTGAATAATTATCTGCTTTTCCTTTGACGTTGATTGCTTTTACTTCACCGCCAGATTCCACAGCAGAAGCGAATACTTTAAAGGATGTATTTCGAACAATTTCAGAAAGTTGAACTAATTCTAAACCAAATCGAACATCCGGCTTATCAGAACCGTAACGATCCATTGCTTCTTTGTATGTCATACGTTGGAATGGAAGGGAAACATCCACCCCTTTAGCTTCTTTCATCACCGTTTGAATTAAACGTTCATTCATTTCAATGATTTCATCCATTGACATAAAGGAAGTTTCAATATCGACTTGCGTAAACTCTGGCTGACGGTCAGCTCTCAAATCTTCATCTCGGAAACAACGGGCAATTTGGAAATATTTTTCGAATCCAGATACCATTAATAATTGTTTAAAAAGTTGTGGTGATTGGGGTAATGCATAAAATTCCCCTTCATGTACTCGTGATGGTACTAAATAATCTCGAGCACCCTCTGGTGTTGATTTTGTTAAAATCGGTGTTTCCACTTCAAGGAAGCCTTCTGTTTGTAAAAAGTTACGTATAGAACGGGTAATATCTGAACGTAATTTAAATGTGTTATACATAACTGGACGACGTAAATCTAAATAACGATATTTTAGGCGCACATCTTCTCCAATTTCTTCTTTATCATCAATGGCAAAGGGTGGAGTTTTCGCTTCATTGATAATGTTAATAGACGATGCGACAATTTCAATTTTACCTGTTCGTAAATTTGGGTTAATTTGTTTTTCATCACGAAGAACAACGGTACCTTCGATTTCAACAACATATTCATTACGAATCGTCTCTGCGACAGCTAATGCATCCTTTGCTTCATCTCCAAAAACGACTTGAACAATTCCTGTTCTATCACGTACATCAACGAAAATTAGACCACCTAGGTCACGGCGTTTTTGTACCCAACCTTTTAAAATAACCTTTTCTCCTTGATGTTGTTCATTTATTTCGCCACATGCATGCGTTCTTTGCGCCATAATCTTTTCCTCCAATTTATGATTAAAAGCATTATTTATTTTCAAGTAAATAGTTAACTAGATCGTGGAATGGAATTTTTTCTTGATTTCCTGTTTCCATTTCTTTTACGTTTACAGCCTCTTCTTCCATCTCCGTATCCCCAAGGACAATCACAAATTTAGCACCAAGGCGATCGGCAGATTTCATTTGGGCTTTCATTTTACGATCGACATAATCCATATCAGCAGAAATTCCTTTTGCTCGGAAAGAACTAATTAATTCAGCTGATTTTAATTTTGCTTCGTCACCGATAGCAACGACATATAGATCAAGGCCATCTTCCACATCGAGTTTAATTCCTTCTGCTTCTAGGGCTAAAAGTAGACGTTCGATTGACATGGCAAAACCGATTCCAGGAACATCCGGTCCTCCAATATCTTCAACTAATCCGTTATAACGGCCTCCACCACAAAGAGTTGTAATGGCACCAAAACCATCTGCTGTACTCATAATTTCAAAAGCAGTGTGATTGTAGTAATCTAGTCCGCGAACTAAATTCGGGTCTACTTCATAAGCAATACCAAGTACTTCTAAATACTTTTTCACTTGATCAAAGTATTTGGCAGAGGATTCCGTTAAGTAATCTGTTAAAGCAGGTGCTGTTTTCATTAACGGGTGATCATGATCCTTTTTACAATCCAAAATACGGAGTGGATTTTTTGCTAAACGGTTTTGACAATCGGAACAAAACTCCCCAATACTTGGTTCAAAGTGTTGAATTAACGCTGTTCTATGAGCATCTCTCGTTTCCTTGTCCCCAAGGGAGTTTATGACTAATTTTAAGTCTTTTAATCCTACTGTTTGATAAATATCCATCGCAAGGGAAATGACTTCCGCATCGATTGCCGGATCAGCACTTCCAATTGCCTCTACACCAAATTGGACGAATTGACGGTAACGACCGGCCTGCTGACGTTCATAACGAAACATTGGACCCATATAAGAAAGCTTGACAGGCTGATCTGGATTACCGAACATTTTATGTTCTACATAAGAACGAACAGCAGAGGCAGTACCTTCAGGGCGAAGGGTTAATGAACGTCCTCCCCGATCTTCAAATGTATACATTTCTTTTTGAACGATATCGGTTGTATCTCCTACACCCCGTTGAAATAATTCCGTTTGTTCAAAAATTGGTGTACGAATTTCTTTATAACGGTAGACGCGACTTAATTCACGTAAAACGGATTCAACTTTTTGCCATTTGGCAGTTTGCTCTGGCAAAATATCTTGCGTCCCTCTAGGTACTTTAAATGACATTTTCATTCTCCTTTCTAAACTAAAAAAAGCCCCCGTCCCTTGCCTACGCAAGGGACGAAAGCTTGAAATGACTTCCGCGGTTCCACCCTAGTTGATGCACGATGATGTGCACCCTCCTCATTACGGATAACGGCCGTTTCCGTTTTTCCCTACTAAACAAATAACTTTGTTTTTCGAGAAAAAGCCTCTCAAGTGTTTTTCACATCTACATGTAGTAGGAAAGATTTCAGCCCACGTCTCTCCCTCTCTTGTCTACAGAGGTAATTGCTACTTTCTTGGTCAATGGCAATGTTACTGTTTTTACATTATCTCTAATCTTAAGTAAGTCATAACATATTGTCAACTATTTTCAAAAAACAGTGGATTTTAGTACATAGTTGATTTTAAAATGAAAAGAGTAAATATGGTTATGCATCTCCTTACAAAATTATGAATGAACAGGAGGGATTAGATGAAACGAAAGGGAATCAATTGTTTTTTGGCCTTCATCTTAATCTGTTCATTGCTGTTTCCTTATACATATGAGACACATGCATTTGCATCAGATGAAGATACACCGGATTTAATTGTTTCTGCGGAAATTTTATATTTAAGAGAAGGTCCTGGACTATCCTATCCAATTTTAGAAACATTAAAACAAGGTGAAGAGCTAACCTTTATTGAAAAGCAAGATGATTGGTATCACGTTAAAGTGAACAATGTTGAAGGGTGGGTTGCCTCATGGTTAACTTCCACTCCAAAAAATTCTGAAACGGAACAACCTGCTAGTACCGTCATATCCCAAGTAGATCATTTGAATATACGGGCAGAGGCGTCGATTTCATCCCCAGTATTAAACCAATTAAACGTAGGTGATGAAGCGGAAGTTTTAGCAACTGAAAATGATTGGGTAAAAATTTCTTATAACGGAACTGTCGGCTGGGTTTCATCAGAATATGTAACAAAGAATAAAAAGCATACAACTGAACAATCGGAAAGCGTAAAAGATGAAACTTCGTCAACTAAATCTGCGAAAACAAGCGCTGAAGTAAATCCTAAACTATTTACAATTGCCGTAGATGCAGTGAATGTACGTAAAAAACCAGACTTATCTTCCAAAAAAATCGGTACTGCAAAAAAGAACGAACAATATGAAGTACTTGATCGGGAAAATAATTGGGTTAAAATTCAACACGGTAAAGAAAAAGGCTGGGTTTATAGTTTTTACGGACATTTTCAAGAAATTGAAAAAATTCCTACGGCTGCAACATCAGACACACCTTCTACTGACCAAAGTACCGTAACGATTATTTATAATGGTACAAACCTTCGTGAGGTACCTTCTACTTCATCCAATGTAGTCCTTCGTGCAAATGCGGGAGAGAAATATCCTATACTCTCCACAAAGGATGATTGGTACGAGGTAGAGTTGGACAAGAACACTTCTGCCTATGTAGCAAATTGGGTTGTATCAGTAGATGAAGAGGTGGCTATTTCTGAAGATACAACTCAGCAGCAGGAACCTAAAGAACAACGAAAAAAAGGAACGTTAAAGGGTGTTCAAATTGTTATTGATCCAGGTCACGGTGGTAATGATAGAGGAACAACTGGAGTAAGTGGAACTGAAGAAAAGGATATTAACTTAAAGACGGTGGAATTACTTACATCCAAATTACGTTCCGCTGGCGCAGATGTTATATTAACACGTGAGTCAGATACATATGTTGATTTACGTAAACGGGTATCCATTTCCCATCAAAACGGGGCAGATGCTTTTATTAGTATTCATTATGACGCGACAGAAGATAGCTCTATTTCTGGTTTTACAACATACTACACGAATAGTTACCAACGGGAGTTAGCAGAATATGTTCATAATGGTCTATCAGAAAAGGTAACCATACGAGATCGTGGTGTTCAACCTGGAAATTATTTAGTTACTCGTGAAAATAAACAACCGGCCATTTTAATCGAATTAGGCTACTTAAGTAATCCAAGTGAAGAGCGAATCGTGACAACGGATTATTATCGCGAACAGGCGACTTTAGGAATTTACCAAGGGATATTAGATTATTTTGATGCACAACTAGAAAATTAAAAGAGTTGCTCATTTTAAAATGTACCCTATAAGAAAGACACTTGAAAAAAGGTCTCTCTTATAGGGTACTTTTATTTATAATGAAATAAAATAAATGGTTGATGGAGCGGAAGAACATGTCGAAAAAGTTATT
>NZ_RHLQ01000008.1 GCF_003711845.1 Lysinibacillus halotolerans
TACATTAGGGAACAAGAAGCTGAAGATCGATTACGTGATCAAATGACGAGTAGAGAATATATAGACCCATTTAAACGAGATTAAAGAACAAATACGGTTGACGGTCAATTAAAAAAGCCCCTTTAGGGGCAGTTAGTAAGGAGCCCTTATAGGGCGTTACTAAAACCGCCTGTTTTACAGGCGGATATTTATTATAATTAAAACTCTTTTATATAATAGGGAATGAAAAATTCAATTTACATACGATAGAAATTTTTATTGAAAAGGATACTTACTGTTAATAAAATAAAAGAAATAAAATATATTATTTTATAACGAAAAATAAGAGGGAGGAATTATGAATAATAGATATAGCATTCTTGCGAAGTTTCGAGATGGGCGTTATTTTTATTTAAACTTTAACAATCCGAACATATTGGATTGTTTAGAACAAATTCCTCCACCTCAAGGATTGCTAGCATTAGCAAAGTGGCCCGTATATAAACATGCAGAAATCGAATTTTTCGTAGAATTAATCAATGGGAATATTAAATATTATCATTTAAAAGATCGCAATACGAACGTTAGAAAAACCGTTACATTAGATAAAACCGAATTAGATTATTAAAAAAGAGGTGTCTACTAGGACACCTCTAATTTTTTACCATTCAATATGCGCAATGATTCCTTCTTCATCATGAAGATCTAACATAATTCGAGCGGCAATCGAATCACGGTGTAATTGTTCATCAAGATAAAGTCGAATAGCCGTAATAAAATTCACAGTATTATAGAAATCCATTTGCCCATTCACATAAGCTTCAGCAGTAAAACCAGCCGCATCATCATACATTAATTCAACTTCTACATCTGTCGGTTGAACATGCTTAAATTTTGCGTGGAAATAGCAAAGAGCGTTGATTACTTCTTGTTCAGATAATGTTATCTTTTCCAACTGTCCGTTACCTCTTTATCTTTTTTACGTTTCATCATTTGATATATTTTCATACAAATGAAAACAATCAAAAGAATGGCCGCTGCATTGATCGCAAATCCTAAAATGTTCCCGATCAATCCCATATCAGAGAAAAGGCTACCAAACAATAATCCAGCTAACCCACCAACGAATAATCCTTTCATAAGACCACCGCTAGTAAAGCCACCTTTCGTAGTAGTACTAGTTGATTTGTTTGTAGTAGAAGTTGATTTATTTACAGTAGAGTTTGTCCCTGTATTATTATCTTGGAAATTATTCGTTGTACCAGTATTATTATTGTAGCTTTTTTTACCAGACTTGTACGATTTTGCTTCAACTGTTTGAACATCATCAACAAGCATAACAGTTCCTACACTTGAGAAAGCTAAAGCAAAGGCCATTAAAATTGCAGAAAGTTTTTTCATAACGTAAATCCTCCATCCTAATTAACACACAATAACGTGTGAATACTCTATTATTATAACAAAATATGTTTGCGTAAAAAAACAATTTCCCTCTAGTAAAACGTTTTATTTCTCTTTCCTTCATATTTTGAATAATTAGATGATGAACTATACAAGAAAAATGGCTCATTAAAATCTTCCATTTCCATAAATGACAAAGTATGATAGAAAAGTATCCAAGTTTTTTTGATGAAAGGATGAATGATGTTGCAAGATAAGCGTTTTCAAATTGCAAATCGCGAGGCGTTAATTGGCGTAGCGCTTGTAATAATTAACTTTGCTATTTGGTTTGGATGTGCATATGGATTAGGTTCCGGTGATCCAACAGAATATCAATATATTTTAGGTTTTCCCACTTGGTTTTTCTTTAGCTGTATAGCTGGATCTATTTTTATGATTATTCTCATTTGGTTTACAATGAAAGTATTTTTCAAAGATGTACCCTTTGAAGATGGGGAGGGAGATCAATGATTCATTGGCAAGTAATTATTCCGCTCCTGCTCTTTTTAGCAATAATTTTTATTATCGGTTTTTGGGCCAATAAACAAGTTCGTACTTCTAATTCTTTCTTACAGGAATATTTCTTAGGTGGTCGTGAGATGGGAGGATTCCTACTTGCGATGACGATGATGGCTACTTACGGTAGTGCATCAAGTTTTATCGGTGGACCAGGGGTTTCATATAATTTAGGACTCGGTTGGGTTCTTCTTTCGATGGCTCAACTTCCAGCAGGCTATTTTGTTTTGATGATTTTAGGTAAGAAATTTGCCATTATTTCTAGACGTTATGAAGCCATTACATTAATTGACTTCTTAAAAAAACGATATGAAAGTAATATTGTTATTTTTATTTCAGCTATTAGCATCATTGTTTTCCTCTTTGCATCCATGACTGCCCAATGGGTAGGGGGAGCACGATTAATTGAATCATTAACGGGACTTAATTATACCGCCGCTTTACTCATATTTGCTGTGACAGTACTTGTCTATGTTATTATTGGTGGATTTCGTGCTGTTGCCTTAACAGATGCAATGCAAGGAACGGTAATGATTATTGGAACGGTTATTTTATTAATTGGGACGATCATGGCAGGTGGGGGATTGGATAATATTATGAACTCCCTTGTAACAGAGGATCCTGAAATGTTATCACCCTTTGGTTCTGATGGTTCTCTAACTCCTTTATATGTTTCAACCTTTTGGATTTTAATCGGATTAGGAGTAATTGGCCTACCTCAAATCGCTGTTCGTGCAATGAGCTATAAAGATTCCAAAAGCTTGCATCTAGCCATTTTAATCGGAACAATTGGTATTGGAACAATTATGTTCGGTATGCATTTAATCGGCGTACTTGCTCGACCTGTCGTACCAGGAATTGAAGTGGCAGACACAGTCATGCCAATATTGACACTAGAAGTACTTCATCCCGTTTTAGCTGGTATTGTGTTAGCAGCACCGATGGCAGCAATAATGTCGACGGTAAATGCTTTGTTGATTCTTGTAAGCTCAACGGTGGTGAAGGATATTTACCTTAATTTCATTAATCCGAAGGCATCAGATAAACAAATTAAAAATAGAAGCTTTCTCGTCACAACCGTAATTGGACTAGCAGTCGTTTTCTTTGCATTAAAGCCACCTGAATTTTTAATCACGTTGAATCTTTTTGCCTTTGGCGGTTTAGAATCTGCCTTTTTATGGTCTGTCGTGTTCGGACTATATTGGAAAAAAGCGAATAAATATGGCGTTATTTCTTCAATGATTACAGGTCTTTTGCTTTATATTTATATTACGCGTGAATTTCCGAACATTTTTGGGATGCACAGTGTAACAATTCCTGTGCTAGCATCCTTCATTGTATTTATCGTCGTAAGTTTATTAACCCAGCATAAGACAAAATTAACCTCAACGGATATTTAGAAAAGCTTTTAAATGACGTTGTCTATCTTTCTATGGTAATGTCATACATGATGATATAAGGGACTTTCTTTACGAAATGACCAAAACAAAAACGAAAGGGGTCATTTCATATGACAAATAAGGTAACAACACAATATAACGGTATGATTTTACTAACAGGTTATTTACAGCGATTATTCGTTGCTGAAACCATTTATCGAAGAGTAGGGGAAACATATGAGCAAGAGCGGTATGATAAAGTAAAGGCACTTTTAGATGAAGCCTATACGATTTTACCAGTATTTGAAGAAACCCATACTTTAACAGCTGCACAAAAAATCCAACTTCAGTTAATCGCACACCAAACAGAAGAATTAATGAAGACTTATTTTAAACAAATGCCGTTATCCTTTAATCAAAAGCTTGCTATTGTAGGTTCATCATTATACGCTGAACAACATGTAAACGCAGGAATTATTCGTTTAGGAAAAATGTTTAATGTGGAAATAAATAAAGATTTCCACCAACGTACTAAATTTTATGAAGAACGCACAAAAATGATTGATTACTTAGTTTTTGTTCTCCATCATGAAGAACAACCAGAGGAACAATTTAAAAAACCAATTGATCCATGGTTTAACGATGTAATAAAAAATAAAGATTTCGTATTAGAAGATTTTAAACAAATTGCTGAAATGCTAGAATTCAACTAAAAAGAAGCTGATTGGTGAGTTTCCCAATCAGCTTCTTTTATTAATAAAACACTTTCTCTACGTTATATTTTGCACGTAAAGTATTTATCGCATATGTTTCATAAATTTCCCGTTCCATTGGATCTTCGATTTCATATACTTCAATTTTATAAATTTCATCCCGATGATTTTTCATCGGAGAAACGTTATCTTCAAAATGTTTCTTAATGCGTTGACGAATTTTACGTGCTTTTCCTACAAATAATAACTCGTTTTCTTTATTGTAAAAGAAGAAAATTCCGCCTTTATCACGGGTAATTTTGTGAAAATCAATAAAGCCATGGTAAGGTGTAATCGGCACGTCCCCTTCCTTTAATTGTTGTTGTCGTTGATAAATGACAACATTCGGTTTTGGTAATTCAATTTTAATCAAAGTCATTTCACGTCCTTCATTTGTATAGAGTTTTATGCTACCATAAATGCCAAGCAATTGCTATAAAGGAAAATGTTCTTTCACTATATTTCAACATTATTATCACCCAATGTGTCAACTGTTATTATTGTTAAAAATAGAAGGAAATACGTTATAATAAATTTGAGGTGAAAGAAATGTTTGTAAGTGAAAAACAAATTGAAATACGGTATGCAGAAACAGATCAGATGGGTGTTGTATACCATGCAAATTATTTAGTTTGGATGGAAATCGGACGTACCCAATTAGTAAATGATATTGGCTTTAATTATGCCGGACTTGAAGAACAAGGATACATATCTCCTGTATTAGATTTATCCATTCAATATAAAAAAGCAATGCGTTATGGACAAGTTGCAACGGTTCGTACATGGGTTGAGTCCCATTCAAAATTAAAAACGATTTATGGCTATGAAATTTTGCATGAAGACGGTTCTGTTGCTGCAACGGCTACTTCACTTCATACATTAGTGAAAAAAGATAGTTTTAGACCTTATCCATTAAGTAAAGTAGACCCAGAGTGGGATACCAAATATTTAGAAATTGCCAAAGTAAATAATTAAATGGAAAAGATCAGGCTAGCCAAAAGCTAGTCTGTTTTATTTTTACCAAATTTCAAATTATTTTTGTCCGTCTACCACGATTCCTTGAATGTTGATATAATAATCTTTATGAGCAAAAAAAGAAAGACTGAAAGGAGGTGTGTTCATGGTACAACAAATGGGAGCAATGGAGACAATTAAATGTTTTATTTTGTTAACGAATACTGCCAGAGAAGCTTTGAAACAACATTTCCAGGATGAACACGCCTTCTTTAAATTGCAGCATGGCTTCGACGTATATATTGAAAAACAATCAGTGGAACAGACGACATTAAATTTAACTTTCTTTTTTGATAATAAACGGAACGAAAAATTAACAAAAAAATTTGGTGATCGTGTAGTTATCATCGACTGTGCCTTTGACTTAAAAAATGGGCTCGTTGCAAAAAGTTTTAGAACACGGGGAAGAAATACACCGGTTATAACGAATCGAAGACAAAAAATGCGCATTCATTTTGTGCCATCCCGTATTAGCGGTCATACATACTCCGATAAATTTATTTCGACAATTGCAGAACTTCCCGTTGCTCAAGAACGGTTTGATTATGTAAATAAACGAATTTCCAGTTGGGAAGGGTACTTAAAGGTTTTATATAAAAATGCTTCTATTGATGATATTGACGCTACCTTTCATTCCCTTCAATATAGTCAAGACTTTTCGAAAGTAACGATACGATGTAACGGCATTGACGATAAACAATGGAAACAACTAAAAGGCTTAAGTGCATATGTCAAAGGTTATCCTAGAGAAATTGGAGAAGTTATAAAAGTTCACCAACAATCGAGGACGATTGATATTGAATTAAACGCAAAAGTTGCTAAACTTGCCCGCACTAATGACTTTGACTTTACAAGTGAATACATTACATTTAGTAATGCTTCAACGAAATCCCAATTGAACCGACTTTTAAAAGGATTTGAACATTTAAAGGAAGGATTAGCCGCCAATCCAAATCTCGAAAATATTTTATTTGAAGATACTCCGAAAATCGCGGAACGTAAAAAAGATATTTCATTAGAATTCCATAATCCTTTAAATGAATATCAACGAGAAGCCGTTAGTGGAGCAATGTCAGCCGAAGACTTATATGTTATTCAAGGTCCTCCAGGAACAGGGAAGACGACGGTTATTTCAGAAATTTGCTATCAAAACGCAAAGGCTGGTTTAAAAACGTTAATTGCATCTCAGTCGAATCTAGCTGTTGATAATGCCCTTAGTCGATTATTAAACAATAAGGATATCCGTATTTTACGCTATGGCCGTACTGAAAGTATTGAAGAAGACGGTAAAAAATTTATAGAAGAAAATGTTGCTGATTATTGGAAAAAGCAAACTTACGAAGCTATTACGAAGGAAATTGAAGATCACCAACTAAAAGAAAAGCAATTGAAGAATGATATTACCCAATACGAGAAGGAAATTGAATCTTTAAAGCAAAAAGAGAGTCAATTACAAGAGGATATCGCAAAAAAGGAAGCTGCTGAAAAAGAGCTTAAAATTGTAACAGAAGAAATCGGTCAGCTGAAGAAACAAATTATCCCTCTGAAAAAAGAACGAGAAAAGACTGAACAAGCATTGGAAAAGCTTAGCGCTTCCAATGAACGCATTTCAGAAAAGATCAATGAACTAAATCATTCATTAGTTACCATTGGAACAAACGAATCGATTGATGAACAACTGTTTGAAGCGCAAGAAAAATTGAAAAAAAGTAAGCAACTTCTAGAATATATTCAAGTAACCCAACAACTCATGGAAATAGAGTTGCAGCTTGCAAATGTTCAGAAGGAATTGGAAGACATTGAAAGCAGTTCCGATACGATTAATTCCATTATCGAATCCGTTGAATCGATGAAAAAAATACATGAAATTGAATCTTTCATTGAAGATCAAAACATTCACCGTGGATATGTATTAAATCAACTGTTTCATGACATGGATAAAATTCATGAACAACTTTTACCTTTTAAATCTTTAAAGGAAATTACAATCCGTTTAGATAAGGCAATTGAATATAGTAAAACATCCCTCGGTATTGAAGGACAGATGAATCCTTTACCAAATAATCATCATTACTCCTTACAAGAAATCGAGGAGTTTTTAACGAAATTGAGCTATGCTTTTGCCCAAAAGAAAATAACGAGAGAAAATGGAGCCCGATCAATCCAAGGCCTCTATTTAAGAAAGCAATATTTAAATCAGTTAGTTCTTCGTTACAGAGCACTTGTAGATGAGTCCCTTCTAGTTTTTAGTAAAATAAAAGAAGAAGTATGTGATCAGCTTAAGCAAAGGGAAGAAGCAGATCAATCTTCTTTAAACCTTTTAAAAGCAAAAGAACAAAACTTATTACAATCTCAAGAGAAGTATAAAGAACAACTAAACACTTTCGAGTCTATCATTCAAGAGGATGACATTATCCCTTCTATCGAGGAAATTCATACGATTTGTGAAGCATTGGAAAATGAAATGCAAATATTATTGGAAAACAAAGAAAAAACATCCATTCTTGAAGAACAGTTATCAAAAAAACAACAGGAATTAGAAAGTGTTCAAAAGGAAATGACAAGTGGCCAAACATTATTAAAACAATTTATTTCCCAGTTAAAAGAACTAAGCTCGAAGGGATTACAGCTTGAAAAGAAATATGAACAACTTGAACAATTGACAAAACAACATCCGGAACTTGAACTGGAAAAAACAAAATCCAAAATGGAGTCAATTACGGTAGAAATTGATAAAGTCCATAAGAAAATTGAGATGCTTCCGATTGCTCAAAAAATGCAGCTTCAATGGAAAACATTATTAGAGCAAGCTACGGAACATGACTTAGATGAAATACGAAAACTTTATGTTAAACATGCAAATGTCATTGGTACAACATGTGTTGCTTCTGCCAACAAAGAGTTTATGGACAATTATCCGATTTTCGATGTTGTGATTATCGATGAAGTATCAAAAGCAACTCCGCCAGAATTATTGTTACCGATGTTAAAAGGGAAAAAGGTGATTCTAGTAGGCGATCATCACCAGTTACCACCACTAATTGGGGATGATACATTTGAAGAGACATTAGAAACGGTTTTAAAAGAAAGCGACACCTTTGAGGAAAAACGAGAATTAGAAAAATTACTAGAGGAGTCTTTATTCGAACGTCTATATAAAAACTTGCCTGCAACGAATAAAAAAATGTTAGCCATTCAATACCGGATGCATGAAAATATTATGCAAACAATCGCTCCATTTTATAAAAATGGCAATGATTCATTGAAATGCGGGCTATCTGATTCAGATGTATTACGGGATCATAAATTGGAAGGTCCATCTATAAAACGAACGGATCATTTACTATGGATTGATATTCCGAATAGACATCCGTATTTTGAAGAACGGATGAAGGAAGGTTCAAGTCTATATAATGAAGCTGAATTAGAAGTTGTTCGTACTATGTTGCTTGAACTAAATGAAGCGACTGCAAAAGCTAAATCGGAAGAATTAATAGCCCAAGATGAATTAAAATCTGTAGGGGTAATTAGTTTTTATGCTGAACAAGTAAAGCGGATTAACCGACTCATTGAACATGAGTTGAACATTCCTCATTTACATATTCGTACAGGTTCAGTCGATAAATTCCAAGGTATGGAAATGGACGTCATTTTAGTAAGCATGGTTCGTAACAACGATCATAAACACGGCGATATTGGATTTGCGAAGGACTACCGGCGACTGAACGTAGCCCTTTCCCGAGCTCGTGAGTTACTCGTATTAATCGGTAGTATAGAGATGTTTACGAATCGTCCTAAAAAGGAAGAAACGAGAAGCATGTACCGAAACTTGCATCAAATTGTCCAATCACAAAATGGTTACCGAAATCATAACGAATTACTAATTACAACGTAGTAAGGTGGATTTATGGAATTACTTTCATTACAACAATCATTATCTACTCAACTTTTAAAGAAATCGAATATCTCCATTTTGAAGACGGATACTTGGAGTGTACCTGTTCACAGTGTAAATATTACATATAAACCGATATCCCGTACAAAAATGGATATTTTAATGAAAATGATTCTTCAATCCGTTGCGAACAACGCCTTTGAAAATGCAGAACAGCTAAGTGAAATTCTTCTTGTAGAACAACTCTTCATACAAGATTTGTTATCTAAAATGCAAAAAACTGGATTAATTACGAAGGTGGATTCCCATTATCAACAAACGGAAAAGGGACAAAAACAATTACAAAGCGGTGTTTTTGAAGAAGAACAGGATATAAAAACGATAGAATTGCTTTATAGCCCATCCCACCATTTATTTTTAAATGGAGATATTGAAGAAGTACTAGAATATGAAGATTTTCCAGAGCAACTGTATCGATATCATAAACAAGAAGAGGAATTATCGATACAAAACGAACAGGTGATAAAGGAAATTCAAGCATTTGAACAACCCGATTTAGACGATAATGGGGAAAATTTGTCCGTAACCCCATCGATTGATTCTATCGAAGATATCCAAATTAATGATATTCCCTGTATTGAGTTTATTTTATACGACGAAGAACAGGATCATTTCACCGTACGCGTTTGGAATACATTAATTGATAATTGGGATGAAAAGCTCGAACAGGTAATATTCCAAAAAGAACAATCAACTTGGCGGGAAAATTATTTACAGAAAAATAATTAATGAATATTGCAAATATTAGCTTTACGTGATAGTATTATTTTAATTTCATCAATCTTATCAAGAGAAGCAGAGGGACATGGCCCAATGAAGCTTCAGCAACCTCTAACAACCGGTTAGAAAGGTGCTAATTCCAGCAAGACAATTTGTCTTGGGAGATAAGAGTGCGCGTATATAAAATTGTACCCTCTCATTCTCACGCTGGAATGAGGGGGTTTTTATTTATCTTCTCTTTTTAAGATGAAATGAAAGTTAAGAAATGGGGGAACAAAAAATGCCTATTAATATACCAAAGAGTTTGCCTGCTGGAGAAATATTGCGCAAAGAGAAAATTTTCGTTATGGAAGAAGACCGCGCACAAACACAACAAATTCGACCTTTGAACATTTTAGTTTGTAACTTGATGCCAGAAAAAGAGAAAACGGAGTTACAACTATTACGTTTACTCGGAAATACACCTTTACAAACAAATGTTACTTTTCTCAATACCGCTACATACTTATCTAAAAATGTTTCAAAATCTCATTTAGATACTTTCTACAAAACATTCAACGAGATTAAACATCGTCGTTTTGACGGGATGATTATTACGGGAGCACCCGTCGAACGAATGGAATTTGAAGATGTACACTATTGGAATGAAATAACAGAAATAATGGATTGGGCAAAAATCAATGTAACGTCTTGTATGTATATTTGTTGGGGAGCCCAAGCAGCACTTTATCACCATTTTGGTATCGGAAAATTCGAACTTCCTAAAAAATGTTCAGGAATTTATTCCCATGTCATTACCGATTTAACAGTAGATTTAGTGCGAGGGTTTAGTGACGAATATGTAGCGCCCCATTCCCGACACACTTCCGTATCCATCGAGGATGTACGCAACTGTCCTGAACTTCGGTTATTAAGCTTTTCGGAGGAAGCGGGTCCATTTATTATCCAATCTAAGGATACAAAACACATCATGATTACTGGCCACTTAGAATATGATGCTACTACTTTAGCAGATGAATATAAGCGAGATGTGGAGAAAGGTGAACCGGTAGAATTACCGGTCAATTACTTCCCAAATAACGATCCAAATAAAACACCAAAAAATACTTGGCGTGCCCATTCCCATTTACTTTTCTATAACTGGTTAAACTATTACGTTTACCAAGAAACTCCATATGATTGGCATTTTGTTGATGATATGATTGAATTTCACATTTAATAAGATAATGAAAACGGATGTTATGAAACCGATAAAAGGTTTACATCCGTTTTTTTATTTTGACTTAAAATTCAACAATTGAAAAATTTTCAATCATTTTAGTGAACGATTTCTCGTTTCAAAATGTCTAATAAGTATAGGGGGGAAATGAATGGAACAAATCGAATTGGCGAAAAAAGCAATCGCTGGAGATGAAACGGCCTTACTTCAAATTTTAAAACAAGAAGAAAGCACCCATTACCGAATCGCTTTTAGTTATTTAAAAAATGAACATGACTCCCTTGAAGCCATCCAAGAATTTACATTTTGCTGTTTTCGTAAAATACATACAGTAAAGCAAGCAGAATTTCTAAACACATGGCTCATTCGAGTGTTATTAAATGTATGTTCAGATATTCAAAAGAAAAAAAGGCGCTATGAATTAAGAAACGATGTAGCGGAAGGGACTTTCCAAAATGATGATAATCATCTTGAACTTTCTGAAGCTATTTCAAAACTAACTCCAAAACAGCAACAACTCATTTATTTAAAATATTATTGTGATTTAAAAAATAAAGAGATTGCAAAGGAAATGCACATTTCTGAAGGAACTGTAAAATCGAGGCTACATACTGCATTAAAAAAACTACGATTTTTATTTAGTGAGGGGGGACAGTCATGAACGAAAAGGATTTCGACAAGTTAAAGGAAGAGTTAACGAATATTGTAGTACCTACAGAAAAATTAGCTTCTATGCGACATAACGGATATGCAAAATATAAAAAAAGACAAAAACGAAATCGTCTCTTCTTCAAACAAGTTGCTTTAATAGCCGTTGTAGTCATTATATTTGTTAGTTCCATACGTGTCTCACCAGCTTTTGCAAATGCTGTTGCTAAAATTCCTGGCTTTGCACCCCTTGTTGAAATGCTAACAAAAGATAAAGGTTTAAAAGATATTGTGGATAACGAATACTTTGAAGAACTAAATATTGTACAAACGAAAAACAACATTACACTCACGATTCTCGGTACAATTGCTGATGAAACAGGTATTGTTATTTTTTACGAATTGGAAGCACCTTTTAATATTTCAAATTTAGAGACAAAAGAATTTCAATTAAGTCAAAATGGGGAAGTAATCAATAGTTCCTCGACTTCTGGCTGGCCTTATACAGAACCTACTAAAACCATTCAAGGAAAACTTGAAGTTATTGCAACATCGAAAATCGATTATTCCAAGCCGGATTTTGAAATTTATTTGAAATTTGATGATACAAAGGAAACTTCTTTCACGATCCCATTCACGTTAACAAAACCAATTCAACCGTCTAAAGTTTACGATGTGAACAAACCGTTAAAGATCGACGGTCAAACCATCTATGTACAATCATTAACGATTTCCCCATTAAGAGCAGAATTGAAATTAAAGGTGAACAGCCAAAATACAATGCAAATTTTACAAATCGATCATTTGAAAGTATTAGATGAAAAGGGCGAAGAGTGGGGTAAAGTTCAAGATGGACTTGTCGGACTTGGAAGTTTTCGAGAAGAAACCAATAGTATCTTTATTCAAAGTAACTACTTTAGAAAACCAAACAAAATAACCCTAGTATTAGATCAAATTGAAGCTTTACCAAAGGGAGAAGACTATGTTGAAATTGATTTCCTTCGTCAAAAAATAGTAAAAGTCCCGCCAATTGATGATTTCGATTTAAAGATTCTTGATTCAAACTCCATTGAAGTCACTTATAAATCAAAAGAAGACCATCATGTTCAACTGTTTAGTGACGTGATAGATGCTGAAGGTAATCAATTTTATCATAACAGTTTTAGCGTTTATGAAAATCATAATCGTTTTACAGAAAGTTCCTATCATTTCGATTTAAAAGGTGCTGTTAATCCTGTACAAATTTATTTCTTTAGTTATCCTCACTATTTGGAAGGTTCAACCAAAGTAGAAATTCCATTAACAGAATAATTTTAAAACCCACCGAGCAGTGGGTTTTTCTTTTACATAAATGAATAGGTTAGAATTTTTAAGAAAAAATAGTAGAGAAGGAAGGTGGAACTTTGAGTGAACAAATGAATTATGGAGAAGATTATAAATTCATCCCTGTAACTTCTGTAATGAGTGGATTGGGACAAGAAGTAACTCCAGATATCTACTCTTTAACAATCCAAGTCGTTAATCTTTGTATGGTCGGTAACACAAACCATTCCCAAGCATGGACGTTAATCGATGCGGGAATGCCTAAGTCAGCTGAAAAGATTATTCATGAAGCAGAAAATCGATTTGGTGCTGATGCCCGTCCAAATGCTATTGTTTTAACTCATGGTCATTTTGATCACGTCGGGGCCATTATTGAATTGATTGAACATTGGGATGTACCCGTATATGCCCATGAACTGGAAATTCCCTATTTAACAGGGGTTAAAAGCTACCCTGAACCTGATTCAACGGTAGAGGGTGGATTGGTTGCAAAAATGTCTCCTTATTTCCCTAATGAACCGATTAATTTAGGAAGCCATGTTAAGCCCTTGCCTTCAGATGGTACCGTTCCATCCATGTTAGAATGGCAATGGATTCATACACCTGGCCATTCACCAGGGCATGTATCGTTTTATCGACAATCTGATGGTGCATTAATTGCTGGTGATGCATTTGTCACAGTGAAACAGGAATCCTTATTTAAAACCCTCGTTCAAGATCAAGAAATAAGCGGACCTCCCCGATATTTTACGACCGATTGGCAACAAGCTTGGGATTCTGTGAAAACATTAAGTGATTTAAAACCTCAAATTGCCATTACCGGTCATGGCATGCCTATGAAAGGTCAAGAATTAACAGAAAATTTAACGAAGTTAGCTATCGATTTCGATGTCATCGCTATCCCCAAACATGGCCGTTATGTGGACGGCTCCCAAAATTAACTAATTTTAATTCAGGATGTTTGTTTTCATAACAAACATCCTTTTATTCTTTTCATGAATGAATATAACAACTGCTCGTCTAATATTATGAGTTAAATAATAAAAGGGAGGTTCCATTCGTATATCCATTCTCTTACTGAACTTTAATTGTGAATGATCAATGAAAGGATTAAGTTCTCACATTAAAATTTTAAGCGCTTTCAAAATTATTACCTAGTTGAAGGAAAGGAGTTGGATTTAATTAACTTAACGTTATCGAATTGAAGACAAGTGTATTGAGAAAGATGAGGTGAATAGTTATGTGGAGTTTAATTATTATTATCCTTTCGTTAATTTTATTAGTCGTTCTGGCAATGCGCGGATTTACTATTATTATCATTGCACCTGTTGTTAGTTTATTTGTCATGATTATGAATAATATGCCGATATTAGAAACTTTCCAAAACGCCTACATGAGCGGCTTTACAAATTATGTGAAAAATTACTTCCTAATTTTCTTATTTGCTGCGATGTTCGGTAAGTTTATGGAAGAGTCGGGTGCAGCTCGAACAATTGCTGAATATTTACTTAAACTGTCAGGGCGAAAAAGTAAGTTACGAGTTTTAGTGACAATTATGTTCATTTGCTCTCTTTTAACTTACGGTGGGGTTAGCTTATTCGTAGTTATCTTTGCAATTTTACCAATTGCTAAACCTATTTTTAAAGAAATGGATATTCCATGGCACTTATTTATTGCTGCCTTCTTCCCAGGAATAGCAACTTTCACAATGACGATGCTACCTGGAACGCCCGCTATTCAAAATATTATTCCAATCTCTTATTTAAATACTACCGTTACTTCCGGTGCTTTAATCGGGATTGTTACAACTATTGTCATTATCCCAATCCTTATCTGGTACTTAAATTTCGCATTAAAACGGGCCGAAAAACGCGGTGAAACTTATTTAAATATGAAAAACCTTGAAGAAGCTGAAAATGAACTGGCAAAAGATAAGTATGCCAATAAAAAACTACCAAATATCGTGTTAAGTTTAATTCCACCAGCTTTATTACTTATCCTTTTAAATTTATTTAAACTTGAAGTGCTTTACACATTAATGATTACGGTTGTTGCAAGCGCCATCATCTTTTGGAAGTATATTGACAAGAAAAAACAGGTGGTTAACATTGGCGCAACAAATGCTGTCTTACCTATTATTAACACATCTGCTGATGTAGGGTATGGGGCAGTAATTGCAGCTACTTCCGGTTTTGTTGTTTTTCAAGATATTGTGACAAATATTCCTGGTAATCCTTTAATCTCTTTATTTATTTCCACTAACTTATTAGCTGGTATTACTGGTTCTAGCTCAGGCGGTTTAGCGATTGCGATGGAAACTTTAACGGATCTTTATTTAAAATTAGGGGTTAATCCTGATGCCTTCCATCGAATTAGCGCAATTGCTTCTGGTGGATTAGATGCACTTCCGCATAACGGAGTTGTTATTACCACTTTAATTGTAGCTGGTTTAACCCATAAAGATGCTTATAAACATATTTTTGCAACTTCTGTCGTTATACCTTTAATTGCTGCAATCCCTGGTCTACTTGTCGCTATTATGTTCTATTAAGATCGTTGGAGGTTTGTAGAATGAAGAATATCGGTGTAATTGGTGCAGGTACGATGGGTTTTGGAATATCCTTTTATTTCGCTATTCATGGTATTCCTACACACGTTGTTGATATATCAAATATAGAATTAGAAAATGCAAAAGAAAAATTGAAAACCTATTATCGACTTTTTAAAGAAAATGGATTTCCTCTTCCATTTAGCGAAAAGGAAACGACATCTTTCTTATCCTTTTCTACTGAACTAAATCATCTAAAAGATGCGGATGTAATTATTGAAAGTGCATCAGAAAATCTATCATTAAAACAAGAATTATTTAAACAATTAGATAGTATCGCAAAAGAAGAAGCTATATTAGCTTCAAATACTTCCAGTTTGAAATTATCCGATATCGCCATATACGTAGAAAAACATCGTAACCGATTATTGTTAACCCATTTCTTTAACCCAGCACAGATTGTCCCATTAGTAGAACTACTCCCATTAGAAGAAACGTCCACACAGGTCGTAAATGACATGAAAACATTTTTTGAATCCATCAATAAAACACCTATTATCATCAAGTGCGAAGTACCTGGTCTAGCTGCCAATCGAATGCAAGTCGCTCTAGCTCGTGAAGCGTTATCCCTGTTAGAAGATGGTGTCCTGTCAAAGGAAGATTTAGAGAAAACTTTATATGATGGTCCAGGTTTTCGGTTTGCTGCAAGTGGACTACTAAAAATTATCGATTTTGGTGGATTAGACGTTTGGTCATCAGTGTTACAAAACTTGCAAAAAGAAATCGAATCTGAAGTAAGGGAATTTACCATTATAAAAGATTTAGTGGGAAATAACGCGCTAGGTGTTAAAAGGGGAAAAGGATTTTTTGAATATCCGAACAAAGGATTTGACGAATTTGTCCTTCAACGTGACTCAGAATTATTAAAACATTTGATCAATACTCATTATAACCGATGAAATAGGGAATGTGACCCGTTATAAATTAATAGGACAAGCCCATCTATTAAGAAAAGCAATTTTCCTTAATTTTATTAACCGATTAGCCGATTGTCTCAGTCGGCTCTTTTCATATGTTAATTATTATTTTACGAGTGGAAGAGGGGAAACGATGAAACAAAAAGTTTTAGAAGATCCACGTCATTTAATCTCGCTATTTAAAGACGGTCAAAAAATTTTAGCAGGCGGATTTGGTATTTCCGGCACTCCTTTAACGATTATCGATATGATTGCAGAATCAAAGGTAAAAGGATTACATGTTGTCAGCAATAATTTAGGGGACTATGGAATGGGGCTTCACCAACTATTTATTCGAGGCCAAATTGAAAAGGCAATTGGATCCTTTTTTACGATCAATCGTGAGGCAGTAGTTGCTTGGTCAAAAGGGGAATTAGCTATCGACTTGTTACCTCAAGGAACTTTAGCAGAAGCCATTCGTTGTGGTGGGGCAGGGATTGGTGGATTTTATACGAAAACAGGGGTTGGAACAGAATTAGCAAAGGGAAAAGAAGAGCGAGTTATTGATGGGGAACGTTATATTTTTGAAAAAGCAATAAAGGGTGATATCGCGATTATCCGTGCCAAAAAAGCAGACAAATTAGGCAACCTCGTTTATCATATGACAGCCCGAAACTTTAACCCTATGATGGCTACTGCAGCAAATATTGTCATTGCAGAAGTCGATGAAATTGTAGAAATAGGTGAAATTGATCCGGAACAGATTGTTACACCCCATGTATACGTTGATTATATTATCCAAACCGCTTACAAGAAGGAAGGAAATCAATATGTCAAACAATGATGTACGTTACAAAATCGCAAAACGTATTGCACAAGAATTAGAAGATGGGCAAGTTGTCAACTTAGGAGTTGGTATTCCAACATTAGTCAACGCTTTTATCGAAAAGAAAGAAGTCTATTTACAAGCTGAAAATGGTCTATTAGGAATTGGGCCACCACCAACTATTGATCAATTAGACATCGATTTAATTAATGCGAGCAAAGAACCTGTAACGATTGCAAAAGGTGCTTCTTTTTTTAACAGTGCTGATTCCTTCGCTATGATTCGTGGCGGACATGTGGACGTTGCGGTTTTAGGAATTTTACAAGTTGACACTACTGGTCAAATTGCGAATTGGGCAGTACCGAACCAGCCCATCCTTGGTGTAGGAGGCGCTATGGATTTAGTAATTGGCGCTAAAAAAGTAATTGGAGCAGCAACGTTGTTTACGAAAGATGGTAATTCCAAGCTTGTTAATACATTAACTTATCCGATTAGCGGAATACGAACCATTGATCTGCTTGTTACTGATTACGCTGTTTTTTCCTTTGAAAATGGTGAAGTCTTCGTCAATGAAATATTTATTGATATGCCCATTGAAAAATTAAGTGAAAAGATTGGCATCACATTAAAATGGAGGGAACTAATTGACAAATGATGCTATTATTAAATCCATTACACGGAAGCGCAACATAAGAATTTTACCTTTTATATTACTCTTATATATCGTCGCTTATTTGGATCGTGTCAATATGGGATTTGCCGCATTGGAAATGAATGCGGAATTAGCATTAACAGCTGAAGTGTTTGGCCTTCTTTCAGGTATTTTCTTTATCGGTTACTTTTTCTTTGAAGTGCCAAGTAATATGATTATGCATAAAGTTGGTGCCCGTGTTTGGATTGCTCGTATTATGATTTCTTGGGGCATCATCGTCATTTTAACCGGATTTATTCAAAATGCTACCCATCTTTATATTCTTCGCTTTTTACTAGGCGTTGCAGAAGCAGGTTTCTTTCCAGGAATCATTCTATACCTTACTTACTGGTTTTTAGAAAGGGAACGTTCCAAGGCAACGGCAGTATTAATTTTAGCGCTTCCTATTGGGGGGCTAATCGGTGCCCCTGTTTCAACTTGGATTATCGATCATATAACATGGGCAAATTTATCAGGCTGGCGTTGGATGTTTATTTTAGAAGGAATCCCCGCATTAATACTTGGGGTGATAGTGTTGTTTTATTTAACAAACCGTCCTCGTGAAGCTAAGTGGTTAACAGAAGAAGAAAAAAATTGGATTGAACAACAATTAGAGATCGAAAGAATCGCTAGTAGTAAAATGAATAAACCGACGAAATGGACAATGCTAAAAGATTTAACTGTTTGGAAACTATCTGCCTTTTACTTTGCAGCCTATACAGCCATTTATGGCTTATCTTTTTGGATTCCTACTATCATTAAATCATTATCAGAAGTGCATACTACTAATTTAGAAATCGGTTGGTTATCCATGTTACCTTCATTAGTCGCAATTCCTTCTGCATTATTTGTTGGTTGGAATGCAGATCGAACAGGAAATTTAAAAAAGCATTTAATTATCTGTTTAATCATTGCTATGGTTGGATTTATCGGCTGTGCCATCGTCACATCCGTGACACCTATGGTTATTTTATTATCCCTTACATCCATCGGTTTATATGGATTTACAGGATGTTTCTTTGCCTACTTAACCTTTTTCTTTACGGAATCAACTGCCCCTGTCGGAATCGCTTTAGTGAATTCATTCGCTGCTCTAGGAGGTTTTGTCGGTCCGACGATTCTAGGTATGTTTACTTTAACTTCTGGCATGTTCCTTTTAGCGGGTATATTATTAGTAGGCATTTTCATTTTACTTACAATGAAACGAACTCGTGAAATTAGTACGTAATTAAAAAGGGAAAACAATTTAAAGGTGGGCTTTTATCAAAGAGGCCCACCTTTTTATTTAAATTAAAAACATCGCTACAATTGTTGTTACTACTAATCCGACAATAACAGGAATAAGATTTCTTCGGGCAAGTTCAAAGGGACTTACATTACATATTGCAGCAGCTGGAATTAAAGCCCAAGGTACAAGGGTACCACCGCCTACAAAAATAGCAGCTATTTGACCTAAAGCAGTTAATGTAGCAGTGCCATCACCAATGGCAGTGCCAAATAAACTACCGATTGAACCTGCCAACGTTATTCCTGAAAAACCAGAACCGTCTAATCCGGTAATCGCACCTACTGCTGTTAGTGTTACGGCTGCTATTTCTCCTGTTAACGGGACAACTGAAGCTAGGGCAATACCTAAATCATTTACAATCCCTTGGGAATCATTTGGTAAATACTCGCCAATAATCGTTAAAAACCCGGAGTCTCCTAAATAGAAGAAAGCCGCAATTGGGATGACCGGACCAAATACTTTAAAACCAAATTGAAAACCTTCTATTAAGTAGCTCGTTGTTTTCTCCAACCCTTCATTTTTATGGGCAAAGAGAGCTAATAATATAAGAATGAAGACTGTCGTACCACCAATAAGTGCTGTTGCATCCCCGCCAGAAAGATTAAAAAGGGACATTGCCACGACATCTAATATGAAAGCAAGTGGGATTAATAAAGCAAAAAATTTTCGTTGTCCAATCGTTAATAAATTTTCATTCACTTTTTCATCCTGTTTTTCCTTATCAAATGTACCAACCATTTCAATTTTTCCGCGCTTCATATCCCGACGCAACATTATAAAGGCAACAACGGTCGTTACTAACCCCATGACGATCACTAACGGAATACTTGCTGACACGACGTCGGATACAGGTATTCCTGCTGCATCAGCGGTTAATTTCGGAGCACCTTGGATAATAAAGTCACTGGAAAGGGCAATTCCATGACCAAATAAATTCATTGCCACCGCTACTCCTAATGCTGGTAACCCAGCGCGTATAGCAACAGGAAGTAAGACTGCTCCAAGAAGTGCAACGGCTGGGGATGGCCAGAAGAACCATGAAATGATCATCATTAATATCCCAATCGTCCAAAAACCGAGGGTCGGATTTTTAATGACTTTTGTAAACGGGGCAACCATCACTTCGTTAATGCCGGTTTTCATTAATACCCTGCTCATTGCGACGATAATCGAGATAATCAAAATCGTCGATAACAGTTCTTGTATTGCAAAAATAAAGCTGTTAAAAACTCCACTAATGGATGCCGTAAAATCTCCAGTCGCAACAATCGCAAGAATAAAAATGCCTATAATACATATTAGCGTTGTATCGCGACGTTTTACCATAAATCCGATAATCAATACGATAAATACAACATAAATCCAATGAAGTGCGGACAATTCTACATTCATTCGCATATCCCCTCAATTCGTTTAACTTAGAATATGAGGTAAACGTCTAATGGGTGAGCGTACAACTTCATTGGAAGGGAAAATAAATTAAACAACCAACTCTGAACAAAGAATCAAAATTCATGAGCACCCTTCAAATATTTGTAAAAAAATAAAAATGATAATATTTGGTTATTCTATAGTTAAAGTTTCGTATTCTATTTAAATGGGAGGTATCATCTATTTTTAAAAGATATTTTTTATTTATATTCATATTACTTTTAGTTTCTTGTGCCGAAAACAACATATCGAAACAACCTTTAGAAAAACAAGAACAAGTTACACCTCCAATTCAAAAAGAACCTGAAATTTATACTGCTACTATTAACGCATTAGGAGATATTTTAATACATGAGCCAATTTACCAAGAAGCCTACATTGGTAATAATCAATACAATTTTTCTGACATGTTTGCACAAGTAAAACCATATTTAGAGAAAGCAGATATTACGATAGCAAATAGTGAAAGTATTATTGGTGGCCAAGAAATTGGGCTTTCAAGCTACCCACAATTTAATAGTCCATACGAAATAGGGGATGTTTTAAAGGAGGTAGGTGTTGATGTAGTCAACATGGCTAACAATCATACATTAGATCGTGGGGAAGAAGCTATTCAAAACGCTACAAATTATTGGAACAAACTTGGAATTACTTATATTGGAGCTTCGACAAGTTATGATGAAGCGGAGCAAATCAAAACATTAACGGTTAATCAAATTACATTTTCCTTTTTAGGTTACACTTATGGTACTAATGGACTCCAAGTACCTGAAGGAAAAGACTATTTAGTCAATTATATTGATGAAGAAAAAATGAAAAAGGATATAGAAAAAGCAAAGGAAATTTCGGATATTATCGTCCTAAATTTACATATGGGAGATGAATATAGCCGAAATCAAAATGAAGATCAAGAAAAAATAGCCCAGTTAGCAGCTGATTTAGGTGTCCATATTATTTTGTTCCATCATTCCCATGTACTACAACCGGTGAAATGGTACATAGGAAATACCGGAAATCAAACGTTTGCCATTCATTCTCTAGGCAACTTTTTATCTTCTCAAGACGAACTTTATCGACAAATTGGTGCTTTACTCGAATTAGATGTGAAGAAAACAATTACTTATGATAAAGAGGGAAAACCAAATACAACTGTTGAAATCAATCATCCTAAATTGCTGCCTACTTATGTTAAGTTTCAAAACTGGAGGAATTATGAGATTATACCATTATATTTAGTAACAGAAGAGCAATTGCCGAATGCGAAAATGATTTATGATGAAATAAAAACCCATATGTCTCAATACGTAACTAATCTCCAATTTATTGAATATGCATCGAAATAAACAAATACAACCAAGTCCAAAAGAAGTGATTCTTTTGAACTTGGTTTTTCTATGTGTAGAGATCTCATCATTGGATAACATAATGAATAAGAAATGATGAAGGTGGTTAAGATGAAGGAATTTAAAGTGACATATTTTTTTGATGAACAACATTATATTAGAAGATTTATACATGTGGAATCCCAAGAAATGGCCGAACAACTCATCCAAAGTGAACGGGATCAATATATTTCCTTTACTGATAGTAGAGGCATTTATCATGAATTAAATACAAAAAATGTCCGTGTCATACAAATTTCTGAATACCATCGTAAGAAGTAATTTAAACTTATCTGGTTATAAAAATACATAGGAAAAAGCTGAAGGGAGTTAAATTATGCCGTTACATCATTATATTGAACAATATTTCCAGCAACATCCAGAAGCAAGACAAAAGGGTATTCAAATTAAGTCTAACGAAAGAAAACCAAGCGTATTGAAAGTGGAAGAATCTTTTATTCAAGCGATGGCCAATCACATTCCAATTCGAATATATACGCCAGATGAAGAAGATGATTATTATCCACTTTTCTTATTTTTTCCGGGAGGTGGATTTATTAATGGTGATATAAATAGCTATGATACGTCTTGTCGATTGTTATCATCCCTTTCCGGATACAAAGTCATCGTTATTGATTATCGTTTTTCTCCAGAATACCCCGCACCTGCTGCTTTTCAAGATTGTTATGTTGCAACGAAATGGGTTGTAAACCATGCAGAAGATTTTGCAGGACGGTCCAACGATATTGTGGTTGGAGGTCCTAGTGCGGGAGCTAACCTTGCTACGATGGTCGCTTTAAAATCGATCATTACAGGAGAATTTCAACTTGCGAAACAAGTACTGCAATATCCAATTACCGATCTTGACATTCAAATAAAAGGAAGCGAATATCAATCAAGGGAACTGTATAATGGAAAATACGGAGTGGATATTACGAAAAGCAATGCCCATTTCATACAACATCAACAATCCGATATTCCTTGGGATTCGCCTATTTTTGTAGAAAAAAAATATTTAGCTCAAATGCCGAAAACGTTAATCTTTACTGCAGAATATGACCCCCTTTGTGATGAAGGGGAATTATATGCAGATAAGCTCAAAGAAGCGGGCGTTCAAGTAAGACTCGTTCGATTTGACGGAAATATACACGGATTTATGCAAAGCTTCCCAGGTTCACCTGACTATATGCGCGGTTATGATATTACTGCTGAATTTTTAAATAGTGATTAATTGGAGTAGTACGAAACCTGGAATGAGGATTCGTGCTACTTTTTTAGTTATATGAATAACCTACGGATGCCTTCATGAATACACTAGGGAGATATTTCGGTGTAATGAAGGGGATGGGTGTGAAAAGATTATTTATAATGGTTATTATATGTTCCCTTGCTTTAGTTGGATGTAGTGAAACTTTTACGAGTAAGGAACAGTTAAAAGAACGAATCGTTGAACTAGAACAAGAAATAGAAGAGTTGGAAAGGGAAAAGGAACAGGGAGATGCTGCTGAAGAGATAATAGAAAAAGGAACTTCTACAATTCAGTTAGTCGACCCATCATCAAAGGAAATCATTTATTCTTTTACACCTAAAGAACTCGGATATAATACAAATAAAAATTCCGAAAGATATAAAAAGGAAATTGAACAGTTAGCAAAGGAATTAGCTCGTGGTACCGACAATAAACGAGGATATGACCAAAGAATGGTACTGGATAAATTGAATGAAAATGGGGAACTCGTGAAAGGAAAACCACAAGTCATTTTAAAGGAAAAGGAACTTGTGGAAAAAATATTAGCTGCATCTAATACAGGTGGGAATGTTGAACTTCCAATTTATATTACCGAATCAGGTTATAGTCAAACCGAAATCGCGGATTTAGATAACGTTGTGATTGCTTCTTATACGACTTATTTTAATTCATCTGATGTAGGACGATCATCTAACATCAAACTTTCAGCGAATGCGATATCTCATGTAATTGTCGGAGTAGAAGATATTTTTTCCTTCAACATAACCGTTGGCCCTAGAACAAAGGAAACAGGCTATCAACCAGCATTAGAAATTGTTAACGGTGAGTTTGAGATGGGGATTGGGGGAGGTATTTGCCAAACCTCTTCAACACTTTTTAATGCGGTGGATCAATTGGGGGTACATTACGTTGAACGACATCATCATTCAATTGATATTGGGTATGTTCCTAAAGGAAGGGATGCGACCGTGTCGTACGATTCATTAGATTTTCGCTTCCAAAATACAACGGGAGTTCCCTTTATGATTCAAGCTACTACTACTAAAGATTCTATTACGATAAAGCTTACCACTTCAGAAAAGTATGCTGATCTTTTAAAAAACTAAAAAATGAAATCGATAGACACTACTATAATTTAGTGTCTATTTTTATTGGGTTAGAACTATAGTCCTTCATTTTCCATTCATTTTAATTTTCGATTTAGTATGAATGCTCTAATAATATCTTTAATTCCTACTATTTTCATTATATAATGTATTTGGATAATTAGTAGGAGAAAGGATGGGTTTCCAAATATTTTTTCCTATTCATACAGGTTATCTAATAAATCATGATGATCACAAAGGGGGAAAAGCTTTGAAAAAAAAGAAAAAACTAAGAAAAGGTACAGCGAGTATACGTATTAAATTTATTAGTGCATTTTTACTGATATCGATTGTTCCTTTATTAGCAGTTGCTTTCTTTATACAAAGCAACAATAGTTCAATTCTCATCGATGAAGAAAAAGATGCTATGCACAATCTTGTATTAAATAAAGCTCAATCCATTGATGATTGGTTTAAGTCCCAAATGTCAGAAATGGAGATTGCAGCTTCTACTGATGTTATGAAGTCAATGGATCCGGAACGACTCATTCCCTATATTACGTTTTTAGAAGATCGTTCTGATATTTTTGAAACGATGTATGTCATAAATCGAGCTGGTACTGTGATTGCCCATACAATGAAAGATAGTATCGGTCAAGATTATAGCGATCGTAGCTATGTACCTACTGCATTTGGTGGAAAATCGGTTTATTCAGAAGTATTGACATCAAAAGTGACAGGGAATCGAATTGTAGTTTCTGCAACTCCGATTAAAGATGATCGAGGAGTCATTGTTGGTATATTAGCCGGTTCAGCAAACTTTGACTTATTAGTAGATACATACTTAAACAATGAAGAAACATCCAATATGATTACCTTAGTAGATCAACAAGGATTTATACAAGTTTCTCCAGAAAAGGATTTTGTCGGTAAGAATATAAAAGAACTAAAAGTGGATGGCTTTAATAATATTTTAGAAAACAGTAGGTCGGATACAGGGATATCGAGTTTTTCCTATGACGGTGAACAATTTATTGGTACATATGCACCAATCAAGACTACTGGCTATGGATTAACAATTTATACACCAGAAAATAAAGTTTTAGCCGTTTCTAATTCTGTAAAAAACGTTAGCTTATTGATGATTGGAGCAGCTGCCATAATCATTATTCTCATTTCCATTCTGATTGTAAGAAGCATTACGAAGCCTATCCTGACAATTGCTTCTCGAATGGATAAGGTTGCTTCTGGAGATTTAACTGTCCAAGAGGTGGATTTAAAAAGGCGTGATGAATTTGGTCAACTTGCCAATAACTTTAACGTAATGATTCAAAATATTAAACATTTAGTTTCTGAAATAAATATTGCTTCCAATAAAGTTCTTTCATCATCCGAGGAATTATCTGCTAGTTCGGAGGAAACCGTTCGAGCAACTGAACAAATTGCAGCTTCTATTCAAACGATTGCATCGACTACCGAAACACAAGCTAATTTCACTGAAGATGCAAAATCCGTTGTGACGAATATTTCAAACGGTATTTTAACGATTACCGATAATATTCAACGAACAAATGCACTTTCAAATGAAGCAGTTTCTGCTGCAAATTCGGGTACAAATGTAATTGCGAATACGGTTAGCCATATGACAACAATTGAAAATAAAACAAATACAGCTTCAACAACAATCAATGGTTTAGGAAAAAAATCATCCGAAATCAACGATATTATTTCAGTTATAACTGGTATAGCAGATCAAACGAATTTACTTGCTTTAAATGCAGCTATTGAGGCTGCAAGGGCAGGGGAATATGGAAAAGGTTTTTCTGTTGTGGCAGACGAAGTTCGAAAATTGGCGGAACAATCTAGTCAAGCATCCGGACAAATTAGCCAATTGATTAAAGAAATTCAACAAGAAATCACACTTTCGATTTCAGCTATGAATGAAGGGAATATCGCTGTAAAAGATGGTAAGAAACAAGTTGAACGAGCTGGAATTGAATTTGAACATATTGCTCAATCGGTTCATAAAGTATCCGACCATATGAAAGAAATATTGGAAGAAAGCGAACAAATTAAAAGCGTCTCAGAAAAAATGGTCAAAGATATAAAACATATTTCTGAAATTTCAATGGAGGCATCAAGTAATACACAGGAAATCGCCTCTGCATCGGAACAACAAAACAGTTCTATGGAGGAAATTGCTGCATCTGCTGAAAGCTTAGCCTCTATGGCAGAAGAATTAAAAAACATAGTAAAAACATTTAAAATTTAATAAAAAAAACGAAGCAACCTTTTCGTACAAAACACGAAAAGGTTGTTTTTTAATTACGGTGGAATAAAGGAAAAATAGTATATTTTAACACTTTAAGGACAATTCTATTTATAAGATAGAAATTGGAGAGAATGTTATGTTTAAAAAGATACAGCAAAAAATCCTACCAAATGAAGAAAAACCTGAATATAATCCACCAAAGATTCCTGTTCCACCGTTAAAAAATGATTTTATCAATGAATTAAAAAAAATTATTCATTCTCCTGCTGATTTAGTTATTCGGTTTGTCACAAACAATATTACCATTGCATTTATCGATGGGTTAATTGAAACTCAATCATTAGATGACAATATTCTAGCGCGATTTGAAGATACATCGGATGAAACACCCAGTACCCTTCGAGAAAGAATTTCGATTCCAGAGGTAAACGTATTTGACGAAATGATCCAATGTATCGATGAAATGTTAATCGGTGCTGTTTTAATTCATATAAATGGACATCCGCAAGTTGTCCTTGCCAAAATTCCTTCTTACGAAAAGCGTAGTTTAGAAGCCCCAGAAAATGAATCACAAGTAATTGGGACACAAGTTGGTTTTAATGAGAGTCTTAATACAAATATAACGCTAATTCGAAGATTTATTACAAATCCAAATTTATGTAATGAGCACTTTACCCTTGGAAAAGAAACAAGAACTTCTGTTTCTGTTCTGTACATTCATGGCATTGTAGATGAAAAACATGTCAATACGGTTCGTCAAAGAATTAAAGATCTTGATATTGTGGATTTAATTGATAGTGCGATATTAGCGGAATTAATCGATGACAGTTCCAGCTCTATCTTTCCACAAACCCTTTTAACTGAACGCCCTGACCGTTTTTGTGATGGCTTATTAACAGGGAAAGTTGGAATTATTGTAAACGGGAGTTCCATGGGAATTATTTGTCCATTTAGCTTTTTAGAATTTTTCCAAAGTAGGGAAGACCAAAACTTACGTTGGCCAATCGCTTCCTTTATACGATTACTCAGATTTGCCGCTATCATCGTTTCGATTTTTTTCACACCCATTTATGTGGCTTCTTTAACATTTCATTATGAAGTTATACCACAACCAATGTTAGTTCCTTTAAGTGAATCGAGGGCAATTGTTCCGTTTCCGCCCATTATAGAAGCACTATTTTTAGAATTAGTTATAGAACTATTAAGGGAAGCTGGAGCTCGACTTCCAACTAAAGTCGGACAAACAATCGGTATCGTAGGCGGTATTGTTATTGGAACAGCAGCAGTTCAAGCCGGTATTACAAGTAATATTTTAATTATTATTGTAGCACTAGGAGCTTTAGCTTCCTTTACAACACCAAACTATATGATGGGTAACGTAATTCGAATTATACGATTCCCAATCATTGTGTTGGCAGGTTTTTGGGGATATTACGGAATTATGCTTGCGTTCTGTTTTTTACTCATCCATTTATTAAAACAATCAAGCCTAGGAGCACCTTACTTAGCACCATTTTATCCGCCTAGATTAAAGGATTGGCCGGATAGTATTGTTCGATTGCCTTTGCCCTTTATCAGTCGTCATTCGGTGAATTCTAGAAGTCGGAAAGAGATTGAAAAAAGCAAAAAAAAGAAGAATACAAAAAAACAAAGACAAAATTCAAATTTAACCCCTGAAAACAAAGAGAAGGTGATAGAGTGAAAAAAACTCTTTCGATAAGTGAAAGTGAATTAATTAATGCACCCCTTCTCTTTTTTATTATCAATGCCTGTCAAATTGGGGTTGGAATTCACGGATTTCAAAGACTGATTTACCAAGATGCAAAGCAGGATGCTTGGATATCCGTCATCATAAGTTTTATTTTTGCCCATTTTATAGTATTCATCATGATTAAAACTCTTGAAATGTTTCCGTCGAATGACTTATACGGGATCCATCAGGAAGTCTTTGGAAAATTTATAGGGAATTTTTTTAATCTTATTTATATTTTCTACTCCAGTTTCGCCTTTTTAGTTGTTTTGAAAAATTACATTGAAGTGATTAATGTTTGGATATTTCCCAACTTATCAGCGACTTTTTTAGGTGCTTCACTACTTATGATTGTTATTTATGCTTTTAACGGTGGGTTTCGAGTGTTAGTAGGAATCTGTTTTTTTAGTTTCATCTGTACGTTATGGGTACCTTCCATCCTATTTATCCCGATGGAGTATTCTGAAATTAGTCAACTTCTTCCATTATTTGATAATCATCTAAAGGACATTATTAAAGGGGCGTACGCGATGACCTTTACGATTATTGGATTTGAAATTATTAATATTGTTTATCCCTATGTGAAAGAAAAAAACAAAGTCCAAAGGTATGTTCATCTTGGTTTATTTGCGACATTACTTCTTTATCTTTCCATTATGTTAATCTCCCTTACTTATTTTAGTGGCCCCCAATTGGAAAAAACAATTTGGGCTACATTAAATTTATTTAGTATTATAAAATTCCCCTTTATCGAAAGGGTCGAGATTATCACGATTTGTTTATGGATGATTATCATATTGCCTAATTTATGTCTATTTGCATGGTCTACACACCGTGGCGTTATTCGTATGGTGAACATTAGTTCGAAAAAATTCATATGGATTTTTTCAACGGTTATGTTAATTTTCATTTTATTTATTAAGTCACGTAGTCAAATTAATCATATCAACAATATTTTTTCACATTTTGGTTTTGTTGTTGTATTTGTTTACCCTTTGTTCATTTATTTGATGGCATTAATACGAAATAGTTTCTTAAAAAGGAAGCGAACGAATTGAAAAAGAAGAAATGGTTTTTACTGTTCGTCATTGCATGCTTAATTCTTACTGCTTGTACTGAGTACCGAGTTCTTGAAAGAATTAGTTTAGTAACACTTATTGGTTATGACGTCGAAGATGGTGATGTGACGGCAACCTCAGTTGTTCGTCAAATCAATCCGGAATTTGAGAGTAGTATCGAAATTCATTCTGAAACAGCCGAAACGAGCAAAGGAACAAGGGTTAAAACAGATTTACAATCAGCTAAGAAACTAATGGCTGGACAACTGCGGGTTACTTTGTTTGGTGATGATTTAGCAAAGGAAGGCATTGAGGAAGCGATTCATACCCTTGCCATGAATTCCGAAATCACTACAAGTATTTATTTAGCGGTTGTAGATGGTAAATCAAAAACTTTATTGGAAGGACAATATCCAAACATTGCAGATGTAGGGCAACATATATTTAATTTAATTGATCACAATATTAATCAACAACAAATGATTTCTTCCACTTTACACGAAGTAGTACGAGATATATATGCTTCATTTCGTGACTTTGCCTTACCAAAAGTAAAAAAATCTGGTGAATATATTGATATTAGTGGAATTGCTTTATTTAAAGATGGGAAGATGGTAGGTTCACTCCCAGCTTCCGATTCCTTTTATGTATTATTAATTCGAGAAAATATTAATGACGGGACCCTTCAACTCGTTTTACCTGGAGAATTAGCAGAAAGTTCTAAAAACCCACCAAATTATCAACCGGAAGAACTCCCAATAGCTATCGATGCAATTAAAACAAAAAGGGACTTAAAAATAATTAATGAAAATGAAATCGATTTAAGCATTTCGTTAGATTGCCGACTATTGGAAATTCACTCCAGTTTGGCGATCAGTGATAAAAAAATTACAGAAAAAATTGAAAAGGAAATTAATAAAAAAATCGAATCAGAAATAGAAAGAATTATTAAATATAGCCAAGAAGTAAATTCAGACATTTTTGGTTTTGGTGAACATTTCTATGCCTTTACAAGAAACTCCAAACTTACAGAAGAAAAATGGAGGGAAATATATCCGAATTTAAAAGTAAATGTAAAAATAGATACAGAAATTATCCGAAGCGGTGTATTTGAGTAATAAAACATCTGATAAATGGCATTATCCATTTATCGGGTGTTTTTTCATTTCATATTCAAAGTTATTTTGGGAACGATAAATAAAGATACATATTTTAAATAATGGTGAGGTTGGGTTTTATCATATGAAAAAACAAAACGTTTGTTTAATCATTCTATTTACACTTTTGTTTTGCTTTAGTGACATGAAAGTATTAAAGGCAAATGAATTCGATTTATTTCAAGATGAATTAACAGATGGAAAGACAATAACGGTTATTGATCCAGATACGAAAATCGAAGTAAAAAAATTTACACCAGATATTTATCAAATCGTAACCAATTTAGAATCCTACCGTAAAGAAATTGAAAGGTGGGTTCATGAATTTGCCCATGGAACTCAAAGTCAAATCGGTTATAATAAGCCGATGATATTAGATCGAATCGATGAAAAAGGGAACATTATAAAAGGCAGACCGCTAACAACCGTTAATGAAAAGGAACTTATTGAAAAAATTTTACACCTTTCATTTTCTGGAGGTATTGTAGAAGTCCCTATCATTTATACAGAGAGTGATTATAGTGAATCGGACGTTCCCCATTTAAATGAGGTAGTACTCGCTTCTTATACGACCTATTTTAAAGCTTATAATTCCGGTCGAAGTAAAAATATCGAGCTCTCTTCAATGGCAATTAATAATGTTATTTTAGGACACGGTGATATTTTTTCTTTTAACTCTGTCGTCGGTCCAAGAGATGTCGCATCAGGCTATCAAATGGCACCAGAAATTATAAGAGGGAAAATGGTCATGGGAATTGGTGGAGGGATATGTCAAACATCTTCTACTTTATTTAATGCCATCGACCAATTGGAAATGAAAATCCTTGAACGCCACCACCATTCTAGAGATGTTGGTTATGTACCGAAGGGAAGGGACGCTACCGTCTCTTTTGGGGGACTGGATTTTCAATTTCAAAATACTACAGGGATTCCACTTATCATTAAAAGTTATTATCAAAAAGGAGCAATTACCGTTCAAATTAAAACTTCAAAGGAATATGAACAAATTTTAAAAAACGAATTTAGCTAAATGAATTTTTATTAATACCATTTATAACTGTGGGCTTCCATCGATGTCATGGAAGAACCCACAGTTTTTTAATTATTCATTATTATTTTTATATTAAAACGAAAATCCTATTGTAAAATAGTAGTTTTTCGTAATAGAATGAATTCAAATAAATAGAGAGAAGGATTAACATGTGGATTGTTGCAGCATTTATTACGATGATCTGTTTTGGTACGAATAACATGATTTTTAAATGGAGTACGACGAACGGCTTATCTAAAGTACATATTCAATTTATTTTTTATTTAATAGCTTTTATCATAACCGCTTCCTATGCGTTCATTACCGGAATCCATCAAATGAATATAATTACAGTTGTATTAGGAGTAATCATTGGAATTTTAAATGCAAATGGTAATATTCAAATGTCGAAAGCATTCGAAAAGGGACCTGCAAGTCTTACTTCTCCTTTAGTTAGTGTTAATACGATTATCCCAATATTAAGCGCGGCCATCATTTTTAACGAACATATTACGATTTTACAATGGGTTGGCATTATCATCATGCTTGGATCCGCAGTATTAATCCAATATTCGCCCCAATCGAATGGAAACAATAGTATACAGTACATGCCGTGGTTATCTCGAATTTTATTAGCCATTTTCTCATTTGGAATTTTAGGAATTTTAATGAAAACCTCTTCTTATTTACATATCGATTCATTAAATACGTTAATTTGCATGTATGGCGGAGGCGCCCTCTATTTGTGCATCAATAGCTTATTCGCGAAGGAAAATTGGCAAAAAGCAGAATTTAAATTCGGAACAATAGTCGGCTTACTTAGTATATTCGGTTATAGTTGTTATTTTTTTGCATTAAATACTGGAACGGCAAGTATTGTTTTTCCGATTGTTAGTTTAAGTTGTTTAGTCGTAGTATTAGGAGGTTGTTGGCTCTTTAAGGAACGATTGCGCTCCTACCAAGTAATCGGCGTATTATCAGCTGTGTTAGGTATCATTTTGACAAAAATTTAAATAATCCCTCTCATAAGTAACATCTTCATATTTTTGAAGGTGTTTTTTTATTGAAATCAAACAGAATAAAATCGAAATTAACTTGAGCATTCCCACATTCAATTGCATAATAAAATTAGAAAGAAAAGGAAAAAACAATAAATGGTTAGAATAGGAGGTCGTGATAAAAATGAAAAAGCTTTGGTATGGTGGTACTATCTATACGATGGAAAGAGAAGGGGAAACCGTTGAAGCAGTACTTGTAGAAGATGACAAAATCGTTGCCGTTGGAACAATGGATGAACTAAAAAATCAGGCAGACGAACAGATTGATTTGCAAGGTGCTGCTATGTATCCGGGATTTGTCGATAGTCACTTACATATTTTATTTCAAGGAGAAAAGCTCCTTCGTTTAGATTTGTCAAAGGCAACATCTGCAGAGGAAATGCTGGAATTAGTGAAAGCGGCTGCACAAACTACCCCTCCTGACAAATGGTTATTTGGGGAAGGTTGGAATGAAAATAATTTCGTAGATAAGCGAATTCCTACGATAGAAGAATTAGATGAAATTCGAAAAGAACCGATTCTTTTAACCCGTGTATGCCACCATGTAGCATTAGGAAATACTGCCGCACTTAGAGCTGGAGGAATCGATCAAACAACACCTTCCCCATCTGGTGGTGAAATTGGTCGAGATGAAAATGGCAATTTGAACGGCCTCCTTTATGATCAAGCAACGAACCTTGTTTCAAATGCTATTCCAAAAGAAGGAGATAGCTATATTCAATATTTAGTCGATGCGTTAAATTTATCCATTGATGATATGTTATCGAAAGGGTTAACGGGTGGTCATAGTGAAGATATGAGCTACTTTGGAAAATTTACGAACCCTTTAACTGCTTATGAAAAAGTAGTGGGTGAGAAACATCATTTTCGTGTAAACCTATTACGACATCATGCGGTTTTTGAAGAAATGATGGAGTCAAATGTACAATTTGATGATCCATTTATTGAACCCGGGGCAATGAAAATTTTTGTAGACGGAGCGTTAGGTGGTTCAACAGCTGCATTAATCGAACCTTATGCAGATAATCCGAACAATAAAGGACTATTTATTCATACCGATGACCAATTAGAAAGTTTAGTGAAACTTGCACGAAAATATAATGAAGCCATTGCGGTTCATATTATAGGAGATGCTGCTGCTCAACAGGTATTGAATGTAATCGAAAAATACCCTGCTCCAAAAGGAAAACGGGACCGATTAATTCATTGTTGTATTTTAAACGAACAATTAATTCATCGTATGACCAAATTGCCTGTAATTTTAGATTTACAGCCCGCATTTGTACCTTCTGATTTCCCATGGGCAATCGACCGACTCGGTGGAGAAAGATTAAAATATGCTTACGCATGGAAGACATTAATGAACCGAGGTTTAATGTGTGCAGCAGGGACAGATGCACCGGTTGAAGATATCGATCCAATCGCTACAATTTATGCTGCGGTCGAACGAAAAAAACCAACTGATGACCATGATGGATACCTTCCTCATGAAAAATTAACACGATTTGAAGCAATACGGGCTTATACAGTTGGCAGCGCACAAGCAATCGGTAAAGAAGAAGTGCGCGGGTTAATTAAAGCAGGATTTGATGCAGACTTTTCTATATTTGACCGGGATTTATTGAAAGGAACTTCGGAAGAGATGTTAAAAGCAAAAGCAGTCCAAACGGTTGTTGCTGGTCGAATTGTATTTAAACTTCCTCTATAACAGGTAAAATCTCCTCTGTGTTTCGCGGCAGAGGAGATTTTTTATGTTTAAAATAAATATTTCACTCCTGTTAAACTTTCAGAAAGTAACCATAAATTTGATGATACATTTTCATCAAATAACTCATCTAATATATTTAGTTCCGTCGGATAACCTTTTATTCCTTTTTTACCATCTGGTCCAATATATTCTCCGCCCCTTACAGAAGGTTCAGTAGCTGCATATAAAATAGGGTAAGCCCCAGCTTCCGCGCTCTGTCCAATTAATTTCAAAGAAGCTCGTGTTAATCTTCTCGTTAATTTACGTGATCCTTTACCAAATAAATACGTTTGGGCAATACCTGGATGACAAGCTATACTTTTTGAGTCTATATTTCGGGATCGGAAACGATATTGAAGTTCTTTTGCAAAAAACATACAAGCAAGTTTACTTTGTCCATAACTTTTAAATTTTTTATATTTCGTTTTCGTTCCGGTAAACTCTTTAAACTCTGGTTTTTGTTTATGGGCTGCTAAACTACCTAATGAAATGACCCTCGAATCCGGAGTAGCGATGATTCGATCTAATAGCAACCCTGTTAAGGCAAAATGACCGAGGTAATTTACCCCAAATTGGGATTCGAATCCATCCTTCGTCACACGATAAGGAGGAACCATAATTCCTGCATTATTAATTAACATAGATAAAGAACGAAATTTTTGTTTAAATTGTTGTGAAAATTCTCGTATACTAGCTAAATCATTTAAATCGAGTTGTAAAACATGTACATCAGCATTAGGGAATTCTCTTTTAATTTTATCGACCGCCTCAAAGCCTTTGTTTACGTTACGAACAGCGAGAACTACCGTGGCATAATTTTCAGCCAAAGCTAAACACGTTTCATAACCAATCCCACTGTTAGCTCCAGTGACAATTGCTACTTTTCCTGATAAGTCACGAATATTTGATTTTGTCCATTCCCTAGTCATTTATCACACACTCCTTACCTGTTTCATATAATTAGATGGAGATAAAATTACTGGTCAAATGTCTAGTAAATTATGTTCTATTATATGTTCTAAATAAAAAAACAGAAGAAATCTCGGCATTGTTTTGTAGGGAAGGTAAGTTTTATGGAAAATTATTAGAAAAGAGGTACGCAAATGGTTAATTATCATTGGGGTGTAGACTCTTCTCAACCAGTTACGAATGAGTTATATAATTCCGTTCTATCAACATTTGGAAAACCGGAATTCTGGGGAAGATACTTAACGAGGGTAGAGGGTTCAGTAGAAGGTTTAACTGAGGAAGAAATTGAACTCCTTCACAATAATGGTACAAAATTGCTTCCGATATATAACGATTTCCGTCAGGCAGTTGGGGAAAGTCATGCGAAAGTTGTAGGGATGAACGTTGCATACCAAGCGAAACGGTTAGGACTTAAAAAAGGAACGATGATATTTGCTAGTATGGAAAATGTTGAAGTAGATAGTCGTTGGATTAAAGGATATATCGACTATTTATATAATACGGATTATAAACCAGGTTTTTATTACAACCCTACAGAAGGAAAATTTGAAGAGGCATATTGTGAAGCTGTTGATCAAGACCCTCGCGTTGCTAATCAAGCAGTATTATGGAGTTCAGAGCCACATATTGGTGTAACAAATGAAAAAGATGCTCCGAAATTTGAGCCAACAACACCAAATTGTGATGCTAATGTTTGGGCTTGGCAATATGGTAGGGATACAGAAGAATTAGCAATAAATACGAATTTAATAGATAGCAGATTATTACCGATGCTTTACTAAAATAAGGGCGACACTCATTCTACATGTGTCGCCCTTACTATTTAACTTTCTAGAAAACCAGGTTGCAAGTAACTTGGATCAGGATATGAGTAAAAACCTTGTTTTGTTTCAGCTCCGAGTTTTCCTTTTTCGATATACTCAGATTTCAAATAATTTGCCAGCTTTTTAAATTCTTCATTTCCAGCCTCACCTTTAGCATTAGCAATATTATATGCTGTATTAATGCCTACTATATCTAAAATAGCAAAGGGACCTTTAGGGGCGCCCGTAGCAATCATCCAAGTTTTATCTATCGTTTCAACATCAGCAATTTTCTTTACTAATAACATTTGGGCTGCCTCTAAAAAAGGTACTAATAATGAATTCAAAATATAACCTGGCTGCTCTCGTTGTAATGGGAGTGCCACCATGCCAATTGCCTTTGCGAAGTCAATAACAAGTTCAAACACCGATTTTTCCGTATTCGGATGTTTCATTATTTCTGCAGTGTTGTTTAACCAAATTTCATTTGCAAAGTGAAGGGCTAAAAATTTGTGAGGTCTGCCCGTAGCTTCTGCGAATTGACTTGGCAACATGGTCGATGAATTGGTTGCGAAAATAGTTTTGTCCGGTGCTACTTGACTCAATTGTTCATAAAATTTCATTTTCACATCGACAATTTCAGGTACAGCTTCAATGACAAGATCAGCATCCTTTACTGCTTCTGCTAAATCCGTATGGAAGGACATACGGTTGTAAGCCAAGTTTACTTCTTCTTCTGTTGCCTTTAAATCTTCTTGATAGCGCACTTTTAAGTTCATCATACGATTTTTCGCCCGATCAATCGCTTCTTCATTTATATCGTATACGGCAACTTGAAATCCTTTAAAAGCTGTCTGAAAGGCAATTTGACTTCCTAAAACGCCACTTCCTGCTACAGTTATATGTTCAAAATTCATACCTTGACCCCCAACTTAATTATTTTTCGAAAACTTTAGTTCATTTTCATGATTGACATGTTACTATTTTTTAAACAGAATTCGAATTGTCTTTTCAAACTATTCCGTTCTATAAAGATTCGAAATTTGAAGTTCTTTCGTTCAGTTTATGGGAATATGATTCTACTAAAGGAGAGAGTGAATGTATGTCTATTGCGGTTATATACGGAAGTACTAGGGAAAAGGGAAATACAGAATGGTTAACGGAGTATGTGATCAGTGGCCTTCCTGTTGAGAAAATTTATTTGAGGGATTATAACATCCTACCAATTAAAGATGAACGACATACAGAAGCGGGATTTCAACCAGTGTTGGATGATTATCAAGTCGTCATTGAACAGGTTTTAAAGCATGAAATTCTTATATTCGCTACCCCAATTTATTGGTACAGTATGAGTGGAACGATGAAGTTATTTATTGATCGTTGGTCTCAATCATTACGGGATAAACATTTACCCGATTTTAGAGAAGGCTTATCGAAAAAGAAAGCGTATGTTATTGCAGTTGGAGGAGATAATCCTTCCATTAAAGCACTTCCTTTACTTCAACAATTTCAATACATTTTTGACTTCTTTGGCACGGCCTTCGAAGGTTATGTAATTGGTAAAGCAAGTAAACCAGGGGATATTCAAAAAGATAATAAAGCAATTGCCAATGCCATCCTTATGCAAAAGGTATTAGCAGAACAATTAAAGTCTTTAGAAAAAGAAAAGAGTTGAGCATTGATTCAACTCTTTTTAATATCACTTTTATCAATGTCTCCATACAACATCAGTTTCCTATTTATCTAATTCGAAAAAATTTTAAGTGTTAATTAAGTTCCTTCAACACTTCACTTTAAGCCATTTGCTTTGAACGATTTCCTAAATTCATTTATCCACTTCTAATTCCATCTCCAAATCTGTTTTTCCTTTGTTTAATGAAAATGAGAAAGCCAAAACTAGCTACTCTTGATAATTAGCTGGCCATGTAACAGATCATTTTTCAGCTCACTTATTAGTATTCAAATCCAATTTTTTCAGCCATGCTTTGCTTTTATATTTTATGGGTAAAGTAATAGTAAAACTTATAAAGAGGTGATCCGATGCCAACAAATAAGAAAGCAAATCGATTAATTCATGAAAAATCACCTTATTTGCTTCAACATGCATATAACCCTGTAGACTGGTTTCCATGGGGTGAGGAAGCATTTGAAAAAGCAAAACGTGAGGATAAACCTATCTTTTTAAGTATTGGCTATAGTACTTGTCATTGGTGTCACGTTATGGAGAAAGAAAGTTTTGAAGACATGGAAGTGGCAGAGTTAATCAACGAACGCTTTATTGCGATTAAAGTTGATCGTGAAGAGCGACCGGATATTGATTCTGTTTATATGACGGTTTGTCAGTTAATGAACGGTCATGGAGGTTGGCCACTAAATTTATTTTTAACTCCTGACAAAGTTCCATTTTATGCAGGTACTTATTTCCCAAAAAAAAGTAGACCGAGAATGCCTGGTATTAAGGAGATAATAACCAAGTTATATACTATTTATAAAAAGGATAAGAAACAAATTCAAGATGTCACCAAACAGGTGCAAACAGCTCTTCAACAGACCATTCAACTAAATACCGATGAAACAGTTTCCGAAATAGCAGTGGAGAATGGTTTTCGTTCATTTTTAAGTACTTTTGATGAAACGTTCGGAGGCTTCGGAACTGCTCCGAAGTTTCCAACACCCCATCAACATATGTTTTTACTTCGTTATTATTACTATACAAAAGATGAAAGAGCATTGAACATGGTTGTGAAAACATTAGATGGGTTAGAACGAGGGGGTATCTATGACCATATCGGTTTTGGTTTCGCAAGATATTCTACCGACGAAGAATTTTTAGTCCCCCATTTTGAGAAAATGTTATATGATAATGCCCTGCTAACAATCGCTTATACTGAATGTTATCAAGTGACTAAATCGGAGGACGCTAAAAAAGTTGCGAAAGATACGATTCGATATGTGCTAAGGGATTTAACCTCTCCAGAAGGTGGCTTTTATTCTGCTGAAGATGCAGATTCAGAAGGAGAAGAAGGTAAATATTATGTGTGGAGTTATGAAGAAATCTTAACTCTATTAGGGGGTCAGCTTGGTACATTATATTGTGCAGCCTATGGTATTACCGAAGATGGCAACTTTGAAGGTAAAAACATTCCAAATTTAATTGAAGTGTCTTTACCCCAGTTAGCTGAACAAAATGGTATGAATATAGAAGAATTGTTAGCACGTTTAGAAAAAGCGCGGACAATCCTATTTGAACATCGAAAAAAACGAATTCCTCCACATAAGGATGATAAAATCATTACTTCTTGGAACGGGCTAATGATCGCTGCATTAGCGAAGGCTTCTCGTGTTTTTCAAGAAAAGGAATATTTAACGAAAGCTATAAAAGCTATTGATTTTATTGAATCAAATTTATTCCTTTCTGGCCGATTAATGATTCGGTACCGGGATGGAGAAGTGAAAGAACTTGGTGTTATTGATGACTATGCTTATTTATTGTGGGCTTATATTGAACTTTACGAGGCAACATTCGATGTAAATTATTTATTGAAAGCTCAAAGGGTAACTAATCAAATGATTGAACTATTTTGGGATGATGAAAAGGGCGGCTTTTTCTTTTATGGAAAGGATGCAGAAGATTTATTAATTCGTCAAAAAGAAGTATATGACTCGGCATTACCTTCCGGAAACAGTGTAGCTGCTTTGCAAATGTTAAAACTTGCGCGGTTTACAGGAAATGCCCATTTGGAAGACAGAGTAAATAAAATATTTTCTGCCTTTTCTTATTCGATTCAGAATTATCCGATGGGTCATACCTATATGTTAATGGCTTTTTTAACAACGCTAATGAAAAGGAAGGAAATCGTTATTTTAGGGGAGATATCCGATGATCAACTACTATTTGTCGACGAATTATTGCAGGAGTTTTATCCGGAAATTACTTATTTAGTAAATAAGAAAACCGATGAATTGGCGTCGATTGCTCCCTTTATTAACAATTATAAAAGGGGAGAGGACAAGGCTTGGATCTATATTTGTGAAAACTATTCTTGTCATAAACCCGTTAAAGACATACAAGAAGCAAGAAACATGTTGCATGAATAATATTTTTTAACCCTTACGAACAATCCGTAAGGGTTTATTTTTTTGAGGACTCTAACGTATCTTTTAGAAAAGATGATAAAATGGAAGGGAAATAGTCAGTAAAATCTTAAAACTAAATTACTTTTTCCGTGAACAAATCGATTTAGAAAGTTTCGAAGGAAGGTGGGCTTATGGAAATCAAATTTCGTATGATTTTTTTGTCGTTTTTTGTTTGATTTCTATTAATTAGCTGTGACAATTCCCGTAGTCCGGAATCGGGGATTAATAGTGAAGAGATTGTACTAAATAGTACTAGTGAAGAAGGAATCATTCTATTTGAAAAAAATTCAGGAAAAAACTTATTAATTCAAGATTCAAATTTTCAATACAAAGATAAAGAATTATCTTTAAATGAATTATTAAATAAATATGATGAAGTATTATTTTTAAGTTTTAAAAATAAATCGATTGTTAAACAGGTTCAGTCCAGCCAAAAAGTAAAAATTTGGTATAGTGAAATTTTAGAATCGAACCCTCCTATCTACAAAGTAGAACAACTAGAAGTTTCTGAAGGGCAATAAAAGACCATGAGTGATTTTTTACCCATGGTCCAAAATTTGTGTACTTATAATCGAATGGCAATTTTCACTTCAAATAACTATATTGTAATTCTTCCAATTCTTTATTGACTTCAACAAATAGGTCATGTTCATTAAAGAACCATAGATCATCCTTTTCGATATAGAAATGAATGCCTTGTACAATCACTTCTGCTCCAATATCATGAGGCTCCTCACGATTCATTCCAATGGAAAAACCTTCGTGGAATGGGGAAGAACCTCCATATCTTGAATGAAAACGAATATAGTCCCCATCTTTTGCTTCCATTTCTTCTTGAAACCACTGTAATGCATCTTCAGAAATTTTAATATTCATCTTCTTTATCCTTTCAGATAAGGTAAAAAGCTAATTAAATCCATTTTACTTTTGGCTCAGTACCTTCTTTAATCCGTTTAATATTGGCACGATGACGGTAGAAAATAAATGCTGTTAAAATGATGACTAAAATCAGTAAGGATACATCTCCTGTAACAATCACATAAATAATGCTATAAATAAGCGCAATGATTGATACGAGCATTGAAGAGAGGCTAACAATCTTTGTAATTTTTAATGCAATTAAAAAACCTAACACTAAAATGATAAACAACGGCCAAGCATAGCCTAATAAAACACCACCAGATGTTGCAACCGCTTTTCCTCCACGGAATCCTGCAAAGAGTGGGAACATATGTCCTACAACTGCAATAGCTCCTAAAATTAAAGGATGAATCGTCGAATCATTAAAGTAAGGGATAAGTGGAAGTAATGTTGCCGCAGTACCTTTTAATATATCAAGGATTGTTACAACGGTTCCTGCTTTCTTACCTAATACTCGAAAAGAGTTGGTTGCTCCTAAATTTCCACTACCATGTTCTCTTATATCTGTTTTATAAAAAATTTTGCCAATCCATAGGCCAGAAGGAATTGACCCGATTACATAAGCACAAATTAAAATAATTGCATTAATCATAGCTTGTTCCTTTCAAAATTAATAGTTGGTACTAATAGTTGTAATCATAATATTACACCTTTTTTATTATATGCGGAAGATATATTTCCAAGTTATATAAAAGGGATTATACTTAATCATAACAAAATATTTTGAAAGAAAATGGATTTATAAGAAGGAAAAAGAAAATTTATCATGAATAGTTTTACTCTATAGATTTTTCTTTACTCATTTGTCAAAATATCGTTAAAATAATTTCAATTGAAGTTTGTTTGTATAGATTGATAGTAGTTTGATACAATAAATAAGCTTATGACATTTGACATAATTTGCTTTTGTCAGTACGATTGAAAAAAGATAGAGAACGGATGTTTGTATTTTGGAGGGGATTTGATTTGGCAATAAATCAGCCAGGGATCGCATATGATGACGATGCCATTCAAGTATTAGAAGGATTAGAAGCGGTTCGTAAAAGACCAGGGATGTATATTGGATCCACAGATGGTCGAGGCCTTCATCACTTAGTATATGAAATAGTCGATAACGCAGTGGATGAAGCACTCGCTGGATTTGGATCACATATCATCGTAAAAATCCATGAAGATGGATCTATAAGTGTTCGAGATTTCGGTCGAGGAATGCCTACAGGTATGCACAAGATGGGCAAACCTACGCCTGAAGTTATTTTTACGATACTACACGCTGGAGGTAAGTTTGGACAAGGTGGTTACAAAACAAGTGGTGGTTTACACGGAGTAGGTTCTTCCGTTGTAAATGCTCTATCTGCCTATTTAGAAGTAACAATCTACCGTGATGGTCAAATTTATCGTCAACGATTCGAAAATGGAGGGAAACCGGTTACAACCCTTGAAGTAATTGGGAAGACAAAAGAAACAGGAACGAATGTTCATTTCTTACCGGATAAAGAGATTTTCTCTGTTACGAAATATAATTACGATACGTTAGCAGAACGTCTACGTGAGTCAGCCTTTTTATTAAAAGGATTAAAAATTGAATTGATTGACGAACGTGGTGAAGGGAAATCGGACGTTTATTTTTACGAAAACGGGATTGAAGCCTTTGTTTCTTATTTAAATGAAGAAAAGGATGTGTTACATCCTGTTAAATACGTAGAAGGTACACAGGATGATATAGAAGTCGAATTTGCGTTTCAGTTCAATGATGGCTATACAGAAACGATTTTATCCTTTGTAAACAACGTGCGAACTCGTGATGGCGGTACCCATGAAACAGGGGCAAAATCTGCAATGACACGTGTATTTAATGAATACGCACGAAAAGTAGGATTACTAAAGGAAAAGGAAAAAAATCTTGAAGGTACGGATATCCGAGAAGGTCTTTCTGCGGTTGTTTCAGTTCGTATCCCAGAGCATCTATTACAATTTGAAGGTCAAACGAAAAGTAAACTCGGTACGATGGAAGCACGTTCCGCTGTTGAAAGTGTTGTATCTGAAAAAATGCTCTACGTGTTAGAAGAAAATGCAGAATTATCCGCTTCCCTTGTTCGTAAAGCTATCCGCGCTCAACAAGCACGTGAAGCTGCTCGTAAAGCTAGAGAAGATGCACGTACAGGTAAAAAGAAAAAGTCCAGTACAATCTTATCTGGAAAGTTAACACCTGCCCAATCACGTAATGCTAAAAGAAATGAATTATACCTTGTGGAAGGTGACTCTGCAGGAGGTTCTGCGAAACAAGGACGTGACCGCTCATTTCAAGCGATATTACCTTTACGAGGAAAAGTTATTAACACTGAAAAAGCAAAACTATCCGATATTATGAAAAACGAAGAAATTTCAACAATAATCCATACAATAGGCGCTGGTGTTGGGGCAGATTTTAATGTAGAAGATGCTGCTTACGACAAAATTATTATTATGACCGATGCCGATACGGATGGAGCACATATCCAAGTACTGCTTTTAACTTTCTTTTATAAATATATGAGACCGTTAATCGATGCTGGAAAAGTGTATATTGCTTTACCACCACTTTATAAAGTATCAAAAGGAACTGGCAAAAAAGAAGTCATTGAATATGCATGGACAGAAAAAGAGTTACAATCTGCCATTGATAAAGTAGGAAAAGGGTACATGCTACAACGATATAAAGGACTAGGGGAAATGAATGCAGACCAATTATGGGATACAACAATGAACCCTGAAACAAGAACATTAATCCGAGTAACAATTGACGATGCAGCAAGGGCTGAACGTCGTGTGACTACATTAATGGGAGATAAAGTTGAACCACGTCGTAAGTGGATTGAAACAAATGTAGATTTTGGTATGGAGGATGATTTGAATATTTTAGATAGTGAATTCATCCAACATGAGGAGGAACTAGAAGTATGACGGCAACCGAACGATTTCAAGAATTACCGCTAGAGGAAGTGATGGGCGATCGGTTCGGTCGTTATAGTAAATATATTATCCAAGACCGCGCATTACCTGATGCTCGGGACGGACTGAAACCGGTACAGCGCCGTATTTTATTTGCGATGTTTAATGAAGGAAATACGAATGATAAACCGTTTAGAAAATCAGCAAAAACGGTCGGTCATGTTATTGGTAATTTCCATCCCCACGGTGATTCTTCCGTATATGATGCCATGGTGCGTTTAAGTCAAGATTGGAAAATGCGCCATATGTTAATTGAAATGCATGGGAATAACGGTTCCGTTGATGGTGACCCACCTGCTGCCATGCGTTATACTGAAGCTCGTTTATCAGCAATAGCTGCAGAAATGCTTCGAGATATTAATAAACAAACGGTTGAATTTATTCCAAATTTTGATGATCAAGATATGGAACCGACCGTTTTACCTGCAAGATTTCCAAACCTTCTTGTAAACGGCTCAACTGGGATTTCCGCCGGTTATGCAACGGATATCCCGCCCCATAACTTAACAGAATCCTTAGATGCTGTTTTGATGCGACTTGATAAGCCTAACTGTACTGTAGATGATCTAATGACTGTTATTAAAGGTCCTGATTTCCCTACAGGAGGTATCATCCAAGGGGTTGAAGGTATTAAAAAGGCCTATGAAACAGGAAAGGGCAAAATTATTGTTCGTGCTAAAGCAACTGTTGAACCTATTAAAGGCGGTAAAGAACAAATCGTCATTACAGAACTGCCTTATGAAGTAAATAAAGCGAATTTAGTGAAAAAAATAGATGAGCAGCGAATCGATAAACGTTTAGAAGGTATTGCAGATATTCGAGATGAGTCTGATCGTACTGGACTTCGTATTGTCATTGAACTGAAAAAGGATGTACAAGGTCAAGGTATATTAAACTATTTATATAAATCGACTGAACTGCAAATAAATTATAATTTTAATATGATTGCAATTCATAATCGTCGTCCAACGATGATGACTTTACCTTTAATGTTAGATTCTTATATCGCGCACCAAAAGGATGTAGTGATCAAGCGTTCCAAATTCGACCTTCAAAAAGCAAAAGATCGTTTACATATTGTTGAAGGTTTAATTAAAGCGATTTCTATTTTGGATGAAGTCATTGCGACAATCCGTTCTTCGAAAGATAAACGGGATGCGAAAACGAATTTAGAAAAACAATTCGGATTTACAGAAGTACAATCAGAGGCTATCGTTAGTTTGCAGCTTTATCGCTTAACAAATACTGACATTACAGACCTTCGTGCCGAACAAGAAACACTGCAAAAATCAATTACAGAATTGAATGATATTTTGAATAACGATAAACAATTAATCAAAGTCATCAAATCGGAGTTAACCGAAATTCGTAAAAAATTTAAGGAACCTCGTCGTTCTAGTATTCAAGCTGAAATCGAAGAAATTAAGCTTACATTGGATGTGTTAGTTCCAAGTGAAGAAGTAGTTGTTACGGTAACGAAAGACGGTTATGTGAAACGTACAAGTACCCGTTCCCACGCCGCTTCCAACGGTCAAGATTTTGCAATGAAAGACTCTGACTACTTATTGTTTGAACAAACTTTAAATACTCAGCATCATCTATTGTTATTCACAAACAAAGGGAATTACATTTATCAGCCTGTTCATGAATTACCAGACATTCGTTGGAAGGATCTAGGACAACATATTTCAAGTATTGTTCCTATTGATAAAGACGAAGAAATTATTGAAGCAATTGGTATTGAGAAGTTTGAACAAGAAAACGCCTTTATTCTTACTGCCACTAAAGAAGGCCAAATTAAACGCTCTGCTTTAGCTGATTATTCCGTTACACGTTATTCTAAACCGATAAAAACGATGAACATTAAAGATAACGATGAAATGATTTTTGCTAGTCTAGTGACAACTGAAACTGAGCTATTACTTACAAGTTATTTAAGTTATAGCTTACGATTTGATATTGAGGAAATCCCAGTTACCGGTGTCAAAACGGGTGGTGTAAAAGGTATTAACTTAAAAGATGAAGATATCCTTATTTCGGTAAATCCATTAGAATCAGAAGATAAACAAGACGTTATCATCGTCACACATCGCGGAGCAGTCAAACGTATGAGCGTTTCAGAAGTAGAGAAAAGTTCAAGAGCAAAACGGGGAGTTGTCGTTTTAAAAGAATTAAAAGCAAATCCTCATCGTATTTATACTGTTAAAGTCGTGAAAAACGACGATTCAATATTATTGGAAACTAACAATAATGTTCAAGAAACGATTGAAGTTAAATCATTAACAAGAGCCGATCGCTATTCAAACGGCTCCTTGAAGATCGACGTTTCAAATGATGGTGAATTAACGCTTGTAAAAGTCATTCCCCATGAAACGAAAGAAAATAATTAATCACTCAAAAGGATATGTGAAAGTTCAATGCTTTCACATATCTTTTTTATTAATAAATAGGAAGATTTCTAAATAAAAAACATAAAAGACATTTCCATTTGCTGACCTTGCTCTTCACGGAAATGCCTTTTATGTTTTTTAAATCCTTTTTCTAACGTTTCTAGTTTTGTTTTAGTCTTTCGTTCATGGGTACTAAAGTACGATTGTCCTCTTAACATCGTCACATCTTTACCATGTTGACGCATCATTTTCAATCGTTTTTTCTTTGCCTTTGATATAGCCAATTAATTCACCTCATATTCATTTTGTTAACTATTATTTTATCTAAAAGAACAATGAAAGGAAAGGGGAGGAAAAGAAAAACCTCGAGTCTTGAAAACTCGAGGTTTAGATTATTAGTGTGATACATCATGAACGGAAATACCAGTTTGAGCTTTTACCTCTACTTCACGGTATTTCGCTTCATCTGTCTCTTTCGATAATAGAGTTCCAATCCATCCACCTAAGAAACCTAGAGGAACAGATACAATCGCTGGGTTCGTTAAGAATATTAATGGATCTCCAACGAAAATTGCTTTTCCTGCTTCAGGACTCCAAACGTTTGGAGATACCGCTACTAGAACTAAGGCTGAAATTAAACCCGTTAACATTGCCGTTACTGCACCAGTTGTATTGAAACGTTTCCAATAAATTGTATAAATAATTACTGGTAAGTTTGCAGATGCGGCAATACAGAACGCTAAAGATACTAAGAATGCTACGTTTAACGTTTGTGCTCCTAGTGCTAAAACAATAGAAACAACAGAAATAATAATAGATCCTACACGAGCAGCAATAACTTGCTCTTTTTCCGTAACTTTACCTTTTTTAATAATTTGACCGTAAATATCATGGGATAGGGCAGAGGCACCTGATAATACTAATCCCGCTACTACGGCTAAAATTGTCGCAAAGGCAACCGCACATACAAAGGAGAATAAAATATCTCCACCTAATGCTTGAGCAAGAAGTGGGGCCGCCATGTTGCCAGCAGCATTTGCTTCTACAATTGTTTCTTTCCCAACGAATGCAGCAGCACCAAATCCTAAGAAAATTGTTAACACATAGAAAATACCTACAATCCAAGTAGCCCAAATAACAGATGAACGGGCAGTTTGAGCATCTTTTACAGTGAAGAAACGCATTAAAATATGCGGTAATCCAGCTGTACCTAATACTAAAGCGACTAACATGGAAATTGTATCAATCCCGTTAGTATATTTTAAACCTGGATTTAAATAAGCTTGTCCAGCATCCGTCGCCGTCGTCATTTCTGAGAACATCGTTAAGATGTTGAAATCAAATTTTGCTAATACTAAGAATGAAATAATAACTGTACCTAACATTAATAAACATGCTTTAATAATCTGTACCCAAGAAGTTGCAGTCATTCCACCAAATAGAACGTAGATTGTCATCATAAATCCTACAAGTAGTACTGCCATCCAATAATCAATACCTAATAATAATTGAATAAGTGCACCTGCACCAACAAGTTGTGCGATCATATAAAATAATACGATAACAATTGAACTTAAAGCAGCAGTTCCACGAACCTTTTTAGCGTCAAAACGAGCAGAAATCATATCTGCCAAAGTAAATTTACCAAGGTTACGTAATGGTTCTGCTACGATGTATAAAACAACTAAGTAAGCTACTAAATAACCTAATGAGAAGAAGAAACCATCAAAACCTGTTAAAGCAATCGATCCAGCAATACCAAGGAAAGAGGCAGCAGATAAATAGTCTCCTGAAATAGCTAGCCCGTTTTGCCATCCTTTTAAGCCTCCACCAGCAGTATAGAAATCGCTAGCAGTACTCGTTCTTCTTGATGCCCACCAAGTAATAGCTAATGTTAACCCGACAATCGCTAAGAACATGATTACAGCAGTTGCACTCATTTATTGACACCTCTTTCGTACTCCTCAATAATTGCTTTCGCTTCTTTATCGTAAGAGTTTGCTTTCGATACATACAAGTGTGCTAGTGCCCACGTCATAACAAATAGACCTGCAGAGTAAATCCATACCCAAGTAATTTCACCAATGGCTTTTTGATGTAAAATTTCAGTGAATGATGTCAAAATTGGCAATAGCAAGTAAATAATTAGGAAAATAGCTGTAAGAGTCCATAAAAATTTATTTTTCCTCTTTGATAATTGCTTAAAAGATTGCAATTCCGCAATTTTGTCATAATCAATTGGTGTCTGATTTTGATTTCCTGCCATACACATCCTCCTTTTTGTCCTTTTTTACTACATCATGTTCGTAAAATTCTATTTTAATAGTTTTTACAAGTTTCATTGTATTTACTCGTTCACAAAATTGCAATACTTTTTGCTCAAAAAAATTTTATATTTTCAAAAAGATTTGAGAATAATAGAGAAATTATAGTGCAAAACGATAAAATTAAGCTACAAAATGCCTAACAAATAGGTTTCCATCGATATGAATAAAGTAGAATTTTTTTAAATTATTAAGTATTGACAAATGATTAAGAAGTAAAATAACGAGTCAGATATAAGAATATATATAAAATTTAATATTTTAAGATAAATATTAATGTATATATTAAACACCGAACAATAGGAGAAACGTGTCAAAAGGGTGGTAGGAAATTTCTAAATTGATAGCGACATAATTAATTAAAATATACTAATTTTATTGACTACATGAAGATAAAGAATTCCTACGAAATATACGGAAACAATCGATTAGGTTTTGGATTAAATAATACAATTCGAATAATAAATATAATACATGGAAAAACTTATTTATCTAAGAAGATGGTATAAAATTGCATTTTGCAGTACTTTGAATGATTTATTCAACTAATAGCAAACTAATATATTAACCATACTTACGTTTCATTATTTCCAACCATTTGTTAGACCCAAAATAGGAATTACTATAAAAACAATTGAATCTTACGAACAACCAATGGGAAAAATAATTTTGGGAAATTACTATAGGAGTGAACAAATATGGCCAAAAAACAATATGCTGTAATTGGATTAGGGAGATTTGGAACGAGTATTGCTAGAAGGTTATATGAAGCTGGCCAAGAAGTTTTAGGTATTGATCTAAATGAAGAGAGAGTTGAAGATGCTGAAAAATACATTACACATGGTATCATTGCAGATTCTACTGAAGAAAAAGCCCTTAATTCCGTTGGCATATCTAATTTTGATTGTGTGATTGTCGCCATTGGTGATGATATTCAAGCTAGCATATTAACAGCTATGCTTCTTAAAAATCTTGGTGTCAAAAAGGTGATTGCTAAAGCTATAAGTAAACGACACGGTCAAGTTTTAGAGGCGATAGGCACAAACTGGATCATCTATCCTGAACGGGATATGGGTGAGCGCGTAGCAAACCAACTTCTTTCCCCAAATATGCTGAATTATATTGAATTATCAAAGGAATATAATATAGAAGAATTAATGATCCCTAATAAAATGGCTGGTAAAAGTTTGAAGGAGCTTGATTTACGTGCCAAGTTCAATATAAGTGTCATTGCAATTTTACGAAATGGAGAAATCATTATAACACCTTCACCAGAAGAATCGATTCATAGAGGAGATATCCTGGTATCGATAGGGAAACGAAATGATCTAGCAAGATTTTCTAATATCGAGTGAGTTGCACAATAATACGCTTACAATAAAAATTTTGCCCTGTAAATAAAATATAAACGTGCAGGGGCAAAATTAAACCGTATAGAAAAGGATAAATATATTGCGATTTTGATATGAAAATACTGCAGCAGAATTTAAGTAGAGATTTTGTAAAAGAAATAGTAAAATTTTGTACATTTAAGGAATAGTAAATGTTAAAAATGAAAATAGTAATACAAAAATAAAAAGTAAAAAGTAATATTTTAATAGTAAGCTTTAAATTTAGCGATTTATAAATTCATAAAAGTGTTATAAATCGGATATAAAATCTTCTAAGTCAGTTTAAACCGAACTAAGATAAATTTTATTAAAAGCAGCTTAGATAATTTAAAAACTTGAGTTTTGAACAAAATTTTTGATTCAGTCTCACTATTATAAGTATACTTTTGAAATGAAACACAACTTCATATAATTCATATTATGTAAACTAAAATTATTTAAAATAAAAAGAATCCACTTAAGGATCCTCCTCTTACTTGATTTTTTAAGTAATTCAACATACTTTGTTCAACAATATCACTAATGGTCATATTGTTCATTTTAGCCCACTGTTTTATTTGATTGATAAGATCCTCGTTAAATGTTGTTCTAAATTCAACGCGTTCCTTTTTTTGTTTTTATTATCGTATTGACTTTATTCTTCAGGATTTTAATAATTTCAGGTTCTATTAAATCATTTATAAATATTTGTTTTTCTTTAGCTAGCTTTTTAATTTACTTAATATATCCCTATTAATTCTAATTTTAATGCTACGCTTGCTTGAATTGTTAATATGTACAATTTGAGTGCCTGCAATTTCCCAAGCTTTCTTCTGTCTATTATCTTCAATAATAAACGGATTTTTAGAATGTTGTGATAAATATACTCTTTTATAAAAAAATAAAATCATCATGCTGACAAACAAAAGATGTTAATTTAATTATACGAACTTTTGTTCCTGTATTCAATTGTTAACAAAGATAGAAATGTATAAACATTAACTAATCAGCCTATCACATTAGTTTTCCTGTCATGCTGTTTGATGCCGCGCAGCTTGTCAACACCGAATAAAAATCAAATAATTTACTGGATTTTAAAGTTTGTTTGGCCCATACTTATTACCTTACCATAATCTAGGTTTTACTGGCGTGGTGCGAATAACATGACTGAAACACCAACTAAGCATATACCTGCACCAATAAAATCATATAAATCAGGTGTTTTTTTATCGATGCCCCAACCCCATAAAACAGATAATACGATAAATACTCCTCCATAAGCTGCATAAACTCGACCGAACGACGAAAAAGCTTGAAATGTAGCGATAACACCATAAATAACCAAAGCTAATCCTCCAAAGATCCCCCAATAAAATGCTCGACCTTCTCTTAACCATAGCCAGATTAAATATCCACCACCGATTTCTGCTAACCCTGCTAGTACAAACAAAACAATTGAATACATCATTATAAATTAACTCCTTAGATTCTATTAACATAATTTTAATTATCCCTATTTTACAATTTACCTATATTCGTATACTGTAAAAACTCTTTCTAAATTTTATAAAACCAATAACAAGCATCCACCGTTAGGATAATGGCAAAATAAATTAGAAAAGAAGCTTTCCTTATTGAAAAGCCTCGGATATGTGAAGGACATTAATTTTTCGATTTTACAAACGTCATAAGTTACTTCAATCATAAAGTTCCATAAAGATAGGCGCTACCTTGCAAGGCTTTATCTCTATTTTCTGCCACACATTCGCCACAACGTAAGGCTCGACCCTCAACCAATTTTCCAACTCCTCTCTTGATGGAAAATCGACTACCATCATCGATCCTCTCATTTTTCCATTATCATCAAGAATTGCGGCACCATATAAATGCTGACCTTCTTTTACTCTTTCTTCAACTGATTTTAAATGTGCTTCTCTAGCCATTAATCTTCTTTCGATTGCTTTCTCATCCGCGCCATCATAAGCTGTTATTATATACTGCATTTCTTCCCTATCTCCTTTTCTAATTTCCATTTACTACTATACTAAATGAAAACAACAAAATATTAAATCATTGGGAAAAGATCAGTTAAAGAACCCATTCATTCCTTTTGTACATATACTATCTAAGAAAATAACGATTTGGGATGTATTACATGGAAGTAACCAACTCTTAAAAGAACAAACATTCCCCCGCCTTTCATATTAAAAGCAGTAACCTATTCCATCTAGTTGGCTAAAACCAGAATTACTCCCACAATTTTGGAGGTATAAAATGACAAATTTTTATTCATTTCATGGAACGGTTACGGCCATTAGTGATTTTTTTACAGGGCAAAATGGAGAAAATGAAGGTTGTACTAAATTATTTACTGTTCAAAATGAGATGGGTGCAGTAGTAAACTTTGTTGTTACTCCCTCAACTTATTTCGTAGAGCATGAAATGATTGTTGAAGGTGACCGCGTAACAGGCTATTATGATGGAGACTTACCTACTATCCTTATTTATCCTCCCCAATATCACGCACTTGTAATGGTAAAGGATAACCCAAATCAAAATGTGAAAGTAGATTATTTTAATAACCAATTGATCAGTAGCGATGGACAATTACAATTAAATTTATCCAGCTTTACGCAAATGTTATTAACAAATGGACAATTCTTTTCGAAATATCCAGCAAACCGCGATTTAATTGTTATCTATGGACCTTCCACAAGAAGTATCCCAGCTCAAACAACACCTTATCAAATAATCATTTTATGCTAAGTGTATTCGTTTTTTATTTTTCCCAATTGAATGCATCGGAGATTCAATTAGCTTTGTAAGTTCCTATCACTAACATATAAAATCCGGGAGTTCTTGTCCTAAAACTTAGACAAAACTACCGGATAAAATTACGTCCCCAGTTTATTCATTTATTATAAAATATCCACCCATAATTTAATTGCTGTCCCTAAAACTAAAACTGCTAACATTCCTTGTAATGTCTTTGTATTCACCTTTTTGCTGATTTTCGCCCCAAGAGGAGCTGCTAAATTCCAGCGATAATCACTATAGAAGCAATTAAATATTATACTTGTCCTGTTGATATTTTTCCAATGGATCCTGCTATATAAGATATAAAGGTAATGGCTAAGCAGATGCAATTGTCATTCGTGTAGGAATTTTAAGAATTAATAACATAATCGGAACCAACAAAAATCCTCCACCCGCTCCTACTACACCAGAACCAATTCCAACAATAAATGCTAAACTAGCTGCTAACGGCTTACTAAAGCTCACTTCATCTAATGGTATATCATCAATTTGTTTTTTAGGAATAAAAAGTAATGCTAATATCCCGTAAACAATGTTTATTTGAACTTCGCTTAATTGTAATGACCCAAAACTACCAATCAATGTACCAATCGTGACTGATATAGCCATCCTTACACATTTTCTTAATCCATGCAGGAATATGCTAATGCTCATCGATTAACTAACATGAACTTCTATAATGTCAATCGAACATAAAGTATCCACTGCTTTTTTGCAAGGAAAATGGACATTGGAAAAACATAACTTTATTGATAGATTTCATTTTAAACTTTCTTTTTTAACTTCACTTTAATATTTTGTAAAGGAAAAGAAAAACTGTCCTACTTAACGTACTGCATCTCTCCATATAAAAATACCCCTTTAGGTATATGTGATGTTAAAAATAAAAAGTCAATAGTATTTATTGACTTATAACAATTCAATCCACAGCTTTTTCATTACCTTCTGCTTCTTGTAAAAAATCAAACAGTAGAAACTTGAGTGATGACAGATTTGCGTTCTTTACCTTCAACTATCATTTCATTTTCATTATGCCTCTGAGTGATCTTCTAATGGTTTATCTCGATTCCTCAGTTTAGCCTCATAAGATTCAAATGCTACAATTTCATATTTAATGCAGAAAATGTGAAAAAAGTTCGTTTTCCAAGTTTCTCATTTTAATACTAATTCCCCAATATTATGTCAAAACTAAGAGTTAATACTATCGTTTTTAAGGGGATTTATATGGGAAAAATTAGTTTGCTACATGTCGTATTTTTAGTAATGACCTTCATCGGATTAAAAAATCACGTAACAATTTTGCCACCTATTTTAGAAACAGCAAAAAGGGACGGATGGGCTTCCGTAATTTTAGCCGCTTTCATCATTTTCCCATTGTTATTTTTAATTATTTACATTCAAAATAAATCAAATCAGCAACCGATGAAACAATGGTTGAGAGAAAAAATCGGTCCTACTGGATCTACAATACTATTGTATAGCATCGTTATTTTTTTATTAATTTCAGCTGCCTTTACGATGCGTGAAACCATTCTTTGGATATCGGCCACCTTTTTACCACAAACCCCTCCAATCTTTTTATTAACGATTTATATCATCCTTTGTTTTTTACTCGTTTCTAAAAATATTTTAACGATTGTTATTGTGAATGGGTTTGTATTATTTTTTGTTGTCATTTTTGGTTTTTTTGTGGCCATTACGAATTTACAAGTTAAAGACTATAGTTATCTACTTCCTTTATTTGAAAATGGGTTTACACCAATAGCAAAAAGCATTTTTTTCCCTGCATCCGGTTTTATTGAGTTATTTTTACTACTTTTTCTTCATCATTATTTTAAACAAAAAATGAAATGGTATCATCTTGCGATTATGCTATTTATTTTGATGGGTTTAACTTTGGGACCGCTTATGGGGGCGATTACTCTATTTGGACCAGAAGAAGCAGCAAAACAGCGTTATCCGGCCTTTGAAGAATGGGGTCTAGTTTCAATTGGTGCATTCATTACTCACATGGATTTTTTATCGATTTATCAATGGCTAACAGGAACATTTATACGCGTGGGGTTATTATTATTTATTGCTGCGGACATATTAAATATAACTGAAGACAGTAAAAAAATATGGTCTTACATGATGCCACCCTTTTTCATCATCAATTTAATCCTTTACTTATTGGATGATAATTTATTTTTCAAATTAAATACCCATGATTTTTTAATTATTACATTCGTTTATTTCTTACTTTTATCGCTTCTTATAGGTGCTGTTGCCCTTATCTCTAATAGACAAAATAAAAACAAAGTCCGAAGTCCAAAAAACAAAACAGAAAGTAGTGAATCTTAAAATGGACACATCTGGACATTCTTCATTTAAGCACTTTGAATTAAAGCAACTATTCGAGAAATCTGAAGATATTATTTTTAACGAAATGACCTTTCAGCAATCGAAGGTTTTATTGATCAAATGCGATTCAATGGTCGACGAACAGCTGCTATATACTCTTGTTCTTCCGAATATAGAAAAACTTTATAAAAATTCTACAAATCAAATTACAGAAGAACAAATTAAGCAATTACCTATCCCCAATTTAAAGAAATTAACTGATAAGAAGGACGTTATTACATCTGCATTTAGTGGCAATCTCCTAATTTTCTTCGAAGATAATGAGCTTCTTTATTCTTGCAATATTGCACGAAAACCCAATCGTTCAATCGAAGAAACAAATATGGAAGTAATGGTAAAAGGGGCAAGAGATAATTTCATCGAAGACCTTGCTACAAATATTGCCCTTATACGAAAACGTCTGCCCACAAATTCATTATGTGTTGAAAAAATTGAAATAGGTAGAAGAAGTAAAACGAAAATTGCGCTTCTCTATTTTGATGATATTGCAAATAAAGATATTCTAACAGAATTAAAAACACGATTTCTAGAAATCGATACAGATATCATTATAAGCGGTGACTCTTTAATGGAATTTGTCGATAAAAAAAACTGGATTTTTCCTACATCAAACTATACAGGAACTGCAGAGTTTGCGGTCCAGTCATTGCTGAGGGGAAGATACGTAATTTTAGTGGACACTGTAGCATATGCCACTATTACACCGGTCAATTTTTTCTATTTATTAAAAGCGGGAGAGGATTTCGAAGTCGCGGGTATATATAGTGTTTTTGCAAGAGGCCTTCGACTTATTGGTACATTACTCGGAGTAGCACTTCCCGCCTTTTGGCTTGCTTTAACACTTTTTCACCAAAATCAATTGCCATTACAATTACTTGCGACGGTTGTTATGACAAATCAAGGTTTACCATTTCCAGCAGTATTAGAAATGCTATTAATTCTTCTTATGTTTGAAATACTTCGAGAAGCTGGCTTGCGGCTTCCTACTAAAATTGGCGGAATTATTGGCGTCATTGGAGGACTAATTATAGGTGATGCGGCGATTCGATCAGGTATTACAAGCCCTGCAATGGTCGTAGTAATTGCAACTGCAACAATTGCTTCTTACACCGTTGTTAATCGGGAATTAGAATCAATAATAAGTATTTTACGTATTTTCTGCATTCTTTTAACAGCATTTTTTGGTTTGTTTGGATTCTTCATTAGTTTATTTTTTCTGCTTCTATATACAGCAAACATACGTGTTTTCGGCATCCCTTATATAAATATTACAGCAGATTTAAGTTGGGATAATGTGAAACAGACGTTGTTTAGAGTTGCCAAGTATAAGTATAGAAAAAGACCCGATTTCTTAGAACCCCAAGATAAAACACGTAACAACGAAGGTAATAATCGATGAACAAAAAATATTTTATCATCCTCATACTACCACTTATCTTATTAGCTGGCTGTTGGGATTTAAATGAAAATGAACGCATGTATTATGCTTACGGTGTAGGTGTAGATTATCAAAATGATGAATATGTCATTTGGATTCAACTAATTAATTTTGCAACCATCGCAAAAACTGAGCAATCTACTATCGATGGGATGCAGTCACAAGTATCATCTGCTTCAGGAAAAACATTTGATGAAGCTCTTTTCAAGCTTTATCATGCAATAGATGAAAGGGTTTATTGGGGACATTTATCCCTTTTAATTTTTAGTGAAGAAGCGTTAAACCAAGGACGCGTGAACTCTGTTCTCAATACTCTAACCCGCTATACTGATACTCGTTACAATATTTGGGTATATTGTACTGATCAACCTTTAGATCAATTCTTGATTACTGTTCCAGTTCTCAATAAAGGAATCAGTTTAACTGTTATAGGCGACCCTTTAAATTCATATGAACAGGAATCTTTTATTGACCCAATTGATATCAGAAGATTAATTATAGATTTGGATGAGCCTGGTCACGAAGCGAACATTCCATATATAACATTGAAAAAGGATTGGAAAACACAAAAAGGTACTGAATCTACCATTAAAATTAATGGAGTCGGAGTTGTAACAACAAAAGGATTTAAAGGTTTTATTAAAAACGAAGATGTTAGCGGTCTTCAATGGATGAGTAATGAAACAAAACGAGGAGAAATTACAAATCAATACAAAAATAAATATTTAACTGTAACTCTCCGAAATATTAATGTAAATGTAGTGCCGAATGTTAATGGGAATGATGTAAAGTTCGATATAAATATTGGTTTGAATGGCACTTTAGCAAGCTTTGAAGAAAATTTAACCTCGAACAATATAAAGGAATTAGTCATTCAAGAAATGAAAAAAGAAATTACCCAAACTTATCAAGTTGCTTTGGAGAAGGATATTGATATTTATCACTTTTCAGAAGTATTATATCGAAAAAATGTAAAGGCATGGAAGAAGCTTCAACAAAATGGGAATATAAAATTAGATCATGATACAATCGGCAAAATTAATATTAAAATAGAAAAATTAACCTCAGGAAGAAAAGCCTTTAAAGAAACAATAAATTAAACATATTTACCCTTTAGAAAATATTTTAACTGTCGATAAACCTTCAGAATAATACAATCTGAAGGTTTTTGTTATTCAAGTTTGTTTCCTGGAAAAAAAGAATTTTTTAATTCTCCACTCATAGCGATTCATAACCGTGAAAAAATCCATATCTAAAATGCCCCAATCCCAATCAATAACAGTTATAATATTCCTAGTTTATTTACTAAGGAGTTTTGATTGGTGATTCATTATAGACGTTTAATTAGAATGGAAAATATAGAAATATTCAGGATTGTTAAAAACAGTGTTTCAATGGGATACCTTATCATTGAAGACTTAAGAAGAAATTTAAATGATACCGAAAAACAACTACTCCCCTTTAGAATAATGGAAGAAGAAGAACTGGCAGAGTACAAAAATCTAATTAAGATTTATATTCTTTCAGATGAGGAGTTAGCAGAGGAAGATAGAACGATATTTGAGGAATTTGCTATGGATTTAGTAGATTTAAAAGATGGCTGTTTATATATTCTTGAATCTTATGTACACGAGCAATTATTTATAGAGACTCCTCTAGATTTACGAGTTGAAGATTATCAAAAAATGTTACATTTAGTTCAGTCGAGTTATGATATATCAAAATTAGATTTGAGAAAAACAATGTATTTATCACAAGAATAACCGTGTATCTAAGTTCATGATGCAAAGTATTCCCTCTAGAATCTCTAGCCTATATTTTCCTTCAAAAATGGATATAAGACATCATAACCTGTCTTTGACATTAAGATAGTAGCCTGATACAATCTTTAAACAAGATAGAGTTAACTCGAAGTCTATCAACGTAGAAAGGGAATAGCAAAATGAATACCTATACAATAAGCGAAGTTGCAAAACAATTGAATCTTACCGTATATACATTACGTTATTACGATAAAGAGGGACTTTTGCCTTTTGTGGAACGGACATCTAGCGGCATAAGGATGTTTAAAGAATCCGATATCGAAGCTTTAAAAGTGATAGAATGTCTAAAATCAACAGGTATGCCGATTAAGGAGATTAAAAACTTCATTGATTGGTGTTCTGATGGGGATTCAACATTGCAACAAAGATATGACATGTTTATAGAAAGAAAAGCTAGTGTTGAGGCACAAATGGAAGAATTGAAAAAAACATTAGAACTCATTGACCATAAATGTAACTATTACAAAACTGCATTAGAAGCTGGCACGGAGGATGTTCATAAATCGAATAAAATAGAGATCCCCCATTCATAGACTTGTATTATGGATTTATAATCAAAAATGTCACCTTTCAATTCACTTCAGCACTCAATTTGCTGTACACCATCTACAATAACATTAAAGGTACATATTTTGTCACAGCAACAGCAACAATATTGATTTATACGAAAAAACGGATTTAATTCCATTTGACAAGTTGGAAACGTTCTTTACTGAAAATTTAAAGTAACAATTATTTAAATATATGAATTTAAAAGCTCCCGTTATTACGGGAGCTTTTAATATGTTTAGTTAACTAATTCATAAGTATAATTACTTATTTAGTCTAGAGATATAGATTAACATATCGGTATTGTTGAGAATAACTATTGTTTTACGTGTTCGTATTTCAATATTTCAATAGTAAATCCATGATTACATTTTTGCTTATTTATTTTGTCACTATCACAAGATGGGGAAATTTTAACCTGAACAATATCTTCTTTAAAATCTTCAATTTTATTCGAAGGAATTTCTATTTTTATAGTAACATCATACGAATGATCTTCTTCATAAGAGATATCAACAATTCCCTTCCACTGCCAATCAAAAAGAGAATTCTTACCATATTCCCTTAATACTCTTTTATCAACAGTTGGAAATATTATATCTAAGATAATATCCTCTGTAGTAACATATAGTTTTTCTACTTCATTTGACTTAACAATTTGCGTAGGTGTAAAAACGCTAAAAAGTATACCGAATAAGAATAATAGTGGCTTAATCATTTACATACACACCTTTAAATTATATTTATTCTTATTCTTTACATATTGTATCTATTTATTTCTAGAATAATGTGGATGTAGTATTAACTATTTTACTTTTTTGTAAAATCTAGCTATTCCTTGATTTTCGTTACTTATATTACATTGACAAGAGTAGCAAAATTTTGTATATTAAATTTAATCAATATGAATAGTTCTCCTAAAGGGGAGTAGCTTTAACAGCGAAGTCGTCATTACGGAAGATTTAGTTCTTCTCGGCTTTGTTGGCAACGAACTTGTTGTTAGCAAGACCTTTACCTCTGTAACGGTAAAGGTCTTTTATTTTTTTAAAACCTTTATCTAACGAGATAAAGGTTTTTTGTTTTTTAAAGTAAACATTCTCAAATGAACGGAGTTGGAATGGATGAAGCTTAATGTTAATTGGTAATCACTTATGTTTTTTATAAATAGTTGGATTATAAATTAAGGGGGAATTAAAATTGGATATATCTTTATTATTGGAATACGGTTGGGTATTACTACTTTTAGTTGGACTTGAAGGGTTACTAGCAGCGGATAATGCACTCGTTTTAGCCATTATGGTGAAACATCTTCCAGAAAAGGAAAGGAAAAAGGCCCTATTTTATGGGTTAGCCGGTGCTTTTATTTTCCGCTTTGCTTCATTATTTATCATTTCTTTTCTTGTCGATGTATGGCAAATTCAAGCACTCGGAGCATTATATCTTTTATTCATCGCCATTAACCACATTGTAAGGAAAATTTTCTTTAAAAAGAAAGAAGAAGAAACTGAAGAAAAAGAAAAGAAAAAATCTGGTTTTTGGGGAACAGTTATAAAAGTCGAGTTAGCTGATATCGCTTTTGCGATCGACTCCATTTTAGCAGCAGTTGCTCTAGCCATGACGCTTCCAAATACAACTCTACCTCAAATTGGTGGAATGGACGGAGGAAAATTCCTCGTTATCTTTATAGGTGGTTTTATAGGGTTAATCATAATGCGATTCGCTGCAAACCTTTTTGTAAAACTACTCCATTCAAGACCTGGACTTGAAATAGCTGCCTTTGCCATCGTTGGTTGGGTTGGTGTCAAACTTGCAGTATTAACATTAGGCCATCCAGAAATCGGAGTTATATCTCATGATTTTGCCCATTCAACGGAATGGAAACTAATCTTCTACGCTGTATTAATCTCCATTGCAGTAGCCGGTTGGTTTTTATCAAAGGATAAAAAAGAAGAAGTCGCTACAGAAGAAGAACCTACAGCCGAATAATGTCCTTTTACCGGGAAGGGATATACCCCTTCCCTTTTACTTTTCATTTATTTCTTTTACTTAAATTGATGTTCTTAATATTAATTTAGACCTTTAAATTGCATTTGAATCGGTTGATTTTCTTCCATAGTTGCTCGATATAAAATAATTTCATTTGTTGGAAATTTTGAAGAATCGGATTCCACTTTAAAATTTGTATCCAAAGCAATTGTCCAAACAGGTTCATTATTTTTCATTAACACAATAGCCAAAGTGCCAAACTGTACAATATGATCCCAATCATACCGCTCTGTAATACCCTTTTTTTCTATAACCGTTATACCATCCGTATCACTTATCATTTCTAAGTCTCCACCTTGCCATTTCCCTTGAATTTCCGGACCTACATTATAATAAGATAAACCGCTATTTCGATCACCATAAGTAGCAATAAATTGATGAACGGTTTGGTTCTTTGCTTTGTATGTAAAAGCCGCAATATCATTAGCCAACCATTCCACTTTAAATTCTCCATTCATTTCATACGGTAACTTTTCCGTTGGCCGCGCAAAAATAAGAAAAGATGACCGATAATAAATCGACTCCCCTTCTTTTCGATCTTCTTTAATGGATAGTACATGTTTAAAATCCGGTGATATACTGACTATATTTCGAACTTGTTGGTTATTCGAAATACATAATCCGATATTCACAGCAATCAACACAATCCCGATAATGAAAGTAAACCAAAGTGATATTTTATTAAGTCGAAGAAGCAATACAACAGCAAAAAATAAGCATATAACAAAACAAATGTTGATTATGTAAAATAAACGATTATCAATATATTCAATTTGATATTTTTCATGGCCTAAAAAGTAACCTACTTGCAAGCAAAAGAAACCTATTGCCAAAAAGAATAGTACCCATGCTATAACGTCAATGCTTTTCCCTTTGTTATTCACAAGGTACTACCTCCTTTTGAAATGTCCAATTTAGACCATTATCTGTTGAGATAAATTTTCCTTTTACTTTCCCACCTTGATAATCACCATTCGGTCCTTGATTGATAAGTACAGCTAAATGGTCATCTTCTTTAAAAGGAATTTCCGCGGTAACGAAAATTTGTTTGAATTCTGTTGGAATTTGAATGTTCGATTTCGTCCATGACTCGCCACTATTTTGTGTAACATAAAAGTCTGGTTCTTCAGGATTAATCGTTCCAAAGGATAAAAAACCAGTTGTTTCATCGATAAATCCACCATCTGAAATTAAGCGCGTTACACCAGAGTCATTCGTTTCTTTCCACGTTACTCCTCCATCATTCGTTATAAAAACGACGGAATATTCTTGTGACATAGTCCGGTCTCCTGATAAAATGACATAGCCAAATTGATCATTCAAAAAAGCTACTTTCCGAAAACGTAACACTGGAAACTGTTCCGAAACGACTCCATCTTGCCATGTATTTCCCTGATCCATGGAATATTTTAATACAACCCGTTGACTCGCCAAATTTTGTCCATCGGTATATAAAAAAGCAGCCCTTTCTTTGTTAAGAACAAAACTATTTTCGATCAGTTCTTGCTGATTCCCATTATATTCTCCTGAAAATAAATCGCTTATTGCAACAGGAACGGTAGTCCAACTCTTCCCATTATTATAAGTTATGTTTAGTTCGTCACTTTGTAATGAATAACCAATTGAATCCTCAGTCAAAATGGGGTGTAATGGGTCCAACTCCAACTCGGCTGATGGATTTTCTGTTTCCTTTTGTTCTTCAAAAATTTGTTCTGGTGTCGATAAAGTAGTTTGACCGTCTTCTTGAAAAGCAACTATGGCGATACAAATGACCAAAACCATTAATATAGCGACCGTAATGATTAATTTTTTCAAACTCAACAATCCCTCCTCTTTGTTTTCAAATTATGGAAATATCAAATTTTGTACTATGACGTTCAAAAATATAAAAAAGTTCTAGAATAGCGTGTTCATGATAAAAAAGAGGCAAGCTCAATTGCTTCCCTCTTACATACTACTCCTTTTTTCTCTATTTTCGATATATAAAACCGTTTCTTTATCTGAATGAGTAGGTATACGAAATGATTGTTTGTACTGTTCATGTCCTTTTCCAGTAATGATAATCCAATCACCTTGTTCACTATTTTCAATAGCCCACTTGATTGCTTCCGTTCGATCGGGTAATACAATCCCTTTATTGTTCCCATAATCGTTATTTAGTTGATTTAAGATGTCCATCATTTCATTTAAAGGAACTGTATTCAAATCATCTACAGTTAAAATAAATTGGTCACTTAGTTCAGTGGAAACTTTTATAATCCCTTCTCTCTTACTTTCATCTCGATCTCCACGAAAGCCAAAAATATGGATAATCCGTTTTGCACCATATTTTTTGGCAGTCGTTAAACAATGATAGATTGCATCCGCTGTATGAGCATAATCCACTATCACAGTAGCTCGATTATGTAAGGATATAATTTCAAATCTCCCTTTGACTCCTTTAAATTGTTGAATGGCTTGAATAATGAACTCCTTTTTAATTCCTAACAATTTAGCTGTGATATACGCCATTATCGTATTATACATATTGTGGACACCTATCATAGGAGATGAAATTTCAATTATTTCCTTTTCTTCTGCTACATGGACAAGGGTGGCACTTTTAATATTTAAATCGAGTATTTGAAATTGATTGCTTTCAGATTGTCCCAACGTATGCACAAGGATTTTTTTTTCCTTTAATTTGCCAACTAACTTTTTACCCCAATCATTATCAGTATTCACAATGGCATGTCCATTTTCTCTTAAATAGTCGAATAACATTAACTTTGTTTGAAAGTAATCTTCCATCGATTCATGATAATCCAAATGTTCATGGTCAAGATTTGTAAAAAGACAAATATCAAAGGTAATCCCTTCAGTTCGAAATTGGGATAAGCCATGGGATGAAACTTCCATTATGACGATTTCATCATTACTTTCTGATAAAAGCCTTTGCAACACTAAAGAACCAGGAGTGGTATTTCTACTGTCCAACACTTCACCGTTTATCATATTTTGAATCGTACCGAATAAAGAACATGTGTAACCGTTACTTTCTAAAATATGTTTGATCATAAAACTAGTGGTCGTTTTTCCATTTGTGCCTGTTATTCCAATCATTATTTTATTTTTTGATGGGTCTTGATAAAATTGACTTGCAATAATTCCTAACGCCTTCCGACTATTGGCGACTTTTATATAAGGTACCGGTAAAGAATGAAAATCCTTTTCACCTACAATGACAGAAGCCCCCCGCTTAACGGCATCATCAATATAATCATGGCCATTCGATGTAAAACCACTAATAGCGACAAATAGGTAATCCTTTGACACGTCTCCAGAATTATCTGCCACTCCTTTAATTGGGAAATCTGCTATATCAGGTTTTATATCAACTTCAAGAGCATTAATTAAATGTTTTAATTTCATTCATGTTTACTCCTATCAATTGGGTTTGACCATAGGGTGAATTATTGGAGGATAGCAATGATGGTTTAAAATGGTGAATGTCCGAGCTTCGTTTACTTTTTATTAATTTGCTCATTCAGTAAAGAAATATAATAAAAAATAGTACAAACCAATAATTGGACTTGTACTATTTTTACATATTCAATTTGCGAGTTCTAACAGCTCCAATATTAGGATAATCATTAAGAAGCTAAATTCTTCAATAATCAAAGTTCTCTTAAGTTTATTTTATTGCTATAGCTAATCCGTAAAAAAGGTGTTAGAATAAAAAATCAAATTCATCTAGAAGGAGCACAAGTATGCAACAAAAATTATCATTTTCTACATACGCTATTATCGGCACGATGTTGTTCGGTATGTTCTTTGGTGCGGGAAATTTAATTTTTCCGATCCAAATGGGCCAACTAGCTGGCACGAATTTTTGGCCGGCATTAATTGGGTTTCTTATAACCGCAATCGGATTACCTTTTATGGGGATATTAGCAATAGGTTTATCCGGGAGTAACGGGCTACGAGATATAGCTAGTCGGGTACATCCGTTATTTGGAGTCGTATTCGCTGTGGCACTTTACTTAACCATTGGGCCGTTTTTTGCAATCCCACGAACAGCAACAGTCCCATTTGTGGTTGGTTTTGAACCATATATTAATCCAGTACATAGTAGTTTATATCTTGGGTTATTTAGCTTTGTATTTTTTGCAATTGTCTATTACTTTTCGTTAAATCCAGCAAAAATTCTCGATTATATCGGCAAATATTTAACCCCTGCCTTTTTACTATTTTTATTCATGTTAATTGTCATAGCCATTGTCAAACCAATGGGTCACTTCAATAATCCAACTGGTGATTATAGTGACTTGGCATTTATAACAGGCTTTAAGGAAGGGTATAACACGATGGATGCTCTTGCATCACTCGCATTCGGTATTGTTGTTATAAATGCAATAAAGGGACAAGGCATCACCGATTCAAAGGAGATTGCGAAAGCAACTTGGAAATCAGGGATATTCGCCATGTTGCTAATGGTGCTTATTTACGGACTCATTACCTATATGGGGGCATCAAGCGTGTCTGCTATCGGAACATATGATAATGGAGGCTTGATTTTTTCTGCCGTGGCTCAACATTATTTCGGATCACTTGGCTCTATTTTATTAGCTGTCATTATTGTACTCGCTTGTTTGAAAACGAGTATCGGATTAATCACATCTTGCAGCGAGTTTTTTAATCAGATTTGTCCTAAAGTAAGTTATAAACTATTTGTTCTAATCTTATGTCTCATGTCATTTCTAATTGCTAACTTCGGTCTAAACAATATTATTCAATATGCGGTTCCCGTATTAATGTTATTGTATCCTTTAGCGATTGTTCTAATCTTATTAACCCTTTGTTCTTCTTTATTCGGCAATAAGCAAAGTGTTTACGCAACCGCCATGTTCTTTACTTTTTGTGTAAGCTTTTTCGATGGTTACACGACGTTAATCGACAGTTTACCAAGTGCATCAATCCCTTTATTTGATTCGATTAAATCATTCTACATGGATAACTTACCATTTTACGATATTGGGCTTGGATGGATATTACCAGCCCTAGTCGGTGTCTTTATCGGTTTTTTGTGGCCAAAAAGCGCTAAAAAAGCATCCATTCTATAACGCTAATGGAAGAACCGCTTAGGAGAAATCCTAACTCGGTTCTTTTATCCTTCTTTAAATTTCAAAATAGTTGTATACACATGCAAAAGGAACAGACAGTATTTGTCTGTTCCTTTCTATTTTTCACTTCGCATATTTAGTAAATATTTTAATCTATAGTAATGGTAAACAACAGAATTGATATAATATATATTCTAATTTAAACTGGCGGATTCCTTCTACTTCTATTTACCAACTAATTTCTACTCATTACAAATGCTAAGACGGATATTTTATATCTTTTAACAAAAACATTTTCAAATCAACGTGCGTGTGAAATTAATCTTTAAAGAAATAGTCCAACAATTGTTCCAGTTAATATAGATCCCATTGTTGCTACTAACAATACTTTTAGTCCAACTTTGGAAAGCTGGCTAGCTTGGTCATGATTTATTGCTTGAACAGTTCCTAAAATAATTCCAATAGAAGAAAAGTTAGCAAATGAAATTAAGTATGCAGAAACAATTCCTACTGCTTTTGTAGACATATCAGGGAAAATTTTCACAAAGTCAAGCATTGCTACAAATTCATTAGCAGCTACTTTAGTACCCATAATTGAACCAGCTTCAACAATTTCAGACGTTGGTATACCCATAATAAAGGCAATCGGTGCGAAAATATAACCTACAATTTCTTGGAAAGTCATACCTACTATTCCATCTAAAACAAAGTTGATCAATGCCAATAATGCCATATACGTAATTAACATTGCACCTACAATAAGAGCTGTTCTACCACCAATAATCGTACCATTACCAATCGCTTCAAATAATGACTTTTCAGGAATCATTTCTTTTACATCAATATCGTAATCTTCTTCTTTTGTAACTGGACATACGATGGAAGATAAAATTAAACCTGAAAAAACATTAATCGGTAGAGCGACCAATACATACTCAGCAGGTATCATTTGCAAGTAAGCTCCAAGTGTCGAACATGATACCGCTACAAGTGACGAGGTTGCAACGATAAACAAACGATTTGGACTAAGTTTGTGTATTTGTGACTGTACAGAAAGAATGGCTGTTGTATCTCCGAATACCATCGAATTAACCGCTACGAATGATTCAACCTTTGGTAGTCCAGTAATCTTTGCCACAAAACCACCAATATATTTAATAGCTAACGGTAAAATTCTTGTATAAGTTAAAATTGAAAGTAACGCAGAGATAAAAATAATCATCATGAGAACATCAAGGAAAAAATAACCTTTTTGTGACAAGTCACCAAATACAAATGAAATGCCCTCATGTCCAAATGATAGGATTTTGTTAAATACATCTACAATTTTTTGTATAATCGTTTTTCCAATTGTAGTATTCAGCATAAACCAAGCTAAAAAAAGTTGTACAGCTAACATGATGCCAACTGCGCGATAATTGATATTCTTTTTATCATTAGACATCACCCACGAAATACCGATTAAAACAAGGATGCCTAAAATTCCTATAATAATTGTCAAGTTTTTTCCTCCAAATCAAAATAGTGGTCTTATATTGTTCATCAAAATAATTCTTTATTATAAAAAGAATTATGAAACCGCTACCACTTTTGCGAAAATTAATGCTAGAAATCATAATTTCAGCTATTTCCGCAAGTTAATGGTGTTAAACGCTGATTGATAACCAACATAATTTAACTAAACGATCGTTTTAAACTAAACTTCCTTAAAAACTAAATCCGCATGATGATTTAAAAGCATAGAAAACATTCTCTATATTATTATAATTTTATGGACGATGCAACTATTATTTAATTACTTAATATGTTTAACTAATATTCAGATAAGTGAACATTCTAATTACTATTACATCGATTTATTTCCAAAACACCCTATACTTTACAACTAGTAATGATGTTTAAAAATTCAAATTTCAATGACTTTAAAAAGTATTTTGAAATAATAATACCTCTTCCATTCTATGTAATTATTAAGCCATATAAAAACTGTACCTCCAACTGTCTAACAATTGGGATTCAGTTCACAATATACAGGATTTTTAATATTTCATAAACTAGTGACGTATTTATACTAACTAGATTTCCGATTCGTGCAATTTAAAAAAAACCTTTATATTGAATATTTGGTATACTTTCTCCAAATCCAATATAAAGGCATTATTTCCTTTTAGAAATTTAATTATTTACTAAAGTTTTGCCACCTGCAATACCAGGATGGGTCATTTCATAAGGATCTAATATCATATCAAGTTGTTCAGCTGTTAATGCACCAGATTTTAAGCAAAGTTCACGTACAGAAGCACCTGTTGCAATCGCTTCTTTTGCAATTTGAGCAGCAAGTTCATATCCAATATGAGGATTTACTGCCGTAATAATGCCGACACTTTTTTCAACATATTCTTTTAAATGTTCTTCGTTCGCTTTAATACCATCTAAACATTTTTCAGTAAAGACAGTAAAGACGTTACTCATAATTGAAATCGATTGAATTAAATTGAAGAATAGCACTGGTTCCATTACATTTAATTCAAATTGGCCTGCTTCAGATGCCGCTGAGATTGTTAAATCGTTCCCCATAACTTGGAATGCCACTTGGTTAACTACTTCCGCCATTACAGGATTTACTTTACCTGGCATAATCGATGAACCTGGTTGACGAGCTGGTAATTCGATTTCAAATAAACCATCTCTTGGACCAGAAGCCATTAAACGTAAGTCATTTGCAATTTTAGACATATTAATCATGCACACTTTTAATGTAGCGGATACTTCTGTGTAACAATCCGTATTTTGTGTCGCATCGACTAAATGTTCAGCACCTTTTAATGGGAATCCACTTAGTTCACTAAGATTTCGAACGACTGCTTCAATATAAGTTGGATCCGCATTTAACCCTGTTCCAACGGCTGTTGCTCCCATATTCACTTCATATAAATGATGTCTTGAAAGAGACATTCGATCAATGTCACGGGCAATAACACGACTATATGCTTCAAATTCTTGTCCTAATAGAATTGGCACTGCATCTTGTAAATGAGTTCGTCCCATTTTAATGACACCTGCAAATTCCTTCGATTTAGCAACGAATGATTTTTGCATTTTTTTAGTAGCTTCTAATAATTGGTCCATTAAGCTTAATATGGCGATATGTGTTGCAGTTGGGAAAGCATCATTTGTCGATTGAGACATATTAATATGACTATTTGGACTGATTAATTTATAGTTTCCTTTTTCTTCTCCCATTAATTCTAACGCGCGGTTTGCAATTACTTCGTTTGCATTCATATTGATGGACGTACCTGCTCCACCTTGAATTGGATCTACAATAAATTGGCCATTCCATTTCCCTTCAATCACTTCATCACAAGCTTGAATAATGTATTGCCCAATTTCTTTACTTAACATACCCACTTCAATATTAGCTAGTGCAGCAGCTTTTTTTACGATACCTAAAGATTTAATAAGTTCCGGATGAATTCGATAACCCGTAATTGGAAAGTTTTCGACTGCTCTCATCGTTTGAACACCATAATAAGCATCCTTCGGTATTTCCTTTTCACCTAGAAAATCTTTTTCAATACGAAATTCTGTCGTCATCATAATATGATACTCCTTTTAAGACCTCATTAATTAATCTATTTTTTCGATAAAACCTATCTACATATTAGATATAATATAATAGTTTTCAAAAGAAAGAAACATATTATTTACCATTAGCAAAATTTTTTATAATAAAAAGTGCTAATGAATTGAAACTATTATTCTAAATTTTGTCCATTAAAAAATCAGCAACTGTATTGAACAGTTACTGATTCCTTTTAACCGAATAGGATGTTAATTAATTCATTCGCACCCAAATAGACAAACATTGCAACGCAGGCAACTAAAATGATATTTGGTAATGCTTTATTACGTAATGGTTCATCGATTTTTTTAGAATTTAATAAGATTAATAGAGAAATAGCTAAAAACGGCATAAATAACGAGCCTAGCGCACCGTATATAATAACAAGTTCTACTGGTTTACCAAAGAAGTAAAGAATCATTGGTGGGAATGTTAACCAGAATAAGAAGAAACGATAAGCTTTATCCGTCTCATGTACTTGCTTACGTGGTGCATCTTTCTTTTGACGAATTGTTTGAACAAAATCAGCAAATAAATATGGAACACCATGCCAAACTCCTAATAAGGAAGAAAAGGCTGCAGACCAAAAGGCACCTAGAAATACCCACTTCATCGGTTCTCCAAACTCTTGACCTAACAATCCAGCTAAATCAATAAGCCCTTGATCACCCCGTAAATTAACATCTGTCCCAAATAAAAATTCAGCACCAATGATTAAGCCAGCAATTGTAAAGATCCCAGTTAAAGTATAAGCAACTTTCGAATCAAGGCGCATTGTTGAAACCCATTTTGGCCCTGTCCATTTCTTTTCAGCTAACCAATAACCATAGGAAGCCATTGTAATTGTACCACCTACACCACCTATTAAGCCCATCATTAACATAAATGATCCATCCGGAACGCGCGGAACGAAGCCGCTTATAAAATCTCCGAAACTTGGTAGGAACAACAAAGCAGTACCGATAATTGTAAGGAACATGATACCGATTAATACCGTCATCACTTTTTCGACTACTTGGTACTTACCAAACCAAACGAGTAAAAATCCAGCAACAGCATGAAGTGCTGCCCAAGCCCATAATGGTATGCTTGGGAATATGGCGTGCATGGCCATACCAGAAGTCGAGGCAGCAGTTGCTCCGTAAACAAATCCCCAAATGATAGAATAAATTCCAAAATAACCAGTAGCCCATTTACCAAGTTGATGCCATCCTTGTACCATCGTGCGTTCGGATGCTAGATGCCATCTTCCTACTCCTTCATTTAAAAAGTATTTTAAAATGGAGCCAACTAATATTGCCCATATAAAAGTTGTACCAAATTGAGTGCCGATAACAATTGAAGTAACTAAATCAGCAGTACCCACCCCGGTTGCTGCTACAACAATTCCCGGTCCAACTTGTTTCATTTTTTGTCCTAAAGTTTCTGGGGGCGTTAATAAATTTGGTACTGCTTCTACTGTAGTCGCCGCCACCTTATCCTTTGTATGCGCTTCCATATAAACCCTCCCTTATGTACGTATTGCGTACATAAGTACGAAATACGATTAAAGTAATTTAAAGATAACAAGTATAAGCTTAGAAAACAATATTTTTCTGAAAATTTTTTCATTACTTTTTATTAAAAATTTAAAAATAATTCTAACGTTCTATCTGAAATTGATATTAAGTTATTTATACTTATTGATTATGATATGAATTCATACTGCTGTAGTATTCTTTTTATCGATGTTTTTCCTTTGTAGCTTCCCAACATTTCCTGATACCCAATAACTAAAAAATGGGGTATATTATTTCACACGACTATAATATAATTAACTTTAAAAAACGGAGGGATAAATATGGACATTGTAACAGTATTATCCTTTTTAGGTGCTGCAATTGTTCTTACATTAATGCCTGGCCCAGATAACCTGTTTACTTTGGCACAGAGTATTGCAAAAGGCAAAAATGCAGGAATTTTTACTACACTAGGACTTTGCACAGGATTGTTGGTCCATATTACAGCTGCAACCATTGGAATATCGGCTGTCATTTATCAATCTGCATTTGCTTTTACGGTAGTGAAATATGCAGGCGCAGCATATTTATTATATTTAGCATTTAAGTCATTTCGAGAAAAAAGTTCGAATTTTAATCTTCATAACGAAGATAATTTAAACTACAAATCCTTATATAAAAAAGGAATTATAATGAACGTATTAAACCCAAAAGTTTCATTGTTTTTCCTAGCCTTTTTCCCACAATTTATTCACTATGAAAATGGTAATGTTCCGATTCAAATGCTTATCTTAGGAATCATTTTTTTAATCCAATCTTTAGTAATCTTCTCTTTAATAAGCATCTTTGCAGGTAAAGTCGGAAATTTCCTTCGTAAAAACAATTCTATAGCTAAAAAAATTAACATTATTCAAGGATCTTTATTTACACTAATCGGTTTAAAAATTGCTTTTAGTCAAAAATAATAGTAATTAAGTAAAACATGAATATTTTCGGTTCTTTACATAAAAAAGAGGCTGGGACAAACCCCTCTTCTGAATAAAAAACCGGTGAAATTTTACGAGGAGTAAAATTTCACCGGCTTTGAATTTTTTACAATAAAATAAGGATCCTCTTCTGATAAAATTAAGTTACCACACAAAACCATATCGAAAAGAAGAATCCTTATGCTTATAGATTATAACATGAATCAACTCATTTTGCCTTTAGATTTTAGAAGTAAAATTACAAAATAATGATATTGCTTTCCATATCCATCCTCTAGTTGAAAGTATATATATTGTTGATCTAATTTTAACCCAGATTTTTATTATTCTCTTCGTTCAGATTGAAATGAATTTACAGTTAAACTTCCTCATAAACCTAATCATCCTCCGTAAAAGTTTTTACAAAGACAATAGTATCCGATATCAGATGATGGAAATAAAGAAAACCTTCAAATCTAAAAAAATCAAAACATAAATAATAAAATATAAAGATGAAGAAAATATTCTTAAAGCCACTAAGTTATTTTTAACAAAAGGAAAATTATTAGCTGAAATGTCTTCATGTATCACTTTAGGCGCTTTCTTACAAGGTACTATCAAATTGAATCCTAGTGATAAAGTAGTTCTTTTCATTTCGGGCGGTAATATTGGAATGGATCAATTTAGTAAATTTCGGGAGATAGCCATATAAAAGCGCAATTGCTGAAACTTGTAAATTATTAGTTTATGATAAATTCCAAATTCTTTTATTATTAAGTATTCCAAAAATAAAACCTCCAAATGTTAAACAAAAATCTAAACATCTGGAGGTTTTTTATGGGAAATATTATTTTAAACAAATTAGATACGAACTATCCTTTTGAAAATATTCTAGAAAGTCATACTTCAATTATTATTCAAGAAGGATTTAAAAAGCTGTGGTCATTATAATTCGTTCGCGGTTTTTTAAAAATGTGTCTCTACAAATTTGCTTAATGCTAGAATAATTCTGTGAACAAATAGCGTCATAAATTGACTTATTTAATTGATTTCCTGAATAATGCTTTTGATTAGGTGTCAATTTCCAATTAACCATAGCCATTCGAATCCATTTATCTTTCAACGAATCTATGAATTCTAGCATAATTTTATTGTTTGCAGATAAAATCATACATCGAGTAAAAAGAATAGAGCATTGAACATACTGATAATAGTCATCATTTTTTTCTGCTTCCAGTTGCATGTCTAAATACATTTTCAAATTTTCAAGATCGAAGCAAAGCCCCCTTGCCTCAACTTCATCTACAGTAAACTCTTGTAAAAAAAGGATTACTTGCGTGATGTCTAACAATTCTTTCATAGAGATTTCCTTCACAAAAATCCCACGATTTTTAATAGATGTGACAAATCCCTCAGACTCTAAACGTGAGATCGCACCTCTTATTGGGGTTCGGCTCATATTTAGTTCTTTTGCTAATGCATTTTCTGATAATAGTGTACCTGGCATATAATTTGCAGTAATTAAATTTTCACGAATTTTCGTATAAGCTATGTCAACAAGAGAGTGTTGGGTCATTTTTACAATTCCTTTCAACTGATACACACAATAATTCTTACAGTTTTCGGCAAGGATATGTTCCCTTCCATCAAATTCAAATCGGAAGTAACACAAATAACACAAATCTATTATATAATAATTGATTTATAAAAGTTAGATTGTTTAAACCATAATATGGTTATTTATAAATTATTAATTTGTTGTTTTTGATATCTATAAAGAAAAAAGAAGTGCTTAACACTTCTTTCACTAATCTTTTAAACTTTTCTATAATGCAACAGTTTCCTCTAAACCTATTAAACGTTTTTTCACTCGACTAATCACAGCCTGTTCCACACCTTTTTCCATTAAAAATTGATCAATACTTTGATAAGTATGTAGAATATACTCATAGGCTCTTAGAATGTAGTCTCGATTAGAATACATGAACTCCCTTGGAATCTTTCCAAATTGATTATCTTTTTGTTGAATGGACTCTAAATTAGAGTAAGTTACTTCATAATTTGAAACGATATCCTTCTTTTCTACTCCTGCTATGCCTAATAGCAACATGGCCAAGATACCTGTTCGATCTTTACCTGCCGCGCAATGAAAGACGATACAGCCCTCTTCTGCCTGATCAATCGTATTAAAAATTTCCTTCAATGAAGTGTTTTTTTGCTCTAATAAATCAACATAAAAATCTCCCATTGAAACCTTCTCTGTAGATATCGTAATATCCGATACCCTTTCAGTAATAAAGGGGATATTATAATAATGGCAAAAGTCTGCATTTGCAAGTGGATTTTTATGCAACTCAACTTCATCTTCCCCACGAAGATCAATGACGGTTTTAACCCCATATTCTTTTAAAAAAGTTATTTCCTCTTGAGTAAGCTTACTCATATCACTTGATCTAATAAAAGAATGCCATTTTGTTTGTTGCCCAAATTTTGTGCTATAGCCACCTAGCTCTCTACAGTTTTCTAGACTAGCGATGGGCAATCGAACCCAATTTAATTTTGCATTTTTCATCATATTAGTCTCCTTCAACAATCAACTGTTTCCAATTTTTATATTATTTTTTATTTTCGTCATTACTAGTTCTAGTACAACCATGAGTAAACAAATCATTATTACAATAGTAGTTGTTTGCGCATAGTTATATGTATTAATGGCTTGTGTCAATAAAAGTCCAATCCCACCTACCCCAATAATTCCTAAACCAATTGATTCAGAAACATTGGATTCAAAGCAGACAGTGATCCAAGAAATAAAAGCAGTAATACAAAGCGGAATCAATCCGTGATAAACAATTTTGAACCATGAAGCTCCTGTAGATTTCATAGCTTCAATAATTTCGCTACCCGTCTCTTCAATACTCCCTGTAAAAGTTTTCGTTATATAGCCGACCGCAGAAATCAAAATTGTAACAAAGCCTGATACATTACCAAAACCTAGACTCGCAATCACCATTAAACCCCATACTAATGAAGGAACAGAACGAACAATCGCAAAAAAGGATTTTATAAATACGGATACAAAGCGGTTCGGTGCAATATTCGATGCCGCTAAAAAACTTAAAAACATGGCTATAAAAACAGCTACAACCAATGTTAACAAAGCCAATGCTAAGCTAGTTACAATATTCAAAAGTGCATCAGGAACAATTGTAAAATCAACCGCCATCATTCTACTTAATACATCGGGAACATTGTGTAACCGTTCAAAAAACTTTTGAATATCTAAGTTGATAAGCATTAAAGCTGCAATAAACACAGCACCCAATATAAGAACAAGAAGAATCGACTTGCCAACACTTCCTTTTGAAGTGACTCGAATGTGCTCCATTGTGTTTTCAATCTCCTAACTTTATTTAAACGAATCGTTTACGAATTGAATTAGTTACGAACTCTGTTAATAAAATAATTATGACGAATACAGCAATAATGGTAATTGCTTCGCCGTATTTAAACAAATTAATATTTGTATCAATTAAAACCCCAATACCACCTGCTCCAACAATACCTAAAACTGCAGACGCTCGGACATTAATTTCAAAAGCAAATAACGTCCAATTAATCCAAGAAGGAACAAACTGTGGAATCACACCATGAAACAAGATTTGAAAATAAGATGAACCATTAGCACGTAATGCCTCAAGCTTATCTCCAGAAATTTCATCGATTGATTCAGCATAACTTTTACTTAAAAACCCAATTGTTACTAGAATCAACGCCAAAACCCCAACAATCCCACCTATACCAAAAATATAAACTAATAAAGCTCCCCAAATAATGAAAGGGATATTTCGTAAAATCGAAACAAAACCACGGGTAATTACTCGTAATGATTTAATTTTATTGGTATTCTCCGAGATTAATATTCCAAAAATAAACGCAATAATCGTAGAAATGTATGTTGATATTACCGCATAACCAAGCGTTTCGACCATCGCTGGAATATATTGTTGTAGATTCTCCACACTTGGAGGAAAGAAGTTTTCAAAGAAAAACATTACAAAGCTTGGTAATCCCACAAGCATCTCTATAAATGAAATCTTTAAATATACAAGGGATAATATCAATAGAGTAAAAAAAACTACTACAAATACAAAGATTTTTTTAGAATCTCTTTGATTGAGAGGGATGTTATGAATTAATTGCTTATTCATTGTTCTGCCCCACCGCCAATTGTTTTGGTTGTCTTTTTTCAACAAAATGGGTTTCGCTTTCTCCCTTTAGCTTCATTTGTGATTCTTTTCCTTCATAGATATCTTTAATGATTGAATCCGTTAATTGGGATGGTGCTCCATCAAATACAACTAATCCTTTTTTTATCTCAATAATTCGTGTGGCATATTTTTTGGCATAGTCTACTTGATGAAGATTCACAATACATGTCAATTTCTTTTCTTGAGAAATTGTATGAAGCTGCTGCATCACTATATTAGCTGAGAGCGGGTCCAATGATGCAATCGGTTCATCAGCAAGTAATAACTTAGGTCTCTGTAAAATCGCTCGACAAATTCCAACCCGCTGCATTTGACCACCGGAAAGCTCATCCGCCCGTTTATAAATTTGGTCTTCTAATCCCACTTTTTTTAAAAGCTCAACTGCTTCTTTCTTATCTTCATGGTGATAAAGCCCTAACAAACTCTTATATAAAGGAATATTACTTAATTGGCCATGAAGAACATTTTTTATTACATTTGTTCTGCCAACTAAATTATAATGTTGAAAAATCATCCCTATTTTAGAACGTTCTTTTCTTAATTTTCGCCCACTCAATTTCTCCATATGCTGCCCATCGAAAATAATTTCCCCTTTGGTAGGATCTACAAGTCGATTGATACTGCGGATAAACGTGGATTTTCCTGCCCCTGACGGACCGATAATAACAATAAATTCACCCGGGAAAAAATCTAAAGTAATTCCATTCAAGGCACGAGTTTCTTTACCATAGACCTTAACTAAATTTTTTATCGATAGTAATGGTTTCATTATTTCTCATCCTCTAACGCATTAATGGCATCAAGCATTTCAATTGTAGGATCATAATAAGTTTGTTCAGTCTCTACAAAGCGAGCATTTGGATCATTATGAACTGCTTCAAAATATTGTTCATCTTCAAAAGAAACAAACGCCTCTCTTATAGCCTCTTTAAAATCTTCAGGTAAATCCTCGCGTATAATATAAGAAGCATCTGGAATATTCTGTGTTCGCCCAATAATTTTAAAGTCATCTTCCTTAATTGTACCTGCCTGAATCATACTATCCATTTGACCAATCGCTACTGCCGCTGCGTCAAAGTCCCCCATCAGTACACCCATTACGCTATTCGCGTGGAATTCTGAAAAAGTAACATTCTCAAAAAAGTAGCCAGATTGTTCTAATAGATCTGGATCTAAATCAAACTCTTGAACTAGCGTTCCTTTTGGATACAAGTAACCTGACGAAGAAGCCGCATTTACGAATGCAAAGTTCTTTCCTTTTAAATCCTCCATATTGTTAATTTCTTCATTATCCTTCTTTGTAATAAACGCTGTATAATATTCATAACCCTCTACCTGAGGAGTTACTAACAACTCCGCTCCAGCTTTTTGGTTGGCTTGGTAATAACTCATCGGACTAGCTAGCATAATATCTAAATTTCCACTTGCTAGTGCTTCAATTCCAACAGCGTAACTACCACCTTCAAACTCTTTCACTTCAATTCCTAATTCTTCGGAAAGATGATCTCTCAATGCTGTATACATGGAAGCTGCATTTGGATTGTTTTCATTTGGCATTTGAACTAATGTCAGTTCTTCAGGCCAACCCTTGTTTGCTTTATCATCCAATGCAGATGATGATGATGAACTTCCTCCATTCCCACACGCTGCCAAAGTGGTTACAAGTCCTACTGTTAAAAAGAATTTTGATAAGCTTTTCATCTTTTCGTTTATCTCCTTTTTAGAAATGTTTTAACAATTATTAATGGAATCCTTAGAATTTGTTAGAACTTTAAAAATTTTTAAACTCCACTCATTAAACCTTTAACACCCTACTAAATTCCTTTTAGTCTACTTAAAAGTATGATTAATAATTATTTTCACCCCTTCTTGTATTTAAGTTGTATACAACTAATAATTTACGAATATATTTTTAAGTGTGTTTGTTCTTCGTGTAAAGAACAGATAAATAATTGTAAAGAAGAACTATCGTAGATTCTCCATAATGAAAGAAAAACTCTAAAAGGAAACTCGTTCTATACATTTTTTCATAATCTTTACTAGATACTTTAAGTTATATACAATATAATTTTTGGAGTTATTTTATAATCTGGTTCTTAAACGGAAAAAGACGCATTTCTAAAAGAAATGCGCCAATTGTGGCTAAATAAACCTTAGTAGAAACTATATACACAATCATAAAAATAGTACTAAGTTATTTTAACTGTAATACACGCCCTGTAACAAATTGTAACCATGCATAAACACCGGTCTTAACTGTTTCAGCAACTACTGAATCTTTGCTAGGATCTAAACAAACAAAATCAACATGTTGAACAGAAGGATGTTTTCCGATTTCAAGTAAACTATCAAACAGTTCAACAGATGTCATACCTCCTGGAGTGGAGGCTGGTACACCTGGAGCAACTGATATATCTAGTACGTCCATATCAACTGTTACGTAAATTCGATCTACTTTCGCTGATAATTGCTCGAGGGCTTCTTGAAGTATATTGATTAGCCCTCGTTTGCGAGCTTGGTTTAATGTCACCATTTGAATATTGTGTAAGTTTGCATAATCAATCAATGGCTTTGCATTGAAATAGCCATGTAAACCAATGTTAATGATATTTTCTCCTTTAACAACATTTCCATCTATTAATTGCCTAATTGGCGTTCCGTTTGCTGGTCCCAATTCTTTCGGATCCCTTACATCTAAATGGGTATCAAGCTGTAAAATTCCAATTGTTTCATTTAAAAAAGCTTCCTTAAGCCCACGAACCGCACATGCCGTTGTTGAATGATCACCACCAATCATACATGTTGTTGTACTTGAATAATGTTTTGCTAAGTAAGTAGTGGCATCCTGAATCCGTTGATGAGACAAAGGTATATCAGTCATATGCATTGCTACATCTCCAGCATCTGCAATCAGGTAATCAGTTAAATCCACATTTTCGTCCAAATTGTATGTGGCAAATCCTTTCCATGCCCGGCGAAACTCTGACGGGTATAATGAAGCCCCAGATACACTAATGGAAGATCTCGAAATAGGTGCACCGTAGAGAATCATATCGGGTGTTTGTTTTATGTTTTTAAGCTGCTGAACCCAGTGATGTACAAACGTTGGTTGATTTTCCACTGGGTGATTCCATGACCATTCAGGTTCTTGAAGCCAATGCTTGCTCATCTTAAACCACCTTCACACCTTTTTTCCATACAGACTTCACATGGTTTACACCAAATAAATATTGAAGTTCCTGATAACTTTTCGTTTTCCATAACACGATATCTGCTTGCTTTCCAACCTCAAGGGATCCAACTTGTTCTTGCCTGTTGATTGCACAAGCTGCATTATAAGTTGCTGCTGTTAACGCTTCGGCAGGTGTAAGACGCATAGAAATACAAGCCAAATTCATAACAAGTGGCATTGAGGTTGTTGGTGACGACCCTGGATTGCAGTCAGTAGAAATCGCCACTGCCACTCCTTCGTCAATCATTTTTCTTCCTAAAGCTGCCTCTTCACGTAAATACAAAGCTGTCGCTGGAAGTAGACAAGCGATAGTTCCAGACTTCGCCATCGCTTTTATCCCTTCTTCTGATGCTTTTAACAAATGCTCTGCTGAAATAGCCCCTATTTTTGCAGCTAATTCTGCTCCTCCATAAGGCTCGATTTCATCTGCATGGATTTTCGGAATTAAACCATACCGTTTTCCTGCTTCTAAAATCCGCTCTGATTGTTCTGGTGTATAAACACCTTTTTCACAAAACACATCATTAAATTCGGCCAGCTTTTGCTCCGCAACGACAGGCAACATGTCATGGATCAAATAATCGACAATTTCATCTTCCCTCCCTTTATATTCAGGCGGTACCGCATGAGCACCCATAAAAGTAGGAACGATATCAATAACATGCTGCTCCTGAAGCCTTTTCATTACTCGCAATTGTTTAAGCTCTGTTTCTAAATTCATCCCGTAACCGCTTTTCCCTTCAACTGTTGTTACACCATGGGCTAAAAAGGAGTCGAGACGACATGTTGTTTGTTCAATTAGTTCCTCTTCTGACGCTTCTCTTGTCATACGGGTTGTTGCGTGGATTCCTCCACCAGCGTTCATAATATCCATATACGTTGCACCTTGAAGACGCATTTCAAATTCATGTTCACGACTTCCCCCATAAACAACATGGGTATGGGGGTCCACTAATCCAGGAGTGACTAAATGGTTCGTGGCATCAACAATTTCTGCTTCATGAATTCTTTCCGAATAATGTTTTTCAAGTTCTTTCGTTGACCCCACAGCTTGAATGATTCCATCCTCAATCCACAAGCTACCGTCTTCGATTAAACCTAAGTCAGACATCGCTTCTTTCGTGCGCGGTCCCTTTTCATCAGAAGCAAGTGTCACTAATTGTGCTGCATGCTTAATCCAAATAGGTCGTGTCATTACTGATCGTCCCCTTTATCAAGCATCGGCATCTTAATACCATTCTCACGGGCTGTTTTCTTTGCAAGTTCATATCCAGCATCCGCATGACGTACGACACCCATACCCGGGTCTGTTGTTAATACTCGTTCAATGCGTGCCTCTGCTTCTTTCGTTCCATCTGCTACAATTACAACTCCCGCATGTAAAGAGTATCCCATTCCTACACCACCACCGTGATGGACGGAAACCCAAGTAGCTCCGCCAACTGCGTTTAACATTGCATTTAAAATTGGCCAATCTGCTACAACATCCGAACCGTCTTTCATCGCTTCTGTTTCACGATTTGGTGACGCAACAGAGCCAGAATCTAAATGGTCACGACCGATCACAACAGGTGCTTTTAGCTCACCGCTGGCAACCATGTCGTTAATAATTTTTCCAAAACGGGCACGTTCGCCATATCCTAACCAACAAATTCGTGAAGGCAGGCCTTGGAACTGTATTTTTTCTTGTGCCATACGAATCCAGTTACATAAATGCTTGTTATCACTAAACTCACGTAAAATAGCTTCATCTGTTTTATAAATATCTTCCGGATCTCCTGACAATGCTACCCAGCGGAACGGTCCTTTTCCTTCACAAAATTGTGGTCGAATATAGGCTGGAACAAATCCAGGGAAATCAAATGCATTCTCTACCCCTTCATCTTTCGCAACTTGACGAATATTGTTTCCGTAGTCAAAGGTAATTGCTCCCTTTTCCATCATTTCAAGCATCGCTTTTACATGGGTTGCCATCGATGTTTTCGATAGTTTTATATATTGTTCTGGGTTCGAGCTTCGTAAAGCAGCCGCTTCATCAAGGGTCATTCCTGATGGAACATAACCATTTAGCGGATCATGGGCGGAAGTTTGATCTGTTAATGCATCAGGGATAAAGTTTCTCGCAATCATCTCAGGTAAAATTTCTGAAGCGTTACCTAATAAACCGATTGATAATGGTTTCCCCTCTTTTTTTGCTTGTTCAGCCAACTGAATCGCTTCTTCTAAGTTATACGCTTTAACATCTGTGTAGCGAGTTTCAATTCGTCTGTCAATTCTTGTTTCATCTACTTCAATCGCTATACATACACCACCATTCATTGTTACAGCTAGCGGCTGTGCACCCCCCATTCCGCCTAAACCTGCAGTAACTGTAATAGTACCTTTAAGTGTATTATTGAAATGTTGCTTCGCTAGCTCCGCAAATGTTTCATACGTTCCTTGGACGATTCCTTGCGATCCGATATAAATCCAGCTACCTGCCGTCATTTGTCCATACATCATCAATCCTTTTTGATCTAGCTCATGGAACGTTTCCCAATTTGCATAAGCAGGTACAATATTAGAATTTGCCAGGAGAACACGCGGTGCATCCGTATGGGTTTTAAAGATTGCCACTGGTTTGCCAGATTGTATAAGCAACGTTTCATTATTCTCAAGAACTTTGATTGATTTCACAATCGCATCAAAAGACTCCCAATTTCGCGCGGCTTTTCCGATTCCTCCATATACAACTAAATCTTCCGGTCTTTCTGCCACATCTGGATCTAAATTATTCATTAACATACGAAGTACTGCTTCTTGTTGCCAACCTTTCGTATTTAATTTTTCACCTCTAAAACGTGTAATTCTGTTTGTTGTCTCGCTCATAGTATTTCCCTCCTATTAATTGTGATCTTAATAACCCATCCTGAACTTAATCTATCTAAATCAATGCTTTACTTCTCTTAAATTGAAAGGAACCATTTTTTAACCAGTCATTCATTCCTTCAATATCTTTCGAAAATACTCGGTCTGCATTAATATACGGAACAATTTTTCTAGCATTCTCTAACACTTCTCGGGTAGCAGAAGCCATCTGATCTTTCCCACGAATTTCTGCAGCCTGTAAACCGCAAATAGCTTCAATTGCTAACACGCGACGAGTATTTGTAATGACTTGATAGGCATGGCGTGCTCCAATTGTCCCCATACTTACATGATCCTCTTGATTTGCTGATGAAGGAATTGAATCAACACTTGCTGGGTGTGCCAATGTTTTATTTTCAGAGACAAGGGAGGCTGCGACATACTGCATAATCATTGCACCTGATTGTAATCCTGGTTCAGGACTTAAAAACGGCGGTAAATCATTTAATTGAGGATTTACCAGTCGTTCGATTCGGCGTTCTGAAATATTCGCAAGTTCCGCGATGGCAATTGCTAAAAAATCCATCGCAAATGCAATTGGCTGGCCGTGGAAATTACCTCCTGATAACACTTTTTCTCCGTTATCAAAAATTAATGGATTATCCGTTGCAGCATTCATTTCTATTTCTAATTTTTCTTTCACATAGTTTAATGTTTGCCATGTAGCCCCATGTACTTGAGGAATACAACGGATTGAATATGCATCCTGAACACGAAGTTCTCCCTGCTTTGTTATTAAAGAGCTATTTGATAAATAACCACGAATGCGCTCTGCCACCTCTACTTGCTCTCTATAGCCACGTGCTAAATGAATATCTTCATCAAAGGCATCAATAATTCCCCGTAAGCCTTCGATTGTAATGGATGCAATAAGTTCCGATTGATAAGCTAGTTTTTCTGCTTCCAAGTATGCAACAACTCCCATTGCAGTCATTGCTTGAGTACCATTAATAAGTGCTAAACCTTCTTTAGCCGTTAAAGTGATCGGCAAAATAGTTTCTTTCTTTAATGCCTCGATTGCAGATATTCTCTCGCCTTTATAAAAGACTTCTCCTTCACCGATTAACACTAAGGCCAAATGTGAAAGCGGCGCTAAATCACCACTAGCACCTAATGATCCTTGCTGAGGTATTACTGGATGAATTCCAGCGTTTAATAACTCTAGCAATCTTTCAATGACAACAGGTCGTACACCTGAAAAACCTTTTAATAATGCATTTGCTCGAAGGAGAATCATCGCACGCGATACAACCTCTGGAAACGGTTCTCCTACCCCGCAAGCGTGGGAACGAATTAAATTGAGCTGTAGCGCTTCAACATCCTTTTTATCTATCAGTACATCACTGAATTTCCCAAAACCTGTTGTAATACCGTAAACAATCCGCTCTTCAGAAACGATTTTTTCAACCGCTTTACGACTTTCCTGAACCTTTCTCATGCTCTCTTCCGAATAAACCACTTTTTCTCCTTCAAATAAAACCTTTCGTACATCAGAAAAAGTAAGTGTTTGACCATTTAATGTAACCATTTATTTTTCTCCCTTCGATCACTGTTGTAACAATAGAAAAGGGGACTATATCAAAGAAATCGCTAAAAATGATTTCTTGATATAGCCCCCTATTAACTAAATACTATGGGCAAATTATATGTGATTAATGCCTAAACCAATTGTTTCATGTTCGGAGCCTTTAACCGGCGCTCCAATTGTTCCGTATAAAGAAACGGCAACCCATTCTCCCTCTTGCTCATTTTCATATGGGTTTCCACGTAAAACAGCAAATGATAAACCAACTGTTCTAAGGACAGATCCTATCTGTACTTGACCTCTCGTTATCCCATTTAACGCTTCAATTATCGCATGATATAATGCGTGTGATTCCCGATAAAGGTCCGGATTAATCACTCCATTTTTCTTTGCCGCTGTTTCAATTGCAGCAACGACTTTATGCGTATCCATTGCTCCAACTTTTCCCGTACAACTCTTCCAATTCAACTGCTCGAGCATTGCCACATGTTCACTTGAATCTTCAGAGAGCAAAAGTAAGATGGCGTGTTTCCCAATACGGCGATCTTTACTTAGTGCCATATGAACAACTCTTTTCATTTTTCTAAATAACGTCTAATAACTAATTTTCTAATGTCTAATAACTATTTTCATAGTAAGCGCTTCAAAAAAAAATGTCAAATAAATTTTTGAAGATTTAGAAAAAATATTAATCTAATTATTAATAACAACAATACAAATGAATTGGTACTTAAAAATTCGAGTATTCTTGCTTCAAATCGTTATATACTTGCATAGCTAATTCATATATCTCATTATTTGGATCAATTTGATAATTTCCAACACTATCATTTAGGTGAAAAATCCCCTTATCATCAATCACTAAAGTTCCTGATATCTGATCATTAAGAACAAATGTGATAGTTATTGCTTTTCTAAAATTAATTTGTTCGTTGGTTTGTCCAATATATTCTATGCTATTGTATGCATCAACTAATGACTGAACAGTTTCATTCTCTACTTTTTTATCTCCACTGTATAAACTCTGCCCCAAACTAATATCGAAAGAATCCACTTTAATTTTATCTACGGAATTATGATTACATCCAGTTAATACTAAAAATACTATGAGAATGATAGAAATAGAGAGACAATTTCTCACATTTCTCCCCCACTCTTCAATTGGAATGGCTACTCAATCGGCTTAAACTTTAACATATATTTCCAAATAATTGTCATCATTATTTGATGTTAAATATTTACAAAAAATTTACTTTTCTATTTCTTAATAATGGTAGAATAAAAAATATTCAAACAAAAATCACTATTTAAAAAGGAGTGTACCAGTGGAATATTATTTAGACTTTGTTTTAGCAATAGTATTGACTTCTTTATCTTACTTAATCGGTAGCTTATTACTTAAGAATAGATTATCAGTTTTTCATGCTTTTATTATTGGTACCTCGGTAGTATCATTAGGTGCAATTACTGAAGCCTTAAAGGCACCTATGTGGCTTATTATCTTAGTACCTTTCCCAGTTGGAATGATATTGCTTTTTGTATTCTTAAGAGAATCTGTGAAAACATGGTTAAAGACATATTTGTTAACGTTAGCTATTTATTCAATATTACATGTTATTATGAGCTTCTTTTTTAATTTCCACTCTTTAATACCCGCATGGAAACTATCTTAATTAAAATAATTTAAGTGAATTCGAATTAAACAACACCCGAATAGGTACTTTTTTTAAGTATCTACTATTCGGGTATCACTTTGTAAGAGAAAGCGCCCGTTTGTTTTAATACATTTTCTAATGTCTCGTTCTCATTACAACTGTGAGACTACAGTTATGTAGAAAATAATACTTGCTGTTCCTTTTTAAACACTAAAGCAGCGAAAATGATCCCCCCAATGAATCCGCCAAGATGACCTGAAAAACTTACGGATGGTATTAATAAGGTCATCATAAAACCAATGGCTACGAACATAAAGATAAACTGCCTATCCCTCTTATAAAATTGATTTCTAAACTTTAGAGATAAATAAATGTACATACCCAATAAGCCATAACCGAATCCAGAAGAGCCTGCAACATAATCAATATTAGAGAAAAAATGTATGAAGATGGTGGTAAATATACTCGTAAATAGATAACATAGTACGAATTTCACTTTGCCTAAAGTTCGTTCAAGCGGCCATGAAAACAGTATAATAGAAACAATATTAAGAAAAAAATGCGGATAACTCATATGACCAACTGAACATGTAAGAAGCCGCCAAAATTGTCCGTTATGGATTAAATCTCTATCGTATGCTCCTAAAAGCACTACATTTTTTTCTGTATAGCCCCCCATCATTGTAATTAGAATAGTTAAAAGAGAACAAACTCCAACTATTAGTACTGTTATGGGATACTTTTTAATAAATGTCCCAAAATCCTCTTTAATGATAAACAAATTATCTCAACACCTTCTTTATACTATATTTTTACATGCTATTTGGATCAAGATATAATATACCGCTTATAAAAGAACCGAATTTCCACAATTTTAACATAAATTTCCAATATGTTCCAAAAAATCATCCTATTCGGAGAGGATGATTTTTTGGAGCTTATTAAAAGTTATGGTTTAGCATGCAAATCCCAACCGCTAAAAGTTTCTAGTAGTTTTTCGTGTATATTTTTATCAGCGTTAATCATTTCACATCCTCTATCATCATAAAGGTGGAAAATACACTTCGTTTGAACATTTATTAAAAAAACATCAGGCGCGAAAACGCAATGAGTTCTTCTTAATCGAGGTTGTAGAGATTGGAAATCCTCATGAATTATTGTTTTCAAAAGGTATTCTAGCTTTAAATCGGATACTTTACAGTACAATGTCATTTGCTGAACAAATAAATGATCTTCATCATATTGCGATTGGAATTCATGTAACCGTAAAGAATACTTTAATTTTTGTTCCTTTACAAAACGTTTGAAAAAATTAGGATAAACTACTTTGTTTGTTTCTTTTGGATATGCATTTACTACCAATAAGACGTCATCTGTTTTGCTGAAAAGTATAGGAACAATCTCAGATACTTGTTTATACACCGCATGAAACATGTCGATGTTAATACGATTATTATCATCAAACTGATAAATATCATTTCCTAACTCAAGATGTATTCCCATATTCCATTGACGGTAAAAATCTGGTGTTAAAGAAAGACTGCTATAATGTTTATCCATAATTTGTTTTAGTTCCATTTATATCCACCTATTTACTTCTATCTTATTTATCTATAACATTTTCTAAAAAATCCTTCGATTTGAAATTGTGGAGATCATTCTAATTATCGAACAGACCTCTTCCTCTCAGATTTGTATTTGATAAGCTAAAACTGAGCCACCATCGCAGTTGAAAAGTGAGCCACTTTTATATGAAAATAATCCTAACTTCATAGAGTTAGGAGCGTATAGAGGTGATTTCTTTGGAGAAGAAA
>NZ_RHLQ01000090.1 GCF_003711845.1 Lysinibacillus halotolerans
AATTCACGGCCATTAACTAAAGAAAAAAAGAATTTACACACCAAAATAGAGAAAGGTGAATTTGAGTTTCCTCAAATTCACCTTTCTCACTATTTGAAGCTAGTTATGTCCCAGCCTCTTTCTTTTAGTTTAATGCTTTTTTGAATGTTTCTATATTTTTTTCCATTAACGTGAAGTATGTTTCATTATTGTTTATATCTTCTTCTGTTAACACACTCAAGTTATGTAACTCCAGTGTGCCTGCACCTACTTCATTTTGTATAACCGAAGAAAGTTTTGAAGAAACGTTTTGTTCAAATAAAATATATTGAATGTTTAATTCTTGTGCCTGTTCTACGATGCTAGCTAGTTCTTTTTGGGAAGGCTCGCTTTGAGAATTAATTCCTGCAATAGCTACTTGTTCTAAACCATATTGTTTCGCGATGTATCCAAAAGAAGCATGGGAAACAAAGAATGTTTTCGTTTTCGCTGCAGAAGCCATTTCTTTAAATTGTTGATCCAACGAATCTAACTCTTCAATTAATAATTCATAGTTTTCATTAAAAGTTACTTCTTGTTCTGGTAAAGAAGCAACAAGTTCTTCCTTAACTGCCAATGCTAAATCCTTTGCTAAAATTGGAGAAAGCCAAACATGGGGGTCGATATCACCGTGATTATGTCCTTCATGTCCTTCACTTTCATCATGATCGTGGGTTTCCCCTTCTTCATGCTCGTGGTCATGTTCTTCTTCTGCAGAAGCATTTAATTGATCATCAGAAATATAGTCTGCTGCTGCAACTAGTTTCACATTTTCGCCTTCTAAAGTCTTTTGAGCATTTTCTACAAAGCCTTCAAGTCCAAGACCAATATAGAAAAATAGATCAGCATCTGCCAATGACATCATATCTTGTTGTGTCGGTTCATAAGTATGTTCATTTGAACCAGGAGGATAAATGGAAGACACATTTACAAAGTCTCCACCAATACGTTCAGCAAAGTAACTTAATGGATAAACTGTTGTATAAACGTTTAATTTTGATGAATCTTGCTCAGAAGAAGATTCATTTTTGGTTGTAGTACTATTTGAAGATCCATTATTCGTACTGTTACATGCAGCTAAACCAATGGATAGAACAGCAATTAACAATAAAAAAGCAAATTTTTTCATTTTATTTCATCCTTTTTAAATAGTAATAATTACGATTTGAAATTTCAACATTCTCAATAATACATGATTCATTAAAAAAATACAATAAAAAAAAGCCTTCGAATTATTTTTTTTTCGAAGGCCATTTTTCAGGAACAGGATCATATCCTCCTGGATGGAAAGGTTGGCATTTTAATATACGGATAGTTGTTAAGATAATTCCCTTTATTGCACCGTGTTTTCGAAAGGCTTCAAGACCGTATTCGGAACAAGTAGGGTGGAAACGGCATGTAGGGGGCGTAACAGGTGAAATAAATTTTCGATAAAATTTAATAAGTAAAATAAAAGGATATTTCATTTTTTGAACTCCTAATCGTATGAATCGTTAGACAGATTGAAATCAAATCTTTTCTATATTTTTTATTATAAAACAAATAGGGTAACAAGATTAGTATTTTTGCATTTTCATAGAAAAGGTTTCGTTCATGATGTTTTAAAGTAATAAAGAACGGTTATAGTAATGATGACATTAACAATAATGTCTGTAAAAAAGGTCATAAATCTTTATTAGTTGTCCAAACTATTCGTAGTATGAACGAAAAAAGACAAAAAAATTATTGATTATCGTCAATAAGATTGAAGAGGTGGATATCATGACAAACAAACCATTAATCGAACAATTAAACGATCTTGTAGCTACTTGGTCAGTCCTTTATACAAAGCTTCATAATTATCATTGGTATGTAAACGGACCTTCATTCTTTACCCTTCATGAGAAGTTTGAAGAATTATACAATGAAGTCACTTTAAATTTAGATGAGGTTGCGGAAAGAATCCTTACTAAAGGTGGAAAACCTGTTGCAACATTAACGGAACATCTTCAAATGTCCCATATTAAAGAGGCAACCGGTTCAGAAACTACGGAAGACATGGTTCAAACAACGATTACTGATTTTAAAACGATTATGGGTTTTTTAAAGGAAGCCATGCAACAAGCCGCTGAAGAAGGGGACGATCGCACGGAAGATATGTTAAATGAAATGGTTCAAAGTTTAGAAAAACATACTTGGATGCTTTCCGCTTTTTTAGGGAATAATCAGTAACTTTTTAAAAGTGAAACGAATCGATGTATCAATGCTAAATTTTGTTCATGAATAGTTCACTTTTTTTCGCTCCATACTGAATAAAAGGAGTGATTGTCATCGATACAACGATATATGTTTCTGTCGTGAACCAGTCATATAGTTATTATCCATTAGGGTTACCTTGTGAATTTAAATTAAAAATGGATAGTGATAAAGCAAGAATTTTTGAAAGGTTATTCATGCAGATGGATTCATTGGAATTTGATAATATTGTTCGTGCCCATTTACCTTATTTACCTTATCATTTAGATGAATCCAATGATGAAATTGACAATCGTTTAAAAAAGATTTATGCGCTAATTCATGAATTTGGTGATGATTATACAAAACAATTTGTAGAACAATTACCGTATTTCCATTGATTACGAAACATCCCTTCGCTAGACTATAATTATGTATAGGAGATGAGCAAAGGGATGTTTACTTTTATTGATGAAAATGGTTGCAAAGTGGATTTAAGATTTGATGATGGTCCATTTGAAATTGAACCAAAACATGTACTTGTTTTCGTTTGTTATAAAGGAAAATGGCTTTGTACGATTAATAAAAAGCGTGGTATCGAATTTCCAGGTGGCAAAGTAGAGCCAGGTGAAACGTTGGAAGAAGCAGCGATTCGCGAAGTATATGAAGAAACGGCAGTACATATTTCAGATTTAAAATGGTTTGCTTATTATGTTGTCCATGATAAAGTCCCATTTTGCAAAGCCGTTTTTACTGGAAAAGTCGAAAGAATTGATGAATTTGTGGAAGAGTATGAGACGTTAGGAATGACGTGGCTTACTACAGAAGAATTAATAAACCATCCCCATTTAAGTTTTTACATGAAGGATAGGGGAATGAAAAAGATGTTACAGGAAGTGAAGCATCATGAAAGACAATGGTAGTATCGAATCAATTCGAAGTTATCCTTCACCAAATCCTAATGTCGTATTAAAAGAAATTATATATTGGTCCCAAGGCCTTCGAGTAAAAGGTTTATTAGCAAAACCCGTCCACGAGGATGATTGTGAAGCATTACTATATTTGCGCGGAGGTTTACAGTCAATCGGTATGGTACGTCCATCCCGGATAGCCCAATTTGCAAGTCAAGGATTTATTGTATTTGCTCCTTATTACCGGGGGAACCGTGGTGGAGAAGGAAGAGACGAAATGGCAGGGGACGACCGTTTTGATGCGATCCATAGTGTAGAAGTTTTAAAGCAATTTGTTGAGAAAAAAGACGTGCATTTATTCGGCTTTTCCCGTGGTGGTTTAATGGCTTTATGGACGGCGATTTTGCGAAACGATATTAAATCGGTTGTAACGTGGGCTGGTGTATCCAATGTTACTTCCATGTATATGGAACGAGTTGATATGCGAAGAACTTTGAAAAGAATTATTGGAGGTTCTCCTAATAAAGAACAGGAGAAATATGATGAACGAACGCCTATTTTTAAAGTGAATGACATTCATGCTCCGGTTTTAATTATTCATGGAACAGAGGATGAGAATGTAAGTATTCATCAAGCCTATGAATTGGAACAAGCATTAATAAAAGAAAATAAGCAAGTTGAAACTTGGTATTCTTCCGGGTTATCCCATCATTATCCACCCCAATTAAACAGACAGACAGTAAAGGCTCTTTGTGAATGGATGAAATTAAAATAAAAAGGGACGTCTAAATTAAAGTGTACCCTTTGTAAAGGACATTTTTAAAAAAGGCTTTTAAGCAACTTGAAGAAGATGGTGACTGTATTGTGCAGGCGTCATCTTTTTTAAGTTCCATTGACCTCGGTAATGAT
>NZ_RHLQ01000091.1 GCF_003711845.1 Lysinibacillus halotolerans
TAATGATTATGTTCATTGGTTCAATAACATTCGAATTCACGGAACACTAGGCTATTTAACGCCTGTGGAATTCAAGAATAGGTCCTTATAAAGGTTGTCCAGTTTTGTGTTGACATTCCACTATTTAAAACAAGATACCTGACAAGATTATTATGATGCATCGTACATAATCTACTATTATATTAAGTAATTTTTAGATCTGTTACAGATAATTCCACATTAACTAAAAATATGTTACTATAAAATTAATTTTTAACGTCAAAAGGAAGGAGACAAAATTTGAAAAACGTTTTATATTTTATTGTAGGGATAATGATTATTCTTATCGTGTTATGGTTTTTAACTTATGTTAAATAAATATCCGCCTGTAAAACAGGCGGTTTAGTTAATACCCTATAATGGCTTCTTACCAACTGCCCCTAAAGGGGCTTTTTTAATTGACCGTCAACCGTATTTGTTCTCTAATCTCGTTTAAATGGGTCTATATATTCTCTACGCGTCATTTGATCACGTAATCGATCTTCAGCTTCTTGTTCCCTCATATATTTTGCTACCGCTTTTTCGTTAGACCTACTGTAGTGACATAATATCCTTTTGCCCAAAACGATCGATTTTCGTATTTATATTTCAAATTTGCATGTCTATCGTGAATCATTAAAGAACTCTTTCCTTTTAAATATCCAACGAATTGTGATATGGATAATTTTGGAGGAATTTTAACCAGTATATGTATATGATCTGGCTTGCATGTCCTTCTAATAGTTCTAAGTCTTTCATTTCACATAGACGTCCTAAAATCGCTCCGATTTCTTTTCTTAATTCACCACGGATTACTTTCCTCCTATATTTTGGTATAAAAGCCATGTGATACTTACAATTCCATCTTGTGTGTAATAAACTATTGTGAACTGCACCCCACTTGTTAGACACATCTACAAGTGGAGATACAGTTTTTTTATGACTAAATTTACTAACGAGATAAAATTGGCTATTATATAAGGTTTTAATCCAACTATGATTTCACAAAAAGAATATGCGTTACAGATAGGTGTTACAAGAGCGCAACTTCAATTTTGGTTAAAATTATATGAATTACATTGAGAAGATGGCTTTAAGAATCCCTATACAAATTATCCCGTACCATTTAAACTAAGTGTACTTAATTACATGGTTCAATCTTGTGCGTCACTAATGGATACAGCAGCTCTTTTTAAAATTTCTAGCTATGCAATGGTGTATAGTTGGCAAAAGCAAATGGAGAACGGTGGTTTAGATGCCCTTGAACCAAGGTCAAAGAGGCGTCCATCCGTGAAAAAGAAACGCACGAACAAACAACCAAAACCAATAGAAGGCTCACCTGAAGCACTTCAAGCAGAAATCAATTGTCTACGTATGGAAAATGAGTATTTAAAAAAGTTGAACGCCTTAGTTCAAGCCAAGGAAAAATCACCAAAGAAGAGAAAGTAAAGGTCATCTATGAATTAATGCATAAATACTCGGTGAAGGCGCTTGTGTCATTCGCAGAAATTCCACGTAGCATGTACTATGATTTAGTAAAAAGATGAATCGACTAGATTCAGATGCCGAGTTAAAGGCCGAGATTCAAGGTATTTATAACGAACATGAAGGACGTTATGGCTATCGTCGTATTTGTGACGAACTAGCGAATCGTGGGTAAAAAGTGTATCATAAGAAGGTTCAGTGCATCATGAAAGAACATGGTTAAAAATGTATAGTTCGCATGAAGTAATATAAATCGTATAAAGGGAAAGTTGGCAAAATTGCGGATAATATTTTAAACCGTAACTTTAAAGCCGAAGCGCCGAATGAGAAATGGGTAACGGACATTACGGAGTTTAAACTTTTTGGTGAAAAGCTCTATTTATCGCCTGTTTTAGACCTGTTTAACGGAGAAATTATCACGTATACAATTGGCTCTAGACCCACGTATCTACTTGTTTCAGAGATGCGGGAAAGGCTTTAGCACGTTTACCAAAGGAACACAAACTTCTAATTCATTCCGATCAAGGCGGGCACTATCAGATGAAACAATATCTCCATGCCCTAAAGGCAAGAGGCGTTTTGCAAAGTATGTCGCGTAAAGGAAATTGTCATAATAACTCGGTGATGAAGAATTTCTTTGGGATTATGAAGTCTGAATTCCTTTACTTAAAGGAATTTGAAAGTGTCGAGCAGTTTAAACAGGAACTAGAAAAATACATGTATTATTACAACACGAAACGTATCAAGGCAAAATTAAAATTGAGTCCAGTGCAATACCGAACTCAATTTACCCAGCTGCCTAGATGAAATAACCGTGTCTAACTTTTAGGGATTACTTCAATCTCTCTGCTTTTTTATTATTTAGAACTTTCTCCAACTACTTGCCCAATCATCACGGCTTGATACCGCTTTCCAGTATTTAACTGATGGTTTTGCTTTGATATACAAATCTAAATTGGCGCTTAAAAAGCCCAATGAACCCGTTGAGGATAATGTCCATTGATAACCACCATATCCGTAACCACCTGAGACATATTTATTTGTATATCCTACATTAGTAGTCCATATTGATGGGTTATAGTTTTTGTGTGATTTTTCTATATCGTATACTTGTAATGCTACTGAACTACTGGATGTTCCGTTTGATTGGTAAATCATTCGGATTTGGTATTTAGAAACGGTAACACCAAGTATCTCCATTTCACACACAGCCCAAGGTGTTGTTATTTTATATGTAGCCATAGGCGTTATTAATCTATTATTAAATCCTACTTCATTAATTTGTTTTGAAATAAATTCAACATCTACTTTTTGTCCACTCTCTAATTCTACTTCAATTTCTTCGTCTATTGCTTTTTGAGCCTCGGAGTTGATTTTAAGAAAATTTTCTGGTTTTAGTGCCTCAAGATACAATTTTTGTTCTTCTTCACTTAAAGATAAAAATTCATCTAAAGTTTCTTTTGCTTCTTCAGAATCATCATTTTCTAAATATTCTACATAACTTTCTACAGATGAAATTTGCTTTAGACCCTCATTTTCTGCTGCATCTACTATTAACATTCGGAACTAAAATTGTCGATGCTAGTAATAATGTAAATAAGCTTAAAACTAGTTTTTTCATATGTACCTCCTAGTTAATTTTTTTTACCTTTTTATAATAACATAAAATTGTATGTTATGTTAATTTTTCCCATTTAATAGAGAAGTTAACACCTCTTAAATAAAATTAATCTAAGCCTATAAAAATTATAAAAAAGTTAGTTAATAAAATGGTCTAACTTAGAGTGACATAAGTGCTGTAATTGGCAAATTTAAATACTGAATTTACCTCCACAATAACTGCATAACCAATACATCACTTCTTGCATATGCTAGTGTGGAGCTCGAAAAACTGTTAATGAAAATAGTTTTCAAAAGTTTTCATATTAACGAGAAACCTCGATTATAATCCTCTATGATAGCATTACTTTAGAAAAAGATTTATCTATTAATGGTTATGGCTATTACCCATTTCATCTGGGTTAGTGATTTCTGGAGAGGTGCTAATTCTGAAATATGTATACTATACTAGTTCAAATGATAAGAATAAGCAGATACAAAGGTAGCTTTTTGAGATGTAATGGAATGTCAACACAAAACCGGACAACCTTTATAAGGACCTATTCTTGAATTCCACAGGCGTTAAATAGCCTAGTGTTCCGTGAATTCGAATGTTATTGAACCAATGAACATAATCATTAAG
>NZ_RHLQ01000092.1 GCF_003711845.1 Lysinibacillus halotolerans
GACACAATTAATGTAGCGGGGACTTGGGGTGACTGGCAAGTCTATTTTTTTTGCACAAAATTAGTGAAGGACTCTGCATTTTTCCTTTGCAAAGCTCTGCATTTTTATTTTGCCATACACAACAGTAATGAGTAAATTAACGAAGGTAAATAAATGGGCAAATAAAAATGGATATTGTGTAAAGATACGTGAATATATAAAGAGTTACCATTTACTGATTACCGTAAATGAATCTCTATCTTTTGATGTTAGTTTTCAAGAAAGCACTATTTACCATAGTATCCAAGGTAAAGAAGGTAGGCCAAAAGGAGTTTACTTAGCCATTAATAGAAAAAATAGACCAGGTTTTTCGTTTCCGTATTCTTCACAAGAAGAAATCATTTTAAAAATGGAGGAAGAGATTAGTAATCTAACGAAAAATTAATTCTTGTTCCAACACAAACGAATGTGAAAGATTTTGTTGTTTGTAGTTATTAAAATGTATGTACTGAAAAGGGAAAATACATGGCTAAAACTAGCATAAAAACAGGTTGGTGCGTGGAAGGGTTATCAATTACGTCCGCAGACTCATGGTGCTGTTCGGTATGTGATGAGCGAATATCAACGGACGATCAAACAACTAAAGGTGGTTGGTTTGATTATGATAATAGCGGGAAATTAGGATTCATCCATGTTGACTGCTATCAAAGAGAATGTTGAATAAGAATTTACTAAGGCGATGTTCTGCTGTGTTTAGGTACAGCTAGAAGATTTGCCTTTAATTTATGGGAACACCTCAATCAAAATGTTTAAGATAAATATGGGCGGTGGATAAGATGATTACTGCGAAAAGCTACTTTAGCGGGGCGGGTGGCATAGATCTAGCGATGACTATGGCTGGTATTGAGATTGTAGAATCTTTTGAAATTGACCGAAAAGCTTGTGCAACGCTAAGAAAAAACTTTACTCATAAAGTTAGTGAAGTTGATATAACTAAAATAACTGTATTAGATCAACAAGATGCTGATATTTATATTGGTACATTTCCATGTACTAAATATAGTAATATCGCTGATATTCATGGTACACGAACTGGTGATGATTTATTTCTTCACTTTTTTAGACATATTGCTTTAGCTCAACCTGAAGCATATGTAATAGAAAATGTTCCTGGTATGAAAAAATTTCAAGTTGTTATGGAATGTATGACAAGACTTCCTAACTACTATGTACGGGTTGAATGTCCAGTAAATGCTAATATGTGGCTACCTCAAGAGAGAAAAAGATTAATAGTAATTGGAACAAAAAAACCTTTTGATAACTTAGAATACCCTGAGTGTAATCCGATAAAAATGCGTGACATTATTGATGTGGGTACTGAAGTATACACTCCTAATTATGTTAAAAAACGTTTAGAAGGTAATTATCGGGATAAGCCAATTATAACAGATTTGGATGGGATAGCTCCTACATGTGTAGCACACTATGCCAAAGATCGTTCTACTCGATTAATTAATGATGGAAAATCAATTAGACCTTATTCACGTATTGAATATGCTAGGCTTCAAGGTTTTCCAGATTGGTTTGAATTTGAAGGGACAGACAATGATGCATATAGACAAATAGGAAATGCCGTACCTGTTCATATGGGTTATTGGATAGGAAAACAGTTAAAAAAATATTTTATGAGGTAGTTGAATTCAGAGTCGCTGCTTTTAATTACTTGATTAATGTTTGGAAACTATTAATATATCAAAAAGGAGAAATACTATGAATAAAAAGGAAATGAAACAAATACAAATTGTTGATGTGATTGCTAATAAGTTAAGTGGTGGGTCAGATATTACCGGTGAATGCATAAGTAATGTTGATGTAGATTTTATAATTGACACACCTCAAGAAATAGTCATTTTCGATAAGATTTATAGAATTGATCGAATAAAATTATTATCAAGTTACGACGAACTAGTATTTCGATTAGCATCCAAAACAATAATATTTGAAGAGCTAGAAGTAAGTAAGATATTTGTTCATAAAATTTATAATTTATTAAACGACTTACAGAGTAAAGGTAACTTATTGAGTGGTTGGGATTTTAGAGATGAAGTGTTAGAAATATTAAGTGATAATAATAGATTGTCTTCAATTAATTATCGTGAAGAAAGTGGAGAAGTGTTTGGAACATTATTTGTTTGGGGAACAGATGAAAATGGATTCTGGAATCAACGTTATAAATGTTTTCAATCAGAAATTGAAAACTACTTATCAAAAATAAGTAATTATGAAGACTATGATTTTGAATTTAAGTATATATTATATTAATAAATTAAATCACATATCCAATTGGATATGTGATTTTTTAATTGAGGTGGACTCCCTTAAACCGGATCCACCTTTCTTTTTATTTTAGGAATTAGTTGCTGCAATAACCCAGATTGAAATGTTAACAGAAATGATAATTAGAAGAAGTGTGTAAATTAGATACTTATCTTCTTTTTTCTTCTCTGTATTAAAGAATAAAGTTTTGATTAGAATCAACACAAATGCAATACCGCCAAGTATTTTTGCTATTAAGAAAACAGACACCTTTTTTCTCTCCTTTAATTTCTAATTATTAACATTGTGAACCTGTCCAGATTGGTTTATCAAAAGACCATCTTATTAAAATTCCACATCCGTTTGCATTAGCAACTGTCAACGCACCCGCGCCTATACCAATTAAGCCAGCAGCAATGCCGACAGCAAGCCCCACTGGAGGTGCTATAAACGCAGTTATTGCAGCAGCAATTGTAGTAATCCCTGCTCCAATTGTCAGATAACCTATAAGTTTATTAGCATTACAACTATCGAAGTACGTATCATAACCATACCAACGATCTACATACTTATTTGATCCGTCACAAGCAGCGATACTAAAGATACCTTCTGATGCTTTATTAATCTTTTCTATATCACTTTTTGTTGCGTTTATGAGTTCCTTTGAAACTCCCTTTTCCTCCGCTTCTATTTCATCGAATTGAATTTGATTTCCAACGAAAGTTAATAAGGGTGTAATTTCCAGAGCATCTTTGGTAATTTTATTATAGTCTTTAATTTTTTCTTTTGCTTCTTTTATTTTATCGGTTGAAATACCATTTTCAATTGCTTTCTGCTGATCTAAAAAAAGAAATTCTCCATCCACTCCAACAGCTCCGACGAATTTTTCATCTAATTGGACAGCTTTTACCAATGCTGTTGAGTATTCATAATTAACCTTCTTGCTTTCTGCAAAAACACTTCCAACCATACTAAATAATAAGACTACTGTTAAAATAGAGGTAAATAATTTTTTCATTGATATCTTCCTTTCTTTAGCGAATTTAATTAAAGAATGAGGTGTCTTACTTAGCGGTATATTAAGTAGGGTCTAGGAGGTTACGAGGCTTCGTAAATGGAATATATTCCCTTTACAAAATCAACCATATCAAAAATTGGAAATTGGTTCAATGCTATATAAAAATACACTCTTTTTTATCTACAAATTCGACATAAAAGAGGCTGGGACAAAACCCACCTCTGAAATGAAAAGCCGGTGAAATTTTACGATAAGTAAAATTTCACCGGCTTTGATTATTTTAAATAAAAAATAAGGACCACTTCTGATAAAATTA
>NZ_RHLQ01000093.1 GCF_003711845.1 Lysinibacillus halotolerans
TTCATTTGCACGTATCACCTTTCATTGCTTGTTTCTCGACAATTCAAGTATATAGAAATCGGTGATTACGTGCTTTTTTATTTATGAAATTTTTTTAAACCCCAACAAATATTATAGAGCCTAAAAAACAAACCCGGCCATCATTTATGGTCGGGTTTGTTTTGAATATTATGCAGTTACTGTAGCTAATTTTTGTGCAGAAGCTTTAACGCGTTCCATACCTTCAGCAATAATTTCTTCTGCGCGGTTTGGTTCTGCGTTGTGACCTTCAATTACTACTTCGTCTAGAAGTTCCATACCAGCGATACCACTAAATACATTTTTAATGTAGTTAACTGACATTTCCATTGGCTGTGCTTCAGGAGCAGAGTAGTAACCTCCACGAGCGTTTAATACAACAAACTTTTTGTCAGTCATTAATTGAACCATTTGGCCTTCTGCATTATATTTGAACATGAATCCAGCAGCATATACATAGTCAATAAATGTTTGTAATTTAGCAGGGATTGTTAAGTTCCATAATGGGAAAGCAAGTACTACTACATCCGCAGCAGTTACTGCATCCATAGCCTTTTGTTTTGCAGCTAGAAGACGAGATTCTAATTCTGTTAACTCTTCACCATTTTGAACTTTACCGAATGCGTTGAAAAGTTCTTGTCCGAAGTACGGTGTATCTTCTTCAAATACGTCATAAACAGTAACGTTTAAACCTGCTACTTTTTTCGCTTCCTCTACATAAGTTTCGAACATTTTAGTTGAAACGCCATCTGGACGATTGTTTGCTTTAATTACTAATACATTAGTCATTCTATATAACTCTCCTTTAATCTCAATATTATGTATCTTGAAATCAAGACATAATGTCATCTTAAAGGAGATAAAATATTATTTCAATAAAACAGCACTCATACTTTTGACCGATTTTCTTGTTTAGTAGACTTACTATAAATCACATTGGCCATCTGTACATGTAGCGCCATTATCTCCAACCATTTTTAATTTTGGCTTTAAACCAGCCTCACTAGCAGCTTTAGAGATTGTTTGATCGAACAACTCTTGGGGTTGAGCACCCGAAATTCCATATTTGTTATCAATAACAAAGAATGGTACTCCGCGCACACCTATGCTTTGAGCTTCCATTATGTCTCTTTCTACGTCTTCTTCGAATTGATTACTATTTAATATTTCTTCTGCCTCTAAACGGCTTAAACCAACTTTTTCAACTAAATTTAATAATATTTCCCCTTTACCAATGGCAGCACCTTCTAAAAAGTAAGCTTGTAAAAGTTGCTCACTCAATTCAGCGCCCTTCCCTTTTGTCTCAGCCCACTTTGCTAATCGATGGGCGGCGTTTGTATTTGCTTCCTTCATAATGTCAAAATTATAATTTAGCCCAATTTCTTTTGCTCTCTCTGCAATATTTTTGGTCATATTTTTCGCCTGTTCTTCGGAAACATTATACTTTTTGGCTAATGCTGCATAGATGGATTGATCTGAATCAATTGGAGTCGTAGGATCTAATAAAAAGCTTTTTAGCTCCACTTCTATTTGTCCTTCATAACCTGAATCTTTAATCGCCTTTTCTAGTTGGCGTTTGCCAATATAACAAAATGGACAAACATAATCTGACCATACTTCTACTTTCATAGTGGACTCCTCCTTTTTTCCCATTGTACGAATATAATATTTTTCCCACAATTAATTTGCTCATTGAATATTGGATTGCTATTTACGGAATACTTATAAAAAATAAGCAAAATGGGGGCACATATGCAAAACTCTCTATGGTTAAAAGATAATGAATCACAACAATTATCCGAATTATCCACTTCTGTAGATTGCGATGTTTGTATTGTTGGTGGAGGACTTACAGGTATTTATTCAGCCTATTTGCTTGCTAAAAGGGGACTTAATGTTGTCTTACTGGAAGCAAAACCTTCCTTAGCAATTGGAACAACGGGGCATTCGACGGGAAAATTAACTCCACAGCATGGGGTTATCTACTCTAAATTAATAAAATCCTTTTCTGAAAATGAAGTGGCAACCTATTATGATGCAAATAAAAGTGCAATTGAAAACGCCCTTGAATACGCATCAAAAGATACATTTCAAAAAGCAGACTCATATTTATACGCCACTACAAATCAAGGACTGCAGACGATACAAGATGAATTTAATGCCTATAAAAAATTGAAAATACAAGGAATGGAATCAACGGATACCGAATTGCCCTTCTCTATTATTTCTGCTTTAAAAATGGAGAATACTTATCAAATTCATCCGACAAAGTTTGCGAATCATTTCGTTAACTTGGCCCAACAGGCTGGGGCATCGATTTATGTCAAAACCCGCGTGACGAAGGTTGTTCTCGATCAAAAATATGTGTTAACAGAAAAAGAAAATATCGTTACATTTAAAAAACTATTGTTATGTACCCATTACCCAATTGAATCTATTAGAGGGTTAGTAACAACAAAATTATCTATCGAACGTTCCTACTTACTCGCTTCAAAAACAAATGAATTATTAAAGGGACAATACTTATCCGTCGAAAATCCATCTCGTACGATACGTACTGCCTTAGTATCGAATACACCGTACTTTATTTATGGGGGTAGTAGCCATAAAGCTGGTACAAAAAAGGATACTAAATCCTATTACAAAACCCTCGAAGAGGAAATGAATTCCATTTTTCATTTATCCGATCCTCCATATTATTGGAGTGCTCAAGATCCGGATACGCCAGATTTAGTCCCGTATATTGGTCCCATAACTGAGGATGAGCCAAATATATTTATAGCAACCGGTTATCGAAAATGGGGACTATCCAATTCCCTCGTCGCAGGGGAAATTATATCAAGCTTAATCGCCCAAGAAAGGCATAGAGCCGCCGATATTTACAGTCCTTCAAGAGGACAATTTGGTAAAAACTTATTAAGGGCATTGAAAATAATTGGGTTTGTTACAACAAATTTAGCTGGTGGCTATTTAACTCGAATGGAAGCCCCAAAATGTACCCATCTAGGATGTAAAACTAGATGGAATGAAGGAGATGAAACATGGGATTGTCCATGTCACGGTTCCAGGTTCGATAAAAATGGAGACGTTATTGAAGGACCAGCTGTCTATCCATTAAAAATTGATAAAGCAAAATAAAGAGGCTGGGACAAAACCCACCTCTGAAATGAAAAGCCGGTGAAATTTTACGATAAGTAAAATTTCACCGGCTTTGATTATTTTAAATAAAAAATAAGGACCACTTCTGATAAA
>NZ_RHLQ01000094.1 GCF_003711845.1 Lysinibacillus halotolerans
TCGTATAAAACAAAAATTGGCCGGCATGAGTCCAGTAAATTACCGAAAACATGCCAGCCAATTAGCTGCATAATAATAACTCTAACTTTAAGGGGTCACTACCGGAAAGCGCCCGATTGTGGAATAAGGGTGGCATCAGATTTATACATTTACAATGTTAAGCAAAGGAAATGTTACCAAACGATGGTTTGGGGACTTTTTTGTACTTAGTTTCGACGCTATTTTGAGTAGTCGCCCGATTCTAAAACTTGCTGAACAGTGTTTTCAAGAGCAAAAAAATGAGTTGGCTGCTAACTCATTTAAAAATCAGTCATATCTTTCAAATCTTTTATATTTCGAACTCTTCTAGTATTCGGAGAATCAGTAATATCAATCAATTGACCTTCGTCTTCATCCATAAAAAATCTAGGGTGTTCAACTAATGAATCAAACTGTTCACGAATATCTTCTCTGTCTTCTCTACGAGCTTTACCAACATAAAATAAATTAGGATTAAGCATAAATCCATTTTGAATTTTTGCTATAAATTGTTCATCTCGTAATTTCTTTATTGCTTTTGAAACATTTCCCTTATCTAAATGTAACTCCTGAGCAATTTGAATTTGTTTAATGTATATATTGTTTGTTCTGGGGTCCATTTTTGAACACAGAAAAAACAAAACTTTATAGTCAGTTCCTGTGAAGTTTGAAGTTTGAAGTAATTCAAACCATTTTAATATAAACGCACCCCAATACACATTATCTTTTGGACGACCCCTTCTTCTCATAAAAAACCACTCCTAAAGTTGTAATATAAACAAAAAAAGTTGCTAAATATCTAATATATCTAAATAAAGTTATAATTTGGACAACTAAAAGTTATATTTATACCAACTATTTTTTTGATAAAAAATAAATAAATCCTTATTTATCAATGTTTAAACTAGTTTTTTTAAATATTCTATCACCTTCCCATATTATAACATTTAATGTAACATAGTATTAAGAAATATTAAATAGATTTTAATAATGAAGGGGAAAATTTATAACGAAAAAACAGGAAAGTGGATTTCTGGTGGTGCAGCTCAACTGCATATAATTAAAAAAGTGGTGGATGGGAAAATTTTATTGGAAGAATAGTTACAAATGTTGCTGAAGCAACAGCTAAAGCAACAGTCAAAGAAGCATTCAAAGAAATAGATTCAAGAGAAGTCAGAAAAAGTAAGCCTAGATTAAAACGAGTAAAGTAGATTTTAATTTATGGTAGTAAGAAGAATTAAATTTGATATCAAATAAGTCCCCAAATGGTAGCTTAGGAACGGTTAGATAGCGACAGACACGATTAAATATGATTGTGATATATTTTGGCTAGTATTTGGAAAATAACAAGTCTAGGGGGAAAAGAAAACGAATGGTTAGATGTACAGCTCCAGTAAGAGGGCATAATTCAGCAAGTGCTGCAGCAAATTGTCCAGCATGTAGTAGTAGAGGCGGTTATGGTAGGTATTCTTCTCCATCTTATTCTTCTCCGTCATATTATGATACGAGAAGTACAAATAGTGGGGGTTCAGGTGGGAGTTCGAGTCGTAGTTCTAAACCGAGATGGTCAAAATCTACTTCTTCTGTAATTTACACTTCAGCAGAAATTAGAACTCTTACACCAATTCGTAACAAAGTTGAGGAAATAACTGTTGCTAAGCCAGATTTAAGAGATGTTTTTCTTTGTCATGCTTGGGACGATAGGAAAGAATCGGCTAAAGATTTACATGATTTACTTGAGTCTTTAGGTGTATCAGTATGGTTTAGTGAAAAAGATGTCTTGCTAGGTGCGCCATTATTACGAGCTATTGATAAAGGGCTTGCAGCTTCAAAAGTTGGAATCGTATTAGTAACTCCATCATTCCTAAATCGTTTAACAAAAGAGGGTATTGCAGATAAGGAACTGTCTGTATTACTTGCTACAGACCGTTTAATTCCAATTGTTCATGGTACAACTTATGATGCACTTCGAGATGTAAGTCCTTTATTAGCATCTAGAAGTGGTTTAGATACTGCGGAAGATTCGCTTGAAGATGTAGCTAAGAAACTTTCTGAATTAGTAACTATCTCTGACTAATTAATAAAAGGTATCCAGAATTGGCAGCTTTCTCATTGATTAAATAAAAGAGTAGTTTTACGCTTCATTCAAGTGCATACAAAAAAAAGTTCCCAAATGAAAGTTTGGGGCCACATTAAAAATGCACGAACGTTGTTAAATCAACGTTTCGTGCATTTTTGTATGAACATTGGTTATGCAGCATTTTATACAGATGAGGAAAATCGTTGATGGAACGGTGTTTATACTTGCTGGGCTTGTTCTTTAATTTGCATAAAAACTTGTATAGCAAATCTCTTATCGTTATAAATCTGCATCTTTTCTAACACTCACCCAGAAAAAATGTTATTCAACAATATGGCCCGATCGTAATATGAGGTTAGCCAGATTTTTCTGGTTGACCTTTTTCGTTTAGGTCTTATTATAACGGTAGTCGGGGTAGAACGTCTGGCCCGTGGGACTTAATCCCGTCAACAAAACTGTTCACCCCCTACTTGTATAAACATGTTTTGTTGAGTAACAAAAAAGGACCGCATTATTTTAAAGTGTACCCTTTGTAAAGGACATTTTTAAAAAAGGCTTTTAAGCAACTTGAAGAAGATGGTGACTGTATTGTGCAGGCGTCATCTTTTTTAAGTTCCATTGACCTCGGTAATGATT
>NZ_RHLQ01000095.1 GCF_003711845.1 Lysinibacillus halotolerans
AAATTTGATAAAGCTCTAAATTTACACTGGCATCATAATGATGTCCAAAATTTTGTTTCAACTGTTAAGTTGAAACTGTATTTCATTAACGTTTTGTTGTTCAGTTTTCAAGGTTCATGTTTCGCTACTCTTTTAAAGCGACTTTTTATAGTATAACATCGAATATCTCGTATGTCAACAATAATATTATCTACTGTAAATAGCGATAACTTTTTTAGTATAACATTATATTTTGGTGTTGTCAAACACTTTGCACATCTTTATTGACAACTTTATTATTATACCAATCACACTCAGTAAAGTCAACAACAATTTTAAATATCGTACAAATCCAGCCTTACTGAAGCGGCAACTTTTACTATACCACTATAATTTATTGTATACAAGTATTTTTTATAAGAATAATATTTTCTTTTTTGGCTTTATTAAATATAAAACTTTACCCATAACTAAAATGATTTTAGAGAGTTGTTTCTTCCTAAGTGATTACAACTTATGACAAACGAAGATTATTAGTATATGCCTAATTTGAGGATAAGTTACCTTTAGGTAACCTTGTAATAAAAAAGTGCATACTTCACATGATAAAAGAGCATCTGTAAAATATGTGTTGAATAAAGAGGAACATTTGTATAGAAAAGAGGTATTCGTTTATGGGACAATCATTAAAAGGAAAAACGGCACTCATTACAGGGAGTGGTAAAGGAATTGGAAAAGCCACTGCAATCGCTCTTGCAAAGGAAGGCGTTAATGTAGGGCTTTTAGCTCGAACAGAGGCAGATTTAAAAAGTGTTATATCAGAAATTGAATCAACTGGAGTAAAAGTCGCTTATGCTACAGGAGATGTTGCTTCACTCGAACAAGTGGAAAAAGCAGTCGATTCACTTACTAATGAACTAGGATCCTTCGATATTTTGATTAACAATGCTGGGATAGGAAAGTTTGGTGGCTTTCTAGATCTTTCTCCTGAAGAATGGAAATCTATGATTGATGTTAATTTAATGGGAGTCTACTACGTAACACGAACAGTTCTTCCGCAACTAATTGAAAAAAACGGTGGAGATATTATTAATATTTCCTCTACTGCTGGACAAAAAGGTGCCCCCGCTACAAGTGCATATAGCGCATCTAAATTTGGCCTTCTTGGTTTAACAGAGTCATTAGCACTAGAAGTTCGGAAACATAATATTCGTGTTACTGCTTTAACACCAAGCACTGTCGCTACAGAGCTTGCTTTTAAAGAAAATTTAACGGACGGCAACCCAGAAAAGGTTATGCAGCCGGAGGATTTAGCTGAATTTATCGTTTCCCAACTGAAACTTCATCCTCGTGTATTTATTAAATCAGCTGGCTTATGGTCTACCAACCCATAAGTAAAAATAAAAAGGAAGTTATAAAGGGTGTGAACTGAACCCCGAATAGGTCCACTTTTTTTAAAGTTTCCACTATTCGGGGTTCAGTTCAGTGATCTATTTATATCTTAGATTCACCCTTCTTTTTCGTCTTTTAAATCTGCAGAAATCTTAATTTGCTCTATACGTTTTTTTCCCCACTCGTACATCATCTCTACAATTGGCAGTAAAGTCATCCCAAGATCTGTCATGGAATATATCACTTTTGGTGGCATTTCGGGATACACTTTACGATGAATGATCCCATCCTCCATCAGCTCTCTTAATTGATTTGTTAGTATTTTATGTGATATTTTTGGAAAAATTTTTTGCAATTCACTAAATCGATGTGGTCCCTCTACACCTAGATGCCATAAAATAACCACTTTCCATTTTCCACTTATAATCGATAAGGTTAATTCTTTCTCACAATGAAAGTCACCATTGCTAATCTTTTCTTTTATCTCATCGCGTAATCTATCGGTCATAATTTTTGACTCTCCATTCACAAATTTCAATATAGGCAACTAACATACCTTACTATTGTTTAGTATATCATTATTAAATCTAGATAAATGAAACTACGCTTAGCTGGTATATGTATGTCAACTAACAAAATATCAATGATACTCTTTTGAACCTCAAGTTAAAGATTAAATCCTGAAAGCTGCGAAGCGCGATGACACGTCGAAAAACTGCGTCATCTGCGTCAGTCCGATGCTCATGTAACGAGTCACACTGTGCTTCGGGCCTCCTTGATTCCTTGTTTTCCTCGGTCCTCCCACTTCTCGAGATTTTCCTTCTGTATTTTTGATTGTTCTTAAACGCGCCGATTAAAGCCTTCGGCTTTTTGTACGTTGAGGGCTTTTTAGGTATAAAAAAGACCACTGAATTTTCAGTGGTCTCTGTTGCCTAGCAACGTCCTACTCTCACAGGGGGTACCCCTCAACTACCATCGACGCTCTGCGAAGCACGATGACACGTCGGAAAACTGCGTCATCTGCGTCAGTCCGATGCTCATGTACCAAGTACACTGCGCTTCGGGCTTCCTTGATTCCTTGTTTTCCTCGGTCCTCCCGCTTCTCGAGTTTTTCCTTCTGCATTTTTGATCGTTCTTAAACGCGCCGATTAAAGCCTTCGGCTTTTGTTTGTTGGGGGCTTTTTGGATATAAAAAAAGACCACTGAATTTTCAGTGGTCTCTGTTGCCTAGCAACGTCCTACTCTCACAGGGGGAAGCCCCCAACTACCATCGGCGCTAAAGAGCTTAACTTCCGTGTTCGGTATGGGAACGGGTGTGACCTCTTTGCCATCATCACTAGACTA
>NZ_RHLQ01000096.1 GCF_003711845.1 Lysinibacillus halotolerans
TGTATTAGGCACGCCGCCAGCGTTCGTCCTGAGCCAGGATCAAACTCTCCATAAAAGAAAATTTGATAAAGCTCTAAATTTACACCGGCATCATAATGATGTCCAAAATTTTGTTTCAACTGTTAAGTTGAAACTGTATTTCATTAACGTTTTGTTGTTCAGTTTTCAAGGTTCATCTCGTTGCTCATTAACAGCAACTTGCATATCTTATCAAACTAACAATCACTTGTCAACAACATTTCAACATTATTTTCATTTGATAAGACTTTAACTACTATAACAAGTTATTGTTATAGTGTCAATTATTTTTTGATGTTGTTTTGTATTGTTTCAACAGAACGTTTATTACTATATCACCTCAATCTTCAGTATGCAAGGTCAAATATAAAAGTAAAACAATTCAATATAATTAGAAACTAATGTAATCAAAACACACAACAATTATATAGAAGAAACTCTATTTTTTCATAATATGTAATTAAACATAACTAAGTTTCTTCTTATAATAAAAGGGTTGGAAGCATTACACTTCCAACCCTTTTATTTAAACAGTTATAAGATATACTAAGAAAATCAAAGCAAATATATACATAATAAGACTAACTTCTTTAGCTCTACCTTTTACAACCATTGTTAATGGATAAAAAATGAAACCTACGGCGATACCAGTTGCAATGGAACCAGTCAAAGGCATCATAATCATTGTAAGGAAAGCTGGAACTGCTAATTCAAAACGATTCCAATCAATTTGTCCTAATGAGGAAACCATTAATATACCAACAATAATAAGCGCTGGAGCAGTAACGGCACTCGTTACGACCGATAATACTGGTGAGAAGAATAATGCTAGTAAGAATAAGATCCCCGTTACAATCGAAGCAAAACCAGTTCGAGCACCGGCAGCTACTCCTGAAGATGATTCAACATATGATGTTACTGTTGAAGTACCGAAGATAGAACCAGCTATTGTTGCGATAGAATCGGAAATTAACGCTTTGCCCGCACGTGGTAAACGGTTGTCTTTTACAAAGCCTGCTTGGTTTGCTACCGCCATAAGAGTACCAGCGTTATCAAAGAAGTCTACAAATAAGAAAGTCAAAATAACAGAAAGCATTGATAATGTATAAAATTCCGGATCAGAAAATGCACTAAACAATGATCCAAATGTTGGTGAAATACTAGGTGGAGCAGATAATACTTTCTCTGGTAAGTCCACAAGTCCAAATATCATTCCAACAACAGCCGTTATAACCATACCATAGAATACGCCACCTTTAAGTCCAAGAACCATTAAGATGACAGTAATGACTATACCAAATATCGCTAGTAAAACTGTTGAGTCATGTAAATTTCCAAGTCCTACTAACGTATTTGGATTACTTACGATAATCCCAGCATTTTTGAAACCAATAAAAGCAACAAACAACCCAATTCCAGCACCTACAGCTAATTTCAATTGCATTGGAATGGCATTAATTAATTTTTCACGTAAACCTGTTAACGTTAATATTAAGAAGAATACCCCTGAAATAAATACTGCCGCTAAAGCATGTTGCCACGGACTACCGTTTGTTAATATTACCGTATAGGCAAAAAACGCGTTAAGCCCAAGTCCAGGTGCTAATGCTAAAGGATATTTTGCTAAAATCCCCATTACGAAACACCCAATTGCAGCTGATACTGCAGTAGCAACAAATACTGCCCCATAATCCATACGAAGAGCATCAGGAAGATCTTTTACGTCATTTAACGTTAAAGTCAAAGGATTTACTACTAATATATAAGCCATTGCAAGGAAAGTAGTAAAACCTCCTAATATTTCACGACCATATGAAGTACCTAGTTCATCAAATTGAAAATACTTTTTCATTTTTTCCTCCGAATTACTCGTCTGTAATGTCATTCGAATTATATAACTTCATACATGTGTTTAAATTATGCGTAAAAGAAATCAATCTAATCCTTTTTTCGCAAAATAAAAGACACGCACCTATTTAGAGTTGCATGTCTACGATTCGCAAGAATAACTATATAAAAATAGCATTCTTCCATTTATCTTAAATCGTAGTCAAGCTATTTAAGGTAGCTTGGTAGAAACTCACGAGCCATATCCTCGACATTATACGACGAAATATTTAATTTACTCCTGTAATATATCATCTCATTTTATGAATTTCAACCATTTTTACGAACATTTTTATATATTTTTAGATTAAAGTTCGTAATTCGTACAGAAAATAAATGATTTATTAGAATTCCTTATCTATTATCTTAAAATAAATATCCGCCTGTAAAACAGGCGGTTTTAGTAACGCCCTATAAGGGCTCCTTACTAACTGCCCCTAAAGGGGCTTTTTTAATTGACCGTCAACCGTATTTGTTCTTTAATCTCG
>NZ_RHLQ01000097.1 GCF_003711845.1 Lysinibacillus halotolerans
ATTTTGCAATAGAAAAGTGCAGAAAAATGCAATTAAAAATGCAGAAGTTTGCCACCCAATTAGTTTCTTTTTGACAGTGCGTGGGACAGTCTATAACTCTCACCATGAAATGAAATAATATGAGCGTGATGAATTAGTCTGTCCACTAACGCTGCTGTTAATCGAGAGTCTGTAAATATTTTGTTCCATTGACTAAATTCCAAGTTGGATGTAATAATCACGCTTTTTTGCTCGTAAAACTCCGAAATGATTTGAAATAATAATTCAGCTCCTTCTTTACTAAATGGTAAATAACCCATTTCATCTAAAATAACTAAATCTACCTTCTCCATGCGCTTTCTAAATACTGATAAACGGTGATTATGCAATGCTTGTTCTAATTCCTCAACCAAGTGTGCAATTCGATAAAAGCGGACCTCGTACCCTCGTTCACAAGCTTTTCTACCTAATCCTGTAGCTAAATGAGTCTTACCTGTTCCTGGTGAACCAACTAAAACTATATTTTGTCGGTTTTCAATAAATTTTAAACTACACAATTCCTCTTTAGTTAAATGGGGAGGGAACCGAATCTGTTCGGTCCACTCGTAAGTATGTAGGCTTTTTTTATCTAAGAATTTAGCTTTTTTCATTAACCGATTAATTTTGGCATTTTCTCTTAATTTTAATTCTTCATCAAGTACCCCATACAGGAATTGCTCTGGATTTTCAAAACTAATTTTTTCATATACATCCGCAACATAAGCTAGTCTTAAAGTTTTGCAGATTTCTCTAATATTTTGTTTCATTGGCGACCTCCTCTATAGGGGCTAATGAATCATATTTAATCCAATCTACCTCATATGGATCATTTTCACCAGGCAACTTTTCCTCCGCAATTAATTCATAAAAATTTTCATTAATACCCTTCATATCATGAGTAACTAATAAATTTGCTAAGCCATTTAATCTTTTTCGACGAATAATCAAGTTATCAACTAACAAAAACTCCTTAACTCTTCCTGGTAGATACTTAGTGTAGCGGGAATATTCCACTACTCGCGGTTTTTGAATCCATGTCTTAATGATGGATAGCCATGGTAAAGCTTTACGTTTTTTCATATATGGGCGATAGTCATCCAATAATATTTCACCGTTAGGTGAAACAATTTTTAATTGATCCCATGTGAGTATCATTTGTAACTGATTATAATTGGCACCCTTTGGTACATGAATTAACGACTGATCAACTTTTATTTCATTGTATTTATTAACTTTAACAAATTCCTCTTTAAACACAGGGTATGGCTTTTCAGGCAATGCGAGTAGATATTTCTTTTCTTCTTGCCATAAATCTTCTATCCGTACGTTTTTAGAGTAATGGATTCTATTACGATCAGCTTCCAATCTATGAAATAATTGATCTGTCAAACTTTCATAACTTTCCATGATTGGTGCCGAAGTAAAGAAATTATAACGTACATACCCTACCTTATTCTCTACATTTCCCTTCTCATGCCCACTGCGAGGATTACATACCTGAACGTCGAAGCCGTAATAGTTTTGAAATTGTATAAATTCATCGGTTAGTTGGGCTTCTTCAATTTTTGTTCTAGTTTTTTTGACTGCTGGAGTTAAGTTATCTATCCTTATCCTTTTTGGTACTCCTCCAACTTGTTTAAATAGAATGTTAAGGCCGTATAGAAAGCATTCTTGATTTTCAGAAGGTAAAGGCACTGAATAACCTGCATTACTATTCGGAAATGACATCACTAAAGCATGAATATCGACAATTTCTCCATCTTGAACTGCCTCCATAACTCCGAAATCCACTTGTGCTTCACCCGGAGGGTGTTCTAATCTTTCATAACCGTTGTCCTTTTCCTCTTGATGTGTATTTTTCCATTCAGAGATAAAGTAACAAACCGTTCGATAAGATCCCTGAAACCCTAAATCCTTTAATTCCTCAAACATTTGCTTCTTTGTCCTTCTGGACTTTTTCTTTAATTTTGAATCCTCAAATAGCCAATCTGATACAATCTCTCCCCATTTCTCTTCATACATCATTCCTTTCTTTTTAAATAATTTTTCCTGCGGTATTTGATCTTCATCCGCATACTTCTTAGCGGTTCTCCAATTTATTTTCATAGTTCTTTGAATCTCAGAGATTGAAAGACCTTTTTCATTTCTTAACTTTTTGATACAATTAATATCAGACATTGCTAGCATCCTTTCTTAACCTCCACTACAAAATTGCTTCGACACAATTAATGTAGCGGGGACTTGGGGTGACTGGCAAGTCTATTTTTTTTGCACAAAATTAGTGAAGGACTCTGCATTTTTCCTTTGCAAAGCTCTGCATTTTTATTTTGCCATACACA
>NZ_RHLQ01000098.1 GCF_003711845.1 Lysinibacillus halotolerans
TAATTTTACTTCTAAATCTAAAGGCAAAACGAGTTGATTCATGTTATAATCTTTAAACATAAGGATCCTTCTTTCTGTATAATTTTGTTGTGGTGACTTAATTTTATCAGAAGTGGTCCTTGTTTTTTATTTAAAATAATCAAAGCCGGTGAAATTTTACTTATCGTAAAATTTCACCGGCTTTTCATTTCAGAGGTGGGTTTTGTCCCAGCCTCTTTATTTTAAACTACTTAATTTAGTAAATCTGTATCACTAATAGGGAAAATATAAATACCTTGAATAGATTCGTAATTATAATATCTTTGAACAAATTTTGCTTGGTACATATATTCCATCAGACAAATTTCATTTTCATCGGCACCACATAAAACTCCAGAAATACTTAACCCATTTTTAAATGCTACGCCAATCGGCTGACCAATTAATAGTTTGATTTTATCAAGCATCGATTAGCCCCCTCCTTCTTCTAAATTATGAAAAAAGGGAAGCCCATCCTTGTGCGATTGTTCTTATTAAAAAAATAATCCCGTTCTAAATGAACGAGATATTATCATTTATTTCTTTTTCGTTCCGCGCATTAATTTTTCGAAACGTTCCATCATCGGGTCGACTTTTGGAGTAAATTTATAAGGATTTTTCTCCATAGCAAACTCTTCAATTGGTTTTGCTTGAGTATAAACACTTATTTTTTCACTCGCAGATGCAGTAGGGTCATTAATGATGCTTTCTTTTGCACCATCAAAGTGGGGCGTTGATTCAACATGTTGATTATCATTTCTTGGCATTCTAGTCATCTCCTTTGATATTTCCTTTAATATGAATAGAAAGGAGATGTTTTATACGAGAAAACAAAGATTTTCTCTATTTTTCTAACAATTGATACACAAAAATGTCAACATTCATTCATCATATTTCCAATATAAAAAGGAAAAAATAAAAATATTTTAATAAATGCTTTGACATGTTACTAAAAATGAGGTAAATTACCAAAGGGCGAACATTATTGCCTGTATTAATGAAAAATATTCGTGATTTAGGGGTGTGTGTAAAATGGATAACGTATTTGATTATGAAGATATTCAACTAATACCAAATAAATGTATAGTAAACAGCCGTTCAGAATGTGATACTTCTGTTATGTTTGGCGGATATAAATTTAAATTACCTGTAGTTCCTGCAAATATGCAAACGATCATCGATGAATCTATTGCAATTAAATTAGCAGAAAATGGCTACTTTTATATTATGCACCGTTTTAATCCTGAAACTCGTGCCGAATTTATTCGAAACATGCATTCTCGTAAATTAATCGCATCTATTTCAGTTGGTGTAAAAGCAGAAGAATATGCATTTATTGAACAATTAGCGGTAGAAGATTTAATTCCAGAATTTATTACAATTGATATTGCCCACGGACATTCAAACGCAGTTATTGAAATGATTAAACATATTAAAACTCATTTACCTCAAAGCTTTGTTATTACTGGTAATGTTGGAACACCTGAAGCAGTCCGTGAACTTGAAAATGCTGGTGCAGATGCTACTAAAGTCGGTATCGGGCCAGGTAAAGTATGTATTACAAAAATTAAAACTGGATTCGGTACAGGTGGTTGGCAATTAGCTGCTTTACGTTGGTGTGCAAAAGCTGCAACAAAACCAATTATTGCTGATGGCGGAATTCGAACACATGGAGATATTGCGAAATCAGTTCGTTTCGGTGCCTCTATGGTTATGATTGGTTCACTATTCGCCGGTCATGAAGAATCACCGGGTCAAACTGTTGTAAAAGATGGCAAAATGTTTAAAGAATACTTTGGTTCTGCTTCTGAATTCCAAAAAGGCGAAAAGAAAAACGTTGAAGGTAAAAAAATGTACGTGGAACATAAAGGTTCTTTAATGGATACTTTAGTTGAAATGGAACAGGATTTACAATCCTCTATTTCTTATGCTGGTGGTAACAAACTTGATGCTATTCGTACAGTTGATTATGTAGTCGTGAAAAATTCCATCTTTAATGGAGATAAAGTATATTAATAGATAGTAAATAAAAAGAGGCTGGGACAAAACCCTCCTCTAAATAAAAAAAGCCGGTGAAATTTTACGAAAAGTAAAATTTCACCGGCTTTGAATTTTTTACAATAAAATAAGGACCTCTTCTGATAAAATT
>NZ_RHLQ01000099.1 GCF_003711845.1 Lysinibacillus halotolerans
AAATAACTTTTTCGACATGTTCTTCCGCTCCATCAACCATTTATTTTATTTCATTATAAATAAAAGTACCCTATAAGAGAGACCTTTTTTCAAGTGTCTTTCTTATAGGGTACATTTTATTATTTCCAAACTTTCTTCTTTTTCAAAAGAAGAAATTTCTGGAATCATAAAACATCTTGCAAAAGGAAAATTACCAGCTAAAACTGAAAACTGTCAATGTTTAATTTATCCAAACTGTAACTACCCTAATATAACTAATTGCTACTCGTGTGAATATGTATTACCGAGGAATATCATGTTGATTCAATTAAATAATGAATTTGAAAGAATTATTAATGAGATTGATATTACTTCTAATGAAATAATGTTAAGAAAAAACACAAAATTTCTCTTAAATGCTTTATTTATCTCGAAAGAGGCACGTAATTATTTTGGAGAAGAGTTTGTAAACGGATTTATCCCTATTAAAGATATCAAAGACAAAATTTATAAAATATCTGGAAAACTATATATTGATTAGAGGTGTTCTATGGTAGAGAGAAAAGCTTCTTCCTTTATTGTTAAAAAGGTAAATACCGAATATGCTGATTTTAATATAAAAGATTATGAAAGAAAATTTCTTGACTTACAAACCGATGGAAAAGTATTCGGTAACTTTTATGGATTCACATGGGAAATACCCGATAAAAAAATTAATGATTATCCATTATCATTACATTTTGATCTAGAAATTTTTAAACATTTAAATACTGCACTTAAAGCATATATTATAATACAAATTACAAATAAAATAGCTCCTCATTCTATTTACACTATTTTAGATCAATTAAAAAAAGTAATTCTTTCAACGAATGGATTTAGTGATATTAGAAAACTAGAAATATATTTAGAGGAAAAAAGTAAAGACTTTTCCTCAGCATATAGATATGCCGTTGAAATAAAAAAATTTCTTGAGTTTTATAGGCTTGATAACACTAAAGAAATTTTAGAGCTATGTAATCAATATAAAGGTATTAGACATTCTCAAAGAGAATTACCGAATTTTGAAGATGTAATGATTTTCGACGAAATTGTAAATGACTATTTCCAATCTTATTCAATTGATGAAACAAATAAATATCTCTCTATATTTCTTTGGTGGTTAATTACAAATATTCTTCCTATACGGATATCTGAATTTTTATTAATTAAAAAAGATTGTTTAAAAAAAGATGTAAATAATCATTCATTTAATATTATTGTTCCTAGAATTAAAGATGAAGATAGTGAGGAAATAAATTACGACTTAATAGAGATAGATGAAAAAGCCTATAAATTGGTTCAAGATTCTATTAATCGTGTAAAAGAAATTGATTCCGAATCTCAATATTTATTTCCTACTTCAATACTCTATGCTTTTAGGAAAATTAAAACTACAAAGCGACCTAAAAAAAATTCAAGAATAAATAGAAGGGATTTCGACTTTTTAAAAAAAATGTTCTATGAAGAAATTGTTGAATCTAAATATGGCCATTATAACCTTGAAAGAATAAAAGGTGGAGATACACGACATTTTGCAATTATAAATATGGCTTTACAAGGATTTAATATGCTTTCTATTGCTCGAATGGCTGGACATCGTGACTTAAAAACTCAAAATAATTATTATTCTCATGCTGAACATTTTGTTCAATCAAATGTATATAGACTTGCACAATTTAGAATAGAAAATAAAATAAGTAGAAAAATGAATTCAGGACTTATCGGCTGGAAAAGGTACATTTATGATAAAGGTGTTACTTTCACCGATATCGAAGACGATGAAGAAATAATTGGAAGAATTCCTTTTGGAGTTTGTAGTGAACTTAAATCGTTGTTTCCAAATAATTGTATAGAAGAATTGTATTTTGCAATAGAAAAGTGCAGAAAAATGCAATTAAAAATGCAGAAGTTTGCCACCCAATTAGTTTCTTTTTGACAGTGCGTGGGACAGTCTATAACTCTCACCATGAAATGAAATAATAT
>NZ_RHLQ01000009.1 GCF_003711845.1 Lysinibacillus halotolerans
TAAGGATGTTTCTTGAGTAATTTCTGTTCTTGATCTGTAAATAACTTTTTCGACATGTTCTTCCGCTCCATCAACCATTTATTTTATTTCATTATAAATAAAAGTACCCTATAAGAGAGACCTTTTTTCAAGTGTCTTTCTTATAGGGTACATTTTAATAGAGAAGGTCCTTTCTATTTAATCTGTTAATTCGTGAACAACATTTAGCAATGAATCGGAAGAAGCGGATACTTGGTCTACACTTTCGGTTAATTCGTGGATTAGTCTTGAAATCTCAGTAATGTCTTTAGTTGTGTTTGTATATTGTTCTTTAATCCCTGATACAGCTTTGGCTATAGAATTAAAGGATTCCTCAAGACTACGTTGTGTTTGTACACTCTTTTGCACTTGTTCATCCACATTGCCTACTGATGAAGTCATATTTTCGATATTTTCTTCTGTTTCGCGAATTAAGTGAGAAACATTTTGAACTGCGCTCTTCGTCTCTTCGGCTAGTTTACGAACCTCTTCAGCAACAACTGCAAAGCCTTTTCCATGCTCACCAGCCCGTGCAGCTTCAATGGAAGCATTTAATGCTAATAAGTTTGTTTGATCGGCGATACCTGTTACTAAACCAACGATTTCTGTTATTTTCTGAGAAGAAGCTCGTAAGTTGATCATCGATTTTTCTAACATATTGACTCGTTCTAAAATAACATTCATTAACTCTGTTTGTGTTTCAATATGTGCTTTTCCATAATTTGATTTTTCTTCTGTATCCGCTACAAAATCTAGTCCTTGTTTTGTTGCTGTAGCAATACTTCCAGATTCCGAAGAAATGGCATGTAATGAAGCAGTCGTTTCTTGGCTGATAGCATGTAATTCTTCAGCAGTATTTTGTACTGTGTTCAATAAGGAATGTTTCATATCTTCCACAATCTGACGAATTCGTTGTTGTTCCGCATCGTAAGCTTGAATAACTAATTGTTGTTCCAAATTAATGATTTTCGAAAAGGCATTAATCGCTTTTGTCGTATCTTCTTTTGAAATATCTAATCCATTAACAAAATGGATAAATGTAGTCATTAATGATTGGAAGGAGCTTATATACCATTGGGATTCTAATCCAATACGTACATGAGTAGCGGCAATTTTTTTTCGTTCTTCTATATAGTTGCTATTAATACGACTTTCAAAAATATCGGTAATATGTTTTGTAAGGGTTACTTTTAATCGTTCAATTTTCGAATGTTTATTAATAATCCCCATTAAATGATCGCTTTGCATAATTGCTGCATAAAATTGATTCACCATTTCTGGAATAAATTGTTCAGTGAAAGGTTTTAATTGTCTTAAAATCGCTAATTCTTCTTTTGTTAATTTAATTAATTGAATTTGTTTAGTTAAGTCTGGGTACTTTGCAACATCTAGCTCGACTTCGTTTATGTATTTTTCAACTTCGAAATAGTTTGCTAACACTTTTTGTGAATTACTTCTGAAAATAGCCATCCTTTTATCCATTCCATTCCATTATGTATTTACCTATATTATCGTTCTATTTTCATAGATTGTAACAATAATATATTGAAAATATTATGAAATTTTACATAGATTGTTAGTTGGATTAAATTATGAAATAGTAACCTAACTATAGGGCTAATTTGTATTTTGTTTTTATCCCATGTAAAATACGAGTAGTTTATGATGTAACTAACGTGGAAAAGTGAAGTAAATATTTATAGAAAAGGAAGTTAAAGATGGAAAAGCACCGCTTTAAATTTGTTATCCCAACAATGGTCATTGTTGCTATAGGCTCTATTTTCATGTTAAGAAACTATTTTCAGGAAGTTTCAACCCGTGATAGTGTATTACTTGTAGTAATAGCAACTATCTTTTCTGGAATGATTGCTTATTTATTATTCCCGTATAATAATGAAGAAAAACCAGATCCAAAGCCAGAAAGTAGTAAGAAAAAAGTATCCAAATAATGAATTATGTTGATAGACCGCTAGTTTTACTGGCGGTTTTTTATTTTTAAATAAGGTTTATTCGTTTGAAAAAAAGTGAAACTATTTAGTACGAACTTCGTAAATATACTATAACTATAAAAACGAAACGAAAGGTTGATTTATAAATGGATAATAAATGGGCAAAGGTAATCATACATGCAAGTGCCTTTTTGATGCCTGTACTTATTCCAGTCCTATTCTGGCTACTAAGTTCAGAACATGAAATTAAAAGAATTTCGATCCAAGCTTTACTATTCCAAGGTGTTATGTGGATTTTAAATACTATTTCAATAATCTTTAGCTTTTTAATTATTGGAATTCCGTTTTTAATTGTCTTCGGAATTATGACGGTTGTTGTTCCGATTATTGGCATTGTGAAAGCGTTAATGGGTGAAAATTGGAATTACCCGATTGTTGGTCGTTGGGTATAAAAATAGGTTTAGTTTAAGTGAATAAAAGGAATACTAAGAAATAAATCCAAAATTAACCAGAATGGTATGTGGAGACTATTTCTTAATCCTTCGCTCAAAAAGCTAAAATGAGGGTGGTCTCAACTATTAATGAGACCGCCTTTTTTATGGATATAAATAGGATAGCTATAAAATAATTTAAACGCTATTCGAACGAAAAAATAGTATAGGCATTTGATTTGCATTTTGATTTTGATGTTAATATAATATAGTCAAATATAGTCAAAGTCAGAAATGGATGGGGTGAGGTATAAAAATGAGAAATATATCTGACATCATTGAAGGGTATTTGAAACAAGTTATCGAATTAGGTGGTCAAGGACATATTGAAATCAAACGAAGTGAATTGGCGGATAAATTTCAATGTGTACCATCGCAAATCAATTATGTTATTAATACGAGATTTACCGCCGAAAGAGGCTACTTAGTTGAAAGTAAACGTGGTGGTGGGGGATATATTCGAATTTTACGAGTAAGAGCTCATTCTAAGATTGATTTGATTGAAGATATGATAGACCAAATTGATAACGGTGCTACCCAATCGATGGCAGAGGATATTATCTATCGTTTGATCGATGAAGAAGTCATTTCTAAACGGGAAGCAAAATTAATGCTTGCTGCAATTGATCGGTCGACTCTTCGAATACAATTGCCGACGAGGGACCAATTGAGGTCATTGATTTTAAAGTCTATGTTAACAACATTAAAATACGATAAATAGGAACAATAGGTAATATAAAGGAAGTTCATTACTTATTTATTACTTTCCATACTTATTTGATAAAAGAGGTGAGGTCATGAATTGTGAACACTGTAAGGAACGTCAGGCTACAGTAACGGTTACACAAGTAATTAATGGCCAAAAAAGCGAAAAACACTATTGTGAGGTATGTGCACAAAATTTTCATCCTTTCAATTTAGATTTTCATAAAGAAGAACAAATTCCAATTCATCAACTTGTTTCCAATTTATTTGGTTTACCAGTGTGGAATAACGGGGTAGAAAAGGTCCAATCGACAAGTCAGAAAGCAACTGAATGCCCAAAATGCGGTTTTACTTTTCGTAAGTTCTTGAATGAAGGGAAGCTTGGTTGTCCACAATGTTATGAAACTTTCAGTACACAGCTTCCACAAGTATTAAATAAAATTCAAGCTGGAACAAAGCATAGCGGTAAAGCTCCGGGCAAACCAAGTCATCATAACGAGTGGATCAAAAAACAAATTGAAACAGCTCGAGAACAACTACAATTAGCGATTGCAGATGAACGTTTTGAAGATGCTGCCAAGCTGCGGGATGAAATAAGAGATATGGAACGCAAGCTTGATCGTGGAGGTGTTGATACACCATGAATTTAGAACATTTTTTGAAAAGTGAGGCGCCAGGCTGGATGGATGTTAAAGGTCTTGATGCAGATATTGTATTAAGTACACGCATTCGATTAGCAAGAAACTTAGATGGATATCGTTTCCCTTTAAGTTTTACGGATGGGGAAGCACAACAAATTGATGACGTTGTCACACAAGCTTTAATGGCGATTAATGACGAGCATAAGTTTTCCCATTTTACAATTAAAGAAATGCCTTCATTGCAACGTCAAGTGTTAGTTGAAAAACATTTAATTAGCCCTCTATTAGCTAAAAAAGAAAAGTCAGCTTCCGTTCTTATTTCAAATGACGAAACGATCAGCATTATGGTAAACGAGGAAGATCATTTACGAATCCAATGTTTAGCTCCTGGATTACAGCTTTTAGAAACATATGCAGAGGCTTCGAAATTGGATCATCAATTGGAGAAACATTTACCATATGCGTATAATGATACATTTGGTTATTTAACAAGTTGCCCAACGAATGTTGGAACAGGACTTCGTGCATCCGTTATGATGCATCTACCTGCCCTAACGATGTCTAAGCAAATTAAGGTTGTTACACAAATGCTAGCCCGCTTAGGAATGGTTGTAAGAGGGATATATGGAGAAGGTAGTGAAAACCTAGGAAACATTTATCAAATCTCCAACCAAGTAACTCTTGGAAAGTCGGAAGAGGAAATTTTAGAAGACTTACAAAATGTAGTTGTCCAAATTATTAAAAATGAACGAGGCGCACGAGAGGCATTATTCAAAAATTCTCGAATAGTATTAGAAGACCGCTTTAATCGCTCATTAGGTATTTTAAAATATGCGTGTATTATGACGAGCGAAGAAGCTGCTGCTTGTTTATCCAATGTTCGCCTTGGAGTGGATTTAGGAATCATTAAGGAAGTTCCATTACATGTTTTAAATGAGTGTATGATCCTCATACAACCCGGCTTTGTACAACAATATGCCGGTACAACTCTTCAAGCAAGTGAACGCGATATGTATAGAGCAAAACTTTTACGTGAAAAGCTTAATACGAACAATCAAAAGTTAATGGGAAAAGGAGAGGAAAGATATGATGTTTAACCGTTTTACTCAACGTGCACAAAAAGTATTGCAATTAGCACAAGAAGAAGCTATTCGTTGGAAGCACGAATCTATAGGAACAGAACATATTTTACTTGGCCTTATTCGTGAAGGCGGTGGAATTGCAGCAAAAGCATTAGAAGCAATCGATGTAAGTCCACAAATTATTGAATCAGGCATTGAGGAGTTAGTGGGGAAAGGTTCAAAAGATGTCGGTCCAATCGTTCATTATACTCCAAGAGCTAAAAAGGTAATTGAATTATCGGTAGATGAATCTAGAAAATTAGGTCATGCTTATATAGGAACAGAACATATATTACTTGCTTTAATCCGAGAAGGTGAAGGAGTAGCTGCTCGAGTTTTAGCGAATGCGGGTGTTAGCTTAAACAAAGCTCGTCAACAAGTTCTTTTATTACTTGGAAACAATGACGCAGCTCAAAACTCAACAAACCCAACTCAATCGGTAAATACACCGACTTTAGATGGATTAGCTCGTGACTTAACGGCCATTGCCCGTGAAGGTTCATTGGATCCAGTGATTGGCCGTAGCAAAGAAATTACACGAGTAATTGAAGTACTATCCCGCCGTACGAAAAACAACCCTGTATTAATTGGTGAACCCGGGGTAGGTAAAACGGCTATTGCAGAAGGTCTTGCACAACAAATCGTCAATAATGAAGTACCTGAAACCCTTCGTGATAAACGGGTGATGACATTAGATATGGGTACTGTTGTTGCGGGTACTAAATATCGCGGTGAATTTGAAGACCGCTTGAAAAAAGTAATGGATGAAATTCGCCAAGCAGGTAACGTAATTCTTTTCATTGATGAATTACACACATTAATCGGTGCTGGCGGTGCAGAAGGTGCTATTGATGCATCGAATATTTTAAAACCTTCATTAGCCCGTGGTGAACTACAATGTATTGGGGCTACAACATTAGATGAATATCGTAAATACATTGAAAAGGATGCAGCGTTAGAACGTCGTTTCCAACCAATTCAAGTAGATGAACCAACTGTAGATGAAACAATTCAAATTATTAAAGGTTTAAGAGATCGTTATGAAGCGCATCACCGTGTGAAAATTACGGATGAAGCAGTAGAAGCGGCAGCAAAATTATCTGATCGATATATTTCCGATCGTTTCTTACCAGATAAAGCGATTGATTTAATCGATGAAGCAGGTTCAAAAGTACGCTTACGTTCTTTCACAGTGCCACCAAACTTAAAAGCTTTGGAAGATAAATTAGAAAACGTTCGTAACGAAAAAAATGCGGCAGTTTCAAGCCAAGAGTTTGAAAAAGCGGCTGCCCTTCGTGATACAGAACAAAAAATTAAAGATGAATTAGAGCAAACAAAGAAAACATGGAAAGAAAAACAAGGTAAAGAAGAGTCTAAAGTGACTGTTGAAGACATTGCAATGGTTGTTTCCATGTGGACTGGAATTCCTGTTTCAAAAATTGCTCAAGAAGAATCAGCGAAATTACTAAACTTAGAAGAAGAATTGCACAAACGTGTCGTTGGTCAAGGAGAAGCGGTTGAAGCGATTTCTCGTGCTATCCGCCGTGCCCGTGCAGGGTTAAAAGATCCAAAACGACCAATCGGTTCATTCATTTTCCTAGGTCCTACTGGTGTTGGTAAAACAGAACTTGCCCGTGCTCTAGCAGAAGTAATGTTCGGCGATGAAGATGCAATGATTCGAATCGACATGTCAGAATACATGGAGAAACATTCGACTTCCCGTCTTGTAGGTTCACCTCCAGGTTACGTTGGATTCGATGAAGGCGGACAGTTAACTGAAAAAGTTCGTCGTAAACCATACTCTGTTGTATTGCTGGATGAGATTGAAAAGGCTCACCCAGATGTGTTCAACATTTTACTTCAAGTATTAGATGACGGTCGTTTAACGGATTCAAAAGGTCGTACAGTAGACTTCCGAAACACGGTTGTTATTATGACTTCTAACGTCGGCGCAGATGCCCTTAAATATCAAAAATCTTTAGGTTTCGGAATTGGTGATAATTCTGCTAACAAATATAAAGATATGAAAGGGACAATGCTTGAGGAATTGAAAAAAGCATTCCGTCCTGAATTCTTAAACCGTATCGATGAAATGATTGTGTTCCACTCTCTAGAAAAAGACGAATTAAAACAAATTATTTCATTAATGGCAAACTCTTTAACAACTCGCTTAAAAGAGCAAAATATTGAGCTTGAGTTGACAGATGCTGCATTAGAGAAAATTGCAGAAGAAGGATACGATCCACAATACGGAGCTCGTCCATTACGTCGTGCCCTTCAAAAACATGTGGAAGATCGTTTATCCGAAGAGTTGCTAAAAGGTACGATTTCAACAGGTCAAAGTGTTGTGATTGACTATGTTGATAATGAATTTATCGTCTTACCCAAAAGCGAAGTTCTTTCAAATTAATGCATAATTATAGGTGGTTGACTTAATTTCTAGTCAACCACCTTTTTAATATGGAAGGATTTTACGTGGGGAAATATAAGGAACTTTCAAAGGTTGTCATGTACAATGAACATAAGATTACTAATGAAGGAGAGACGATATGGTAAAAAAGAAAACGAAATTCTGTTGTAACTCCTGTGGCTATGAATCTCCAAAGTGGATGGGGCGTTGTCCGGGCTGTGGTGGATGGAACACGATGGTTGAGGAAGTAGAAGTAATAACGAAAGGTCCTCGAGGTGCTTTTCAACATTCAAATTCCATCTCGCAAAAAGCCACTCCTATTATCAATGTAGAAACTTCGGATGAACCGCGTGTTGAAACCGAAATGGAAGAGTTAAATCGGGTGCTAGGTGGAGGGATTGTTCCGGGATCCCTCGTATTGATTGGCGGAGACCCTGGGATAGGGAAATCAACTTTACTGCTTCAAGTATCAGCCCTTTTATCCAATAAAGGTCATCGTTTATTGTACATATCCGGAGAAGAATCAATGCGTCAAACAAAGTTGCGGGCGGCAAGAATTGGTGTGAAATCTCCTGAGCTATATATCCTTTCCGAAACGAATTTGGAATTAATTAACCAATCAATCGAAGAAGTACAACCTAAATTTGTTATTGTCGATTCCATTCAAACAATTCATCATCCAGAAGTTACAAGTGCTGCTGGTAGTGTCTCTCAAGTTCGTGAATGTACTTCGGAATTAATGCGCATTGCTAAAACAAAAGGAATCGCCATTTTCCTAGTAGGCCACGTAACAAAGGAAGGGCAAATTGCAGGTCCAAGATTACTAGAACATATGGTAGATACAGTTTTATATTTCGAAGGGGAACGGCATCATACGTATCGAATATTGCGCAGCGTAAAAAATCGTTTTGGTTCGACGAACGAAATTGCAATATTTGAAATGGTTCATGCAGGTTTAAAAGAAGTTTCTAACCCTTCAGAGCTGTTTTTAGAGGAGCGTTCCCACGATGTAGCAGGTTCGACCATTGTTGCTTCTATGGAAGGTACAAGGCCGATTTTAGTCGAGATTCAATCACTCGTCACACCGACTAGTTTTAATTATCCTAAACGGATGGCTACGGGAGTAGAACAAAATCGGGTTCAATTACTTATGGCGGTTTTAGAAAAACGAATGGGGATGCTTTTACAAGCCCAAGATGCCTATATAAAAGTAGCGGGTGGAGTTAAACTAGATGAACCAGCGATTGACTTAGCTGTTTTAACTTCCATCGTTTCCAGTTTTAAAGATCAACCAGTTAAAGGTACAGATTGTTTTGTTGGCGAAGTAGGGCTAACTGGTGAGGTTCGACGGGTTTCAAGAATTGAACAACGAGTTCAAGAAGCAGCGAGACTAGGTTTTAAACGGGCATTTATTCCAGCTTCCAATTTAGGGGGATGGGATTATCCGAACGGTATTCAAGTCATTGGAGTAGAAACAATCAATGAAGCATTAAGAGCGTGTTTCCAAGACTTGTAGCCATTCTTTTTAGTAAAAAAATAATAAATGGAGTATGCCTATACAATCATTTTTAGTGTATAGGCATTTTTCCGTTTGATTTTGGTTAGAAATAGACATAACTTAACATATAAGTAAAACAGTAGCTAATTTTTCCAAATGAAAAATTAGCTGATGTATTTATAGGGCAAACTATACTGGAACTATGTATAATTGTTATTAAAGAAAAGGAGGTGGAAGTATGTTAAAAAGAGTAATACAAATTGCTTTCTTATTAATTGGAGGGGCGTTAGGCTTTGTTTTTTTACCGCCATTATACGAATTCATTAATTTATCATCTAATCCTTGGCTTAACAATCCATATGTATCCATATTACTAGGAGCAATCTTGTTATTCCTTTTATCATTCTCGTTATCAGACTACTTTGTTAAGTTGATTGAGTGGATGGAAAACGTGTTATTTAAAATCCCAGCAGCTGATCTATTGTTTGGGACATTTGGACTTATTGTAGGGTTAATTGTTGCGTTTTTAGTTGGGTTTGCCATTGAACGTATTCAGATTCCTATTATTACGGAGATTATACCGATCTTATTATCAATTATCCTTGGTTATTTAGGTTTCCGTGTAGGGTTTACAAAGCGGGATGAACTATCGCAAATGTTTACGAAATCAAGTTCCCTTCCTAGGAAAAAACAACTGGATGTATCAACGCTCCAAGTAAATGAAGTGAAGACAAATTATAAATTGCTTGATACAAGCGTCATTATCGATGGGAGAATTGCTGATATTTCATCAACAGGATTTATTGAAGGTGTGCTAATTGTACCTCAATTCGTTTTAACGGAACTTCAGCATATTGCCGATTCGTCCGATACGTTAAAGCGTACCCGCGGTCGAAGGGGTCTTGATATATTGAAAAAACTTCAAGATGAACGGGCAACAACCGTGCAAATTTCAGAAGAAGACTTTGAAGATGTCCAGGAAGTTGATTTAAAACTAGTACGTCTAGCGAAAAAGATGGGAGCACAAATTTTAACGAATGATTTTAATCTAAATAAAGTTTGTGAGCTACATCATGTGGAAGTACTAAATATAAATGATTTAGCAAACGCCGTAAAGCCGGTTGTAATACCTGGAGAGGAAATGCAAGTGGTTGTGATTAAAGACGGGAAAGAGCACAATCAAGGCGTCGCCTACTTAGATGATGGTACGATGATTGTCGTAGAAGGTGGACGTAGCTATATTGGCCAATCGATTACGGTAACAGTAACAAGTGTCCTGCAAACATCTGCAGGGCGTATGATATTTGCAAAACCTAAGGATGAACAAGTAGCGTAAGCAACTTAGGTTTTTTGAGATTAGGAAGTGGATATGTGAATTACGAAGTAGTACTCCCTGCAGCTGGCAGTGGTAAACGGATGGGCGCGGGGCAAAATAAATTATTTTTATCCCTTGGGGGTAAACCAATTTTAATTCGTACTTTAGAAGTTTTTCAAAATGATGATAATTGTACAGGTATTTGGTTAGCGGTAAAGGCTGAAGAACGGGATTATATTCAACATTTGTTGGAAGAGTATGGCATAACAAAGGTAAAGGGATTGCCAAATGGAGGCGAAGAGCGACAACACTCTGTATATGCTTGCATTAAAGAAATGGAACAAGTTGATATTGTGCTTGTTCATGATGCTGCTAGACCATTTATTACAAAGCCTATTATATCCCGTCTCGTAACGGAAGCCTATGAAAAAGGGGCAGTAATTGCTGGAGTTAAGGCAAAAGATACGATGAAGAAAGTAAACAATGGTGTCATTGTTGAAACAGTTGATCGGGAAAGTTTATGGATGATTCAAACGCCTCAAGCCTTTCGTTTTGAATTGTTAAAGCGGGCAGAAGAAGAGGCTGAGGCAATCGGCTTTTTAGGAACCGATGAGGCAATGCTAGTTGAGCGTTTAAATCATCAGGTTTATATTGTAGAAAGCACCTATGAAAATGTAAAAATAACAACAAAGGAAGATTTAGTTTTCGGGGAAGCGATATTAAGGCACCGTAACGAGCTAGGAGGATAATGATGTTTAGAGTAGGACAAGGATTTGACGTTCATGCGTTTGCAGAAGGACGTCCATTAATTTTAGGTGGGATTACAATTCCCCATGATCGCGGATTGTTAGGGCATTCTGATGCAGATGTCCTATTACATACTGTGACAGATGCGGCTCTAGGCGCTATTGGGGAAGGAGATATCGGACATCATTTTCCAGATACAGACCCGGCGTTCAAAGACGCGGATAGCGCGAAATTGCTAGAGTACATTTGGAAAATTGTTGAAGATAAAGGGTATGTTTTAGGGAATGTGGATTGTACAGTTATGGCTCAGCGTCCAAAGCTTGCGCCATATATTGAGCAAATGCGGAATCGAATCGCCGAACTATTAAATGCCGAACCTACCCAAGTAAATGTAAAAGCAACTACAACAGAAAAGTTAGGATTTACTGGACGTGAAGAAGGAATAGCTGCAATGGCGACCATTTTATTAATCAAAAAATAAAAGTTTCACGGACTAGTTGGAAAAAGTTCTATCGGAATACTGGATATAACTTCAACTACCTTTCTTTTCATTCTGATTTTAGAGTGGTAAAATGTACAAGATTAATCAAGGACGTTCAGTTTTTAAAAAGTTATCGTATTTTTAAAAAATGGTTATAACTGAACCAATTTAGGAGGCACTTATTTTATGACGAAGGAAGTTCGCGTTCGTTATGCGCCAAGTCCAACAGGTTTTTTACACATTGGTGGGGCACGTACAGCGCTATTTAACTATTTATATGCAAAACACCATAACGGTAAATTTATCGTACGTATTGAAGATACAGATATTGAACGAAATGTAGAAGGCGGAGAAGCGTCCCAACTAGATAATTTGCGTTGGTTAGGGATTATTCCTGATGAGTCGATTGATATTGGTGGACCGTATGCCCCTTACCGTCAAATGGAACGATTAGATATTTATAAAAAACATGCCGAAGAATTGTTAGAGCGCGGAATTGCTTATAAATGTTTTTGTACTTCAGAAGAGTTAGAAGCTTCCCGTGAAGCGCAACGAGCAAAAGGTGTTGCTGCACCTACTTATGACGGAAAATGCCGTCACTTAACAAAAGAAGAGGTAGCTGCGAAAGAAGCGGAAGGAATTCCTTATACGATTCGTATGCGTGTTCCTGAAAACACAACTTATCGCTTTAATGACTTAGTACGTGGTGAAGTAACGTTTGAGTCAAAGGATATTGGTGATTGGGTAATTGTGAAAGCAAACGGTATCCCGACTTATAACTATGCTGTTGTATTAGATGACCACTTCATGGATATTACCCATGTATTCCGTGGGGAAGAACATTTATCGAATACACCAAAACAGATGATGATTTTTGATGCTTTTGGTTGGGAATACCCACAATACGGCCATATGACATTAATTGTTAATGAAGATCATAAAAAATTATCTAAGCGCGATGAATCGATTATTCAATTCGTTACCCAATATAAAGAACTTGGTTATTTACCAGAAGCGATGTTTAACTTCTTTGCCCTTTTAGGTTGGTCACCAGAAGGAGAAGAAGAAATCTTTACAAAAGACCAATTCATCGAAATTTTTGATGAAAAACGTCTTTCAAAATCACCATCTATGTTCGATAAAAATAAACTAACATGGATGAACAACCAATATATTAAAAAGCTTTCCCTTGAGGAAGTAGTAGAATTATCATTACCACATCTTCAAAAGGCTGGTTTACTTCCAGAACAATTAACGGAAGAACAACAAGCGTGGGCTACAGCATTAATCTCTCTATATCATAACCAAATGAGTTATGGTGCTGAGATCGTTGAATTATCTAGCCTATTCTTTACAGAAGAAATTGAATATGATGAAGCTGCGAAAGAAGTTTTAGCAGGGGAACAAGTACCTGAAGTAATGGCTGCATTCAAAGCGCAACTTGAAGCACTTGAAAGTTTTGACGCGCCATCGATTAAAGCAGCAATTAAAGCTGTTCAAAAAGAAACAGGCCATAAAGGGAAAAATTTATTTATGCCAATTCGTGTTGTAACGACTGGTCAAACTCATGGTCCAGAACTTCCGGATTCCATTGCTTTAATTGGAAAGGAAAAAGCGATTGCACGCATTGAGAAATTCGTAAAATAACGAACTTGCATTTTAGTTGACTTTTCAATTACCTATTGTAAAATGTATTTAACTTTGCAAGAAGAAACTATACGTGAAAAGATATAAATCATTTTAAAGCGTTGATAAGGAGAAGTACGTAAAAAATGTTTTAAAGAGAGGGTCATCACCGGCTGAAAGTGACCTAGACCGCTATTTTACGGAAATGCACCTTTGAGTACTTAGCTGAAATGTAGTAGGCTAGTCGGTTCGTCACCGTTAATGGACTTTTGAGTGGAAAGTAGGGACTTCTAGTATGGGTATCTTGCTTTCAATCAGAGTGGAACCGCGCAGTAGCGTCTCTGTCTTTCTTATGGAAAGATAGGGACGTTTTTATTTTGGGGGAAATATCAAAACTATAAAATGAGAATGGTAAGGGGTGTTCATCGTGTTTAAAAGAATTAAAGAAGATATTGATAACGTATTTGAAAACGATCCAGCAGCTCGCAGTGTGTTAGAGGTTGTATTAACTTATTCGGGTCTCCATGCGACTTGGGCTCACCGCATTGCCCATTGGTTTTATAAAAGAAGATTTTTCTTCATTGCACGTGCTATCTCACAGATTAGCAAATTTTTCACTGGGATTGAAATTCATCCTGGTGCCAAAATTGGCCGCCGCTTCTTTATAGACCATGGAACTGGTGTTGTCATTGGTGAAACTTGCGAAATAGGTGATAATGTTATTTTATATCAAGGTGTAACATTAGGTGGTACAGGGAAAGAGAAAGGAAAGCGTCACCCAACGTTAAAAGATAATGTATTAGTTGCTTCAGGAGCAAAAGTATTGGGATCAATTACGATTGGTGAAAATAGTAAGGTAGGAGCAGGTTCTGTTGTGTTAAAGGATGTTCCACCTAACGCGACTGTTGTAGGTATTCCAGGGAAAGTAGTTATTCAAGATGGTGTAAAAACAACAACGAATAAGAAGCTTGACCATCAAAATATCCCTGACCCAATAAATGATCGTTTTGTGAAGCTTGAAAAGGAAATAAAAGAATTAAAACAACAGCTAGTGGAATCTCAAAAGGAGAGATAGAATTGACTATTCAAATATTTAACTCTTTAACGAGACAAAAGGAACCCTTTGTCCCGCTTGAAGAAGGAAAAGTGAAAATGTACGTATGTGGTCCGACAGTATATAACTTTATTCATATTGGGAATGCTCGTCCTGTTATTGTTTATGATACTGTTCGCCGTTATTTCCAATATAAAGGCTATGATGTGAAATATGTTTCCAACTTTACAGATGTGGACGATAAAATCATTAAAGCAGCAAATGAATTAGGCGAAGATGTTTTTGAATTAACGAATCGCTTTATTAATGCTTACTTTGAAGATATTACAGCTCTTGGTTGCCACAAGGCTGATGTTCATCCCCGCGTAACGAATCATATGGATGATATTATTTCTTTCATCGGTGTTTTAATTGAAAAAGGCTACGCTTATGAATCTCAAGGGGATGTTTATTACCGTACACGTAAATTTGACGGCTATGGTAAACTGTCCCATCAATCGATTGATGATTTAAAAGTTGGTGCCCGTATTGAAGCAGGAGAGAAAAAGGAAGATCCTCTTGATTTTGCATTATGGAAAGCAGCAAAACCTGGTGAAATTAAATGGGAAAGTCCGTGGGGTGAAGGGCGACCAGGTTGGCATATTGAATGTTCTGTTATGGCTCGTGAACATTTGGGTGACACAATTGATATTCATGCTGGCGGTCAAGATTTAACATTCCCGCACCATGAAAATGAAATAGCCCAATCGGAAGCTTATACGGGGAAAACATTTGCTCGTTATTGGATGCATAATGGGTACATTAATATCGACAACGAAAAAATGTCAAAATCACTTGGTAACTTTGTATTAGTGAATGATATTCGTCAACAAATTGACCCACAAGTTTTACGATTCTTTATGTTATCGGTACATTATCGTCATCCCATTAATTTTGCACAAGATTTAGTAGAGTCAGCACGTTCTGGATTAGAACGTCTTCGTACTGCCTATTCCAATGTACAATATAGACTGGCATCTTCAGCAAACCTTTCTGATAATGGTGACGAGTATATCGAGAAAATCAATGAAGTGAAAAAGCAATTTGAACTGGCTATGGACGATGATTTTAATACGGCCAATGGGATTTCTGCTTTATTTGAACTTGCTCGTATTGCGAATACTTACTTAAACGAAAGTAATACAGAGGAACGTATTTTAAAAACATTGATTGAAACCTTTGATACACTAGGTGACGTCCTAGGTATTAAATTCTTAACAGAAAATGAACTTTTAGATGAAGAAATCGAAGCATTAATTGAAGAGCGAAATATGGCGCGTAAAAACCGTGACTTTGCTCGTTCCGATGAAATCCGAGACCAACTATTGAGTATGAATATTATTTTAGAAGATACTCGTCAAGGTACACGTTGGAAACGAGGTTTATAGTATGACGCAACTTCGGATAGCAGATGTAAAGCAATTAAATGCATTAGCATTAGCATATATGGGAGATGCTGTTCTTGAACAACGAGTTCGAGAACATCTTCTCTTAAATGGGAGAGCAAAACCGAATCGATTGCATAAGGAAGCAACGAATTATGTTTCTGCTAAAGCCCAATCTATGGTTGTTCATCGTTTAATCGAAGAGCATTATTTAACTGAAGAGGAACTCGCTGTATTTAAGCGAGGACGTAATGCAAAATCAGGTTCTGTTCCAAAAAATACGGACGTTCAAACTTATCGAAATAGTTCGGGTTTTGAAGCGGTACTAGGAAGCCTTTATTTAACGAAGCAAATTGAGAGAGTAAATGAAATTATTGACTATGCCATTACAATCGTTGAGCAATCGAAGGGAGCATCTTAACATGAGTGAACACAACGGCGAAATGATTGCTGGAAAAAATCCAGTTCTTGAAGCGCTTCGGTCTGGACGTGAAATTAATAAATTATGGATAGCAGAGGGAGTCAAAAAAACTGGAGTCAATGAATTGTTAGACTTAGCACGTGAGCGCGGTGTATTAGTTCAATTTGTTCCTAAGAAAAAAGTTGATCAATTGTCGGATGCGAACCATCAAGGAATAGTAGCTTCTGTGGCAGCTTATCATTATGCAGAAATTGAAGATTTATTTAATGCGGCTAAAGAAAAAAATGAAGATCCGTTTTTCCTCATTCTTGATGAATTGGAAGATCCCCATAATTTAGGTTCGATTATGCGTACTGCAGATGCAATAGGGGTTCACGGTATTATAATTCCTAAAAGACGGGCAGTTGGTTTAACAGCAGTTGTTGCAAAAGCTTCGACTGGTGCAATCGAACATGTACCAGTTGTTCGTGTAACGAATTTAGCTCAAACAGTTGATGAATTGAAAGACCGTGGTGTTTGGATTGCGGGGACGGATGCAAAAGGATCTGTAGATTATCGCAAAATGGATGCGACGCTTCCGCTAGCTGTCATTATAGGCAGCGAGGGTAGAGGGATGAGTCGATTACTAAAAGAAAAATGTGATTTCTTATACCATTTGCCGATGGTAGGTCATGTAAATTCATTAAATGCTTCAGTTGCTGCTGCCTTATTAATGTATGAAGTATACCGTAAACGACAAGAAAAGAATGGATAAGAATTATGCAAACGATTTTGATTGTTGATGGTTACAATATGATCGGCGCATGGAAAGAATTGCGGCCTCTTCGGGAAACAAACTTTGAAGAAGCCCGCAATCACTTGCTTGATCTAATGGCGGAATACAGAGCTGCCCTTGGCTGTCGAGTAATTGTTGTGTTTGATGCCCACCTAGTTCCAGGTGCTCAACAAAATTATGTGAAAAATGCAGTTGAAATAATTTATACTAGAAAAAATGAAACTGCCGATGAATGTATCGAAAAGTTAACAAATGAACTAAAGGGTAGAAAAGTCCAAATTTATGTTGCCACTTCCGATTTAACAGAACAAAACGTTATTTTCGGAAATGGCGCTCTACGGAAATCGGCTCGTGAATTAGAAATTGAAATGGCAATTATCAAATCGAATATTTCTCAAGAAGTAAAAAAAATGACGAATGAAGAAAAACCGAAATCTAGAATTCAATTATCAGAAGAAGTAGAGTTAGCTTTTGAAAAATGGCGACGGGGTTTGAAATAACTGATTGACCTATATTTTCCAATTCCGTTATACTGTTCCTATGACAATACAGAACGTTCTGGGGTGAGGCCAATGCTAAAAAGTAATCAGACACAAGTGTTGCAACGATTTGAAGACCTTTCAGATGAACAACTGATTGAAGAAGTGCATCAAGGTAATACAGAAGCGTTAGATTATTTAATTACGAAATATCGTATGTTTGTTAAAGCGAAGGCACGCTCTTATTTTTTAATTGGAGCAGATAAGGAAGATATCATTCAAGAAGGAATGATAGGTTTATATAAAGCGATAAGAGATTTTAAAGGGGATAAGCTGTCGTCTTTTAGAGCGTTTGCGGAACTTTGTATTACTCGTCAAATTATTACAGCTATTAAAACAGCTACGAGACAAAAACATATTCCGCTAAATTCCTATGTATCTCTTGATAAACCAATCTATGACGAAGAATCAGATCGTACCTTGATGGATATCATCACTAGCTCTGAATCGGATGATCCAGAACATTTAATGATTAATCGTGAGGAATATTCCCATCTTGAAGAAAAAATTGGCGAAATATTAAGTGAATTAGAACAACAAGTGTTATCCTTATATTTAGATGGACAATCCTACTTTGAAATATCAGAAGAGTTAAATCGGCATGTAAAATCGATCGACAATGCTCTTCAACGGGTAAAACGTAAATTGGAGCGTCATCTAGAAATAGGTGAGATAAGCTAGCGGTACAGCACCACTTGTTGACAGCAAAACTTTTAGGTGGTAGTCTTTAAAAGACAAAATGCCGAAATAGGTGAATTTTCAAGATGGCAAAGAAAATTGTTTTATGTTGTGAAAAATGTAGCTCTCGAAACTATTCGGTTCCTGAAAGAGTTGGCTCAACTGAACGACTAGAATTGAAAAAGTTTTGCTCACATTGTAACGAACACACTGTACACAAACAAACACGATAATTATGTAGTAAAGTCAATTGAAACATAGAATAGATGATTTGTTCGGAGGTTAAGCTAGAATGGGCAAGATTAAACAGTTTTTTCAAAATGTAACGTCTGAAATGAGAAAGACAAGCTGGCCAAAAGGTAAAGAGCTTACAAAATATACGATTGTCGTAGTTTCAACAGTGATTTTTATGGCAATATTTTTTGTGTTAGTTGACTTAGGCGTTTCAGAACTATTCCGTTGGTATATAGATTTATAATAATACGATGTTAATATTTCGAAAATAGCCCGTCTTTCAATGTTAACGGGTTTTTTTCATTTGTTTTGTTAATTGTATTATTTATGGTAAACAATTTATAAGACTTCGTCAGTGTATATGTGATAAGTGAAGGAGGGACGGACGACTAGTCCGAAAACGTTATGGAGAAAAGATGGTATGTAGTTCATACTTATTCAGGATATGAAAATCGTGTAAAGGCAAACCTTGAAAAACGTGTAGAAACGATGGGGATGCAAGATAACATTTTCCGTGTTATCGTACCTGAACATGAAGAAACGGATTTAAAAGATGGTAAAAAAAGAACGGTAATGCGTAAAGTTTTCCCAGGTTATGTATTAGTTGAAATGATTTTAACGGATGAATCATGGTATGTAGTACGTAATACACCGGGTGTAACAGGCTTTATTGGTTCTTCTGGTGGTGGTGCAAAACCAACACCTTTATTACCTGAAGAAGTAGATCGTCTATTACGTCAAATGGGAATTACGAAGAAAACAGTTGGCGAGTTAGACGTTACAGTTGGTGAAGTAGTCGAAGTTTTAGACGGACCATTTGCTCATTTCCAAGGTAAAGTAGAAGAGATTGATGCTGATAAAGGCAAAATTAAAGTAACAATTGATATGTTCGGTCGTGAAACGAAAATGGAATTAGACTTCGAACAAATTCAAAAAATTTAGGTTTATAAATGAATGTTAGGAACTTACTTATATCTATAGAAAATCGCCATAATAAGCGCGATGATAAACTATCGAAAAGTTATGTTGCCGAAATTGCTTTATAATTTCACTTGCTTATATAAATTAAAAGTGGTATCATTTCATAGGTCAGACCGTCTAAATGATAGTTTGTCAAATTAAAGTTAATCTTTTAATGTTATCGGCAATTAGCTGACAGACAGATATTTGAGTGGGAGGGGCAACCCAATTACCACATCACGGACTTAAGGAGGTGTGTCTCGTGGCTAAAAAAGTTATTAAAATTGTAAAACTTCAAATCCCTGCTGGTAAAGCTAACCCAGCTCCACCGGTTGGTCCTGCATTAGGTCAAGCAGGTGTAAATATCATGGGATTCTGTAAGGAGTTCAACGCTCGTACTGCTGATCAAGCTGGTTTAATTATTCCAGTAGAAATCACAGTTTTCGAAGACCGTTCTTTCACTTTCATTACAAAAACTCCACCTGCAGCAGTATTACTTAAAGTTGCAGCAGGTATCCAATCTGGATCAGGTGAACCAAACCGTAAAAAAGTTGCAACGGTTAAACGTGATAAAGTTCGCGAAATCGCTGAACAAAAAATGCCAGACCTAAACGCTGCATCAGTTGAAGCAGCTATGGCGATGGTTGAAGGTACAGCACGAAGCATGGGTATTGTTATCGAAGACTAATCGTTAACAAGTCCTGGTTACTTGATGATGAAGGCTTTTGTTTTGGAGGTTGCGGTAAGTTCTTTTTTGAACTCGCAACCTCTATTCGTGGGAGGAATATCCGCTAAAACCACAATCAAGGAGGAAAATATAATGGTAAAAAAAGGTAAAAGACTGCAAGAAGCAGCTAAATTAGTTGACCGTTCAAAATTATATAATGCTGAAGAAGCTATCGCTTTAGCAAAACAAACAAGCACAGTAAACTTCGACGCAACTGTTGAAGTGGCTTTCAAACTTGGTATCGATACTCGTAAAAACGACCAACAAATCCGTGGTGCAGTAGTACTACCAAACGGAACTGGTAAAACTCAACGTGTATTAGTATTCGCTAAAGGTGAAAAACTTAAAGAAGCTGAAGCTGCAGGTGCAGACTATGTAGGCGATGCAGAATACATCAACAAAATCCAACAAGGTTGGTTCGATTTCGATGTAATCGTTGCAACTCCAGATATGATGGGTGAAGTTGGTAAACTTGGTCGTGTATTAGGACCTAAAGGTTTAATGCCAAACCCTAAAACTGGTACTGTTACTTTCGATGTAACAAAAGCGATTCAAGAAATCAAAGCTGGTAAAGTAGAATACCGTGCTGACAAAGCTGGTATTATCCACGCTCCAATCGGTAAAGTTTCTTTCGATACAGAAAAATTAGTAGAAAACTTCTTAGCTGTATTTGATGTTATTCAAAAAGCTAAACCAGCTGCAGCTAAAGGTACTTACATGAAGTCTGTTAATGTAACAACTACAATGGGACCATCTGTAAAAGTTGATACTACTAGCGTAACTGTACGATAATATAGATCGTTTGAAATAAAATATATATGTTGACAACGCTCCTCTTTCTTGGTAAGATGGATGACGTTGTGAATATCCATTTGTACCGTAGACAGTAGGGGTGCTTGCACTTAATTATCCTACCGAGGACATCGAAATCGGATTCTTTTTTAGATGATGAATTTTCCGCCTCTAGTCTACTCTATTGACTAGAGGCTTTTCTTTTGTCGGTATAAATGACCCATTCTAATAGGAGGTGTCAATCATGGGCAATGCAATTGAAACAAAAAAAGTTCAAGTACAAGAAATCGCTGAAAAATTCCAAGCTGCTTCTTCTGTAGTAGTAGTGGATTACCGTGGTTTAACTGTTGCTCAAGTTACAGAACTTCGTAAACAACTTCGCGAATCAGGTGTTGAGTTCAAAGTTTACAAAAACACTTTAACTCGTCGTGCAGCTGAAATCGCTGGTGTTGCTGGAATTAACGAATTCTTAACTGGTCCAAACGCTGTTGCGTTCTCTAACGAAGACGTAGTAGCTCCAGCGAAAATCATTAATGAATTCGCTAAAAAGAACGAAGCGCTTGAAATCAAAGCTGGTATTATCGAAGGTAACGTTTCTTCTGCTGATGACGTTAAAGCACTTGCAGAACTTCCATCACGCGAAGGTTTACTTTCAATGCTTTTATCAGTTCTTCAAGCTCCAGTGCGCAACTTCGCACTTGCAACAAAAGCTGTTGCAGAACAAAAAGAAGAGCAAGGCGCTTAATCGCAGCCTAAACTTCAAACAAATTAATTTCGGGCAAGTAGCCTAATAAAATAACCATATCCATATAGGAGGAAAATAAAATGAACAAAGATCAAATCTTAGAAGCTATCAAAGCTATGACAGTTCTTGAGTTAAACGATTTAGTAAAAGCAATCGAAGAAGAATTCGGTGTAACAGCTGCTGCTCCTGTAGCAGTAGTAGGTGGCGCTGGTGCAGCTGCTGCTGAAGAAAAAACTGAATTTGATGTAGTACTAGCTAACGCTGGTGACCAAAAAATCAAAGTTATCAAAGTGGTTCGTGAAATCACTGGTCTTGGCTTAAAAGAAGCTAAAGAAGTTGTAGATAACGCTCCAAAACCATTAAAAGAAGGCGTATCTAAAGAAGAAGCTGAAGAAATTAAAGCTAAACTTGAAGAAGTTGGCGCTTCAATCGAAGTTAAATAATTTCTCCATTTACCTATTTTCAATAAATAAAGAAAGCTCGTCTATTTTGACGGGCTTTCTTCATTTTCTTTGAGGAGGGCACGGTTCGATGTCTGAACATTATTATTCAAAAAAGCCTCAAACTGAAAGTAAACCACGCCAATGGAAATTTACATTACTCGGACATACTTTCTTATTTGAAACAGATTCGGGTGTTTTTAGTAAAAGCGAAGTAGATTTTGGATCCCGTGTTTTAATTGAAACTTTTCAACTTCCTGAAATAGAAGGTGCTATTTTGGATGTAGGCTGTGGATATGGCCCAATTGGGTTATCGATTGCTAAACAAAATCCAGATCGTACAATTTATATGATGGATATTAATGAAAGGGCAGTTGCGCTAGCGAATAAAAATGCGCAAATAAACGGAGTTCAAAATGTACGTATTTTTGAAAGTGATGGTCTTGCTGCTGTTGGAGAAGAATTGCCGATTGCCGCAATTTTAACTAACCCACCGATTCGAGCTGGGAAAGATACGGTCTTTAAATTTTATGACGGTGCTTTCGAGAAATTAACGGTTGGGGGAGAGCTGTGGGTCGTCATTCAAAAGAAACAAGGTGCTCCATCTACAGTAAATCATTTAGAAGAAAAGTTTGCAGAAGTAGAAATAGTCGAGAAGAAAAAAGGCTATTGGATTATACGAGCAAAAAAATAATTAACCATTCATTGTAAGAATGGAAATAAATGAGTATAAGATATAAAATATTGACTTGACAAAATGGCTATGATAACATAATAAAATGCAAAATTATTATTTTGTGGGAGTTTGCCCTTTTGTATGCAATATATTTTATGTGGGTATACTTACCATGAATAAGTTTAGTTTAACCGAAAATGAGATCTAAGAAAAGACTCGTTTTCTTTTTGTCTTTCGAAATCATACACTATTTAGTTGATTTTGCAAAGACCTATTATCGCTTTAATGAGGGGTGAATGAGTTGACAGGTCAACTAGTTCAGTACGGACAACACCGCCAGCGTAGAAGCTTTGCGCGTATTAAAGAGGTGCTGGAGCTTCCGAATTTAATTGAGATTCAAACAGCATCTTACGAGTGGTTCCTTGAAGAAGGGTTGCGTGAGATGTTCCGCGACATTTCTCCAATCGAAGATTTTACAGGCAATCTTTCACTTGAATTCATCGATTATAGTTTAGGTGAGCCTAAATATGATGTTGATGAATGTAAAGAACGCGACGTAACTTATGCTGCACCATTGCGCGTAAAAGTACGTCTCCACAACAAAGAAACAGACGAAGTAAAAGAGCAAGATGTCTTCATGGGTGACTTCCCATTGATGACAGAAACAGGCACATTTGTAATCAATGGTGCCGAACGTGTTATTGTTTCACAATTAGTTCGTTCTCCAAGCGTTTACTTCCACGATAAAACTGATAAAAACGGTAAAAAAGGCTTTGGTGCAACTGTAATTCCAAACCGCGGTGCTTGGTTAGAGTACGAAACTGATGCAAAGGACGTAGTGTATGTACGTATTGACCGTACACGTAAACTTCCAGTAACAGTATTATTACGTGCTTTAGGGTTCGGTTCAGATCAAGAAATCATTGATATTCTTGGTGATAACGAGTATTTACGAAACACGCTTGAAAAAGATAACACTGATAGCACTGAAAAAGCGTTATTAGAAATCTATGAGCGTCTTCGTCCAGGTGAACCACCTACAGTTGAAAGTGCAAAAAGCTTATTATATTCTCGTTTCTTCGATGCTAAACGTTATGATTTAGCAAACGTTGGACGTTATAAAATGAACAAAAAGCTTCACATTAAAAATCGTTTATTCAATCAAACGGTTGCAGAAACTCTTGTCGATCCAGAAACAGGAGAAATTTTAGTTGAAAAAGGTACTACACTTGATCGTCGTACTTTAGACCGTATTATTCCTTATTTAGAAAATGGAATCGGCTTCCGTACATTATCCCAAGTTGGTGGGGTATTAGAAGAAGACGTAACGATTCAATCAATTAAAATCTTTGCACCAAATGATGAAGCGCAAAAAGAAATCAATGTTATTTCAAACGCTTATGTAGATGAAGAAGTGAAAAATATCACACCAGCTGATGTGATTGCATCGATGTCTTACTTCTTTAACTTATTACATGGTGTAGGAAATACAGATGATATCGACCACTTAGGTAACCGTCGCTTACGTTCAGTAGGTGAATTGTTACAAAACCAATTCCGTATCGGTTTATCCCGTATGGAACGTGTTGTACGTGAACGTATGTCTATTAATGACACTGCGTCTATCGTACCTCAACAATTAATTAATATTCGTCCAGTTATTGCATCAATAAAAGAGTTCTTTGGTAGCTCTCAATTATCGCAATTCATGGACCAAACAAACCCGTTAGCTGAGTTAACTCACAAACGTCGTCTTTCTGCTTTAGGACCTGGTGGTTTAACTCGTGAGCGTGCAGGTATGGAAGTACGTGACGTTCACTACTCTCACTACGGTCGTATGTGTCCGATTGAGACTCCAGAGGGTCCAAACATCGGGTTAATCAACTCACTTTCTTCTTATGCAAAAGTAAATAAATTTGGTTTCATTGAAACACCATATCGTCGTGTTGATCCTGAAACAGGTCAAGTGACAGATCAAATTGATTACTTAACTGCTGACGAAGAAGATAATTATATTGTTGCGCAAGCGAACTCCAAGTTAAATCCGGATGGAACTTTCGCAAATGATGAAGTTTTAGGTCGTTTCCGTGGGGATAACACAGTATTCAAAAAAGACCGTGTTGACTATATGGACGTTTCGCCTAAACAAGTAGTATCTGCTGCCACAGCGTGTATTCCATTCTTAGAAAACGATGACTCTAACCGTGCGCTTATGGGTGCGAACATGCAACGTCAAGCTGTTCCTTTGTTAAACCCAGAGGCACCATTTGTTGGTACTGGTATGGAACACGTTAACGCTCGTGACTCAGGGGCTGCTGTAGTAAACAAATACCACGGTATTGTAGAACACGTTGAAGCACGTTCTATTCATGTACGTCGTATTGAAGAAATTGATGGGAAAGAAGTAAAAGGTGAATTAACGAAATACAAACTTCAAAAATTCACTCGTTCGAACCATGGTACTTCAATTAACCAACGCCCAATCGTAAAAGTTGGCGATCGTGTTAAACCGAAGGACATTTTAGCCGATGGTCCATCAATGGAAAAAGGTGAACTTGCCCTTGGACGTAACGTTTTAGTTGCCTTCATGACATGGGAAGGGTTCAACTATGAAGATGCCGTTATTATGAACGAACGTCTAGTAAAAGACGATGTTTACACTTCTGTTCATATTGAAGAATATGAATCAGAATCTCGTGATACAAAATTAGGACCTGAAGAAATCACTCGTGATATTCCAAATGTCGGGGAAGATGCACTTCGCAACTTAGACGACCGTGGAATTATCCGTATTGGTGCTGAGGTTCGTGATGGCGATATTCTAGTAGGTAAAGTTACACCTAAAGGGGTAACGGAGTTAACTGCTGAAGAGCGTTTATTACATGCTATCTTCGGTGAGAAAGCTCGTGAAGTACGTGATACTTCATTACGTGTACCTCATGGTGCTGGCGGTATCGTTCTAGATGTTAAAGTCTTCAACCGTGAAGATGGCGATGAGTTACCACCAGGCGTTAACCAATTAGTTCGTGTTTATATTGTTCAAAAACGTAAAATCCGCGTTGGGGATAAAATGGCCGGACGTCACGGTAACAAAGGGGTAATTTCACGTATTTTACCTGAAGAAGATATGCCGTTTATGCCAGACGGAACTCCTGTTGACATCATGTTAAACCCACTTGGTGTACCATCTCGTATGAACATCGGACAAGTTTTAGAGCTTCATTTAGGTATGGCTGCTCGTTACTTAGGTCTTCATATGGCAACGCCAGTATTTGATGGAGCCAACGAAGAAGATGTTTGGGAAACAATGGAAGAAGCAGGTATGAACCGCGACGGTAAAACAATTCTTTATGATGGTCGTTCGGGTGAACCATTCGACAACCGAGTTTCAGTTGGTATCATGTACATGATCAAATTAGCTCACATGGTTGACGATAAACTTCACGCTCGTTCAACTGGACCTTATTCACTAGTTACGCAACAACCACTTGGTGGTAAAGCGCAATTTGGTGGTCAACGTTTCGGTGAGATGGAGGTTTGGGCACTTGAAGCTTACGGTGCTGCATACACTCTTCAAGAGATCTTAACGATTAAATCCGATGACGTTGTTGGTCGTGTGAAAACTTATGAAGCAATTGTTAAAGGTGAAAGTGTTCCAGAACCAGGTGTTCCAGAGTCTTTCAAAGTATTAATTAAAGAGCTTCAATCATTAGGTTTAGATGTGAAAATGTTAACAGTTAATGATGAAGAAGTTGAACTTCGCGATTTAGACGATGAAGATGAACTTCAACCAACAGATGCATTAAACATCTTACCAGCTAGTGAAAAAGAAGATGCTGTAGAATCAATGGAATAATTATAATAATTGGGCAGGAGAAAGATTTTCTGCCTGCCCATTATTAAAATACATTATTAATTTTTAAAATTAATGTTGAGCTTCGGAAAGTCTCAGAGGACTTATACTAAAGGGAGGTAGGCTCCTTGATAGATGTTAATGAATTTGAATATATGAAAATCGGTTTAGCTTCACCGGATAAGATTCGTTCATGGTCATATGGAGAAGTAAAAAAACCTGAAACTATTAACTATCGTACTTTAAAACCAGAAAAAGACGGTCTGTTCTGTGAACGTATTTTCGGACCTACAAAAGACTGGGAATGTCACTGTGGTAAATACAAACGTGTGCGCTATAAAGGCGTAGTTTGTGACCGTTGTGGTGTAGAAGTTACTCGTGCAAAAGTTCGCCGCGAACGTATGGGTCATATTGAACTAGCAGCACCTGTATCTCATATTTGGTATTTCAAAGGTATTCCAAGCCGTATGGGACTTATTCTTGATATGTCACCACGTGCATTGGAAGAAGTTATTTATTTTGCATCATACGTTGTAATCGAACCAGGTGATTCTAGCTTAGATAAAAAACAACTTTTATCTGAAAAAGAATACCGTGCATACCGTGAAAAATTCGGTAACAGCTTCGAAGCGGCAATGGGTGCAGAAGCAATTAAAAAACTTCTAGAACAAATTGATCTAGAAGAAGAAACAATTTCATTAAAAGAAGAGTTGAAAACTGCTCAAGGCCAACGTCGCACACGTGCAATTAAACGTCTTGAAGTAATCGAATCATTCCGAAACTCTGGTAATAAACCAGAATGGATGATCTTAGATGTACTACCTGTCATTCCACCTGAGCTTCGTCCAATGGTGCAATTAGACGGTGGTCGTTTTGCTACTTCTGACTTGAACGATCTATATCGTCGAGTAATTAACCGTAACAACCGTTTAAAACGTCTACTTGACCTTGGTGCACCAAGCATCATTGTTCAAAACGAAAAACGTATGTTACAAGAAGCGGTTGACGCATTAATTGATAATGGTCGTCGTGGTCGTCCTGTTACAGGACCTGGTAACCGTCCTTTAAAATCCCTATCACATATGTTAAAAGGGAAACAAGGTCGTTTCCGTCAAAACTTACTTGGTAAACGTGTAGACTATTCTGGTCGTTCCGTTATCGTAGTAGGTCCAAACTTAAAAATGTACCAATGTGGTCTTCCAAAAGAAATGGCAATCGAGTTATTCAAGCCTTTCGTTATGAAAGAACTTGTTGAACGAGGCCTAGCTCATAACATTAAAAGTGCAAAACGTAAAATTGAGCGTATGCACAACGAAGTATGGGACGTTTTAGAAGATGTAATCCGTGAACATCCAGTGTTACTTAACCGTGCACCGACTCTTCACAGACTTGGTATTCAAGCATTCGAGCCAACATTAGTAGAAGGCCGTGCGATTCGTCTACACCCATTAGTATGTACAGCTTACAACGCTGACTTCGATGGTGACCAAATGGCGGTTCACGTTCCATTATCAGCAGAAGCACAAGCGGAAGCTCGCTTACTTATGTTAGCTGCTCAAAACATCTTAAATCCAAAAGATGGTAAACCAGTTGTAACTCCATCTCAAGATATGGTATTAGGTAACTATTACTTAACGCTTGAGCGTGCAGGAGCTCGTGGTGAAGGTTCTGTATTCTACGGTACTGACGAAGTATTAATTGCTTACCAAACTGGTAATGTACATTTACACACTCGCATTGCTGTAAAAGCAAGTTCATTAAATAACCCTACGTTTACAGAAGAACAAAATAAACAGTTCTTATTAACAACAGTAGGTAAGGTGATTTTCAACGAAATTCTTCCTGAATCATTCCCTTATATTAATGAACCAACAGCTGTGAATTTAGAACAAAAAACACCTGAGAAATACTTCACAACGTTAACAATTGATGAAGAAACGTTAAAAGAGCTAGAAGCTACTGAAGGTTACAATGAACTTTCAGAAAATGAAAAAGTAGAAGCACAACGCCAAGCTGTGTTACAAAAACACTTTGCTTCAGTTAAAACAATTAGCCCATTCCGTAAAAAATTCTTAGGAAATATCATTGCGGAAGTATTTAAACGATTCCATATTACAGAAACGTCTAAAATGCTTGACCGTATGAAAGACCTAGGATTTAAATATTCAACTAAAGCTGGTATTACAGTTGCTATTTCAGATATCGTTGTATTACCTGAAAAAGTTGAAATTTTAGAAGAAGCACAGAAAAAAGTAGATAAAGTAATGGTTCAATTCCGTCGTGGTTTAATTACGGAAGAAGAACGTTATGATCGTGTCATCTCAAGCTGGTCTGCGGCGAAAGATGAAATTCAGTCTAAACTGATGGACTCTTTACCAGATACGAACCCAATCTTCATGATGAGTGACTCTGGTGCCCGTGGTAACGCATCTAACTTTACACAACTTGCTGGTATGCGTGGATTAATGGCCAACCCAGCTGGACGTATTATCGAACTTCCAATCAAATCTTCATTCCGTGAAGGTTTAACAGTATTGGAATACTTCATCTCTACTCACGGTGCTCGTAAAGGTCTAGCCGATACAGCATTAAAAACTGCGGACTCAGGTTACTTAACTCGTCGATTAGTAGACGTTGCCCAAGATGTCATCGTACGTGAAGACGATTGTGGTACTGACCGCGGCTTAACAATCGGTGCTTTAATGGAAGGCACTGAAGTAATTGAAACTTTAGAAGAGCGTATTATTGGTCGTCATACGAAGAAAACAATTCGTCACCCTGAAACAGGTGCGGTTATTTTAGAGCGTGATCAATTAATCACTCAAGATATAGCTCGTGAAATCGAAGATGCTGGTATTAAAGAAGTGACAATTCGTTCTGCATTCACATGTAATACAAAACATGGTGTATGTAAAAAATGTTACGGTATCAACTTAGCAACTGGTGAAGAGGTTGAAGTAGGTGAAGCGGTAGGTATTATCGCTGCTCAATCAATCGGTGAACCAGGTACACAATTAACAATGCGTACATTCCATACTGGTGGGGTTGCTGGTAACGATATTACACAAGGTCTTCCACGTATTCAGGAGATTTTCGAAGCTCGTAATCCTAAAGGGCAATCGGTTATCTCTGAAATCTCAGGTACTGTTTCTGAGATCGAAGAAATTCGTGAAGGCTTAAAAGAAATTACAATCCAGGGTGAAATCGAAACACGTAAGTACCAAGCGCCATACAATGCTCGCTTAAAAGTACAACTTGGTGATGTGATTAAACCTGGTCAAGTTTTAACTGAAGGTTCTATTGATCCAAAACAATTATTAAAAGTTAAGGACGTAGCAACTGTTCAAGAATATTTATTAAAAGAAGTGCAAAAAGTATACCGTATGCAAGGGGTAGAAATTGGAGATAAACATATTGAAGTAATGGTACGCCAAATGCTTCGTAAAGTTCGTGTAATTGAAGCAGGTGATACAGAGTTATTACCAGGTTCATTACTTGATATCCACCAATTCACTGAAGCAAATAAAGATGCAATTATTAACGGTAAAGTTCCTGCAACTTGTCGTCCTGTTATCCTAGGTATTACAAAAGCATCTCTTGAAACAGAATCATTCTTATCTGCTGCATCATTCCAAGAAACAACTCGTGTGTTAACGGATGCTGCTATTAAAGGTAAACGTGATGAACTTCTTGGTCTGAAAGAAAATGTTATTATCGGTAAACTAGTTCCGGCTGGTACTGGTATGCAACGTTATCGTCAGATTCGTATCGAAGAAACTGAAGCAGTTGAAGAACTGACATCTGCAGAATAAATATACAATTCAAATGTATATTTCATATAAAAATCTTCCGGGAGAAGGGTAATTCTTCCGGAAGGATTTTTATAAAAATATTTGACAGTTTAAATTGATAGTGTTAATATACTTAAGGTTGATAGTTAACTGTCTGTACTTTGGAGGATATGAAAATGTCTTATGAAAGAGTAGAACAGGCCAGTAAAACAATCATAGGTACAAAGCAAGCAGTGAAAGCAATCCGCGCTGGTCAAGTTATAGAGCTTTTTGTAGCACTTGATGCAGACAGTTGGGTAACCGATCCAGTAATTGTTCTTGCAAAAGAAGTCGGCGTACCAGTGAGTCTCGTCGAGTCTAAAAAAGAACTTGGCAAAGCTTGTGGTATTCATGTTGGAGCTGCGGTTGTTGCAATTACTGCAAGATAGTTTTTGTGTAAAAACACAAAGACTTTGTTTTTACCCTAAAAATGAACCACCTGGATGTGTGGTATTAAGGAATAAATGAAGGGAGGAAAAACCGATGCCTACAATTAACCAATTGGTACGTAAGCCTCGTAAATCCAAAGTAACGAAATCAAATTCACCAGCGTTAAACAAGGGATATAACAGCTTTAAAAAATCTTTAACAGATGTTAATTCTCCTCAAAAACGTGGGGTTTGTACTCGTGTTGGTACTATGACACCTAAAAAACCAAACTCAGCGTTACGTAAATATGCTCGTGTACGCTTAACTAACCAAATCGAAGTTACAGCTTACATTCCTGGTGAAGGTCACAACTTACAAGAACACAGCGTAGTATTAATCCGCGGTGGACGTGTAAAAGACTTACCAGGGGTACGTTACCATATCGTACGTGGTGCTCTTGATACTGCTGGTGTAAACGGCCGTATGCAATCTCGTTCTCTATATGGTACAAAACGTCCAAAAGAGAAAAAATAATTTAATTATTTGAAATGATGTATGCCTTTTTAATCGTGACGGTTTTTGAATTATTTAACGTGCGCACGGTTCAAAATCTAAACGACTATATTGCGCCTAATTAACGCAATACATAAAAGGCGACTTGATACTATAAAATAGATATTTGTTGAAAGGAGGAAAACACATGCCTCGTAAAGGTCCTGTTTCCAAACGTGACGTGTTACCAGATCCAATTTATAATTCAAAACTAGTAACTCGTTTAATCAATAAAATGATGATTGATGGTAAAAGAGGTACTTCTCAAAAGATCTTATACGGTGCGTTCGAATTAGTAAAAGAACGTTCTGGTAAAGATCCAATCGAAGTATTTGAAGCTGCATTAAATAACGTAATGCCAGTTCTTGAAGTACGTGCTCGCCGTGTTGGTGGTTCTAACTACCAAGTACCGGTTGAAGTTCGTCCAGAACGTCGTATTACATTAGGTCTTCGTTACTTAGTTAACTATTCTCGTCTTCGTGGTGAAAAAACTATGGAAGAACGTTTAGCTAACGAAATTCTAGATGCATCTAACAACACTGGTGCTTCAGTGAAAAAACGCGAAGATATGCATAAAATGGCAGAAGCAAACAAAGCATTCGCACACTATCGTTGGTAATTTAGACTACGTGCTAGCTGTTAGCTAGTACGTAGGTTTAAATATATATTCAACAATTAGCGAAACCCAATATGGAAGGAGAAAATTTCCTATGAAACGCGAATTCTCACTAGAGAATACACGTAATATTGGGATCATGGCTCATATTGATGCTGGTAAAACAACAACAACTGAGCGTATCCTTTATTACACTGGTAAGATTCACAAAATCGGTGAAACTCACGAAGGTGCTTCTCAAATGGACTGGATGGAGCAAGAGCAAGAACGTGGTATTACAATCACTTCTGCTGCGACAACAGCTCAATGGAAAGGTAACCGTGTAAACATCATCGACACACCAGGACACGTAGACTTCACTGTAGAAGTTGAACGTTCATTACGTGTACTTGATGGTGCAGTAACAGTACTTGATGCTCAATCAGGTGTTGAGCCACAAACTGAAACTGTATGGCGTCAAGCTACAACTTATGGTGTTCCACGTATCGTATTTGTTAACAAAATGGATAAAATCGGTGCGGATTTCTTGTACTCAGTGAATACTCTTCACGATCGTTTACAAGCAAACGCTCACCCAATTCAATTACCAATCGGTGCTGAAGATGAATTCGAAGCAATTATCGATTTAGTTGAAATGAAAGCTACATTCTACGGAAACGACCTAGGTACTGATATCCAGGAACGTGAAATTCCAGAAGAATATAAAGCACAAGCTGAAGAATACCGTGAAAAACTTATTGAAGCGGTAGCTGAACTTGATGAAGAACTTATGGAGAAATACTTCGCTGGTGAAGAAATCACTAACGAAGAGCTTAAAGCTGGTATCCGTAAAGCTACTTTATCTGTAGAGTTCTACCCTGTACTTTGTGGTACTGCATTCAAAAACAAAGGTGTTCAATTAATGCTTGATGCTGTAATTGATTACTTACCAGCTCCAACTGATGTTGAAGCTATTAAAGGTGTAGATCCTGATACAAGTGAAGAAATCGTTCGTCATTCAAGTGATGAAGAGCCATTCTCTGCACTAGCATTCAAAGTTATGACTGACCCTTATGTTGGTAAATTAACTTTCTTCCGTGTTTACTCTGGTATTTTAGAATCAGGTTCATACGTTCAAAACTCTACTAAGGGTAAACGTGAACGTGTAGGTCGTATTCTACAAATGCACGCGAACTCTCGTGAAGAGATTTCAAAAGTTTACGCAGGGGATATCGCAGCTGCTGTAGGTCTTAAAGATACTACAACTGGTGACACTCTTTGTGACGAGAAAAACCTTGTTATCTTAGAGTCTATGGAATTCCCAGAACCAGTTATTGATTTATCATTAGAACCGAAATCAAAAGCAGACCAAGATAAAATGAGCCAAGCTTTACAAAAGCTTCAAGAAGAAGATCCAACATTCCGTGCTTATACAAACCAAGAAACTGGTCAAACAATTATTTCTGGTATGGGTGAACTTCACCTTGATATCATTGTTGACCGTATGAAACGTGAATTCAAAGTTGAAGCTAACGTAGGTGCTCCACAAGTTTCTTACCGTGAAACATTCCGTGGTTCAGCACAAGTTGAAGGTAAATTCGTTCGCCAATCTGGTGGTCGTGGTCAATTCGGTCACGTTTGGATTGAATTCTCTCCAAACGAAGAAGGTAAAGGCTTCGAATTCGAAAACGCTATCGTTGGTGGGGTTGTTCCTCGTGAATATATCCCTGCTGTTGAAGCTGGTTTAAGAGATGCACTAGAAAATGGTGTACTTGCTGGTTTCCCAGTAATTGATATTAAAGCGAAATTATTCGATGGATCATACCATGACGTTGACTCCAACGAAATGGCATTCAAAATCGCTGCTTCTATGGCACTTAAAAACGCAGTTTCTAAATGTAACCCAGTTCTTTTAGAGCCTGTGATGAAAGTAGAAGTAGTAATTCCTGAAGAATACCTTGGGGATATTATGGGTAACATCACTTCTCGTCGTGGACGTGTAGAAGGTATGGAAGCTCGTGGTAACGCTCAAGTTGTTCGTGCAATGGTTCCACTTTCTGAAATGTTCGGATATGCGACTACATTACGTTCTGCAACTCAAGGTCGTGGTGTATTCTCAATGGTATTCGATCACTATGAAGAAGTGCCAAAATCAATTGCTGAAGATATCATCAAAAAAAATAAAGGTGAATAATTGAAATTTCATCTTGTATCAAGTATAAATAATTTGTAAGCTATGATTGACTGGCTGAGAAGGGCCCTTATCAGCCAGCAGTTGTAACATAAAAAAATAATAAAAACACATATTAGGAGGCTAACTCTAATGGCTAAAGAAAAATTTGACCGTTCGAAAACGCATGCTAACATTGGTACAATCGGACACGTTGACCATGGTAAAACTACATTAACTGCTGCAATCGCTACAGTTCTTTCAAAACGTCTTGGTGGGGAAGCAAAATCTTACGACCAAATCGATAACGCTCCAGAAGAAAAAGAGCGTGGAATTACAATCAACACTTCTCACGTTGAATATGAAACAGCTACTCGTCACTATGCACACGTTGACTGCCCAGGACACGCTGACTATGTTAAAAACATGATCACTGGTGCTGCTCAAATGGACGGCGGTATCTTAGTAGTATCTGCTGCTGACGGCCCAATGCCACAAACTCGTGAGCACATCTTATTATCACGTCAAGTAGGTGTACCTTACTTAGTAGTATTCTTAAACAAATGTGATATGGTTGATGACGAAGAATTATTAGAATTAGTAGAAATGGAAGTACGTGACTTACTTTCTGAATATGACTTCCCAGGTGACGATGTTCCTGTAATTAAAGGTTCTGCTCTTAAAGCTCTTGAAGGTGAAGCAGAATGGGAAGAAAAAATCGTTGAGTTAATGGACGCTGTTGACAGCTACATCCCAACTCCAGAACGTGACACTGATAAACCATTCATGATGCCAGTTGAGGACGTATTCTCAATCACTGGTCGTGGTACAGTTGCAACTGGCCGTGTTGAACGTGGTCAAGTTAAAGTTGGTGACGTTGTAGAAATCATCGGTTTAGTTGAAGAACCAAAATCAACTACTGTAACTGGTGTTGAAATGTTCCGTAAATTATTAGACTATGCTGAAGCTGGTGACAACATCGGTGCTTTACTTCGTGGGGTTTCTCGTGAAGAAGTACAACGTGGACAAGTATTAGCTAAACCAGGCTCAATCACTCCACACACTACTTTCAAAGCAGAAGTTTATGTATTATCAAAAGAAGAAGGTGGACGTCACACTCCATTCTTCTCTAACTACCGTCCTCAGTTCTACTTCCGTACAACTGACGTAACTGGTGTTATTAACTTACCAGAAGGCGTTGAAATGGTAATGCCTGGTGACAACATCGAAATGAACGTTGAATTAATCTCTCCAATCGCTCTTGAAGAAGGTACTAAATTCTCTATCCGTGAGGGTGGACGTACTGTTGGAGCTGGAGTAGTAGCTTCAATCCAAAAATAATTTTAGCCTAGCTAAAACCTTTGACCAATTCGTGGGGACGCCTACGAATTGGTTTTTTTATTCTTTTATAAATGAAAAGGGGGCGGCAGGTTCAAACATAAGAAAACAAATGCTACAATGATGGAAAAGGAGGGTGATTATGGAATTAAAAGTGTTATTAATAGAAGATGATCCATCAATTTTTGAAATGATACAAGAGCGATTTGAAGGGTGGCAAATGCAAGTTGTTGGCCCTTCCGACTTTCAAAAGGTGATGGATTATTTTATCGAAGAGAGACCACATTTAGTGATTATCGATATTCAATTACCTGCTTTTGATGGTTTTCACTGGTGTAGGGAAATTCGTGAAGTTTCCAAAGTTCCCATCGTATTTTTATCCTCCCGAGACCATCCTATGGATATGGTCATGGCGATGCAAATGGGCGCAGATGATTTTGTACAAAAACCATTTAATATGGATGTGTTATTAGCAAAAGTACAAGCTATATTACGACGTACGTATGACTATGTAGAGGAACAATCTGAACTTACTCGATGGAATGGGGCAACAGTTGACTATGCAAAAGGGGTAGTTCGTTTTAAGGAAAAGGAATGTAGTTTAACTAAGAACGAATTGTTTATTTTAAGAGGACTTTTAAAACATGTTGATAAAGTCGTTTCAAGAGATGAGTTAATGCGAATGCTTTGGGATGATGAACGTTTTGTAAATGACAATACGCTTTCCGTAAATGTCAACAGACTTCGATTGAAACTTGAAGATATTGGGTTAGAAGATGTAATTATTACAAAAAAAGGGCTTGGCTATATGGCCGTTACAAAGTGAGGTCGTTTATGTTTTTATTATTTTTACGGGAACGTATGGCATGGATTATGTTCTTAGTACTGCTTATTATTTGTATGGACATCCTCTTCTATTTAGACTTCGGGTTTTCTGGGGTTAGCGTCACCTATTTTAATATAGTTATCATTTCTTTCATTACCATTTTTCTAATATGGCGCTACATAAAAGAAACTCGGGAGATTAAGAATTTCCTGGGAAATTTGTCGAATGCATCGGACTTGTTATGTTTAGAAGATGTACATCTATCTCCTTTTCAAAAACGTTTAATGAAACAAATTTTAGAAGTATATGAAGAAAAGGATTCATTTATAAACAAGTCAAAGATTCAACTGCAAGAACATGTAGATGACTTATTAGCATGGGTTCATGAAGTGAAAACACCATTAACTGCAATGAAACTGATGATAGAGCAAACAAATGATGAGAAATTACGTAAGAGACTTGAAAGTGAGTGGGTACGGATTCATCTATTATTAGATCAACAGCTTCATCATACAAGACTTGCTACAATCGAGAAGGATAATCGTTTAGAAAAAGTAATACTACGTGATGTTGTTTATAAAGAAATACGAGAGTTCCGTTCATGGTGTTTAGAAAAGGGAATTGGTTTTCAAGTTGAAGAATTGGAACAAGAAATTACAACTGATAAGAAATGGCTTGCCTTTATTGTTCGCCAAATTTTATCGAATGCCATTAAATATAGCCATGAAAATGAAGAAGTCCATATTTATACCGAAATCAACGAAACCGGTCATTTATTACTTCATATTAAAGACTTTGGTATAGGGATCAACGAGGAAGATCTTCCGCGTATTTTTCAAAAATCTTATACAGGTACGGTTGGAAGAGAGTCTGTTCAATCGACGGGTATGGGTCTTTATTTAGCAAAGAATGCAGCACAGAAATTAGGCATTCTTATTTCTGTGAAATCGCAAGTAAATAATGGTTCAACCTTTACATTACAATTTCCACAACAAAATGAGTATCAAAAAACGTGGTAGATGACGAAATTGTCACCTACCCTTTTATTTTGTCATCTAGAACGAAGGCAGAGAAACGGTTATGTAAGTAAAATGAAAATAGATAAAGAAAGGGGAGTAAAAAATGACAGTTTTAGTTGGTAGAAAAATTAAAAAAACATATGGGAAAAAATCTACAGCACAAGAAGTGTTAAAAGGTATAGATATAGAAGTAAGTAAAGGTGAATTTGTAGGAATCATGGGGCCATCTGGTTCGGGAAAAACAACATTACTAAATGTGTTATGTTCCATTGATCATCCGACTGAAGGTGTAGTAGAAATCAACGGAAAAAATTTACGAAATATGAAGGAAAAACAATTGGCCAACTTTAGACGGGAGCAGCTTGGCTTTGTATTTCAAGATTACAATTTGCTTGATACATTAACGGTAAAGGAAAATATTTTGCTTCCTTTATCAATCAGTAAGCTTCCAAGAGCTGTGGCGGAAAGTCGTTTAAAGGAACTAGTTAAATTATTAGGGATATCGGAAATTTTGAATAAGTATCCAAATGAAATTTCAGGAGGACAAAAACAACGGACTTCTGCTGCACGCGCTTTAATTTCAGGGCCAACATTAGTTTTTGCTGATGAACCTACAGGTGCCCTTGACTCAAAATCTGCTACGGCATTACTTACGAACTTAGAAAATATTAATAAGCAAAAATCCGTTACAATCATGATGGTGACCCATGATTCGGTAGCAGCAAGTTTTTGTTCACGAGTGTTATTTTTAAAAGATGGTTCAATTTATACGGAGTTATATCGTGGAGATAAAACGAGACAACAATTTTTCCAACAAATATTAAATACGCAAAGCATTCTAGGCGGTGATGGATATGACGCTTAGTAGACTCGTATTTCGAAGTATGAGGAAAAACGTAAAACATTATTATTTATATTTCTTTGCCTTAATATTTAGTGTTACTTTATGCTTCTCTTTTACGACTCTACACCATAATCCAACAGTTGTAGAAGCTTTAAAAGAAAGCGGTACGGCGTCTGCTGGATTCCAGTCGGCAACTTATGTGTTGTACTTTATCGTTACATTTTTTGTTCTCTATGCGAATCACTTATTTATGAAACGACGAAGTAAAGAAATGGGCCTTTATCAGTTGATAGGGATGACGAAAGGGTTAATTGTAAGATTAATTGCCCTTGAAAATATTATTTTATTTATTTTAGCAGTAGCCGTAGGTATGGTGATTGGCTTCTTTAGTTCAAGGCTCTTTGCCATGATCTTAATTAAGCTGTTAAAACTAGACTTAGTCATTGATTTAGTATTTTCTTCTGAAGCGTTTATACAATCAGTAATTATATTTTCAATCTTACTACTAGTTATTTTATTTCAAATGACATGGATGGTGTATCGTGTTACATTATTATCTTTATTCCATGCATCAAAAAAAGCGGATGAGCGTATAAAACGTTTTAATTTTTTCCAAATGGCGTTTGGTTTAATAGGCTTGTTTCTTATCGTTTACGGCTACTATCAATCTTCCGTATTATTTGATATGGAAAAAAGTCATTTTAAAGATTTATTTTTACACATGATTGTTATTCTAGCATCCACGATTTTTGGAACATTTTTATTCTTTAGATATTCAGTATCATTTATTATGAATATTTTCAGAGCAAGTAAAAAGGGACATTTAAAAATTCGAGACGTTATGGCAGTTACTCCGATTATGCATAGAATGAAAGGAAATGCCAAGTCATTAACGTTAATTACCGTGTTAACTGGATTAGCGGTTGGGATTATGAGTTTATCGTATATTTCTTATTTCTCATCTGCAACAAGAGCTCATCAATATTCACCATATGATTATATTTTACTAAACGATAAAGGAATTAGTTTTTTAGATCGGTTACATCAAGAAGGAATTGAATTTGAAAAGGATACGTATCGTGTAGCGGAAGTAAAGTTTGACTTCCAGGATTTAATTGGTGATTTCGCTAATCAAAATTTAACCTTTGCTAGCGAATCCTCTATGTATGTAGTTCCATTAAGCGACTTTAAACAAGTAAGCCCTGATGCGCAACTGAATGATGGAGAGGCTATTGTTACGAGTTACCAAAATATGTTTTCAGAAATTATGCCTCTTGAAAAAGGGGGAGATCTTTCCGTTCGTTTTAATAATGAAGAGGAGAAGGTTATAATAAAGGAAATACAAGAAGAATTTATGCTTTCAGGTACAGTAACAATGGCAAGTCCATTACTAGTCGTTACAGATACTACATTTGAAAATATATCTGCAAATCAAAGCCCAGAGAGTTTCTTCAATTATCAAGTCGGTGTAAACTTAGTGGATAATGAAGATAGTCCAAAAGCGGAAGAGATCTATAACGAACTGCAAGAGGAAAGAAAATTAGTAGTTAACGGGCAAGAATATTTACCACTATCTTACGAAGAAGAGCATCATAGTTACTTATCAATATATGGTACAACAATTTTTATTACTGCATTTCTTGGACTAGCATTTTTATTAACAACAGGTAGTATTCTTTACTTTAAACAAATGTCAGAAGCTGAAATGGAGAAAGAATCCTATACTATATTAAGAAAGATTGGATTTTCAACTTCTGACTTAATGAAAGGAATTTATGCAAAACAAGCTTTTAACTTTGGTGTACCGCTCGTAATAGGGTTGTTGCATAGTTATTTTGCGGTAAAATCTGGTTGGTTCTTATTCGGAACAGAAATGTTTACCCCTCTTGTCGTGACGATGGTGTTATACGTTATCATGTATGCGGTCTTCGCCGTCATTTCAACACAGTATTATAAACGAATAATCAAAGCATCATTATAATAGAAGAAAGCCGTTATATTTTCCGAAAATTTCAGGAATATATAGGGGCTTTTTCTTATATTGACTTTTCCTTTAGAAGGAGTTAGACTTTAATACGTTACTAGTTTAATAATTTAGCAGACGAAAGTAAGAGGGATATAAAATGAATGCAGTTGTAGTAGCGGTCGTTGTAATGCTCCTATTGAGTGTTCTTCGGATTAACGTTGTATTTTCATTAGTAATAGGGGCAGTTGCTGGAGGAATTACAGCAGGAATGTCCCTTGATGATACATTAATTGCCTTTGTAGAAGGTTTAGGCGGAGGAGCGGAAGTTGCTCTAAGCTATGGGATGCTCGGTGGGTTAGCCATTGCCATTTCAAAAACAGGAATTTCAGAATTGCTTGTTGTAACGATATTAAAGTTAGTTCAACGTAAAGGTGATTCCCAAAAAAGAGGATTAGTAAAAGCGTTACTATTTTTCGTTATTTTATTAATGTCCATTTTCTCACAAAATTTAATTCCAATTCACATTGCGTTTATACCATTATTAATTCCGCCGATTATTAAGATATTAAACATGTTAGAAATTGATCGTCGTTTAATTGCGTGTATTTTAGCATTCGGCTTAATTACACCATATATGAGTTTACCATTCGGTTTTGGGTTAGTATATCAAGGAATCGTAGCGGATAATATTTCAGCAGCCGGTCTTGAAATTACAAAATCCGATGTGTATGGTCCAATGTTAATTCCAGCTCTTGGAATGGTTGTAGGGTTAGTTGTAGCGTTCTTTATTTTCCGTAAACCAAGAAAGTACGAAGACCGACAAGTGGAAACAGAAATTAACGTTACGATTAAAAAGAAAAATGTCGTTTATACGGTTATTGCACTAATAGCTGCTGTAATCGTTCAAATACCTAGTATCGTTCCGTTAACTTCGGGTTCTATGTTTTTCGGTGCTCTTGTAGGAGTTTTAATTTTATACATTACAGGTGCATTAAAGTGGAGTGAAGCAGATCAAGTGCTAACAGACGGTATGCGTTTAATGGCATTTATCGGATTAGTAATGATTGCCTCAAGTGGTTTTGCTTCTGTTGTTACTGCAACAGGCCATGTCGAACAGTTAGTAGATGCTGCTAATAATATATTAGGGGACAACAAAGGGTTAGCGGTATTAATTATGTTATTAATTGGGTTATTGATTGATATGGGAATTGGTTCATCCTTTGCAACGATACCGATTATTGCTGCCATTTTTGTACCGATTGGTTTAGAATTTGGTTTAAGCACTGCAGCTATTATTACATTAATAGGTACGGCAGGCGCTTTAGGGGATGCAGGGTCGCCAGCATCGGATTCTACATTAGGACCTACTGCCGGGTTAAATGTAGATGGACAACATGATCATATTCGCGATACATGTATACCAACTTTCTTCATATTTAATATTCCGCTTATTATTTTTGGGTGGGCGGCAGTAATGTTCTTTTCATAATATAGTGACAGGGTGTCCAGATGAGTGGGCACCCTTTTTATATAGAAGAAACAAAAACATATGGAACCATATATAACCATAGATAATTGATTGATATTGATGCATAGATTCATTATACTTAAAAAGGCTTTGAAACAAATGTTGAAAAGCAATGCATAAAAGAATTACAATTTCAAAGAATTTAGCAGAAAATACTTGCTTATTCTTAGTAAATTGTATATACTGTTGAATGTTGGTCTTTGACTGCGATGAAGCGGGAGGTTGCCGACACACCCGGCCGCTTTGCCATGGCGCGTGTGTGGGAAATTTCCGTGGAGAATGTCTAGTAAATAGGCGAAAAAGGAGGGAAAATAATGGCAAAACAAAAGATTCGTATCCGTTTAAAAGCGTATGATCACCGTGTTCTAGATCAATCCGCTGAGAAAATTGTGGAAACTGCTAAACGTTCAGGTGCTAGTGTATCAGGTCCGATTCCGTTACCAACTGAGAAGTCTGTGTACACAATTCTTCGTGCGGTTCACAAGTACAAAGATTCTCGTGAACAATTCGAAATGCGTACGCATAAACGTTTAATCGACATCATTAACCCAACACCACAAACTGTTGATGCGTTAATGAAACTTGATTTACCATCTGGCGTTGATATTGAAATCAAACTTTAATGGTAAAAACAAATAGAACTTTTTTAATAATCACAGGAGGTGTGACAAAATGGCTAAAGGAATCTTAGGTAGAAAAGTTGGTATGACACAAGTTTTCGCTGAAAATGGTGATTTAATCCCTGTAACAGTTATCGAAGCTGCTCCAAACGTAGTTCTTCAAAAGAAAACTGTAGAAACAGATGGTTACGAAGCAATCCAAGTTGGTTTCGAAGATAAGCGCGTGAAGCTTTCAAACAAACCAGAACAAGGTCACGTAGCTAAAGCGAATACTGCTCCTAAGCGCTTCATTCGTGAATTCCGCAACGTTAACGTGGAAGAGTACGAGGTTGGTCAAGAAGTCAAAGTAGAAATTTTCGCAGAAGGCGATGTAGTAGACGTAACAGGTGTTACGAAAGGTAAAGGTTTCCAAGGTGTTATTAAACGTCACGGACAATCTCGTGGTCCTATGGCCCACGGTTCTCGTTACCACCGTCGTCCTGGTTCAATGGGTCCAGTTGCTCCGAACCGCGTATTTAAACAAAAGAAATTACCAGGTCAAACTGGTGGTGTTGTAGTTACGATCCAAAACTTAGAAATCGTTAAAGTTGATGCTGAACGTAACTTATTACTAGTTAAAGGTAATGTTCCTGGTTCTAAAAAAGCATTAGTTACAGTAAAAACAGCTGTAAAATCTAAATAATTTCCCGAAGAAAGGAGGAAACAGGAATGACAAAGGTATCTGTACTTAGTCAAACAGGCGCTTCTGTTGGTGAAATTGAGTTAAACGATGCAGTTTTTGCAATTGAGCCTAACGAAGCAGTATTATTCGACGCAGTAATCGCTCAACGCGCTTCTCTACGTCAAGGTAATCATAAAGTAAAAAACCGCTCTGAAGTCGCTGGTGGTGGTCGTAAACCATGGCGTCAAAAGGGAACTGGTCGTGCTCGTCAAGGTTCTATCCGTTCTCCACAATGGCGTGGCGGTGGTACTGTATTCGGTCCTACACCACGTAGCTACAGCTATAAATTACCGAAGAAAGTTCGTCGCTTAGCTCTTAAATCAGCTTTATCAGCTAAAGTTGGAGAACAAAACTTCGTAGTTCTTGATGCATTACAATTAGATGCACCAAAAACTAAAGATTTCAAAGCAATTTTAGGTAACCTAAACATTGATACGAAAGCATTATTCGTTACAGCTGAATTAGATGAAAACGTAGCATTATCTGCTCGTAACATCCCTGGTGTAACTGTTTTAACAGCTGCTGGAATCAACGTTCTTGATCTTGTAGGTCATGACAAAGTTGTATTCACGAAAGCTGCAGTAGAAAAAGTTGAGGAGGTGCTTGGATAATGGAAGCACGTGATATTCTAAAACGTCCGGTCATTACTGAGCGTTCTTCTGAGCTTATGGCTGAGAAAAAATACACTTTTGAAGTTGATGTTCGCGCAAACAAAACTCAAGTTAAAGATGCAGTAGAAGCAATCTTTGATGTAAAAGTTGAAAAAGTAAACATCATGAACTACAAAGGTAAATTTAAACGTGTTGGTAAATTCGGCGGATACACAAACAAACGTCGTAAAGCAATCGTTAAATTAGCTGCTGATAGCAAAGAAATCGAAATTTTTGATATCTAATTCCGATAAGGAAAGAATCGAAGAATAAAGAAGGAGGGAAAACAAATGGCGATTAAAAAGTATAAACCAACCTCAAATGGTCGTCGTAACATGACGTCATCTGACTTTGCGGAAATTACAACTAATAAGCCTGAAAAGTCTTTATTAGAACCAATTAAACGCAAAGCTGGTCGTAACAACCAAGGTAAAATTACTGTTCGTCATCATGGTGGTGGTCATAAGAAGCAATACCGCGTAATCGACTTCAAACGTCTTAAAGACGGAATTCCAGGACGCGTTGCTACTATCGAATATGATCCAAACCGCTCTGCGAATATCGCATTAATCAATTACGCTGACGGTGAGAAACGTTACATCTTAGCTCCAAAAGGATTAGAAGTTGGTCAAACAATCGTATCTGGTCCTGATGCAGACATTAAAGTAGGTAACTCTCTACCATTAGCAAACATTCCAATGGGTACAACAATCCATAACATCGAGTTAAAACCTGGTAAAGGTGGACAATTGGTACGTTCTGCTGGTACTTCTGCTCAAGTACTTGGTCGTGAAGGTAAATACGTAATCGTTCGTCTACAATCTGGTGAAGTTCGTTTAGTACTTGCAACTTGCCGTGCTACAATCGGTCAAGTAGGTAACGAACAACATGAACTTATCCACATTGGTAAAGCAGGTCGTTCTCGTTGGTTAGGTAAACGCCCAACTGTTCGTGGTTCTGTAATGAACCCTAACGATCACCCACACGGTGGTGGTGAAGGACGTTCTCCAATTGGACGTAAATCTCCAATGACACCATGGGGCAAACCAGCTCTTGGTTACAAAACTCGTAAGAAGAAAAACAAAACTAATAAGTTAATCATTCGTTCTCGTAAAAAATAAAGTGATTGTACTGCGGTTCGCTAGTCGTACCGTGGTGGAGTCACGGAGGGAGGTTCCTAAATGGGTCGCAGCTTGAAGAAAGGACCTTTTGTGGATGATCACTTAATGAAAAAAGTTGAAGCACAAGAAGGTTCTGAGAAAAAACAAGTTATTAAAACTTGGTCTCGCCGTTCTACTATCTTCCCGAACTTCATCGGTTTAACAATCGCTGTATATGATGGACGTAAACATGTTCCTGTATACGTGACAGAAGATATGGTAGGTCACAAATTAGGCGAATTCGCACCGACACGTACTTACAAAGGTCACGGTGCAGATGACAAGAAAACAAGACGCTAATTTTGAGAGGAGGTAAATCCTAATGACACAAGCTAAAGCTATCGCTCGCACAGTGCGCATCGCTCCTCGTAAAGTACGTCTAGTAGTAGACTTAATCCGAGGCAAGCAAGTTGGTGAAGCAGTTGCAATTTTACGTCATACTCCAAAAGCGGCGTCTCCAGTCGTTGAGAAAGTATTAAAATCTGCAGTTGCTAATGCTGAGCACAACTATGAATTAGATGTAAACAACTTAGTTGTTTCTGAAGTTTTTGTTGACGAAGGTCCAACATTAAAACGTTTCCGTCCACGTGCACAAGGACGTGCAAGCGCAATTAACAAACGCACAAGCCACATTACAATCGTGGTATCTGAGAAGAAGGAGGGTTAATCCGTGGGTCAAAAAGTACATCCAATAGGACTACGAGTTGGTATTATTCGTGACTGGGAGTCAAAATGGTACGCTGAGAAAGACTATGCTACTCTTTTACACGAAGATATTAAAATTCGTAAATATATCGAATCTGCTTTAAAAGACGCTTCAGTTTCTAAAGTAGAAATCGAACGCGCTGCAAACCGCGTAAACATTACAATTCACACTGCGAAACCAGGTATGGTAATCGGTAAAGGCGGTACGGAAGTTGAAAACTTACGTAAATACCTTAACGATTTAACTGGTAAACGTGTACACATTAATATCGTAGAAATCAAAAAAGCTGATCTTGATGCTCGTTTAGTAGCAGAAAACATCGCTCGTCAACTTGAGAACCGCGTATCATTCCGCCGTGCTCAAAAACAAGCAATCCAACGCACAATCCGCGCTGGTGCAAAAGGGATTAAAACACAAGTATCTGGTCGTTTAGGTGGCGCTGACATCGCGCGTGCTGAACATTATAGCGAAGGAACTGTTCCACTTCATACTCTTCGTGCTGACATCGACTATGCTCATGCAGAAGCTGACACTACTTATGGTAAATTAGGTGTTAAAGTATGGATTTACCGTGGTGAAGTCCTTCCTACGAAGAAGAACTCTGTGGAAGGAGGCAAATAATAATGTTATTACCAAAACGCGTTAAATACCGTCGTGAACACCGTGGTAACATGCGTGGTGAAGCGAAAGGCGGTAAAGAAGTAGCATTTGGTGAATGGGGCTTACAAGCAACAACTGCAAGCTGGATCACAAACCGTCAAATCGAATCTGCACGTATCGCTATGACACGTTACATGAAACGTGGCGGTAAAGTTTGGATTAAAATTTTCCCACATAAACCTTACACGAAAAAGCCTCTAGAGGTACGTATGGGTTCCGGTAAAGGTTCTCCAGAAGGTTGGGTAGCAGTAGTAAAGCCAGGAAAAGTTATGTTTGAAGTTGCAGGTGTATCTGAAGAGGTTGCACGTGAAGCACTTCGTTTAGCATCACACAAACTTCCTGTTAAATGTAAGATTGTTAAACGTCAAGAAACTGGTGGTGAATCTAATGAAAGCTAATGAAATCCGTGACCTTGCCACTTCTGAAATTGAATTAAAAGTGAAATCACTGAAAGAAGAGCTTTTCAACCTTCGCTTCCAATTGGCGACTGGTCAATTAGAAAACACAGCTCGTATTCGCGAAGTTCGTAAAGCGATTGCGCGCATGAAAACTGTGATTCGTGAAAGAGAAATCAGTGCAAATAACTGATAAGGAGGTTCCAAAGTATGTCTGAGCGTAATCAACGCAAAGTTTACACAGGCCGTGTTGTTTCAGATAAAATGGACAAAACAGTAACTGTTCTTGTTGAAACTTATAAGAAACATAAATTATATGGTAAACGTGTAAAGTACTCTAAAAAGTTTAAAGCTCATGATGAGTTGAACGAAGCGAAAATCGGTGATATCGTACGTATCATGGAAACTCGCCCGCTATCTGCTACAAAACGTTTCCGTTTAGTGGAAGTTGTAGAAAAAGCGGTTATTATTTAATACATTTCGGAAACATTCCTATTCCGAAGGGAGGTAACCTAAGTGATCCAACAAGAAAGTCGTATGAAAGTTGCTGACAACTCAGGTGCACGTGAAGTTTTAACAATTAAAGTGCTTGGTGGTTCTGGCCGTAAAACTGCTAACATCGGTGATATCGTTGTATGTACAGTTAAGAAAGCAACACCAGGAGGCGTTGTCAAGAAAGGTGACGTTGTTAAGGCTGTTGTCGTTCGCACAAAATCTGGTGTACGCCGTAAAGATGGTACTTATATTAAATTTGACGAAAATGCTTGCGTAATCATCAAAGACGATAAGTCACCACGCGGAACTCGTATTTTCGGACCTGTTGCACGTGAATTACGTGATAGCAACTTCATGAAAATCGTTTCATTAGCTCCAGAAGTTCTTTAATTTCATGATAGTACCAATCAAGGAGGTGCGACACTAATGCATGTTAAAAAGGGCGACAAAGTAAAAGTTATTACTGGTAAAGACAAAGGTAAAGAAGGCGTTGTTTTAGCCGCTTTCCCAAAACAAGACCGTGTTCTTGTTGAAGGTGTTAATATCGTGAAAAAACATATTAAACCTAACCAGTTAAACCCACAAGGTGGAATTGTGAGCCAAGAAGCAGCAATCCACGTATCGAACGTAATGCTAATCGATCCTAAATCTGGCGAGCCGACTCGTGTAGGTTATAAAATCGAAGATGGCAAAAAAGTTCGTGTTGCAAAAAAATCAGGTGCAGTAATCGACTAATAAGTAAATTGAGAAGGGAGGTACGAACATGAGCCGCCTAAAAGAAAAATATTTAAATGAAGTTTCTCCTGCTCTTATGAGCAAGTTTGAATATAAATCAGTAATGCAAGTTCCAAAAGTAGAAAAAATCGTTATCAACATGGGTGTTGGTGATGCAGTACAAAACTCTAAAGCACTAGATGCTGCTGTTGAAGAGTTATCAATCATCACTGGTCAAAAACCAGTTGTAACTCGTGCGAAAAAATCGATCGCAGGTTTCCGTCTACGTGAAGGAATGCCTATCGGTGCAAAAGTTACATTACGTGGTGAACGTATGTATGAATTCTTGGATAAATTAATTTCTATCGCACTTCCACGTGTACGCGACTTCCGCGGTGTTTCTAAAAAAGCATTCGATGGTCGTGGAAACTACACTTTAGGTGTTAAAGAACAATTAATTTTCCCTGAAATCGATTACGATAAAGTTTCAAAAGTACGCGGTATGGACATCGTGATCGTAACAACTGCGAATTCTGATGAAGAAGCTCGCGAGTTATTGACACAATTCGGTATGCCGTTCCAAAAGTAATAAAATAAGGAGGGCGAAAACGTGGCTAAAAAATCAATGGTCGTTAAACAACAACGTAAGCAAAAGTTTAAAGTTCAAGAATATACACGTTGTGAACGCTGTGGTCGTCCACATTCTGTATATCGTAAATTTAAACTTTGCCGTATTTGTTTCCGTGAACTTGCATATAAGGGACAAATTCCTGGCGTTAAAAAAGCTAGCTGGTAATCCCCTAAATTGGGAAGGAGGTAAAATTTATGACAATGACAGATCCGATTGCAGATATGCTAACACGCATTCGTAATGCTAACATGGTTCGTCACGAAAAGTTAGAAGTACCAGCTTCCAACTTAAAGAAAGAAATCGCTGAGATCTTAAAGCGTGAAGGTTTCGTTCGTGATGTTGAGTATGTTGAAGATAATAAGCAAGGTATCATCCGTATCTTCTTAAAATATGGAAAAGATAACGAACGCGTTATCACTGGTTTAAAACGTATTTCAAAACCTGGCTTACGCGTATATGCTAAAACTAACGAAGTACCAAAAGTACTTAACGGTTTAGGTATCGCTTTAGTATCAACTTCTCAAGGTGTATTAACTGATAAAGAAGCACGTGCTAAAAAAGTTGGCGGAGAAATCTTAGCTTACATTTGGTAATAAGTAATAAAAGAATGGAGGTGCAACCTAAATGTCTCGTGTAGGTAAAAAACCAATCGAGGTTCCAGCTAACGTTACTGTGACTGTTGCTGATGACAACACAGTTACTGTTAAAGGACCTAAAGGCGAATTAACTCGTCAATTCAACAAAGATATGAAAATTGAGCAAGAAGGAAACATCATCACTGTTGTTCGCCCTTCTGAATCAAAAGAACACCGTACTGTTCATGGTACGACTCGTGCGCTTCTAGCGAACATGGTAACTGGTGTTTCTGAAGGATTCTCTCGTTCACTAGAACTTATCGGTGTAGGTTACCGTGCGCAATTACAAGGTAAAAAACTTGTTCTTAACGTTGGTTACTCTCATCCAGTAGAGTTCACACCAGAGGAAGGTCTAGAAATCGAAGTTCCTTCAAACACAAAAGTGATCGTTAAAGGTATTAGTAAAGAACGTGTTGGTGCATTTGCATCTAACATCCGTGACGTACGTCCACCAGAACCTTATAAAGGTAAAGGTATCCGTTATGAAGGCGAATACGTTCGTCGTAAAGAAGGTAAAACAGGTAAATAATGCTTAATGAGCGTTAGAAAGGAGTGACCTCTGTGATTACGAAACAAGATAAAAATCAAGTTCGTAAAAAACGTCATGCGCGTGTTCGTTCTAAAATCTCGGGTACTGCTGAACGTCCACGTTTAAATGTATTCCGTTCAAACAAACACATCTACGCGCAACTTATTGACGATGTAGCAGGCGTAACACTTGTTAGTGCATCTACTCAAGAAAATGGTTTTGAGGGTGCAGGTAGCAATGTAGAAGCTGCGACAAAAATTGGTGAAACAATCGCTAAACGCGCTGCGGAAAAGAATATTACTGCTGTTGTATTTGACCGCGGTGGTTACTTATATCATGGACGTGTAAAGGCTTTAGCTGAAGCTGCACGTGAAAACGGCTTAGAATTTTAATAAGAAGGAGGGACATACTTCATGAGTCGCATTGACGCAAACAAACTTGAACTTGAAGAACGCGTAGTTACGATTAACCGCGTTGCTAAAGTTGTTAAAGGTGGACGTCGCTTCCGCTTCACAGCATTAGTTGTTGTAGGTGATAAAAACGGCCATGTTGGTTTCGGTACTGGTAAAGCTCAAGAGGTTCCAGATGCGATCCGCAAAGCTGTTGAAGACGCGAAGAAAAACTTAATCGAAGTACCACGTGTTGGTGGAACAACTCCACACGATGTAGTTGGTCACTTTGGAGCAGGTAAAATTTTAGTAAAACCTGCTGCTCCAGGTACTGGAGTTATCGCTGGTGGTCCTGTACGTGCCGTACTTGAACTTGCTGGTATTACTGATATTCTTTCAAAATCTCTTGGTTCAAACACACCAATTAACATGGTGCGTGCAACTATTGCAGGTTTAACTGAACTAAAACGCGCAGAGGACGTTGCAAAACTTCGCGGTAAATCAGTGGAAGAACTATTAGGATAAGGGGGGAATTATAATGGCTAATAAATTAGAAATCACCCTTACTAAATCTTTAATTGGTACTAAACCTCAACAACGCAAAGTTATTGAAGCTTTAGGCTTACGTAAAGTTAACCAAACTGTAGAACAAGCTGACAACGCAGCTATTCGCGGTATGTTAGATAAAGTAGCTCACTTAGTTACTGTAAAAGAAAATTAATTTTCAATCATTGAACAAGGAGGTGCCACCTATATGAAACTTCATGAGTTAAAACCAGCTGAAGGATCTCGTAAAGAGCGTAACCGTGTTGGTCGTGGTATCGGTTCTGGTAACGGTAAAACTGCAGGTAAAGGTCATAAAGGTCAAAACGCTCGTTCTGGCGGCGGCGTTCGTCCTGGATTTGAGGGGGGTCAAAACCCACTATTCCGTCGTTTACCAAAACGCGGCTTTACGAACATCAACCGTAAAGAATTCGCTATCGTTAACCTTGATGCATTAAACCGTTTTGAAGATGGTGCAGAAGTAACACCTGCATTATTGTTAGAAACAGGTGTTGTGAGCAACGAAAAAGCTGGAATTAAGATTCTAGGTAATGGAACTCTTAACAAAAAGCTTTCTGTTAAAGCTCACAAGTTCTCAGCTTCAGCTAAAGAAGCGATTGAGAACGCTGGCGGAACAACTGAGGTGATTTAATGTTTCAGACAATCTCAAACTTTATGCGCGTTCGAGATATACGAAATAAAATCATTTTCACCCTATTAATGTTGATTGTTTTCCGTATTGGAACATTTATTCCAGTACCTAACGTCGACGCTAATGTATTAAAGGTAGCCGATCAATTTAATTTAATTGGTTTCCTTAATACATTTGGCGGTGGTGCATTGTCTAACTTCTCAATCTTTGCATTGGGAATTATGCCTTACATTACTGCTTCAATTATTGTTCAATTGTTACAAATGGATGTTGTTCCGAAGTTTGCTGAATGGGCAAAACAAGGTGATGTCGGTCGACGTAAGTTGGCTCAATTCACTCGTTACTTAACGGTTGTTTTAGCTTTCATACAAGCAATTGCTATGTCATTTGGTTTTAACCAAATGTATGGTGGATCGTTAATCACGGATACAAGCGTGTTATCATATATCACAATTGCACTCGTATTAACTGCAGGTACCTCTTTCCTATTGTGGTTAGGAGAACAAATTACGGCTTACGGAGTTGGTAATGGTATTTCAATCATTATCTTCGCAGGTATCGTTGCTGCCATTCCAACAACAGTAAACCAAATCTATGCACAACAAATCGAGGGTGCTGGTGATCAGCTATTTATTAAAATTGCTATCTTAGTATTACTTGTATTAGTTATGCTGGCAGTTGTAGTTGGAGTTATTTACATTCAACAAGCGTTGCGTAAAATTCCAATTCAATATGCAAAACGAGTTGCGGGTCGTACTGGTCATGGTGCACAACAAACTCATTTACCGTTAAAAGTAAATGCTGCAGGGGTTATTCCAGTAATCTTTGCCATTGCGTTCGTTGTTACACCTCAAACATTAGCTACGTTCTTCGGCCAAAATAGTGTTACTTCGTTTATTCAAAATACTTTTGATTATACGAAGCCTATAGGGATGATCATCTATATTGCATTGATTATTGCTTTCACATATTTCTATGCATTTATTCAAGTGAATCCTGAAAACTTGGCTGACAACTTGAAAAAACAAGGTGCATACATTCCGGGTATTCGTCCTGGTAATGATACACAAAGTTACTTAACAAAAGTTTTATACCGTTTAACATTTGTCGGTGCTATATTCTTAGTAGTTATTTCTGTAATGCCAATACTATTTATTAACTTTATGAACCTACCTGCTTCGGCACAAATCGGTGGTACTAGTGTAATAATTGTTGTTGGTGTTGCTTTAGAAACAATGAAACAATTAGAATCTCAACTGGTTAAACGTCACTATAAAGGCTTTATGAAATAATATGCAGGTTTTAGGAAACTTAATTGTTTCCTAAGCCAGCTAGCTTTAAGGGGGAGTCATTACGTATGAATATCGTTTTAATGGGTTTGCCTGGTGCTGGTAAAGGTACTCAAGCAGACAAAATTGTTGAGAAGTACGCAATCCCTCATATTTCTACAGGCGATATGTTCCGTGCAGCTATTAGTGCTGGTACAGAATTAGGTTTAGAAGCTAAATCGTATATGGATAAAGGTGCACTTGTGCCGGATGAAGTTACGATTGGTATCGTTCGTGAACGACTTGCACAAAAAGATTGTGAAAAAGGTTTCTTATTAGACGGGTTCCCACGTACAGTTCCACAAGCAGAGGCTTTAGATAGCATCTTAGAAGAACTTGGGAAGAAAATTGATCATACAATCAATATCCAAGTTGAAAAAGATGAACTAATTGCACGTCTTAGTGGTCGTCGTATTTGTAAAACTTGTGGTGCATCATATCATGTTATATTTAACCCACCAAAAGTGGAAGGTAAGTGTGATAAAGATGGCGGCGAATTATATACACGTGCGGACGATAATCCGGAAACGGTAGCCAACCGTCTGGAAGTAAATATGAATCAAGCTCAACCTTTACTTGATTTCTACCAAGCTAAAGGTGTTTTAACGAATATCGATGGACAGCAAGATATTGAAAAAGTTTTTGCTGATCTTGACGCTCTATTACTACAGGGCAGCCGCAGCTGATACCCGGCATTAGGCGAAAGTCAAACTGCTTTTCGCGGTAGATTGCGGGTGCAACAAAAAACTTTATGAGAGTTGCAAAAGCATATTGTGCCCGGTATACACTAGAAGCAAAAGGGATAAAATCTATTTTGTGGAAAAGTGTAATGGGTTTCGTGGAAGCATCTGTGTAACGGGTATGAATCTCTCATCCAAAGACATTCCGGCTATCGTGAATAACATAAGGAAGACTTTCCTAACCGGAAGTTGTCATTCCCTGGATTGTGTGAAGCGAAACCAGACGAGCGTCTTTCGAACATCTCTCATACAATCCAAGCATATGTTGATGGAGTTGCTTCTAAGTTGGAAGAAAACAGTTGCACAGATTCTCTTAATCATGTATGTTAGAGAATCGGAAAACGCATATAGAAGGGAGACAGGGTTGATGGCGAAAGACGATGTAATTGAAGTCGAAGGAACAGTTGTTGAGACTTTGCCAAACGCGATGTTTAAGGTAGAATTAGAAAATGGACACACGGTGCTTGCACACGTATCTGGAAAGATTCGTATGCACTTTATCCGAATTTTACCTGGAGACAAGGTTACTATCGAGTTATCTCCATATGATTTAACTCGCGGTCGTATCACATACCGTTTTAAATAATCTTTTGCACTCCGGAATATTAAGGAGGTTGGGTTAGATGAAAGTGAGACCATCTGTGAAACCGATCTGCGAAAAATGTAAAGTAATTCGCCGACGCGGTAAAGTAATGGTAATCTGTGAAAATCCTAAACATAAACAAAAACAAGGATAATTATAAAGGAGGTGCTCTAGCGAATGGCACGTATTGCTGGTGTTGATATTCCTCGCGACAAACGCGTGGTAATTTCATTAACTTACATTTACGGAATTGGTAAAACTACATCTCAAAAAGTATTAGCTGCTGCTGGTGTTAACGAAGATACTCGTGTGCGCGATCTTACTGAAGATGAATTAAACAAAATCCGTGAACAATTAGATAAATACAAAGTTGAAGGTGACTTACGTCGTGAAGTTTCACTTAACATTAAACGCTTGATGGAAATCGGTTCTTTCCGTGGTATCCGTCACCGTCGTGGTTTACCTGTTCGTGGTCAAAATACGAAAAACAATGCGCGTACGCGTAAAGGTCCTCGTAAAACTGTAGCGAACAAGAAAAAATAATAAGTAAAGGGGGTTCCTTCTTAACATGGCTCGTAAACAACAAACTCGTAAACGTCGTGTGAAAAAAAATATCGAATCTGGTATTGCACACATCCGTTCTACATTTAACAATACAATCGTAACGATTACAGATATGCAAGGTAACGCAGTATCTTGGTCTAGTGCTGGTGCGCTTGGATTCAAAGGCTCACGTAAATCTACACCTTATGCTGCTCAAATGGCTGCTGAGGCTGCTGCAAAAGCATCCCTTGAACATGGTCTGAAGACGTTGGAAGTAACTGTTAAAGGTCCTGGTGCTGGTCGTGAAGCTGCTATTCGTGCACTTCAAGCTGCTGGTTTAGAAGTAACTGCAATTAAAGATGTTACTCCAGTTCCACATAACGGTTGCCGTCCGCCAAAACGTCGTCGTGTGTAATGGGTGCATCTCAAAGTACTTTTGAGTTCATCATTGCTTGTACAAAACAAATTCTTGTGCAAATCTTATAAAGTCAATCGATTTTGACTATTATGATGTTATGAACCTATACATTCGATGTTTTGAAGGAGGGTAAATTGAATGATCGAAATTGAAAAACCAAAGATTGAAACTGTTGAGATCAGCGAAGATTCCAAATATGGCAAGTTTGTTGTAGAACCGCTTGAACGCGGATATGGAAACACTTTGGGTAATTCTTTACGTCGTATCCTTCTGTCTTCTTTACCAGGAGCTGCTGTTACATCTATTCAAATTGATGGCGTATTACACGAATTCTCAACTGTAGAAGGCGTAGTAGAAGATGTTGCTTCAATTATCTTGAATATTAAAAAGCTTGCACTAAAAATCTACTCTGACGAAGAAAAAGTTATTGAGATTGACGTGAAAGGTGATGCAACGGTTACAGCTGCTGATATCACGCATGACAGTGACGTGGAGATTTTAAATCCGGACCTATATATCGCAACAATTGCTAAAAATGGTCATCTTCGTATGCGTATGTATGCTCGCCGTGGCCGTGGATATACTCCTGCTGATCAAAACAAACGTGAGGATCTTCCTATCGGCGTGATCCCGATCGACTCTATTTACACTCCAGTTTCACGCGTTAATTTTCAAGTGGAGAACACTCGTGTTGGACAGAATTCTGATTTCGACAAGTTATCACTTGATGTGTGGACAGATGGTAGCATCGGTCCAAAAGAGGCGATTTCGCTCGGAGCAAAAATTTTAACTGAGCACCTTAATATCTTTGTAGGCTTAACGAATGAAGCACAAACTGCTGAAATCATGGTCGAAAAAGAAGAGGATCAAAAAGAAAAAGTTTTAGAGATGACGATTGAAGAACTAGATCTTTCTGTTCGTTCTTATAACTGCTTAAAACGCGCTGGTATTAATACAGTACTGGAACTTGCGAATAAATCAGAAGACGATATGATGAAAGTGCGCAATCTTGGTCGTAAGTCACTAGAAGAAGTAAAAGCTAAATTAGAAGAGCTTGGTTTAGGATTACGTAAAGAAGACTAAGCGAAGACATCTATTTTATGCAGATCAGATATAAAGGAGGGAACATCCATGGGTTACAGAAAACTTGGTCGTACAAGTTCTCAACGTAAAGCTTTATTACGTGATTTAGCTACTGACTTAATCGTTAACGAACGTATTGAAACAACTGAAGCACGTGCGAAAGAATTACGTTCTGTAGTTGAAAAAATGATTACTTTAGGTAAGCGTGGAGATTTACATGCTCGTCGTCAAGCGGCTGCATTTATCCGTCGTGAAGTAGTAACAACTACTGATGAAGAAGGTAACGAATCAACTTCATTTGCACTTCAAAAGCTATTTAATGATGTTGCACCACGTTACGCTGATCGTCAAGGTGGTTACACTCGTATCCTTAAAGTAGGACCTCGCCGTGGTGACGGTGCACCTGTAGTTGTAATCGAATTAGTTTAATATTCTAATTCTATAACGAAAGGTAAGAGGGTGTCCGGTTCACCGGTTGAACCCGGACCCCTCTATTTTTATAATGTGTTTTTCACATTGATGTATACACGAATAGTGTCTATACAAATTGATTTATACGACAATAAAATGGCTTGAGCGTTATAATGAGCGGGCACTTCATGTGTGGCGTCTCGTCTAGCTCTCCGCACCTCATTCAAAAGAACACGGAAATGAGCAGCCGTGTTCTTATTATAAATGTAGAAGTAAAGCGCATTTCTCTTGAATGGGGTGCGCGCTTTTTTATTCTCTTAATAATGGCAAAGGATACCAATTTGCTAGTTTTTTTATTTATACATATACGAAAATAAAGTACGTTTTTAATCAAAGTGGAATTTCATCGTGATTTGAAAACGTACCTTATTTTTATATATGTCACCTATTTCTAAGGGTAGCATTACAGCACAAAACAGTGTAATTTAGTTAGTAGAGCGCCAAAGAGAGGAGCTAAGATTAGTGACCGAGATTTTATCGTTTCAAAACGTTAGTTTTTCATATACACCAGATCAACCAGATAAACGAAAGGCAGTACAAAATGTTTCCTTCTCAGTCAATGAAGGAGAATGGATTGCAATCGTTGGTCATAACGGTTCTGGTAAATCAACAATGGTCAAGCTAGTAAGCGGATTACTTTTCCCTCAGGAAGGTGAAGTCCGTGTTATGAGAAATGTATTAACAGAAGAAAATTTATGGGAAACCCGTTCAAATATAGGGATGGTTTTTCAAAATCCTGATAATCAGTTTGTCGGTGCTACTGTTCAAGATGATGTAGCATTCGCCTTAGAAAATAGCGGTGTTCCTTATGAAGAGATGGTTGAGCGTGTACACACATCCCTATCTCAAGTGAAAATGGACAAGTTTTTAAATCATGAACCTCATCATCTTTCGGGAGGACAAAAGCAACGGGTTGCCATTGCAGGCGCCATTGCCATGAAACCGAAGCTACTTATTTTAGATGAAGCAACCTCCATGTTAGATCCACAAGGTCGAGATGAAGTATTAAAAACGGTTCGTGAATTACGTAAAGAAATTGGTTTAACGGTACTTTCCATCACCCATGATGTGGAAGAAGCCCTTTTTGCAGATCGTATTTTATTTATGAATGATGGGAAAAAATACGCGGAAGGGACACCGTCTGAAATATTTGCCCTTGGCGATAAGCTGATTGAGTTCGGTTTAGAACTGCCTTTTGCCATGAGGATGACAAAGCTGTTCCAATCAAAGGGTGTACAATTAGCAGGACAACATATGACAGAAGAAGAGTTGGTGAATGATCTATGGACATCAAACTTCAACAAGTAAGCTATGCCTATTCAATGGGGACACCTTTTGAAAAGTATGCTTTATTTGATGTAGATTTAACAATCCCCCATGGTACGTATCAAGCGATTATTGGTCATACAGGTTCGGGTAAATCCACTATCCTACAACACTTTAACGGTCTTTTAAAGCCGTCTAAAGGCCAAGTACATATTGGGGACCGATTAATTGTTGCAGGTAAAAAAGCAAAAGAGTTAAAACCCATTCGCCAAAAGGTTGGGATTGTCTTTCAATTTCCAGAGCACCAACTGTTTGAAGAAACGGTATTAAAAGATATTATGTTTGGACCGATGAATTTCGGTGTATCTGAGGAAGTAGCAGAGAAAAGAGCGAGGGATTTAATCAAGCTTGTAGGCTTACCAGAGGAAACTTTAGAAAAATCGCCCTTTGACCTATCTGGCGGTCAAATGCGTCGTGTAGCGATTGCTGGGGTCCTTGCGATGGAACCTGAAGTCATTGTACTTGATGAACCAACTGCAGGATTAGATCCACGGGGCCAAAGGGAAATTATGGACATGTTCTACTCCCTTCATAAAGAACGTCATTTAACAACGATTCTCGTAACTCATAGTATGGAAGATGCTGCTCGTTATGCAGATAGCATTGCTATTATGCACGAAGGGAAATGTGTTTTAAGTGGTACACCACGGGAAATCTTTGCAGATAGCAAGACTCTTGAACAGTATCGTCTTGAACCGCCTCATATCGTTCGATTTCAGGCGAAAATTGAGCAGTTGATGAATCAACCATTATCTCGAATTTGTTTAACAGAGGAAGAACTGGCAGATGAAGTGGCACGTGCCTTACGAGAGGGGCGTGACAACCAATGATGGAAAAAATGATCTTTGGCCGATACATTCCAGGAGATTCTTTTGTTCATAAACTGGATCCTCGTTCCAAACTAGTTTTTGTTTTTGCCTTTATTATTGTTGTCTTTTTTGCTAATAACGTAATGACGTATGCTTTCCTAATCGCATTTACATTACTTGTTATATTCATGTCACGGATCCGTCTATACTTTTTATTAAACGGATTAAAACCGATTATCTTTTTATTAGTGTTTACGTTTTTAATTCATATATTTTTTACGAGGGAAGGCGATATTCTTTTCGAACTCGGTTTCTTTAAAATATATGAAGAAGGGTTAAGACAAGGTGTTTTCATTTCAATTCGCTTCTTAGTATTGGTCTTAATGACTTCCATTTTAACGTTAACGACTTCCCCAATCTCGATTACAGACGGGATTGAAGTGTTGTTAAATCCTTTGAAAAAGTTAAAACTACCTGTTCATGAATTAGCATTAATGATGTCGATTGCCTTACGTTTTATTCCAACGTTAATGGACGAGACAGATAAAATTATGAAAGCTCAAATGGCCCGTGGTTCCGATTTAAGTGCAGGTCCAATGAAAGAAAGAATCAAAGCGGTTGTACCTCTTCTTGTTCCTTTATTCGTTAGTGCGTTTAAAAGAGCAGAGGATTTAGCGACAGCGATGGAAGTGCGCGGTTATCGTGGAGGAGAAGGACGTACCCGTTACCGACAGCTAGAATGGCATTGGCAAGATACAATTAGTCTAATAGTGCTAGCGGCAATGACCGTATTATTAGTCTTGTATCGTAGCTAATAGCGAGGTGAAGTAATTGAGACGTTTAAAAGTAACAATAAGTTATGATGGGACACTTTTTGCCGGTTATCAAGTACAACCAGGAGAACGGACAGTCCAACTGGAGCTAGAGAATGTACTAACAAAAATGCATAAAGGGGAAAAGGTTAAAGTGACAGCAAGTGGTCGCACCGATGCCCGTGTCCATGCTACTGGACAAGTTATTCATTTTGATACGTCTCTAGCGATTCCGGTTGAGCGTTATAAAAAGGCATTAAATGTCCAGTTACCTCGTGATATTCGCGTATTAGCTGTGGAAGAAGTAAATATCGACTTCCATGCAAGATATAGTGTATCAGGAAAACGTTATCGTTATATTTGGAGCTGTGAAGAGGAGCAAAGTCCTTTTCGTAGACATTACACTGTTGAAACAAATGGGTTGAAACCAGATGTCGCAAAAATGGAAGAAGCAGCCCAATATATTATCGGAACCCATGATTTCACATGTTTTTGCGCGGCTAATACAAGTGTCGTTGATAAAGTACGTACCGTTCATTCTTTAAGCTTTTCGTGGCATGGTGAAGAACTACATATGGTGATAGAAGGCAATGGCTTTTTATATAACATGGTTCGAATTATTGCTGGAACACTTTGGGAAGTCGGTATTGGTAAACGACAAGCGAAGGAATTGGAGGAAATCATTGCTTCTATGGATCGTGGGAAGGCAGGTAAAACCGCGCCAGCACACGGTTTGTATTTGGAAAAAGTGTTTTATTAACTGAGGAAATCAATCGTTTAAAGGAAAAAACAACTTTCCCAGGTGTGCAACTTTTTTGCTTGACTTCCTTGCGAAAATATTATATTATGACATATGGTATTTTCATTACCAACCACAAATAAGCCCCGAAACTTATTAAGTGTATACTAATGAAAAATAACGGTAATCGAATCGATTAGGAGGATATATAAATGCGTACAACATTCTTGGCTAAAGGTCATGAAGTAGAGCGTAAATGGTTAGTAGTGGACGCAGAAGGCCAAACTCTTGGACGTTTAGCTTCTGAAGTAGCTTCAATCTTACGCGGTAAACATAAACCAACATTCACACCAAACGTTGACACTGGTGACTACGTTATCGTAATCAACGCAGACAAAATCGAATTAACAGGTAATAAATTAGAAGGTAAAATTTACTACCGTCACACTCAATTCGCAGGTGGTTTAAAACAACGCACTGCAGGCGAAATGAAAGAAAAATACCCAACACAAATGATCGAATTAGCAGTAAAAGGTATGCTTCCTAAAAACTCTTTAGGTCGCAAAATGTTCGGTAAACTACATGTTTACGCTGGAGCAGAACACCCACATGCTGCACAAAAACCGGAAAGCTATCAGCTACGCGGATAATTAATTAGAGGAGGATATACCCTTGGCACAAGTTCAATATATCGGCACAGGTCGCCGTAAAAGCTCAGTAGCTCGCGTACGTTTAGTACCAGGCGAAGGTAAAATTGTTATTAACAATCGCAACATCGAAGACTACTTACCATTTGAAACTTTACACTTAATCATCAACCAACCATTAGAAGCAACTCAAACTAAAGGTAGCTATGATGTATTTGTAAACGTAAACGGTGGTGGATTCACTGGTCAAGCTGGTGCAATCCGTCACGGTATCGCTCGTGCGTTACTACAAGTTGACCCAGATTTCCGTCCAGCACTTAAATCTGCAGGTTTACTAACTCGTGACCCACGTATGAAAGAACGTAAAAAATACGGTCTTAAAGGTGCTCGTCGTGCGCCTCAGTTCTCAAAACGTTAATATATTTACGTTTTAAGGCTCTTTTCACTTCGGTGAAAAGAGTCTTTTTTATTGGCTAAATCTACTTTTGATGATGTTTTGATGATGTTAGCTCATTTTGAGAATCTATAGAGTTATTTCTATTCATATATTCCATGAATTTATTTTGTACATCTTCTTTTGTATCCTCGGTGATGTGAGTGTAGATGTTCATAGTTGTATCAATTCGAGCATGTCCTAAACGTTCTTGTACTTCTTTCATTCGAGCACCAGCAGCAAAGAGCAATGAAGCGTGTGTATGCCGTAATCCATGGAATTTAATCTCTCTAAAACCAAACCGTCTACAAAGAGATGTTAGTATCTCGTTTGGATAAGCTAAACGAAGAGGTCTAAATTCATCACGGATAAAGATAAATTTATCTTCTATATTCACTTTACCTGCAGCTAATCTGGATGCTTTATTTGAAAGAATTAGCTTTTGTAATAAATCCCAAGACTCATCATCAACTTTTATAGTACGTAATGCTTTTTTTGTTTTTGGAGTTAAGAGTTTATAAACGTTACCTTTTGCCCAATACAAGGTCTTTCTAATTCTTATTTCCTTTGTATCTTCAATCAAATCTTCTTCTCTCAAGGCTAACAATTCTCCTTTACGTGCACCTGTATATAGCGCTAAACGGAATAATACAAAATTTCGTAATTCTGTATTTGTTTCCGTTAAAAGTAAAAACGTCTCTATTTCTTCTTTACTCCAAAAACCATCATATGGTTCATCATCATTCTCTTCTCCATTTTCAGATCTAGTTTTAGAATAAACTACATATTCCATTGGATTATCAGTAATGTACCTTTTACGTTTAGCATATTTAAAGACTAAATTTAACTGGATACCATAGTCTCGTGCCGATTTAATTTCCTCTTCCAACTTTTCAATAAACTTTTGACAATAATCCTCTGTAATTTCATCAATCAGAAGTTTGGCAAAGTGCGGTATAATCTTACTGTCAAATTTACTTTTTTTCGATTTCATTGTAGGTTCTTTAAGTTTTTTCGATTCCTCTTGAAACCATTCTTTAAATACTTCTTCAAATGTCAACTTTGCAAATGTCTTTTTCCCTAGCTTAATGTCTTCTTTTATTAATTCGTAGTAGTTAACTGCTTCACCTTTAGAAGTAAAACCTCGCTTAGTAACAGGTTTATTTTCACCTGTTTGTGGATTTTTTATGTAGTACTGAACTAGCCAACGTTGACCTTTTTTGGTTTTATATTTTTGGTAAGATGCCAAGATAACTCCTCCTTTAAGGGAATATATGTTCGATTTAAGGCTGTTAAAAAAGCTTCTCACATTTTAATTTCACAAGTTCGACAGGAACTTGATGTAAAGAAGCAATAACATATATATTGTTGTATCCTATAAAACTTTCATCCGGTATAAGTAATTCAGCAGCAAAGCGGTTTGCTTCGCGCTCTATTTTACTTATTGAAAAAAGTGTGTTTTTTCTCATAAATGGTGTATTTGATCTTATATGTAATATTGCGTGACCAAGCTCATGTGCACATACTATAAGTTGTTCTTCATCAGATAAATTACTATTTATATAGATTATTCGATTACGCTTTTCATACTGATAAAAGCCATTTATTTCTTCGTGTAAATCCATCTTAATTACATGAATATTTAATAACTTAGCTAATTTATATGGGTTCCTTGTATTATACTTTTTGTACAATTTCTCCACTATCACCTTTATCCAATCCATCAGAATCCCCCAAACCGAATTACTCTTCTTTGTCTCTATATTTTTTTGGGATAAACTTTTTGTTGGCTTTTTTAGCTAATCTAACACCAAACTCCATTGCTTCCAACAAAGATTCTCTTGCTTCATCAGAAATAGGTTCACCATCAAAAGCAAGTCCTTCAGCATTCATAAGATCTCTTCTTAACTCCTCAACCCGTTTAGCTATGTCCTTTTCATCTTTATCGCTGAATTGTTTATTTACAGTATTGTTGCCTAGTAACCATTCTGTAGATACTTCATATAAGTTAGCCAGTTTTTTTAACATTTCAGTATCAGGATCTCTATAATTTCTCTCGTAACCTGATAGTGCGCCGTTTGTAATCCCTAATTTAGTAGCAGCCTCTATTTGTGTAAAACCCTTTAACTTCCTAGCTTCTTTCAATCTTTCTCCGAGTGTCATATTGCACCTCTTTTCTAAACGTAACGTTACTTTTAAATATACACTTTTAAACGATAAGTTAAAAGATTTTTAACGAATCGCTTATTTTTTTAATATTTATGGTTGACTTTAACGTAATGTTTAATTTATAATGAAAACAAGTTAAGCGTTTCGTTTAATTTAGGAGGTGAAAACTTGGTAGATGTAAATAAAAACATCGAGAAGGTTCGTTTAAGTAAAGGTATTACTAGAAAGTTTGTTGCAAAAAAATGTGGTAAAACACAGCAGTGGTATTGGAAAGTAGAAAAAGGTCTAATTATACCCGATGCTGTAAATTTACAATTGATAGCTAAAGCACTAGAAGTAGATGTAAAAATTTTTTTTGAGAACAAATTAAACGATACGCTTAATACAAAATTGGCATAGGAGGTAAGAAGGTGGAAATGAAGATCATTATAATCACCTCACATTTAAGGTGAATATAACTAAAGTTATGATTGCAGACTTAAAAACTTAGTGGAAGGCTGTTGCACAAACAGCCTTGTAGATATGAGGATACATTAGGGGGGCATATTAAGTGGACGTTAAAGAAATGGTTCAAGATATTGATTCATTGGAAATTCAATTGCTTGAAAAAAAATTAGCGTTAGTTGTAGAAAGAGCATACCAACAAGGTGTAGAAGATGGGCAAAGCAAGTACAAATATCCTGAACTACTTAAACAAGAGGATTTGGTTGAAATTCTTCAAGCCGAACTACCTACTGTAAGAAAGCTTGTAGCAAGAAGAGATTTTCCAAAATTCGAACATACACGTGCAAGATATCCACGTGATGCAGTATTTGAATGGATTAAACGAAATTCAACTGATTACGGTACTAATCTTTTACGCTTCAAAACAAATTAAAGGTTGGGCATTACCTCTATTAATTTCATTTTATAAATTTATGTAAAAACTTACCATACAGCCCACGTATAATATACATCCTATGTATAAAAAGGGGTGAGAATAATGGAAATGGATGTTGGGTCACTTATAAAAAAGTGTCGGAAAAAGGCAAAAATGTCACAGGAAGCATTGGCTCATTTGATGCATACGACACAAGCAACAATTAGCAGAGTTGAAAAGGGACTAGTTACAGTTGAGGCAAAATTCTTAGTTAAAGTTTCAAAGGTAACAAACTCAGAAGACGTTGTTATTGCTTCATTGTTTAGTGCAGATGCAATTATGCAAGCAGCTCAATTAGTACCTATGTTTATTATTGGAGGCTTTAGATTATGGATTTAAAACAAATCAATCAAAAAATCGTGACTGAAAATCTATGTTACGAAGACTTAATTGCAAGGGCAGATGTTTATAGAGAGCGTGGCGATTGGAACATGGCAAGGGAGTTATTGAAAGACGCAATTAAATCTATCAATGCACTACAAGAATTAGAGAAACGCAAACAACTACATATCATGCCACATTATTTAAAAAGAATTGGTGTGGTTGCGAAGGTGGTGAAAAGATTTGCGAATTAAAGTTAAAGCCTGGAAGTATCTAACGCCAGATCAAAAGTTGGCATTGCTAAAATCCAGAGCAAATAAAAAAACTGCTTAATCGGTGCAACGATTAAACAGCTTTCGTGAAATCTTATGTGACTAAAACAATTATACCACAAAAAACGGAGGAAAAAAACATGCAAATGATTAACTTAGATTCTTTCGCTGGCGGAGCATTAGCAGAAAAACTCAACATAGAACTTCAAAAAGTACTTACAAATATAGCTGATCCAAACACCGACCACAAAAAGGTTCGTAAGGTGCAAATGACCATGACATTAAAAGCGAATGAACAAAGAGGTCTAGCTACAGTCATGGTTGATGTAAAATCAACGCTTGCACCAAGCAAAGGTGTAGAAACGCAAATGATGATTGACCTTGATGGAAAAGGAAACGTTGTCGGTGCTGAATTAAAAAGCGGTATACCTGGGCAAACGTATTTCGATAACGAGGGAGTAAAAACGGATACTGGACAACCAGTTGAATCTATTGAAGAAACGAAACCTACTAAAGTTGTTCAATTCAAGTAATACCATATAAAAATAATAAAAAAGGATGATGAACTATGTTAAAAAGCGCAATGGAGTATTTATTAAATCTTAAACGCCCAGAGGTTGTTGAAGTGGATGGACAAAAGTTCGCTACAGTTGACCTGCAAAGAATTAAAGAACAGTCGAATGTCGCTACGTTAGAAATTAATACACTAACGGGTTTAGTAGATTACATCAAATCTAAATTTGATAGAAATTCAAAATTAATGATTCACGTTAAATCACCTACTGAAGTTTACTTATTTGATTCTTTAGATAGTACTAATGATCGTCGTCACTACCTTAAAGCTAAGGCACTTCTACCACAAATTACATTCGAAAGATTTATGGATCGTGAAAGATTCCAAATTATGATGCAAGCAAACTTTGTAAACAACCTTGATAAGGAAACAGTTCTTCAAATCGTTAGCAACATTGTTGAAGATACAGGGGCAGAAATTAAAGACAATGGTCTTTCACAGCAAGTAACTGTGAAAAAGGGTGTTGCTTCAATTGGATATGAAATGATTCCAGGTCGAGTGACTTTAAAACCTTTTAGAACGTTTGCAGAAGTACCACAACCAGAAAGCGAATTTATCCTTCGATTAAAAGAAGGTGCACAAGTTGCACTATTTGAAGCAGATGGTGGAGCTTGGGAATTAAATGCAATTCACAGTATCAAAGATTACTTAGCTTCCGAATTAGCAAAAGAAATTGAAACAGGCGAATTATTCATTATCGGTTAAGTTAATGCGAGTGCGAGATAGTCTCGCTCTCGTCAAGCAGTTCACAATCTAAAATAAAACAAAGGAAGGTGAAAACACACTTCCTTGCTCTAATAACCCTATAAATGATTGTGAGCTGCTTGATGGGATTCCATCAAAAGGTAGGTGACAAAGATGAATGAAAGTAAAAAATCCTCACAAGTTGTTGGAACAACGAGTGAGGAGAAGACTATTAACAAAGTAGTTAAAGTTACTGTACTAATGGATGGTAAAGTTATTGGTCATGTTGTGGAAAATCTCGCTTGAATATTTCTAAGTATTCCTTGTACAGAAATAAGTATTCACTGTATGGATCAAATTTAATTTCGTTATTCCCTTGATTTGCTTGTTCTTGGATCACGTGTCTATATCTGAAATCCAACGTATACATCGCTAAATCATGAGCTCTTTGTTCATTCGTTAGCATATCTATCACCTACCTTTCTACTAATAGTTTAGCAGAAAGGAAAGTATTTAAAGTCATAAAAAAACAGGTGCAATACAGCACCTGCAATTACCTGATTGTTTTAGCGGACACTCAGAAAATAAATTTTCTTTAATTATGAACCAAACTATAAAAAATATCAAGGAGCGATCATATGGAAACTTACATTCAACAATTAAAACAATTTTTAACGGACGAAAAGGAAAAATTAACTGACTTAGCTCTAGATGTAGCAAACGCTAAGAATGATTATAAACTTGCTAAAGCCAAAGCTATTTATTCAACTCAATTAGCACGTGTTAGTGGCATTGAAGACACTTTAAATATGGCGTTAAAAGTTGAAGAAAAAGGGCTTACGTCAAAATGACGTTACCCTTGTGAGGGGGAGTTAAAATGCAGCAATTACAAGTATTAGAGCATTTGGATAAAAGGGTACTAACTACTCAACAAATTGCCGAGGCATTTGGCACAAAAGCAAAAGTTATTACTCGTAATTTTCAACGTAATAATGATCACTATGAGCAGGGTGTACATTATTTCGCCTTAACTGGTGAATCTTTAAAGCAATTCAAAGGCTCACGTCGAGATGACGTTACCCTTAAATTTGTATCAGTACTGTACTTATGGACAGAACAAGGAGCATGGCTTCATGCCAAATCACTCAATAGCGATAAGGCTTGGCAAGCATACAACATGTTGATTTCAAGCTACTACCAAATCAAGGAGCAACTTGAGGAAGTGCCTCAAACACTAGCAATTTCTTATAAACAATTTCAGCAAATTGAAAGGAGGGTTGAGACTTTGGAACAACTCGTAAAAAATGCAACGTTACATTCAGGTGAACAATTAAGATTACGTAAAGCCGTAGGGGCACGTGTTTGTGAATTGACAGAAAATCAAGGCGCTAGACAAGCCTTGTTCCGTTCCATCTATGCAGCTCTTAAAGAACGTTATCATGTAGGCTCATATCGAGATATTAAACAATATCAACTTCAAGATGCACTACGTTTTGTCGAAAAGTGGGGGAAATAAAATTATGAATCTATTAATCAATGAACCACCGTTGCAGGTGTTACCAACACTTGCAACAAAAATTGGCTTAAACAATGCGATTGTTGTTCAGCAAGTGCATTACTGGTTGCGTATTTCAAATAACATTCGTGATGGACAAGCTTGGGTGTACAAATCCATAGACGAATGGGCAGAACAGTTCCCATTTTACTCAAAACGCACCGTTCAAAGGATTATTGCAGAGTTAGAGAGCAAAGAGATTCTTGTCGTAGGTAACTTTAATAAGCTGAAATTTGACAGAACAAAATGGTATCGAATTGATTATGAAAAACTCGAAAACCTATGTAATGGTGCATTACTACAAAATGACATTATCGAAGATGACAATTTGTCATTAAGGAATGCGCCAAATTGTCTAAATGAATCACGACAAAATGACGTAATGGACAATGACAAAATGGCAGTATCTGAACATGACAAAATGGCAGTACCAATAACCAGAGAATACACAGAGAATACTACAGAGAATACAACAGAGAAAAAGAAAAGTCGCAAACAAGTTTACGACGAATCTTCTGTACATTATCAATTAGCAAAATCGCTTTATGAAAAAATATTAGTTGATGACCCAAGCTTTAAAGAGCCTAACTTACAAACTTGGTCAGATCATATTCGCTTGATGATGGAACGTGATGGTCGAACGGCGGAACAAATCGAATATTTAATTGAGTGGTCACAAAACCATACTTTCTGGAATTCTCATATTCTATCAACCAAGAAATTAAGGGAAAAAGCCACTACCTTGATAAAACAAATCAAGGCTGAAAATGAAAAGAAATCCGCACCTAAAAAATACAATAACGGACGAACAGAAATACTTCCTGAATGGTTTAACAAGCGTGATCAACCAAATTCACAATCCGATGAAGTAATAGATTTTGAAGCTGAGAGACAAAAAATATTAGCTAAATTGGAGGGGTAATATGCAATTTAGAAAAAATGGGATTCCTATAGATGTTCCAGATCAACGCCCAAAGGTTGTTACAAAAACCTTTAAAGGTCACGAAGATTTTTATAAATACAAAAAATATGCAACTTTAACAGGTTTTGAGGATGGTTGTAAGGTGATAGCTACTGCACCTATAGAACATCCAGAGTTTAAAATGCTTCTAGATAGGGGTTATCGAGTAATTGAAACCTGGAAAAGGAGAGATATTGCGTGAGTAAGATTAAGTTTCGCGCTTTTATAAAGTCAACTAAAGAAATTGTAGATGTCGAATGGATTGATTTTATAAACAAACAAATCACATATCACCGAATTGACTTTAAAGATTTCGGATTAGTAAGCAGTGCATCTTTTGAAGAAATAGAACTCATGCAATACACAAATCTCAATGATCGTAATGGGAAAGAGATTTATGAAGGGGATATTGTTAAGTACTCTTTTAAAGATGGAGAAGATATAAATACTCGTGTATTAGAAATTTTCAATGATGGAGTGAATTTCAAAACGAAAGAACTGTATCGAAATTATTGGTTAGAAAAAATAGATGGTGTTTTAAAAATTAAACATGGACATTTAACAAAATACAAAGGAGAAACAAATCTACTTTGTAATGTATCTGGATTAGTTATTTATTGGTATGAAGTTATCGGCAACATCTACGAAGATAAGCATTTGTTGGAGTGTGATGCAGGATGAACACTATCGGAAATATAGGTGTAATTATCCTGACGATTTGGGGAGTAATTATCATGTTCAAAACGGAATGGGAAGGGATGAAACGGAAATGAAAGAGGATATCCAATTTTTAAAAGAACTTCAGGCAACTTTGAAACACGAAGAAAAACATGATAATGATAGTCAAGCTTCACCACGTTTTTGGGTAATTAGAGATTATCGTGTAGTGCCAGCAAATGAGGATTATGATAATGGTTTTTATTCGTATTTCTATAACGATGGGGATCTTACAGAGTTTCGTGAGTTCGAGGAACTGAAAGACTTTATCGAGGAGTATTTTTTAGATGAAGTTGAAAGTGACGAATATTTAGAGGAACTACTTGATGACAAAAGTAAAGATTTAGATACTTTATGGGCTTACATTGAGAATCATTTAAATGATGATGGATTCTTTAGCAAAGTTTTCTGTAAGCGAGAAGAATTTATTGTGCCAGATACAATGTTCTTAACTAAAGAAGAAGCTAAACGTCATCTTGAATTAAATCATTATCACTACACTTCAAAAGCTCATACCTACGCTATGACAGCATGGAGAGCCCCGAAGGTTGGAAAGCTGCTAAAGATTTTAATGAATTTCGATTGGGATAGTGTCAAATTCCTAGAAAGTGAGGAAACAGCATGATAAATCGAGTTGTGTTAGTTGGCCGACTTACAAAAGATCCTGAATTGCGATATAGCCCATCAGGTATAGCAGTGTGTCGATTCACTGTCGCAGTAAATAGAACGTTCTCAAACCAACAGGGAGAACGGGAGGCAGACTTTATTGGATGTATCGCATGGCGTAAGCAAGCTGAAAACCTAGCAAATTACATGAAGAAAGGTAGTTTGATTGGACTTGAAGGCCGAATCCAAACTGGTAGTTTTGAGGGACAAGATGGGAAAAGGGTATATACAACTGATGTAGTAGCAGATAGTATTCAATTCTTAGAGCCACGCTCAAACAATTCAGATGGCTCAAATTCGGTTTCAAACTATCAACCTAGTGCAAATTATCAATCACTAACACAAACGCAAAATACGGGGCAATATGGGGGTCAAACATACCAACAGAATTATACAAGAGTAGATGAAGATCCGTTTGCAAGTAGCAAGGGGCCAATTGAAGTGACGGAGGATGATCTCCCTTTTGATTACCGGCAAGTGAGATAGCTTGCCGTATGTATAAAAAATGAAGGAGCAAAAGACATGAACTTACAAAAACTATTTGAAGCACAAAGAGTATTAGATGAACACATATTGAATGAGCATCCAGTACAAGAAAATGAAAATCGGTTGGAGAAAAAGATTCTTGCCTTACAAGTTGAGTTAGGTGAATGTGCGAATGAATGGCGAGGGTTTAAGTTTTGGTCAACGGACCAGGAACCGAGAACAAGAAAGTATTTAACAGATTACACAGAACAAGATAGTCACTTGGGTGTGGGTGCGGTATGGGTCAACCCATTATTAGAGGAATACGTTGACTGCTTACATTTTATTTTGAGTATTGGGCTAGAAATAGATGCCGAAGAGGATTTAGATTGGGATGCTTTTTATTCTAATGAAACTGATGTAACTAAACAATTCCAATTGGTTTTCACCACTATATCGGAATTTAGCAAATCTCACTTTGTAGCCCACTGGCGAGAATTATTCGAAGAATTTTATTGGTTAGGTGATTTACTGGGCTTCAACTGGAAGCAAATCTGTGAAGCTTACCTCGAAAAAAACAATATCAATCACCAACGGCAGGAGGCGGGGTACTGATGAGGTGATATTTAGATGCAGCAACTAACATTCGACTTTGAAATTTGGTATGAAAATCCTAAAGATTTAAGACTATTTCCAGAAGGTTCTTATTTACATTTGTATCATATTAGTATAGAAAACCGTGTCATTGATGGTCTTTATAAAATAATCAAGCACTATAAAAAGTCAGTTGATGTTTTATATCACTATAAATACAACAAAGATAATTGGACGTTTGCAAGTACCAATATAAAGCATTCAGACATAGTTAGATTTAAAGAATGGAACTGAATTTTTAAAATGAAATAAACAACCTTTACACGTAACTATCTTATTAATATCTTATCTGTAAGTTTAGAGAGGAGAAATTCAAATGAAATTTCATCATGCTAAACATTTATTGCGAAAAGCGTTGAAAGAACAAAAAACGATCCAGGTAGAAAAACTAAAAGAAATCTTACAATCCATTCATTTCAGTTTAGATACTCTTGAATACGAAATGAAGATCGTCAAAACGAAAGATGGGAAACCTACAGTTATAGAATACGGTGGGCAACGATTTGTAAAAGATTTTGGGAAAAGGGGTAGATAAAAGGAGAAATAATTTAAATGTCAATATTATACATAATTATCTTATAAATAACTTATGTGTAATGTATTGGAGGGTAATATGGGTGTCATAGATAAACCAAAAAGAATATTAGCTTGTGAGAGACAAAAACTTTTGTGGGAACTGCATTGCAAGGAGATTTGTATTACTCGAACTGATAGATCGAATGAACCTTGTGATGGTTGCCCAATATATAGCAAGCTCTTAAAAATTGGAGAGATATTCAATTCGACTGTAAGAGAAAGAATTGAGGTAGAAGAGTGAGGTGATAATACTTCATACGAACTAAGAAAGTGGTGGAATCATGAATAGCTATGTTGAGGCTTTACTTAAGGATTTGGAAACAAGTGATATAAGCGACCAAGAAAAAGCGTTGTATGAAAAAGAAATAGAGCGATACATTAAGCACAGGGAACTGCGATTACAAAAGAAGCTTCGAAAACACCAAGGAGGTATATTAGTTGCTTTCACAAATGAATCTGTACGAGGTACTAGGATTAGAAAGTGATCCGGTATATAAAAAAATTAATGGTTTGAAAGAAAATGAAGAAGTTAAAATTGAATCATTTAACATTAGAAAAACGGACAAGTTTTACGAAGTTGAAAATGAGGAACTTCATGAAGGATTTAAAACAAAGGAAAAATGTTATTTCTTTATTAGTTCAAAGTTACAAACAGTATAAAAAATAGAAAGGATTCAGTTGCATTAACACTTATTTTTACCACAACCACAATAATTTACGACAAATAAAAAAGCCGTAGCAGCAACTACGACTCTCACTCTCTTGCTATAACTCGACATTATTATTATAGCAGGAGAGTGGTTGAATGGGCAAACAACTACAAGATTTGCAAGATGGAATTTACTTAGTGAAAGATGGGCAAATGAAAAAGGTGCAAGCACCAACAACAGGTTTCGGTAAAACTATAATTAGTTGGGAATCAAATAAACCAACTAGAGCAGTACACGAATGTAGCGAAAAATTATAAGTCTATCGGAACAACCGAGGACATCGAATTTTGAGAGTATGGGCACTCTCATGATTTGATGTCCTTTTTATTTTGTGAATAGGGGAGAGTATATATGACACGCACATTACAGGAGCAGCTAATTAAAAATGGACTTGCTATTAAACCAATGAAGAAGAGAAAGAAAAAAAGTAAATCGCAAAATTTTAAAGAGAAGTTAAGCAAGAGAGAAATTGAGGCGCTAATGGGAATTAATAGAGACATTTATAAACGTGTAAAAGGTTCATTTCGAAAAAAATAATTAAGTTAGGCAGGTGCAGTATAAGTGATTGATTTATTAAAAGAATATCAAGCTAGTTTAATTTTCACAGAGGATAAGCTGAGGGAAATACAAAAGCAAATTCGATTTTATAAAAAGCAAAAACATTTAAATTCCACTGGGAAAGAACATCTACTTATGCTGCAGCATGATGAAAGAATATTAAATGCTGCTTTAAGAACTATTAACTTTACTATCGAATGGTTAGCAACAGGTCGGCAACCAGGACTAATGAGAGGCATTGAAAGAAGAGCAGTTTATCAAAGAGAAATGAAAAGCGAAAGAAATGTAATACATTTCAAGAGCTACGATCAATACAGTCATGATAATCCATCATCAGATGAAATCGAGGAGGATTCTTATAAATCTCAAATAGCAAAAGAAATTGTATCTTCTTTAACAAAACGCCAACAGGAAATATTAGAACTTTATGCACAAGGCTTTAGTTTTGAGGAGGTTGGTGAGATGTTGGGGATAACAAAGCAAACTGTCTGGGAGACTATTGAAACTTGTAAAAAGAAAATCGAAAGTGAAGGATGGGTAATGTCATGAGATATGTAGAGCCTATACGTGAAAAAGATTGGTTAGAGGAATTTCTAAATTACTTTAAGGAAAATAGCATGAGAGATTACGTGATGTTTATGGTCGGGATTCATACAGGTTTACGTATATCAGACATATTGCCATTAAAGAAGAGAGATGTATTGGGGACACATATTATGATTTTTGAAAAAAAAACTGGTAAACAAAAACGGTTTATCATTCCAAGTCCTTTAAGAAAGGTATTAGACGAGTATATAAAGGATTTACGAAATACTGACTATCTTTTTGAAAGTCAGAAAAAAACAAATACAGGCAAGCCCAAACCAATTGATAGAACTAGAGCTTACCGAATTATACAAGAAGCTGCAGAGGCTATTGGATATCCAGAGCCAATTGGTACCCACTCAATGCGAAAGACATTCGGATACACTTTTTATTCTAAATATAAAGAAGTTGCTTCGCTTATGAAGATATTTAATCATTCAAAAGAAACAACAACGCTTTTTTATATAGGGGTTGGCCAAGATACCTTGGATGAAAAGATTGCTGGATTATACCGATAATTAATATTATTTTATTTTATTTCATTTGTGAACAAATTTTTATTGATAGCATATGATGAACAAACTGAAATAAAATGCTTTAAATTGGGTATAATACTTTTAACCAAAACAGTCAGTTTTAAAACAAAACGTTAAATTATAATACAGAATAATACAATTTGATACCTTGTAATACTAAATAAGACTATATATAATAATATTAAGATAGGAGGGATTAAAATGGCAGATGTTAGAGATGTTGCAAAATACTTTATTTCTTTAAGTACAGAAACAACAAAATTTGCTATTACTCCGTTAAAACTACAGAAATTGTTATATTATGCTCAAGGGTATTATTTAAGAGAAACAAGTAATCCACTTTTTAATGATGATTTACTAGCCTGGGATCATGGGCCAGTTAATCGAACAATCTATGATGAATACAAAAGACATGGTTACTATACTATTCCACGTGAGCCATTTGATGATTCTTTATTAACAGAGAAAGAAAAAGAAATTATCAAAAATGTTTGGTATGAATATGGAGATTTGGATGGTAAAACGTTAGAAGAATTAACTCATCAAGAAGATCCATGGTTATTTACAAAAAAAAATCAAGTTATAGAAAAAGAATTAATTAAAAAATTTTTTTCTGAGCAGGTAGAACATGCATTAGTACGTTGATATGATAACTTCGGGCGATATTATCGCCCTTTTTGTTTACATTTTTTTATTACCATATAATACATATTAGAAAGTGGTGTACAGAAATTAAACAGTATTTTAAAGTAATTATTCATTCTAAAACATATATTTATTTAAAAACATACATCTCAATATGTTTTCAAAAAATAAAAGATATAATAAAAACCCACTTCCTATTGCTATTTTTTGCTATAGGGGGAATTACTTTCTTATTGGACTGGAGTTTATCACTTCTTAATACACCTCCGAAAGTTTTAACAGATTCGTTAGGTGACTTAATCAATGCAATAGGCATTAGTAATATTAATGATAGACATGTTAAAACAGTTATCACTACTATTATTAGTTCTTTAACAATTATTATCTCATTATTATCAGCAATTTATGTTTTTACATCTCGAGAGCAAAAAAGTGTGTCCCCTTCAGCTTCGACAAATAATCGAAAAAATGAGCTGTTGATTTTTGTTGTGTGTTTAATGCTTTTTAATATTTTCTTCGGTTTTTTAATTATTAGTACATATACAGGGCAATTAAATAACCAAAATTATAGAGATTCATTACAAATAACAAAAGAGGTATTTTGGAATGTAATTATTCTCTGTATAGGCCTCGTACTTTTACTGCATTATATTATTAAATTTATTAGATATCTTTTTAGAACAATGAGTTTAGACAATATGCTTGTTGATTCAATAAATCATGCTTCGAAATTATTTGACACCATATTATCAATGGATAGAGACATAAAGTTTGAAGATTACTTGGACAAATTATACAGGAAATTCCATTTTAGTCTTGAAAGTGTCTATCAAAATTTAAAGTTTGTTGCTGATAATGATATGAATAAAGAGTTTGAAGAAAATATTGAGAAATTTAAAAAGATGTTTAATAAATTAAAGGTAATGGACCGTAAAGGTTTTCAAGCTTCTACTAGGCTATTAAAGGAAGAACCTGAGAAGATAATTCCGTTATATCATTCTGCAATCAGAAGTAATTTATCATTAATTGGTAACTTATTGAAAAATAAGCAATACAATAAAGCAAAAATGGCTATCTCATTATATTTTAATTTGTACATTGATAATGATCATTTATTAGTTAAAATATTTAAAATAAGTTTACATGATTTAGTTGATGTTATTGATTTGGAAGATGAAAAGCAACTATTAATTTTTCTAGAGGGTTTAAGTAGATTGCCTGAAGAACAAACTTTGATTACTTATAAATATCTGTTAATGAAATTAATAACTAATGATCAAATAAAAAGCATAACTAATATTGTATATGATTATGACGTTAAAGATAATAGAAATAAGACGTCTCTTTTGGTCATTTTATTACAAGGTTTAGTTAAGAGTATAGAGATATCAAACTATGAAATTACGGGATTTTTAGTTAAATACCTTGTGACTAATTATTCAGGCCGTGATTTAAATCGAGGCTTGTTAATATTAAAAAATAATAAAACTGCTTTTACTAAAGTTCTAGAGTATGAAAGAAATATTGAAGGAATAAGTGAAAATGATGTTTTCACAATGAAAATTAATGAAGAAACATTCGAGTATTGTTTTAAAAAAGCAACTATACTACTTTTTGGACAACATCTATTTTCAGTAAAAAGCAATTTGTGGTTTGTTAATAAGTGGGATAGTCAGGGGAATGAAATAAAATTAAAAAGTGAATTTAACAACTGTACTTACAGCGAATATATAATAAATAAAATCATTAAAGCATCTAATAAATACGGTCTACTTTTCTTTGATGATATATTAGTTATGAAAAAAATCTATCAAGAAATTGGTGTACCTTACCCGAAAGTTGAAAATAATAAAAATGCTACTAATTTGTTTAGATTCAGAATAAAAAAACCTCAAAAAAGTTAGTTTAATCTATTTATACTGCAGTACTAATACTAGTTGTAAACAAATTATTTGCCACCTAGAATTATAGATTGAAGGGCGATGTCAATATTGGTCTTAGAAAGTTATGTATTAGAAGATTTAAATAATTGGTATGTAGAAGTCGAGAATGAATTAGCAAAAATTCAAAAGGTTATTGATGAAAAGAAAAAAAGAATGCGTATTATTGAAGCGAGATGGGATATTATAAGAAATTCTTTTGATGAATTAGAAGATAACCTTGAACAAGAGGAAATAGAAAAACAATGGAACTTACATGGCAGACATTTAGAAGATGAATATAACCTTTTAGAAATTGAATTATCGGCAACAAATTCAGAAATTGTAGAGAAAAAGAGATCATTAGAAGCAATAAAATTAAATATAGATAAAGTAATTAAAGCTAGTGTCATAAGTCACGATCTATAAGATCGTGGCTTTTTTTAATTTAAAGAAAAATACTTAGAAAGTAGTTCTTTTTAATTATATAATTATAAAAAGTATAGAAAAGGTGGTGGGTTTTTTGCCTCGAGTAGATTTATCTTTTATGTCTCAAGGTGCAGAAGTTATTCGAAATCATATACTTATTATAGGTGGAATAATAATCTTAGTAATAGGTGTTCAATTAATTATTTATAAATTAATCAGAATGCCTAGATGGTTAGAGAAGATCATGTTTACATGTGTAACCATCGGAGTTTTTGCTTTGGTTGTAGTTAGTATATATATTCCGGGAATTGCAACAAAGCTAGGGTTAAATTAAAATACAAAGGCCGCACTCATTATGAGTAGCGGCTTTTTTTATGTTTATTTTAATAGAAATTTAATTAATTTTAAAGAATAATATTTGCACCCACAACCCTTTAACACAACATAATTTAGGAACTGTGCGTTTTTAAATAAATAATTTTTAAAATACAGTAATAACAAGAATGCAACGGCAAAAATAAAACGCAACAGAATTATAGATATGTTGTGTTATAGGGTGCACTACCTGACGAATGCCACTTATAAGTGAAAGGGAAAAACGTTTTGAACTATGAAAAGGAGCGTTATACATGATTAGTCAGAAACGTTTTAAAGAGCTTATGAGATACATTCATGAGGGCAATCTCATGAAGTTTTATAAGTCTCGTGAATGGATGAGGCTTAGACTTCAAGCACTTGAGCGTGACAATTATGAATGCCAAGAATGTAAACGTAAAGGTAGGTATCGTAGAGCACAGTGCGTTCATCACTTAAAAGAAGTTAAAGTGGTTCCGATATTAGCCTTAACTCTTAGTAATCTAGAAAGCTTATGTAACTCTTGTCATAACAAGATGCATGATCGTTATGGGACAATCATGGTCCAACAAGGAAAAAGATTTGTTAACGAAGAGAAATGGTAAACCAAAAACAATTTTATACCCCCCTTAAAAAAATTCGGCTTTTTTTCGGGGGACAATTCAACGGAGGGGGGCGATGGGAAAAAATATTTTTTCATTTCCTCACGTGAGTTCGATTTGCATACAAGTTGCAACTAGTAGTTAGGGGTGCAAGGTGGTGGAGAGATGGAAAAAAAGAATCATGAACAAGCGTTAATCGATTATAAAAAAGGTTTGAAATACAAGGAAATTGCGGAAAAGTACGATGTATCTATTAATACAGTGAAAAGTTGGCATCGACGTTATGATTGGGCCAAAAAAATTACTGAAAATGATGAAGATGAAGAACAAAATAGTAATGAATTGCACACAAAAACGGTGAAAAATGAAAAATACAAACGCACCCGTAAAAATATTGAAGCTAGTTTACGGAAGCAATTGGAAGAAAACGGGATAGTACAAGCTCACTATAGCGATTTAATAAATGATTATATGTCTTTATGGGATGTAAAAAATAAATTGATCGCAGATATTGAAGAACGTGGAGTAACGGTTTTAGTGGTAAATGGTCGTAGTGTTAATAAAAAGAAGAATGATAGCGTGACGGAGTTGAACAAAACCAATGCACAAATGTTAAAACTTCTTAGTGAGCTAGGCTTAGATGCTTCAAAAGTAGAAAAGCCAGGTGGTGATGATGATGGTGACGACGTGTAATTCACATGAATTCATAGATACGTATTTTGATTTAATTGAATCTGGGAAAGTGGCTGCCTGCGAAGAACAGTTTCTTCTAAAAGATTACATCCTTAAAATACTGGCTCGTGACGATGTGTATATTAACCACCAAATGGTTAATGATAGCGTTGAGATACCAGCAAAGTATTTTCCATATAAACTATTTGACTGGCAGAAGTTCGTGAATGTTTTTATATTCGGTCTACGTTGGAAATCAGATGATTCATTAGTATTCGATAGGTACCTTCTTTATATGGGGCGTGGTGCTGGTAAAAATGGATTCTTTTCATGGGATTCTTTTTTTATGATGACAAAGCAGCATGGAATACCAAATTATCATATTGATATTGTGGCAACATCAGAGACGCAAGCAAAAACGTCATTTGAAGATGTATATAACGTATTGGAAGAGAAAGCAAACTTAAAAAAATTGAAAAATGCTTTCTATCGTTCAAAAGAAAAGATTCAAAATAACGCGACAAAAAGCACGTTGACTTTTAATACATCAAATGCTCGAACTAAGGATGGTAAGCGTTCAGGGTGTGTTGCGTTTGATGAAGAGCATGAATATAAAGATTACGAAACTATCAAAGTTTTCACTTCCGGTGGGGGTAAAATAAAAGATTATAGGGAATTTCATATGTCTACTGATGGGAAAGTTCGAGGAGGCCCGTTAGATGATTTAAAAGAAGAAGCACGTGCAATCTTACATGGTGAAATTGGAATTGAGGAATCTTCTTTATTTCCGTTTATTTGTAAATTAGATGATCCTAGTGAGGTTGACGATTTTAAAAATTGGGAGAAGGCAAATCCTTCATTACCATACAACGTTAATTTACAACGAAAAATGAAAAAGGAATATAGTCAAATGCAACGAAACGCGGCTATTCGTATTGAGTTTATGACAAAGAGAATGAACTGCCCAGTTGAAGATACTCGTTTTGAAGTTGCTTCATATGAGGATCGTTTAGCAACAAATCAGCCTGTTCCATATGACAAACTAGAAGGGTTAGATACAATCGGCGGTGTTGACTTTGCAGATGTTCGAGATTTCTGCTCAGTTGGATTATTAGCCAAATACAATGGGAAACGTTATTGGTTACACCATACGTTTATTCACCAAAAAGCATTAGAATTACAAGACATCAATAAGGATATTGTACAGATTGCTCTGGATAAAGGACTTGCAGAAATAGTTTATGGTAAGTCGATTCCACCAGAAAAGATAGTTGCTTGGTTTGTTAAACAAGCAGAAACGTTTTATATAAAGAAAATCTCTTTAGATACTTATAGAGCCAGGATATTAGGTCCAGCACTTAAAGAGGCAGGTTTTGAAGTGGAAGTCTGTCGTACAGGGAAATTTACACACTCTCAATTATCACCATTAGTTGATGATATGTTTATTAATCAAACATTAGTTTTTGGCGATGATCCATTAATGCGATGGTATGTCGGAAATGTTTATGTAGATTACCTGGATAATCAAAACAAAGAATACAAAAAAATAGATCCTGAAAAGCGAAAAACAGATGGTTTTTTCGCTTTTTTACATGCACTGAATTTTGACTCTGAATTAGAGGACTATGGAGACATTGACTATGAATCTTTAGCAGAGTTCAAACCAATTGTTATTTAGAAAGGGGTGGTACCATGTCAATGTTTGGTTGGCTAAAAAATTGGAATCCATTTTCGTCAAATAAAGATTTAATGAACATTGTTGTACAACTTACAGTTGCAGACTCATATAAACGACTAGCAATAGATGCATGTGTAAATTTAATTGCTGACGCATTTGCAAGATGCGAGTTTAAAACGATGGAAAATAACAAATCGGTGAAAAAAATTAACTATTACCTAATGAATGTAGCGCCTAACCAAAATGAAAATGCAGTTGAATTCTGGAAAAAGATAATTTACAAACTCTATTACAATAATGAAGTATTGGTAATTCCTCAAAATGAAATGTGGTATGTCGCTGATAGTTTCGACAAAGAAGAATATGCATTTAAAGAAAATACTTACTCCGGTGTGACAATAGGAGATTTGAGTTTAACTAAAACTTTTAAAGAAAGCCAAGTTTTCTATTTCAAACTAAATAACGAAAACGTGATGAATGTTATAAACACACTATATTCGGACTATGGTTCTCTTATTTCTTCTGCTAGAGATATTTATAAGCGTTCTAATGCTAAACGACTAGTATTAAAAGGGGATTTCTTAAGACCACAAAATGACAAACGCCAAGAACAAATTAACGAGATGCTTACAGCTCAATTTAAACCTTGGTTGGAAGCTAATAATGCCGGAGCTATTTTTCAATTACAGGATGGTTACACACTAGAAGATTTAAGTGGTAATGGAAAAAGTGGAGCAAATAAAAACGATAGTCGTGACGTTCGCAATTTAGTGGATGATATATTTGATTTTGTTTCCTCAGCCTTACATGTGCCACGGGGATTAGTGAAAGGTGACGTTGTGAACGTAAAGGAGTTAGTTAATTATTTCTTAATGTTTGGATTGCTACCACTAATCGATTTGATTTCAGCAGAAGTCAATAAAAAATGGTACAAGCAAGAAGAATATCTAAATGGCAACTATATAAAAATAGATGCTACGAATATTAAAGTGACAGATTTATCTGACTTAGCAACAGCACTAGATAAGTTGTTTGCTATTGGAGGATTATCGATTAACGACATTATTGAGCGAATCGGTGGGGAACGAATTAATGAGCCGTGGGCAGATAAACGATATGTCACTAAAAACTATTCTGATGCCTCTGCATTAGAAGGAGGTGAAGACATTTGACGAAACGTCGTTTTAAAAACAATCCGTACAGCAATACGTACGGACAAAAACATATAACAAATCAGTTTGAAGCAACAGCTTCTGAGAATGTTGCGAAACTAATTATTTATGGTGACATAGGCGAAAGTTGGTGGGATGATAATTCAACATCAGCAAATGATGTTGAAAATGCCTTAAAAAACATTGATGCCGATGAAATTCATGTACACATTAATTCTCTTGGCGGAGATGTATTTGATGGTATTACTATTTATAACCTTTTAAAAAACCATGATGCAAAAGTTATTATCCATATAGATGGTGTTGCAGCATCTGCAGCTTCTTTAATAGCCATGTCTGGTGATGAAGTGATTATGAATACGGGTTCTATGATCATGATTCATGAGGCATCAACATGGGTTTGGGGTACCAAAACCGATATTCAAAAAACATTGAATGCATTAGAAGGTATTGATAAATCCATTGCCAATATTTATATGACTAGATTCAAAGGTGAAAAAGAAGATGTAGAAAAACTCATCGTTGCTGAAACTTGGTTTACAGATGAAGAAGCTGTAGAAGTAGGTTTTGCAGATAGTGTTGGAAATACAACTCAGTCAGAAGAAGAGGAAGAGGAAGAAGAAGAACTAGATCCGTTAGAAGTAAAAAATAGCATTCTTGCAAAATTCCGAAATAAAAAACCAGAGCAAAATGAAAAACAAAATATTCTTAATAAATTCAAGCGCAACTCAAACGAGTAGCGTTTTTTATTTTAAAAAAATAGGAGGGCAAATAATATGCCAGGAATTTTAAACCCAGATCAAAATATGCAAGCACAAAATGAAATGAAGTCTAATATCGTTGCAGCTTTACAAGAAGGGGACACAGAAAAATTTGCAAATGCTCTAGTGGCGCTTGCAGGTGGCATTCAAAACCAAATATTACAAGAAGCACAGTCATTGGTTACAAACGAAATGAGCGATTCTCGTATCTTAGCTGAGCGCGGTATACGTCCATTAACTTCTGCAGAACAAAAGTATTACAATGCTGTTATTAACAATGAAGGTTTTGGCGGAGTTGAAGAGCTTGTACCCGCGACGGTAATTAATCGAGTATTTGATGAATTAGAACAATCACACGCTTTATTACAAGCAATTACTTTTGTAAATACAACTGGTGTCACTAAATGGATTACTAAAAACGGTGATGTAAACCCAGCATTTTGGGGTAAATTAACAGACGCAATCAAGAAAAAACTTGATAACGGATTTAATGTTGTTAATACAAATCTATATAAATTATCAGCTTATTTACCAGTCGCTAAATCAATGCTGAACTTAGGACCTGAATGGTTAGATAAATATGTTCGCGCGGTATTAGTAGAAGCTTGTAATATCGCTTTAGAAACTGCTGTTGTTTCGGGTACTGGTAAAGATGAACCAATTGGAATGATTAAAGATTTAAATGGAGCGGTAGTAGATGGTGTATATCCTGATAAAACAGCAACAGCATTATCAGATTTAACACCAAAGTCACTTGGTAAAAATGTGATGTACCCTCTTACTAAAAACGGTAAAAGAAAAGTGAGTAACGTCATTTTAGTTGTTAACCCTGCAGATTATTGGGAAAAACTATTCCCTGCTACAACAGTTTTAACAGCAGATGGAAATTATGTTTATGGGGTATTACCAATTCCGGCAACAATTATAGAATCTGTTGCAATGCCGGTTGGTAAAATGGCAGCGGGAGTTGCAGCTGATTACTTCCTTGGTGTAGGTTCTTCTCAAAAAATTG